>CAZZEX010000049.1:0-33618 GCA_964653285.1 uncultured Anaerolineales bacterium
GGCAAGAACGGCTCATCTTCCTGCACCCCCCCCCACCCCCCCCGAAGCGGAGGGGGGCCAACCTGCAACACCCCCCACCCCCCTCGAAGCGGAGGGGAGCCAACCTGCGACACCCCCCACCCCCCCCGAAGCGGAGGGGAGCCAATCTGCAACACCTCGTCGTGGAGCACGTACCAGCCGCTCGTCTGCCCATCCTCCGGGTAGATCCAGCTCTGCGTGCAGTCGAAGTAGACCCGGCGCAGAGGTTGGGTGTGGAATTCCCTCGATATGAGTTCATCATCCAAAGGAGGAGCCGGCTGCGTGCATTGGGCGACCCAGGTGGCCGGCGGCCGATGGGGATCCACCCGATAGACGAACAGAGCGTGCCCAGGTTGGGCCACGGGAGTATGGTGCTTGAACCACTCGTACTGCTCCAAATCGCCGCGACCGCATTGCAGTAGTGTGGCTCCCAGCACATACGTCCCGGGAGAGGGATCAAAGCGGGGAGAGAAGACGGAGGACGCACCGGGCAAAGGGGGAAGCGGCTCATACTGAATACCATACAACTCAGGTCCCGCATACCAATAGTGGCCCAGACGCAGAGGGGGGCGAACATCGAGATGTGCTAAGGTTTCTTTCAGCACCTTGAAGTCCTGCCCCCAGTCCAGGTTGGAGTCCACCAGATAGCGATAGCCGTTGCTAGGCCCACCTACCAGTTCATTAAAGTAAGCCAGGTAGTGAGGGAAAATCCTGATTGTCCCGACGACGTACCACATCCACAACGCCACCCACAGCACCCGCGCGACGAAAGAAACCCGGTTTTTCCTGTAGAAGCCTCCCCCTGACCTCTGAGAAGCGCTGGCAGCCAGAAACCAGGTTTCTCGGAAAAGGCCGGGTTTCCTGCCTACGTCAACCCACTGGGCTGCAAGGACGTACAGGAAAGGATGGATGGGCAGCAGATGCCGATAGCCAATGTTGACCTTGCTGTGGATCGCCACAGCCACGTATACGGCTGGAAAGGCAAGGAGAAAGAGAAAGTCGGGGATCGTGAGGGAACGCCGGCGCACCGAGACGATGACGGCTCCTATCCAGATCACCAACAAAGGGACAGGATTCTTGATCAGGAAGGCGAAGGGAAAGTACCACCACCATCCCCCCACCCGGGTTTCCCCGGCCAGAAACATCAGGCGGAGCGAAGGACTGGCTATCTGCTGTAGCATACCCTCCCAGTGATGGGACGCAGGAACCGCTAGCAGGTATGGCCCAACGCGCAGGGGACCGACACGAAATCCATACACCCCCCACAGGAACAGGAAAGCGACCACCACAACCGTCGCGCTCCTGCGAAGAACTGCAAGGAACCAGGTTTTTCGGAAAAAACCCGGTTTCCGTCCAGTCGAGCGGGCAACCTCAACTGCCGCCATGATTCCCACGACCAGGCCAACCCATACAAGCCCTGAAACCTTGGCCGCCATCGTAGCCCCCGCAAGCAGCCCGATCCCGATACTCCAGCGTATGTCTTCCGTAGGGGCACGGCTCGTCCGTGCCCACCTCGTCCGTGCCCACCTCGTCCGTGCCCACCGCCAACCAACAAAGAACATCGCAAAGCCCAGCAAGGTAACGCCGACATCCGTCGTCGCCAACTGCGCGTGCGCCACCATCGTCGGGTCGAACACCATCAGCGCCAGGGCCAGGAGACCACCCTTGTAGCCGAACAGGTCCGCTGCCCAGCGGAAGACCAGACCGCCCAGTAGTACACCCAACAGCATCACTGGCACCCGCCCGGCCACCTCCAACTGCTCTACAGGCCCCAGCAGGGGAAAAAGGGCCCGAAAATAGGGGGGTAGGGCACGCGTATGCCAGTTGGGAAGAGTCTGCAAGGGGAGGTGAGGATTTCCTAGCACAACAGGCCAGGCCACCCAGGCGAGGAGCAGGGGGGGATTACCAAGAGAAGGGATATGCCACGTCTCGCCGGTAGTCAGGTAGGTATACCCGGCCCCCAGATGAGGTGGCTCGTCAGATGTCAGGGAGAGCTGGCGTGAACCAAAGGCCAGTTGAGCGAAGCAAACCAGCAACAGAAGTATCGCCAGGCCCCAATAGTGAACCGAAGAACCGCTCTTGCTCGTCTTGATCAATCTGATCAACGGAGCCACCTCTTTGCTCACCGCCTGGATAACTCCACACTCGTCAGAATCACCCGGTCACCTGCTGCTCTCCCGTCTGCCAGGACAGGCCAACGTTCCATCGTGTCCAGCCAGTAGCCGCCCGTCTGAAACCACAGCACATCCAGGCTGGCGGCGGCTTCTTCGGTCAGAAGGAAACGATGCCGCTGGACAAACCAGTCCCCCTGACGCATCTCGGTGAGGGGAACGCCCAATCCGTCGGCGGTGCCTATCACGTGTCCCTCCGGATCCACCAGGTGGCCCATCAGGGAGAAAGGACGAGTGGAAGGACTGCTAACTTCCCACCACGTATGTAACTCAAAGGCATGCTCCCCGGCCGGCGCAACCCGGTAGCCCAGCAACACCAGAGGCCCGTCGAACGAGACCGGCGCCGAGAGGGGAAACCCTCCCACAGGGCTAGCCGGATCCGAAGGGATAAAGACAGATGTCGCCGGCCGGGGAAGAGACGATGGTGTCCATTCGTATACGGAAAAAGGGGGCAGGACCCCCGGCTGCCTGTGGGCATAGCTCATCCGCGCGCCAGCCAGGTCGGAGGCGATCCATTCATCCGCTTCGCGTAACACTTCTTGATGGAGGACAAACCAGCCTGCTGTCTTCCCTCCGTCCGGGTAGAGCCAGGCCTGGGTGCAGTCGAAGTAGATTACCCGCTGGACCTGGCCGCCGAAGCCACGTTCTATTTCCGACGGCGGCAGGGGAGGAACCGGAGTGGCACATTGGCCCACCCATGTGGGAGCCGGCGTGGTTCGTTCCACCCGATATACCAGCATCCCGTAGCCCGGCTGAGCGATGGGTGACTGATGCCGGAACCATTCATATAGGTCGGTATCGTGCAGCAGAATCCCCTGCAGTGTCGTAGCGCTTATGGCGTAGATGCCAGCCGGTGGGGCGAAAGAGGGAAAGCGCTCCCCTTCAGTCTGAGGGGCAGGAGGGAGCGGCGTATACCTCACACCGTATAAGGCAGGGTCTACCCACGTCCAATAACTCAGGCTCACCTCCGTAATCTCCTCTTGCCGCATGTACCGCGCCAGGGCTTTGAAACTATGCCCCCAATCCAGATTGGAATCTACCACGTGACGGTAACCGTTGGCGGGACCTCCGGCCAACTCGTTGAAGTAAGCCAGGGTGTAGGGATACACCCACCATGTACCCAGGATGTACCAGGCTGTGAGCACGATTGTCACCCATCGCCTTGGCCCCGAGCGAAGAAACGATGCCTGGGCAATCGCCCGCCCGACCAGCACGTACACGAAGGGAAAGGTGGGGAGAAGGTGCCGGTAACCTATGTTCATTCCTCCCCACATCATTACGCCCCAGTAGAGCACGGGGAACAACCATAGGGGAATGTCTCGAAGCCAGACCCGCCTTTCCCGTCTTCCTCGTCGTAACCCGTCGTAGACGGTGAAGAGAATGGCTGCGATGAACGGCAGAGGCGTCTTGATGAGGAAGACGTAGGGGGAGTACCACCACCACCCGCCCTCTCTCAACTGACCTCGCAGGAAAGCCATTCTATCCTTGCCCTCGAACAAGGTGTGCAACGACTTGATGTGGGATGGAAAGGGGAGAATCCATGGAGTACCGGCTAGTCGCTCGATTTCAAAGCGGTAGACGACCCACAGAACCAGCACACTGGTGAGGAGAATCACGGCACCCCGCCCCCCCCATCGCCAGGCCTCAGAGACGAAACGACGGTGACGGCCATCGGAATCCAGAGCTGCCGCCCCCTCTCCTCTCACCGTCCAGTACCACCCCCAGACAACGAGAAGCCCCATCAAGAGCAAGGCGACCATACCGGAATGCTTGGCGGCCATCGCCAGGCCGGTCAGAAGCCCTGTAGCCACGAGCCGGCCCGGTGTCGGTTTGTGCGCCATCTTCCAAAACACATACGCGCAGGCAAAAATGAGCAGGGTGACGCCGAGATCCGTCGTATCCAATTGCGCGTGCGCAATCATCGTGGGATCCCACACCATCAAGACGGTAGCCCATACGCCACCCCACCCCCCTGCCAGTTCAGAGGCCCAGCGAAACGTCAGCGCCATCAGCAAAGTGGTAAGCAACATCACAGGAACGCGGGATAAAATCTCCAGTTGGGCCACGGTCCCCAAATGGGGCAGCAAGTTTTGAATGTACAGGGCTGTGCTTTCTTTCCAGTAAGGCACCTCTGCGGGATGCGGACGGTTAGCGTTCAGAAGCAAGGGCAGCGCAGCCCATCCCTCGATCAGTGGGGGATGCCCCAGGATAGGCACCATCCAAAAATCATTCGTAGTCAGGTATACGTATCCGCGGACGATATGCGCGGGTTCATCGGCCGTCAGGGATAGATGCCTGGCCCCAAAGGCAAGTTGTCCAAAAAACAATAAGAGTAGACATAAAAATGCCACTCTCGTCTTCCACCGGGTCATCACTTCTCCCCGCTCCCAAGAATGTGGATTGCCTGCCGCTCTTACGGAAGTGGGATGTCTTCCACGGCAACTGTTTCGGACACGTCACCGGAGATCGGCAACCGAACACCGGTGACCGGATCATACCAGCCCAGGCCTACACGTTTACTCTGCCTTTCTAATGGCAGGACATATTCATCCGCGATCAGGTCGCCCGGTTCCCAAAGGGAAGTCGGGAAGGCTCCTTGCTGCGGCAGCGCGTCGCCAGTGGCCAGAACCTTTCCCTCCGCATCGTAAAGGTGCACCAGCGTGGTGTAATCACCGGGGGGACGAGCCACCGCTCGCCACCAGGCCTGCACCCGCATCCGGTCCCCCTCCGGCTGCAGCCGCATCCCCTCCAGCCGGATGGCCTCGCCGAAGAGAGGGCCGGACTCTAGCCGCGCTTCCAGCGGCACCGTCGGCGGCTCCGACGCGCCCACCCGCACCAGCCCCAAACCCAGCATCCCACCGGCTGGCTGACCGGCCACAGTGACTGGAAGGCGCTCCCCGTCGCACAGACGATAAAGTATAGCCACGACCCGCCAGGACTGTGCCTGCTCCACCCGCCCCGGGACCCGCAGCCGGTACCGATCCACAATCACCTCGTCGGGCTGCCATGCGTAGGTGGGATAGTTGCCATCACCAGGGATGGCGTTGAAGTTGATCAACGCCGCGTCGTCACCGGGAACTGGTGAGAGCAGTTGGAAAGCCAGGGTGTAATCCTCAGTGATGGGGCGGGTGGCCTGTAAAAACAGGGCCACTTCCAGCGTTTGGCCCGGTTCCAGAGAGCGAGGAGAGACTTCGTAACCCAGTACTGTGACCAGGTCATCGAAGGTAGCCTGGGACAACGGCTGCGGAGGCGCGGGCGGGGCCTCGTTTGCAGAAATCGGGTACCGCTTCGGTAGCGCAAAGGCCGGCCGGACAATGAATAATGCACCCGCCAGCGCCAGCGCCCACAGTCCCGCGCTCACGCCGACCAGCATCCACCGGGGCCGCGACGTGAGCCGTGCCAGCCCGTACCCGAGCAAAGCCCCGACGGCCGCGTCAGCCTGGAAAAAGAGACGGCCCAGCGGAGCGTAGGTGATCTGATTCCAGCGCACCCAGGAGACGACCACCAGCCCCGTCCAAAGAAGGAGCAACCCCGCGACCCACCTCTCCTGGCGTGGTGTGGTTCCCCATCCCCTCACCCATCCTACCATGCCCAACCCTACCAGTAGGCCAAGGGCCCAGTGGACCGGGCCGGGAAAACTCAACTCGCAGGCGAAGGCAGACCAATAAGAGCGGAAGGTGTTGAGAATCTCGGGGATGACCAGGTGAGAGGGCCAACCACCTCGCCCGCCGTAGATGGAGAGCATCCTATTCGTGCCAGTCAGATCGCCGTAGAGCACCCAGTTACGGACGAACCACCAGCCGGCCACGGCCAGGAAAGCAACAATGAACAATGAACAATGAACAATGAACGATGATAGACGAGTAGTTTGCGATTTGTGATCGGCAGTTTGTGTAATTCGTGGTTCGTAATTCGTAATTCGTAATTTGTAACTGGCCAGCAGCCCCACCCCAGCGAAGGCCATAGCCGTCAGGCCACCCAGTTTGGCCAGCGGGGCCAACCCGCACACCAGCCCCAGCGCCAGCGCACGTTGCCAGGTGAAACCGTGTGTCAGGCAGTACAGCGTCAATGCCACTGCCACTGCCGTAAGGCAATTCACCAGATTATCGTTGTTCACGACGCCCCCCATGAAGGCAAACTGGGGGTTGAGGGCCACCAGCGCCGCCGCCAACAGAGCCGCTTCCTCCAAATCAGGGAAGGCCAGGCGAGCCGCCACGTAGACGGCGACAACGGTCACGACCCCCAGCAGAGCCGAGAGGAGCCGCATCACGTGGACCGCCCGCGCCGCGCCCTGGTACGGGAATGCCTCCTGATGGGGATCGTGCCGGTAGCGGGCCACGTTGTGCCCCTCCTCCGGCCGGCCGCAGGTGGAGAATGGGTTGACCGGCGGTATCCCTTCCAGGTCGGCCAGTGAAAGGCAATTGTCTCCCCATAGCCGCACCACCGCCGCGTTGAGCGCGTAGTAGAGCGGGGCCTGAGAGCCCTCTTGCCCGAAACCGTAAGCTATGGCATACTCGCGGGTCTGCACCGGGATGCCGTGCCCTTCGGCAATGTGCTTGACGTAGAGCACGTGGCCGATCTCGTCCGGCCCCTCGAAGACAGGCGTCACCAATCCGTAGGCCAGAGCCACGGACATGTAGAGCACCAGGATGAGAAGCAGTTTGCGGTTTGCAGGCGGATGGTGCCAGATGGCCTTACTGCGCATAACGGGACTGATTCTAACACATGCTAAGGTCTTTGTCCAGAAATCCGCAGACGGCAGAGGAACAGAGAGCGAGCAGTCATCGCGCCTCTCATCTGACCACGATGCTTCCCAACGCCACCAGGCTCCCGGACTGAGGCTGTCCGTCCGGTCCGACGACCGGCAGGCGGGCCAGGTCGGGCCAGGTGTACATCCCGCTCACCAGCCGACAGCGGCCTGGCGTCGTTGTAGCAGGCACTAGCAGGGTGAAGGTATCGCTGACGACCTCGCCCGGCACCCAGAAGGAGGTAGGGTAACGTCCGTCGCGAGGGGAGCGGTCTATTTGCGCTACAATTTCCCCGGCTGGGTCGAGCAGGTGGACAAAGGCGCTGTAGTCGGTCGGGGGGGAGGCTGTGGCCCGCCAGTACACGGTCAGGCTGAAGGACTGGCCGGCGCGGATAGTCTCCGGCAATGGCCCCCGCCCTACCAGCGCCAGTGTTTCCCCCAGGTGATAATCCAGCGGGACAGGGATGACCACCTCCGGCGGGGTTTCCGGGGCCACGCGGACGCGGGCCAGAAAGAGCGGGCCGTCCAACGCGCCATCGGCGGTTTGGATGGGCAGCCGGGCATCACGCTCAGCATCCAGCAGGCCAACCTCTACCTGATAAACGGTGGGGACAGGGACATGCTCGTCCACGTGGACCCGCGTTTCATCGCAGAAGCGGTCGCCAGGCTGCCACTGCGAGGTCGGGAAGCGGCCTTGACCCGGATAGGTGTGCCGGCTGGCCACCAGATGGCCATCCACACCGATCAGTTGGACGAACAGCGTGTAGTCGGTCGTAGTGGGCTCGACAACCTCCCAGCACAGGGTGACGGTCAGCCAGTCGTCAGGCGAGAGCGACATCCGGTCCAGGTCGTACCCAACCAGGCGAGCCAGGTCGCCCAGACGGAAATTGGCTGGATGGGCACGGGCGGTCACCTGGGCGGGTGTGAGCTGCACAGGCCGGACGTAGGCCGGGCGAATGACTGCCAGCGGCGCGACGGCGCTCAGGAGCAGGAGGCCCGCCACCGGGGCCAGAAGCAGTATAGGGCGGGCGTGGGCCGGCAGCCAACCGCGCCACCCCTCCACCAGAAGGCAAGTCATGGCGGCCAGAGCCGGGAAGAGCAGCCGGCCCCAGGGGGCTATCATCAGTTGCATCCATCGCACCTGCAGCGCCAGTACCAGCAGGCACCAGGCCCACAGCAGCGCCCATATCCAGGCCTTCGCCCTCCTGGGTGGACGGCGGAGGAGGAGCCCCCACCCGGCCAGGGCCAGCAACCGGGCCGCCCGCAACGTCCCATAGACCCACTCAGGCAGGCCCACGTTGCCGGTGCCGAACATGCCCCAGAACGACCGTTCAACACCGCCTAGTTGGGCCAGGGCCGGTCGCAGCGGGCTTGGCCTTTCCCAGACCCACGGACCGCTCAGTATCACCTGCAGGGTGAAGGGACTGCCGTACAGGAGCCAGTTGCGGACGTACCACCACCCGCCAACCAGGGCGGTGACGCCCAGCGCCAACCCCAGCCACCCCAGCGTAGCCCGCCAGCCCCACTGCTCTCGCCAGGCGATGGCAATGAGGAACAGACTCGCCAACAGCATCAACCCCAGCACGCTGAGTTTGGTGAGCGCGGCCAGGCCCAGCAGCAGGCCCAAAAGCAGTGCATGGCGTGGTCGGAGACCAGTTCCAGGGGAAGAAACCAGATCTCTTCTCGATTCTTGAGAGACCGATCCTTGAGAGAGCCGCCCGCAAAATCTGGTTTCGGGGCAAAGCCCCCGCACCAGGTGGGCCACAGCCCATAGCACGCAGGCCGAGAGCGCCATCACTGCCGTGTCGTTAGTGACGACGCCGCTCATGAACAGGAACTGGGGGATGAAAGCAGTCATCCCCGCCGCCAGCAAGGGCAGCCAGTCAGACGAGGGCCACAGCTCTCGTCCCAAGCCCCAGGTAGCGACGACGCCCAGAGCGCCAAAGAGCAACGAGATCAGCCGTGTCAGGCGAACGGCCAGGACGGTGCCGTGCCAGGGGAAGTCCTCGGCCGGCGTGTGCAGCCAGGTGTTCTTGTTGTCCGGCACCGTTGGCGGGGCGGGGTAGGCGAAGTGAGGGTTGCGCTCCAGCAGCGTGGCGTAGTCTCCCTGGTCCGGGGTCCAGAAGGTGAGCAATGCGGCGGTAACGTAGTAGAGCGGCGGCTGGCTGGTCTCCTGATGGGCGGGGTGGCCCTCCTCGTAGCCGGTCAGCGGGGGCAAGTGCCCCGTCTCAACCAGGTGGCGAACGTAGGCATAGTGCATTGGCTCGTCGGGCCCCTCGTAGACCGGCGTCACGATCCAATAGGCCAGGACGAGGAAGACGTAGAGCGCCAAAAGGATGGACAGGCATATGAGAGGTCGGCGGCTACTGGTGGACAACGTGCACCTCGGTCAGCCAGATCGCTGCATTGGGCAGCGGAAGAGCAGGCCAACGCGACACGCCAGCCTGCGATTGTCCCTGCGTTCACGACACGTGCACGGCCTTCTCCCAATTCGAAATAGCCGCCCCCGTCCACCGACAGCCGCGCGCCAATTCTACTTTGGCAATACCGCAAAAGTCACCCTGATAGTTGACCGTCATTCTAAGCATAGCACAGGCCGTCGGTCTGGCCGGGCTCTGTTAGGTTGTCAGCCTCTTCCAAGATACGCCGCTTGTACTCGGCCGAGAACTTGCGGCGCTTGGCCTTGGGCACCACTTCAGGATCAGGAATGTCGGTTGGTGAGTCGTGAAATGTCATCGTCTTATCTCCTCTGCTCCTATATTATACACTAATTTCCGGAGCAGAGGTGTCTCACTCATATTAGCACAGAGGGCTCTTGCGCGATACATCCGTCATCCTGTGGTACACTGCATCTGCCAGCCTCCTCTGACTCGGTTATGGCTGGGCACAGTGTACCCCATTTTCGCGAGGCTGGCTCTCTTGATTATAGTCCCGCGCCAGTCCCGTTTTTGCCCATTTAACGAACCTTGCGGCCCGATTTCCCCTTATTTCTTGTCCCCCTCCGTGATATGCTCACAATTCAAGTCCACCATAGCTGCGCCCATCTCGGCGCATTAGTCCGGGAGTTGTTGCAATTCTGGACGATGCGTGGTAGGATACCGAAAACTTTCCTGTCAGACACACTCTAGGTACCCCGGCGCGACCCGCGTTAGGTATGGAGGTTCCGATGTGGTACAGACTACACACGTCACCGGAAGCTGATCCCGATTTTGTCCGCTCTGCGACCGAGTTGCTGCAATCCACAGCACGCCATGTCGTTCTCACCACAGGTGGTGCCTACCTGGCCTGGCACCTCGTGGCCACGGTGACTTGGCCGAATACGATGGGTTGGAATGCCTGGCTTATCGCACTGATCGTCGCTACGACACTTGCTCTCTCCCTCCGGCTACTCCCGAAGCAATTGATGGCAGCCCAGGCTGTCTGGCAAATCGGACTTGCAGCAGCCATTACGCTAGCCATACATGTGTTTCAGCGTCAGGAGATGGCTTTCTTTTACACACTGCTCCCACTGATGGCTGTCGTCACTGTGGGCTGGCCAGGCGGCCTGCTCGCAGAGGTCTTGGTGAGTGCCCTGGTGTGGTGGCTTGCCCACAGTCCAGTAACAACACCCCTTTCTACTGCCTCTGGTCTGGTGATTGTCGCCTGCGGAGCCTTCACCGGACTCCTTGGTTGGGCTGCGGCGCGCGCAATGCTTACTGTGACCCAGTGGTCCCTGTTTAGCTTCGAGCAGGCCCGGCAAAACATGGAGGAGGCACGCGACCAACGGGTGGAACTCAAGCAAATTCAGGAGGATCTCATCCAGGCCAACCGAGAACTTACCAGGCTATCCGATAGGCTCAAGGTGATGCACCAGGTTGCTGAGGAGGCGCGTCAGGCGAAGGAGGAGTTCGTGGCCAACGTGAGCCACGAACTTCGCACTCCCTTGAATATGATCATCGGCTTCAGCGAGGTAATCACCCAGTCGCCCCACGTCTACAGCGATAGTCTGCCGCCCGCACTTCTGGCCGACATCGCCGCCATCCGGCGCAACAGCCAGCATCTAGCCAAGCTGGTGGACGATGTGCTTGACCTCAGCCAGATCGAGGCTGGGCGTATGGCTCTCAGCAAGGGATGGACCTCTCTGCAGGACATCATAGACGCGGCGGCTATGGCTGTCCGGAACCTTTTTGAGTCCAAGGGGCTCTACCTGGAAACCGAGGTTCCCCCCGACCTACCGTTGGTATTCTGCGACAGCACACGGACTCGCCAAGTCGTGCTTAACCTGCTGAGTAATGCCGGACGTTTTACAGAGCGGGGGGGGGTGCGACTTAAGGTAGGGCGCGAGGACGATAATGTCGTAGTCAGCGTGACCGATACTGGTTCTGGCATCGCTTTGGAGGATCAGGAAAAGCTCTTTGAGCCTTTTCAGCAATTAGATGGCTCCATACGTCGCCGCCACGGCGGCAGTGGTTTAGGGTTGAGCATCAGTAAACGGTTTGTGGAGATGCATGGGGGAGAAATGTGGCTGGAGAGTAGGGTAGGCGTAGGCACAACGATTTACTTCAGCCTGCCCCTGGACACACCCCCTCCCACTATTTCAACAAGCGACGGCGCAAAGCGATGGTTCAGTCCCTATCAGCAATACGAAGCGCGTACCAGGCGGTCGAAGGCACCTGTGCCCAGGCTAGCTCCCCGATTCGTCATCCTGGAAAAAGGAGAGACGCTGCAGAGGCTGTTCAGACGTTATATGGAGGGTATTGAGATCATCTCTATCCAGGACATTGAACAAGCCATCGCCGAACTAAACCACTCACCGGCCCAGGCACTGATCGTGAACGCGCCCTTGTTTGAGCAAATGCCAGTCCCGGTGGCACAGTTGACCAACCTGCCCTATGGCACACCCACGGTGACTTATTGGGTGCCCGGAGAGGATGAGGCCGCACAGCAGCTTGGTGTGGTCCGCTATCTGGTGAAACCGGTGACTCGCAAGACCTTGCTCTCGACGTTGGAAGAGTTGGGGAAGGGGGTAGAGAGTGTGCTCTTGGTGGATGACAAGCCTGAGGTGCTGCAACTCTTCGCCCGCATGCTTTCCTCGGCTCAACGTAACTACCGCGTCTTGCGAGCAACGAGCGGGCAGCAAGCTCTCAGCATGCTGCGTGAGCGACAACCCGATGTGATGATGCTCGACCTGATCATGCCGGAAAAGGATGGTTTTCAAGTACTGCGGGAAAAGAGCCAGGATCCGTCTATACGCGAGATCCCAGTGATCGTAGTTTCTGCTAAAGATCCAACAGGCGAGCCCATCGTGAGCGATACGCTGACCGTGACCCGGAGCGGTGGCCTGTCGGTGCGCGATCTCCTGGCCTGCACCCAAGCCATCAGTGAGGTTCTGGCTGCATCAGTGCGATCTGGCGATCAAGGGCAGCAAGAAAAGCCTGCCGCGTGATCGGCTTACGCACAAAAGCACTGGCGCCGAGGGAGAGGGCCAGTTCTTCCTGGGCCAGAATGGTGCACACGACGGTAGGAATGTGACTGGTGAGAGGATGCTGGCGCAACCGCCCCAGTACCTCCCAACCATCTACCTGAGGCATCATCACATCCAACAGGATGACCTGCGGAGAGAACTCCTCTGTCAGACTCAGGGCCTGTTCCGGGTCTTGGGTGCCGATGAGACGATAGCGTGTGCCTGCGGTATAGCGCTGCAACAGTTGCAGGGTATCGGCGTTATCGTCAATGACGAGCACTGGCAATTGCTCGAGGGCAGGAAGAGTCAGGGTAGCGTCGAAGGTGCCCTCGTTGGTAGAGGCGGCCAGTCTACCTCCGCACAGGTTTACCAGTCGGTGAGCTATGTCCAGACTGGCTCCTTCGTTGTCCAGCGCGGGTTTAGGGCCAGGGAGAGCTTGCGTACACCACACTCGAATCTCGACCTCCCAGCGTAGCGGCTTGGCCGAGATATGTACTCGACTGCCTGACCCCCGATGGATGGCCACGCTGAGCAAGTTCAGGAGAATCTGACGCAAGGCGACCGGATGTACGGCCAGTTTGGGAAGAGCATCGGCCAGTGCGGTTTTCAAGCGGACCTTGTGCCGAAGGGCCAACGGCCGGACCAAGTCCAGCACGGCGGGCAGTGTTTGTTCCGGATCTGTGGACATCTCCGGCGGGCCATCTTTCAGCCAGGCTAGTTCCTCATCTACTACCATGGGGCTGCCCACGGCATCTTGAGTAGTGGGCTCCACGTCTACATCCTCGTGCATCTTGGCCGCTAAATGGAATTGCTCCCAGAGACGATACCCCAGCGCTTCCACGGCCGCGCGCTGCTCACGTCGCAAGTGCCGGACGCTCATGCCTAGCTGATTGGCGACTTCCTGTTGGCTGAATTGCTGCACATAGCGGTACAGGAGGAGATCGTAGACCCGCCTGCTGTGTGATCGAGGCGGCTCATCGGCCGCCGGTTTAAGAGACTCGATAGCCTCGGTCAGGATGCGCTGCAGACCAGCAGGCGTGTCAAATCGGTCCGCCACGCCAAAGAGGACGGCCAGGGGACTTTGACGCAAGCGATCGGGATCGTAGAGATGGGTTAAGGCATCGCGCAGGTGCCTTAGAAACTGTTCACTCGTCAACATATCTCAGCGCATGTCTCAGCATGTCCGCTTCATGGCCTTTTTCTGACCTCATTCGGACCGAAAACCCCCCACTATGTGGTGAGTTTATGATATTATATACTAGGCAGCACTTGCTGACAACCTGGACCTCCCCAAAGTGACTCCGCAGTCACCAGGTCTGGATCTTGGCTGTTTATCCATCTCTGACTGTTCACCCGTTTGCTGGATTGGTGAGTGATCCCACACCAAGCGTTCTGTGGGTTGAATAAGGGGCAAGAAAGGAGGCGTTTTATCGGCCAAAAACGAACCGGAAGAACTATCATATTAAACGGTTATGTGGAGAAGCCCTACCAAATACACGAAATCAGCGGAGTAAGGGCGAAACAGATCAGCAAACAAAGGAGGAAAGATGTCTAAGAAACTGTACCTGATACTGGCACTGCTGCTCACCATTGCTATGCTTCTGGTATCCTGCAAGGCGGAAACGCCGACGCCGACGGAGCCTCCACCCGAACCCACCGAGCCTTCTGAACCGCCACCGCCGCCAGAGGAGGTCAGCGGGGAGTTGGAAGTCTTCAGTTGGTGGACGGCGGGAGGTGAGGCCGAGGGTCTGGCGGCCATGCTGGAAATCTTCCAGGCGCAATATCCAGATGTGGAGGTCATCAATGCCACCGTCGCTGGGGGCGCAGGTGTGGACGCCAGGGCCGTGCTGGCCACCCGCATGCAGGGAGGCGACCCACCCGGCTCGTTCCAGGTGCATGCCGGCCACGAGCTGATTGATACCTACGTCGTCGCTGACCAGATGGAGCCGGTCACCTTCCTGTACGAGCAGGAGGGCTGGCTGGACGCGTACCCGAAAGACCTGATCGACATCCTCTCCTACGACGGGGAGATCTGGTCGGTGCCGGTCAACATTCACCGCGCCAACGTCCTGTGGTACAACAAGGCCATCTTCGAGGAAAACAACCTGCAGCCACCGGCGACGATGGCTGACTTCTTCGACGTTGCCGCGAAGCTGAAGGCCGCAGGCATCATACCGTTGGCGCTGGGTGAGAGCTGGACAGAGGTCCATCTCTTTGAGACCGTGCTCCTGGGCAGCCTGGGGCCGGATGCCTACGTCGGCCTGTGGACTGGCGAGACGGACTGGGGCAGCGCTGAGATGACCACGGCGTTGAACAACTTCGACCGCATGTTGAACTACGTCAACGAGGACTACGCCGCGCTCTCGTGGGACCAGGCCACGCAACTAGTGATTGACGGCACCGCCGCCATGAACATCATGGGCGACTGGGCCGAGGGCTACTTCAAAGCCCAGGGCTGGACGCCTGGAGTGGAGTTCGGTTGGGCGGCCTCACCGGGCAGCGCCGGAGCGTTCGACGCCCTGTCGGACAGCTTTGGCTTGCCCAAGAACGCCGCCAACCGCGACGCAGCGATTGCCTGGCTGACGGTGTGCGGCTCCAAGGAAGGGCAGGATGCCTTCAACCCGATCAAGGGCTCGATCCCGGCCCACACGGGTGCCGACCGCAGCCTGTACGACGAGTACCTCCAGTCGGCGCTGGACGACTTCGCCAGCGACGCCATCGTGCCCAGCCTGATGCACGGCGCGGCGGCAGCGCCCAGTTGGCAGCAGGACGTCATAGACGCCGTTGGGCTCTTCATCGGCGACCGCGACGTGTCCACCTTCCACGCAGCGCTGGTGAGCGCGGCGCCGGTGGAGGCGAGCGCTCCGCCCGAGGTCGGTGGTGAGCTGGAGGTCTTCAGTTGGTGGACGGCGGGAGGTGAGGCCGAGGGTCTGGCGGCCATGCTGGAAATCTTCCAGGCGCAATATCCAGATGTGGAGGTCATCAATGCCACCGTCGCTGGGGGCGCAGGTGTGGACGCCAGGGCCGTGCTGGCCACCCGCATGCAGGGAGGCGACCCACCCGGCTCGTTCCAGGTGCATGCCGGCCACGAGCTGATTGATACCTACGTCGTCGCTGACCAGATGGAGCCGGTCACCTTCCTGTACGAGCAGGAGGGCTGGCTGGACGCGTACCCGAAAGACCTGATCGACATCCTCTCCTACGACGGGGAGATCTGGTCGGTGCCGGTCAACATTCACCGCGCCAACGTCCTGTGGTACAACAAGGCCATCTTCGAGGAAAACAACCTGCAGCCACCGGCGACGATGGCTGACTTCTTCGACGTTGCCGCGAAGCTGAAGGCCGCAGGCATCATACCGTTGGCGCTGGGTGAGAGCTGGACAGAGGTCCATCTCTTTGAGACCGTGCTCCTGGGCAGCCTGGGGCCGGATGCCTACGTCGGCCTGTGGACTGGCGAGACGGACTGGGGCAGCGCTGAGATGACCACGGCGTTGAACAACTTCGACCGCATGTTGAACTACGTCAACGAGGACTACGCCGCGCTCTCGTGGGACCAGGCCACGCAACTAGTGATTGACGGCACCGCCGCCATGAACATCATGGGCGACTGGGCCGAGGGCTACTTCAAAGCCCAGGGCTGGACGCCTGGAGTGGAGTTCGGTTGGGCGGCCTCACCGGGCAGCGCCGGAGCGTTCGACGCCCTGTCGGACAGCTTTGGCTTGCCCAAGAACGCCGCCAACCGCGACGCAGCGATTGCCTGGCTGACGGTGTGCGGCTCCAAGGAAGGGCAGGATGCCTTCAACCCGATCAAGGGCTCGATCCCGGCCCACACGGGTGCCGACCGCAGCCTGTACGACGAGTACCTCCAGTCGGCGCTGGACGACTTCGCCAGCGACGCCATCGTGCCCAGCCTGATGCACGGCGCGGCGGCAGCGCCCAGTTGGCAGCAGGACGTCATAGACGCCGTTGGGCTCTTCATCGGCGACCGCGACGTGTCCACCTTCCAGGACGCGCTTGTTGCAGCGGCCCAATAGCGGTGCTACTATAATGAGCGGGGCGGCTCGTCCAACAGGGCCGCCCCGCCCACTGGAGTAACTGTGATTATGAGCATTCGCAAGGACCGCCTGCTTGCCATTATTCTCATATCGCCCTCCGTCCTGGCGATAGCCATCTTTGTCTACGGGTTCATCGCCTGGACGGCCCGGGCCGCCGTTTCTGCCTGGGAGGGCCTGCTTCCGGACTATACCTTCGTAGGTTTCTCCAATTTCGCTACACTGCTTCGGGATCCTCGCTTCCGGATTGACATGCGAAACACGGCAATCTTCACTTGCCTCTTTCTCGGTGCCTGTCTGTCTATCGGTCTTATTCTGGCGATCCTACTGGATCAACGTGCCCGGGGTGAAGGGCTGTTTCGCAACATTTACCTCTTCCCGATGGCGATTTCCTTCATCGTGACCGGCGTGGTCTGGCGTTGGCTGCTCAACCCTGCTACCGCCGTCGAGCGCCTGAGTGGAATCAACCTTCTATTCCACCAGGCGGGCCTTGACTTTCTAATCTCCAAGTGGTATACCCATCCCAAGCTCGGCATCGCGGCCATCGTCATCCCCGCCACCTGGCAGATGTCGGGATTTACCATGGCTCTGTATCTGGCTGGTGTACGCAGCATACCTGATGAGCTACGGGAGGCCGCCCGCGTGGACGGAGCCAGTGAGCTGCAAATCTATCGCCACATCGTCCTACCCATGCTGAAGGCCGTGACCTTGAGCGCCGTCATCATCCTGGGGCATATCTCGCTCAAGATTTTCGACCTGGTTATGGCGATCACTCAGGAGGGAGGGCAGGGATACTCGGCCGACGTGCCCGCCCTGAATATGTGGTACACGACCTTCCGCGCCCTGCGGTTCGCGCGGGGGTCAGCGATTGCCATCGTCATCCTCCTGACGATCGCCGTCCTGACGGTGCCATACTTGCTCTACACAATGCGCACGGAGGTCGAACGATGAAGCGCCGGGTTACCCGCTCTATCCTGTATGTGCTGCTCATAGCAGCGGCAATGTTCTACCTGATGCCGATCTACGTGCTCTTGGTAACGAGTTTCAAGAGTTTCCAGGAAGTCAACCTGGCCACGATGTGGCGTCTCCCCTCTGGCATCTACGTGGACAACTTCGCCGCCGCCTTCGAGAAACTGGCGCCCAACCTGTACAACAGCCTCTCCCTCTCTGTGACAGCGACTATTCTCTCTGCTATCCTGGGATCTCTGAATGGCTACGTCCTATCCAAGTGGAAGTTCCGCGGATCCGATCTCCTGTTCACGACCATGCTGTTTGGAATGTTCATCCCCTATCAAAGCATCCTCATCCCGCTGGTGCGCTTCATGCAAACCATAGGCCTTTATGGCAAACTCTGGGGATTGGTCCTCGTGCACGTGATTTACAGCATCCCAATCACCACGCTGATCTTCCGCAACTACTATGCCTCTGTCCCGACAGAGATGGTCGAAGCGGCGCACATTGACGGGGCCGGACTCCTGGGCATCTACCGATACGTTATGCTGCCGCTAGCCATCCCCAGTTTCGTCGTCGTCATAATCTGGCAGTTTACGTCCATCTGGAATGAGTTCCTGTTCGCCGTGACTCTTACGAGTCCCAGTTTCTGGCCGGTTACAGTGGCTCTACAGAATCTGGCTGGCAGCCAGATTGTAGAATGGAACGTCCAGATGGCGGGGGCGTTCCTGGCCGCGTTGCCTACCCTACTGATCTACGTCTTCCTGGGTCGTTTCTTCCTGCGCGGGCTGATGGCCGGCGCCCTGAAAGGGTAGCCAGATTGCCTGACTATGACCCTCTCTCTAGAAAGCGGGAAGCCGCCGAGTTCTCGGCGGCTTTTTGAGTCGAAGAATGATTGGGTTCCTAAAGGGGGCAAAAAGCCGACCTTCGCCGCAGGCGTTACCCCTCAATCAAGCCTTGCGAGGACGCCATGCCTGGCCCGGTTGGCCTGGAAGGAGATATGCGTGCCCAGAGCCTAGGCCATCAACACTTCGCGGTCGTGGGACTTCCGTTTCTTGCGGGGCTTGTAACACCCCAAGCGCTTGGCACGGTCAATGATTGTGGTCACAGACACTTTGATGCCTTTCTTCTTGAGACGATC
Organism: uncultured Anaerolineales bacterium; assembly: GCA_964653285.1. Lineage (GTDB taxonomy): Bacteria > Chloroflexota > Anaerolineae > B4-G1 > B4-G1 > CAZZEX01. The sequence goes on from CAZZEX010000049.1 coordinate 18,524, forward strand.
CCGCAGGGCAGAGTATTTATATCCCGAGATCGGCAGTCGTTTGTCCTCGACGATCTCTTTCTCACACAACAGCTCCCATTCAATCTCTGCTTCAACGTCGGTAGACAACTTGCTTGGAGTACGTCTCTCATAAGCGACGGTGAAGGCTTCTGGGTCTTTTCGATACTCTTTGAGTAGGGCGAAGAATCGCGTCTTGCCGACGTCCGATATCTCTTGAATCTCGGCTCTTGCCAGTACGCCCTGGCAGTATTCATGGAGTAGCACTTTAACCTGCTCGTCAGTGAACCGCTTGTGTAACTGGACCATTTCGTTCCTCCGTGTCTGAGATTAACTTCGGAGGACTCTATCATGAGCGGTTCGCTTTTCAACTTCAAATGGTTCACCTTTCAGCCTTAAATGGTTCACTTTTGAACTTCAACACAACGTCTCCCCGACTTGACAGCTTCTCTATATAAGTGTACAACAGATAGAGTACGCACCAGGGATCACCGGATGGTGTTTGAAGGAACAGGTCAAATGCAGGCTACACGCACAAAGGTCATCGCCTGCGCGACGAAATCAACCATCTCAAGGGTGAACAAGGCAAACCCAACATCAGGCCGCGTAAGAGGAAGCGGACTTCGTCCAATCATTCCTCTGAGCGGGAACGGCACGAGCCGAAGAAGTGGAAGAAAAGCCGCAAGTTGGATCGGATCAAGATCGACCACGTAGAAATGCTCGACGTTGAGACAGAGCGTCTGCCTGCGGATGCCCGGTTCAAGAGTTACGAAGATACAGTGGTGCAAGACCTCGACATTCGGACGAACAACATTCTGTTTCGGAAGAAGAAGTACCATTCCCGCTCTGAAGGCAAGACGTATCTGGCGGAGTTGCCCCGTGGTTACGAGGGGCAATTTGGGCCAGGCCTCAAGTCGCTGGCAATCGTCATGAACTTCGGTATGCAGGCGACAGAGCCCAAGATACTGGAGTTCTTCGACCACTTCGGGATTCAGATTTCGTCGGGACAACTCTTCAACATTCTGATCAAGGACAAAAAAGCCTTCCACACAGAGAAGGACGCGGTCTACGAAGCCGGTTTGCGCAGCAGCCCGTGGCAGCACATAGATGACACGGGGGCGCGAGTGAACGGGCAAAATCAGTACTGCCAGATTGTGTGCAACCCTCTCTACACAGCCTACTTCACGACAGAAAAGAAGAGCCGGTTGACGGTGGTAGACGTGCTCAGGAACTCGAACAAGCGCACCTTTCTCCTCAATGCGGAAGCGCTCGAATTGCTCCATTTGCTCAAACTGCCGGCGCGGGTGGTACGCCGGTTGAAGCGCTTCCCACAGGATCAGGAACTGAGCGAAGCCGAGTTTACCGGCCTGCTGGACGAGCACATGCCTGATTTGGGACCCTTACAGCGCAATCGGGCACTGGATGCTGCGGCCGTGGCAGCCTACCACGCCCAGTTGGAGTCCCCCGTTGTGCGCCTGGTCTTATGCGACGATGCCCCTCAGTTCAAGCTGGTGACCGAAGAACTCGCCCTGTGCTGGATACACGATGGAAGGCACTACAAGAAGCTCGTTCCCTACGTGGCGCATCATCGCCAGCTCCTGGACGCCTTCCAGAAGCGCTACTGGGGCTTCTACAAACAGCCCCGCGACTACCGAGAGCATCCAACTACAGAAGACCGTGTCCGGCTAACTGACGAGTTTGACGAACTCTTCTCGACCGTGACCGGTTATGACGCGCTGGATAAACGCATTGCCAAGACCAAGGCCAAGAAGCACTTCTTGCTCATGGTGCTCGATCATCCCGAAATCCCACTGCATAACAACCCGGCGGAACTCGGAGCAAGAAGGCAGGTCCGCAAGCGGAAAATCAGTCTTGGCACCCGCACAGAAGATGGCACAAAGGCCAGGGACACCTTTGCCACCCTGGCGGCCACGGCGAAAAAGCAGGATGTGAGCTTCTACGAGTACATCTATGACCGTGTCTCTGGCGCTTACGAAATGCCCAGCCTCGCCGACCTGATCACCAGACAAGCAGAGCAACTTCAACTGGGAGCATCATGACACCCTCCGTAGATTGGCTCCTGGATTACTGCCAAACTGGTAATGTGCTCGTTCTGTTGGTGCCGCACCACACCTGAGTAGGCATTTCACCAACAAACCTGCCCCAACTTATTGAGATGATACGCACAGGCCGTCATTCTGAGCGTAGCGAAGAATCTCCCTACTACCTTGGTCGAGACCCTTCGGCTTCGCTCAGGGTGACGCAAGTTTTGCACTGCTACCTATTTTGCCATTGAGTCGCCGAAAAGTCAAGCATGTCCCTAATACGGCGGGCTATCACTCGCTAGCGTGTGGCGGTGGATGTGGTATAATGAACGGCAAGACAGCCAGTTGCAGCAAGCGATGTCACGACAATGAGGTTAGAGTCCCCTCTCGCCCGTTGTGTTGGAGTTCGGCAGATGATGAAAACAGTCCTCGGCTTTTCTCTGGCAGCGGCGCTGATAGTACTGACGGCCTGTGGCGAAGTGATCACCCCCCAACCGACCGTAGGCACATCCCCAACGAGCACGTCAATCCCTGCGCCCATACCCACACTCCGCCCAACCGCCACGGCACCACTCATCCCACCGGCTGCCACGGCGACACCGACCATCACCCCCACACCGATCATCCACGTTGTCCAGAGGGGGGAGACGTTACTGAGCATCGCTTTCGACTACGGGGTGAGCGTGCAGACACTCCAGGCAGCCAACGACATTGAGAATCCTCAGCTTCTGCAAGTGGGACAGAGGCTGATTATCCCCACCGGCGAGGAAGCGGCCGGAACTACACCGGGCTTATTATTGCCTACTCCCACGCCACTGCCCTTTGGCGTGCAGGGCATCGCTTTCTATGAGACGCCTGTCGGCAGCCTGTGGTGCTTAGGAGAGATCGTCAACCCCACCGATTTCACCCTCACGAACGTGCAGGTACACGTGACGCTCCTCGACGCAGCCGGTGAACCGTTGACCGAGGCGGATGCATTCGCGGCCGCCGACCTCATCCCGCCTGGGGAGCGCTCGCCCTTCGGCATCCTGTTCACGACCCCCCCACCGGGCTGGACCAGCCCACAGGTGACGATTGTCCGCGGCGAGGCAGCCGGAGCGCTGGCTGATTCCTACGTACCAATCGCTGTAACCGAGGCGGAGGGCCAGTCCTCCGGTTCGCAGCTCCAGGTGAGCGGGGCGGTGCAGAACACCAGCGCGGAGCAGGCCGCCGGCAGCGTAAGCGTCATCGTGACCGCCTACGACGCCCAGGGATTAGTCACGGGGTTTCGACGGGAGACGGTGGAGGTCGAGGGCACGCTGGCACCAGGTGCGACAGCGCCATTCACCCTGCTATTCACTGTCCACGATGACATCCCCACCAACGATACGCCCTTCAACGTCATCGCGCTGGGACACATCCCGGCGGAATAACTCATCAAGGGGGAATAGCCTTGTTGTACCGGATGCTGCGCGCCATCGTCAACATCCTGCTCAGCCTGATCACCCATCGGGAGTACACCGGGCTGGAGAATATCCCCGCTGAGCCCCCGTACATTCTGGTGACCAATCACCTGGCGGTCTTCGATTCTCCTCTACTGCTGACCGTATGCCCGCACACGGTCCGTGCCTTCGCCGCGGCCAAGCATAAGCGCAATCCGATTTATGCTCCACTGCTGGCGATAGTAGGCTCCATCTGGGTGCGGCGGGGCGAGGTGGATCGCAAGGCGCTGCGCGAAGCGTTGGACGTGCTGAAGCGCGGGGAGGTGCTGGGGATGGCCCCGGAGGGCACCCGTGCCCGTGGCATCTACGCGCTACAAGAGGGGAAGACCGGCGCGGCCTACCTGGCCACCCGCGCCGATGTGCCGATTGTGCCGGTAGGACTGACGGGCACCGAGCAGATCAAGCGCAATCTGCCCCGGCTGCGCCGCACCCATGTGCGGGTCATCGTCGGTAAGCCCTTCCGCCTGCCCGAAAGCGGCCGGGTGCGGGGCCAGAAGTTGCACGAGTACACCGATCTCATCATGCACCGCATCGCCGAACTGCTGCCGGAAGAGTACCGGGGGGTGTACGGAGGGAGTGCGTGAGTGAGGGATATGGGAGTGTGGGAGTATGGGGGTGTGGGAGTATAGGGGTGTGGGAGGTCTAAATGGCGCTGGTGAAGCACTATAAGGAACTGCGTGTATATCAGCAGGCGTTTGCGACGGCGACGCGCATTTACAAGTTGTCGAAGCGCTGGCCGAAAGAAGAACGTTATTCGCTCACCGACCAGATTCGTCGCTCCTCACGCTCGGTCTGTGCCAATATCGCCGAGGCCTGGCGCAAGCGTCGCTACCCGGCCCACTTTGTCAGCAAACTGAGCGACTCCGACAGTGAAGCCGCCGAGACCCAGGTCTGGCTGGACTTTGCCCTGGATTGCGCCTACATCACCCAGCAGGATCACGATGCCCTCTACGCTACCTACGAGAACGTCGCCGGCGGCCTGGTGAAGATGATGGCCAATCCCAACGCCTGGTGCAGCCCGTCACAACTGCGCGAACCCACCGCCCCCTACTTCCCCCACACCCCCACACTCCCATACCCCGACACAGACGAGGAATGAAGCCCACACGTTCCCCCATCATAGACGACACTCCCCCTACTCCTCATCCGCCAGCCGGCGAGCGTTTCCTGCTCATTGCTGCCTACGTCACTACGGCGGCCATCTACGCTGTCGCTCTGTTGGCCGTCCCTGAACTGCGCCAGCCTGCCACCTGGTTTCCCCTTACCGCCCTCTTCATTGCTTTCGCTCTCACCATTCCCCTTATGCCCCACGCCAACGCCCCGCTCTGGCAGCGCGGTGGACTCCTACTGCTCCAGGCTGGCCTGGTCTTCACCATCGTGCTCGTCGGCCGGGGGGATCCCTACCTGCCTATCCTCTACTTCATCGTCGTCCCCTCCGCCTATCTCTCGCTCACCTTTCGTCAGGCAAGCGCATTCACGCTGCTCTGCGTCGGCGCGCTGTTCCTGGACTATCTGCTAGTGAGCGACGTAGAGACGGCGCTGGCCATGCTCCTCCCCTACGGTGGCGGCTTTGTCTTTTTCATCGCCGTCAGCGCCTCCCTGATCCAGCAGCAGCGGGAGCGAGAACGGGCCGAGCGGTTGCTGGCCGAATTGGAGGCCACCCATCGCCAACTGCGGGCTTATGCCGTCCAGGTCGAGGCGCTGGCCGTGGCCGAGGAGCGCAACCGGCTGGCTCGCGAGATCCACGACAGCCTGGGCCATTACCTGACCACCATCACCGTGCAACTGGAGGCGGCGAGCCAACTCATCGCCACGCAGCCCCGGCGGGCCGCCGCAGCCATCGCCACGGCACAGATGCTGGCCCGCGAGAGCCTGGCCGAGGTGCGGCGCTCGGTGGCCGCGCTGCGGGCCCCGCCGCTGGACACGGCGGCGCTGGGAGAGGCCATCGGCGAAGTGGTGGAGAACCTCCGCACCAGCGGGATCGCGACGACTTTCACGATTGCGGGTGAGACCTGCCCGTTGCCGATCCAGACCAAGACGGCTCTTTACCGCACCGCCCAGGAGGGGTTGACCAACGTGCGCAAACACGCCAACGCCAGCGCCGTCCAGGTGACGTTGACCTACGAACCGAGGCGGGTGGTGCTGACCATCAGCGATAACGGCACGGGCCGGCGCGGGGAGGAAGCCGAGGGCTTCGGGCTGCTAGGTCTGCGGGAACGGGTGGCGCTGCTGGGAGGCTCGCTGGAGGCCGGTGACCGTCCCGAGGGCGGCTTCCGGCTGCGGGTGGAAGTGCCGGTGGAGAAGCGGGACGATGGCTGAGATCCGCGTCCTGCTGGCCGATGACCAACAACTGATGCGCGAGGGACTGCGCGTGCTGCTCGACTTGACCCCCGACATCCGCGTCGTAGGCGAGGCCGGCGACGGAGCCGAGGCAGTGGAACGGGCACGGCAGATGCAACCCGACGTGGTGCTGATGGACGTGCGCATGCCGGGGCTCGACGGCGTAGCCGCCACGCGCCGCCTCCACGACACCTGCCCCGAAGTAAAGGTCATCATCCTCACCACCTTCGACGACGACGAGTACGTCTTCGAGGGACTGCGGGCCGGGGCGGTCGGCTACCTGCTCAAGGACGTGCCCTCCGAGCAACTGGCTGAGGCGATTCGCGCCGCCGCTCGGGGTGCGGCCTTCATCCAACCCTCCGTGGCCCGCAAGGTGGTGGCCGAGTTCGCCCGCCTTACCGAGCGGGAACACCGCCGCCGCGAGCAGCCGCTGGTCGAGCCACTGAGCGCGCGGGAGTTGGAGGTGCTGGCGCTGGTAGCCGAAGGGCTCTCCAACCGTGAGATCGGCGAGCGGCTGTTCATTGCCGAAGGTACGGTGAAGAACCACGTCAGCAACGTCCTGGCCAAACTCGGCGTGCGCGACCGCACCCAGGCGGTGCTGCAGGCGCAGGAGTTGGGATTATTGTAGCGCAGAAGTATATGTCCTGAGAGTATGACCTTCGTCACAGCGGGCCCTGAAAAGGGCCCGCTTTTTTATGTCCCCGCAATCCCCCTTCCGGCACATCACAAACGACCCCCGACAGGGTATAATGAGCGCGAATAAGGAAATGGGAGGTACGTGATGAGCGAAAACATAATCGAAGCGCAAGGGCTGGTCAAGCGATACGGCGACGTCGAGGCGGTGCGCGGCCTCAGTTTCGCCATTCGCCACGGGGAAGTCTTCGGCTTCCTGGGCCCTAACGGGGCTGGCAAGACCACCACCATCTCGATGCTCTCCTGCCTGCTAGAGCCCAGCGACGGCACAGCCATCGTCGCCGGGCACGACGTCGTGAAAGCGCCCCAGCAGGTCAAGCGGCGCATCGGGCTGGTACCCCAGGAACTGGCACTCTACCCCACACTCAGCGCCCGCGACAACCTCAACTTCTATGGGCGCATCTACGGGCTGCACGGCCGGGCGCTGCGCCAGCGGGTGGACGAGACACTGGAGATGGTGGGCCTGGCGGAACGGGCCAGCGGCGCGGTCGAGACCTTCAGCGGCGGTATGAAACGGCGGCTCAACATCGCCGCCGGGCTGCTCCACTGCCCCGAAGTGCTCTTCCTCGATGAGCCGACCGTCGGCGTGGACCCCCAGTCGCGCAACGCCATCTTCGAGCACGTGGAGCGGCTCAACGCGGCCGGTATGACCATCCTCTACACCACGCACTATATGGAGGAGGCCGAGCGGCTGTGCCACCGCGTGGCGATCATTGACCAGGGACGCATCATCGCCCTGGACACACCCTACAAACTGGTCGCCGACCTGGGCGGGGGTATCATCCACCTGGGCGTGGCCAACGGGATGGCCGAGGGGCTATTGGACCAGATACGGGCGCTGCCTGAGGTCCGGGCCGCGACACGGCTCGACGGCAAGGTGAAGGTGGAGGCGACCCGCGCACAGGAGGCGCTGGTCAGCCTGCTGGCGCTCTTCAACAGGACCGATACTGACGTCACCGCACTGGAGGTGCTGGAGCCCAACCTGGAGACGGTTTTCCTGCATCTAACCGGCAAGCGGCTGAGGGACTGACGAATGGCGAATGGCGAATGGCGAATTGGAGGAGTGAAATGCTACGTCAAGTTCTATCAATCACCTGGAAAGACCTGAAAATCCTGTTCAAGGACATCGGCGGCATGGCGGTGCTCTTCCTCATGCCGATGATGTTCATCATCGTCATGAGCACCGCCCTGCAGGGCACGTTTGACCCCGGCGACACCGGGCAGCCGCGGCACTTGCCGGTGGTCAACCTGGATAGCGGCGGCCTAGCGGCTGAAGCCATCGCCCAGTTGGATAACATAGACGGCATCGAGGTGGAGACGGCCTGGGAGGATGAACCGCTGACCCGCGAGCGAGCCGAGGCGCTGGTGAGCGATGGTGACCGGGCGGTGGCCGTTGTCTTCCCGGCCGACTTCTCCGCGCGCGTGGAGGGGAGGCTGGAGGACGCCGAGGCCAGGGCCACGATCGAGTTGATCACCGACCCCGCCGTATCCACCCAGTTTATCGCTCCCATCCAGGGGATGGTATTCGGCGTCGCTGAGCGTGTGGCCGAGACTGCGCTGATACCGGCCCGTCTCGAAGCTGGTCTGGCCGAGGTGCTCACCCACCTGCCTGGAGAGGCGCAGATACCCCTCGACGAGATGACGATCGAGGCAGAGGAGACGAACGTCGTCCACATGGAGCAGGTAGCGCCGCCGGGGATGGGCATCGAGGTCTTCCCCGACAGTTACCAGCAGAACGTGCCCGGCTACACTGTCTTCGGCGTCTTCTTCATCGTGGCTACCATGGCCGAATCCATCCTGCGGGAGAAACAGGAGGGCACCTTCCGCCGCCTGCTGGTCGCGCCACTGCCCAAGCCTATCCTCCTGGCTGGCAAATTACTGCCCTACTACCTGGTCAACTTGCTCCAGGTGGCGGTCATGTTCGGCGTGGCTCACTTCCTCTTTGGGATGGCATTGGGACAGCCAGCCGCGCTGCTGGCGGTCAGCCTGGCGCTGGCGGCAGCGGCCACAGGGCTGGGCGTGCTGGTAGCCACCTTCGGCAAGACCCAGACCCAGATCAGCGGGCTCTCGGTGCTGCTGACGTTGACCATGTCGGCTATGGGGGGCTGCCTGGTGCCGACCTTCGCCATGCCCGACTTCATGCAGACGCTGGCCCGCTTCACTCCTCACGGCTGGGCCATGCAGGGTTTCCAGGACGTGCTGGTGCGGGGGTATGGGCTGGTGGGGGTGTGGCCGGAGGCGGCTGTCCTGCTGGGCTTCGCCGCAGTCTTCTTCCTCGTCGCCGTGTGGCGTTTCCGCTTCGATTGAGCAGTGGCGGGGATCACTAAGCAATGAACCGCGCCGCTGCGCCGCTTGACTTATTGGCTCAGGCGGGCTAGAATTGGTTGGAAAAGGATCATGAGAATGTTGGCGGACGTTGATCTGATGGTTCCGGGCACCACTGAGCATCCCTACCAACCCGTCACCCCGGCCATCGTCGCCCGGTTGGGTGGCATCGTCGGGGAGCAGCACGTCACTTACGACGATCCGGCCGCGATGCTGGATTACGCGCACGACGAGGTGGCCGGCGCCGAGCACGCCCATATGCCTGAGGCCGTGGTTAAACCGGCGACCGCTGCCGAGATTGCGCGGGTCTTACGGCTGGCCAACCGGGAGCGCATTCCGGTCACCCCGCGCGGTGCCGGGTCGGGGCTCTCTTGCGGCGCAGTGCCGGTCTACGGCGGCATCCTGCTCTCGCTGGAGCGCATGAACCGCATCCTGGAAATTGACCGCGAGAACATGGTGGCCGTGGTCGAACCCGGCGTGGTGACCAACGACATCAACGAGGCGGTTCAGGAGTATGGGCTTTTCTACGCTGGCTATCCGATGAGCGTGGAGCTCTGCTTCATCGGCGGCAACGTGGCCGAAAACGCTGGCGGTGGCCGGGCCATCAAGTACGGCGTCACCGGGCGTTACGTGCTGGGGCTGGAGGTGGTGCTGCCCACCGGTGAGACCGTGCAACTGGGCGGCAAGCGGGTCAAGGACGTCACTGGCTACGACCTCCTGCACCTGATGGTCGGGTCAGAGGGGACGTTGGGCATCTTCACCCGCATCACCCTCCGGCTGCTGCCCCTGCCCAGAGCCCGGGTGGTCCTCCTGGTCCCCTTTGCCGACGTACGCACCGCCATTGGGGCGGTGCCACGGGTTATGACGCAAGGCCGCATGATCCCTGCCTCTATCGAGTTTATGGACCGTCTCTCGGTTCAAACTGCCTACGATCACATGGGAGAACGTCCCCCCCACCCTGACATCGGCGCTATGCTGCTTATCGAAGTGGATGGCTACAGCGAGAGCCAGGTCGAGGCAGAGTACAACAGTATCATTGACCTGTGCCTGGAGGCCGGGGCGTTGGACGTCTACGTAGGCAACACCCCCAGCAGCGAAAGGAGGATGTGGCGCCCCCGGCAGGAAATGGCGGAGGCCTTCAAGACCGTCTGCCCGGTGCAGAGCCTGGAAGATATCGTCGTGCCCCTGGCGCAGATTCCCGACCTGATGCCGGAACTGGAGCGGCTCTCGCGGCAATACGACGTGTTGATCCCCTGTTACGGCCACGCCGGGGATGGCAACCTGCACGCCACCATCGTCAAGCGGCCGGAGACCTCGATGGAGGAGTGGCAGGCGAAACTGCCGGTGATCCTGGAAGACCTGTACCAGGTGGTCGCCCGGTCAGGTGGGACCATCAGCGGGGAACATGGCATCGGCTCCAAGCGCGCGCATTACCTGCCACTGGTGATGGACCCGACGCTGATCACGCTCCAGCGGCGCATCAAGCGTGTCTTCGACCCACTGAACATCCTCAACCCGGGTAAAATCTTTCCGCCGGCAGGCGTGACGTAGCACATAGGAACAGGTGCCCCGAGCAAAAGCGCCACCTGACCAACCTCCCCGAAAGCGCTCGGGTTTCCACTGTAGCGCTGGCGCTGACGATGAAAGGAAGAGGCGCTGTCCTCGGCGTATAAGCCGTCTATGCTGGGGCGCAGTTGCCCGACCTGTACGGTGCGCCCCACGCGGCCCAGACTGGCCCCCACCTCGCCCGGTTTGAGTTTGAGGCTGGGCTCGAAGACCGCCTCCGTGGTACGGCAGCCGGACCCGGTCACCTGCCTGGGGAAGATGCTGAACACGAGCGGCGGCTCACCCCGGCCAGGTTGGCCGATGCTTTGACAACCCCATCCACGGCGGTGCGGAGCGCAGCACGGTGCTGAACTCCGTGCGCGCCAACTTAAGGGGCACGTCGTGCTCGCCGAGGCCGCCCGGCCATAAAGTGATAAGGGACTGGGGGGTCAGGTCTCCCCTAGACGGGCCAACCCCCTCTGTAACACCCGTAGCGGCAGCAGTCCACACTTTGCCCGCACTGGCCCCAGCGTGATGCCCAGCATCCTGAACACGTCCTCGTCCTGCAGCGTCATCAGTTCCTCCACGGTCTTGCCCAGGATCTCCTCGGTCAATATTGAGGCCGATGCCATGCTGATCACGCAGCCGTGGCCGCTGAACCGCACCTCGCTCACCCGCCCATCGCTCAGCCGGATGTCGAGCCGCACCACGTCGCCACAGACCGGATTGTCCCGCTCGCAGGAGATATCCGCGTCCTCCAATGTCCCCTGGTTGCGGGGATGGCGATAATGATCGAGGATGTGCTCACGGTAAAAGTTTTCCACTTGGCCTCCCCGGTTCTCAACCTGCCAGCCAACCTTGTGCTTTCTGGATCCCCTCTACCAGCCGGTCTACCTCCTTGCGAGTGTTATAGAGGTAGAAACTGGCCCGCGCCGTGGCCTCCAGCCCCAAGCGCTCGTGGAGCGGCTGCGCGCAGTGGAGGCCAGCGCGGATGGCGACGCCCTCCCAATCGAGCGCCTGGGCTAGGTCATGAGGGTGAATGGATGCGACGGTGAAGGCGACCACACCGCTCCGCTCCCTGGCCAGCGGTCCGACCACGCGTACACCTGGTGCCTCTTCCAATCGCTCTAAAGTGTAGGCCGCCAACTCCTGCTCGTGCGCCCACACCGGTTCCATTCCCACCGCGCTCAGGTAGTCCACCGCCGCGCCCAGCCCCACCGCCTCAGCGATGGCTGGAGTGCCGGCCTCGAACTTCCAGGGCAGGTCCGCCCAACTCGCCTCCGTGCGCCCTACCCGGCTGATCATCCCGCCGCCGGTGAGGAAAGGCGGCATCTTCTCCAGCAATTCCGGGCGACCGTAGAGCACGCCGATGCCCGTCGGCCCGCACATCTTGTGGCCGGAAAAGGCCAGAAAGTCGCAATCCAACGCTCCAACGTCCACCGGCAGGTGGGGCACACTTTGCGCCGCGTCCACCAGCACCCGCGCGCCAGCCGCGTGGGCGCGGGTGGTGATCTCCCGAGCCGGGTTAACCGTGCCCAGCACATTAGAGACGTGCGTGAAAGCGACCAACTTGACCGGGCCTTGCAATAGGCGGTCGAGAGATTCCAGGTCGAGCCGTCCCTCGTCGGTCACGGAGACGTGGGCCAGTTCGGCCCCTACCTCCCGCGCCAGCAACTGCCACGGCACCAGGTTGCTGTGGTGTTCCATCTCGGTGACGACGATGCGGTCGCCCGGCCCCACGTTGGCCCGGCCCCAGGCGTAGGCCACCAGGTTGATCGCCTCCGTCGCGTTGTGGGTGAAGATCACACCACTCCGGTGCGGCGCATTGATGAACGCGGCGACCTTGTCCCGCGCTTCCTCGTAAGCAGCGGTCGCCTCTTCGCTGAGGGTATGCACCCCCCGATGGATGTTGGCGTAGTGGACCCGGTAGAACTTTTCCAGCGTCTCGATCACTACCCGCGGCTTCTGCGTCGAGGCAGCGTTATCGAGATAGGCCAGTGGTTTACCGTGCACCTCCCGCGCCAGGACAGGAAAATCGGCCCTCAGGGCGAGAGGGTCAAGCCCTGTTTGGGTGTTCACATTTCACCTCCGCTTGAGGCCCTCGCCGAAGGTGGGGGAGCATTACCGGCGGGCAAGCACGTGACGGCTCCCCTGGCTACCGCCGGGGGCTTCTGGATGGCTGCCAGACAGCGACCCCGACGATCAACAGCAGCGCCAGACCCGTAAGCGCCAGCCCGAATTTCAACAACGGCGGGTCGTATGCCAGCACGACCCTGTGCTCACCCGCTGGCACGCAAAGGGCGCGCAGCAAGTAGTCGGCGCGCACCAGCGGGGTAGGGTTGCCGTCCACCGTGGCTCGCCAGCCGGGGTAATCCACTTCGCTGAAGATCAACAGCCCACCCTCCCCCTGAACCTGCGCCTCGATCCGGTTTCCCTCGTAACGCACGATCTCAACCTGGCCCGCGCCGCCGTGAACAGGCGGCGCCGGGCTCATGGCCGTGCCCTCACATTCCAGCGCCGAGTCCAGCAACGCCGTCGTGCGTGGGTCGAAGTCCGGCTCGTGGATGCGGGCCAGCACCGCTGCATCGTCCATCACCTCAACCTGCTGCGCGACCCACGCCCGTGGGAGCGCGGCAGGCCGCTCGTAGACCCATACCCCGGATTGCTCGAGCAGCAGCCGAGGGGTGTCAGGCTGGTCCTGTGGGAACTCCTGCGGGGCCGTGGTCACGAGGTAACGAGCGTTCAGCAGGTCGTAGGTCCGCGCGCGGGGGTCAGGCCACGAACCGATGAACTCCCCGTATCGCTGGAGGAACAGCGGGTCGTACCCAAGAACGCTGCGCAGTCCGAACTCCATCCCCCCGTTCTGCGCGAAGTCGTTCAGCCCCCAGGGGAGCACCCGCGCCGCCTGGGGATCAGGCACGGCCTGGGCCACAACGCGCCAGTAGGCGCTTTCCTGCACGTCTACCACCTCTACCGCGCCGCTGCCGAATGTCCACAGGTCCAGCACCACCAGGCTCAGCGCCAGTGCCCAGAACCCGGCACATGGGCCGGCGTGACGAGAAGGAGCATCGCGCCAGGCCGTCAGCAAGCCGGCCGACAGGAGGAAAAAGAGCAAGAACAGCGCCGTCTGGTTGGCCTGGTGCCACAACCGCCCTGCCGCCGGGTTTGCTTCACGCCCCAGGGCGAAGGCCGCGAAGCCGGCCACGACCAGTGCCAGCGTACCCCCTGCTATGGTCAGCACCAGCGGCCGCTGCAGCGGCTCCAGCAGCCGCGCCCGTTCCTCATCTTTACCCTCGGCGGAGGATTGGAGCGCCGTCACCGTCAGGCCGGCCAGTGCGGCGGCGGCCAGCGTGAAGAGAAACCCGGCCCTGGCCGGCGCTCGCGCCATCCGAAACAGCGGCACGAAGCGATAGAACAGGGGATACAGGCTCCCATATTTCCCCAAGGCCAGCAGCAGCGCGCCCAGGCCCAGCGCGAACAAGAACGGGGCCAGCCGGTGCCGCAATCTCAGGCCCAGGAGCGCCAGGAACAGCGGCAGGACGCCAACATAGAATATGAACTCGTCGTAGATGCCGTCGCCCCAGTAGCCCGTGTGTGCCGGCTCGCCGAAGAAGTTGGGCACCAGCAGGGTCAGCAGGTAGCCGGGTGGCCAGGAGAAGCGGGCAGCGAAATCGTAACTGGGCGCGGCTTGCCGGGTCGAACGCATCGCCAACTCGGCCATCGGGAGGAGTTGCACCGCTGCCAGGGCCAACCCGGTGAGCAGCATTACGCCCGCCCAGGCCAGGGGAAGCGCCACAGAAACCAGGTTTTTCGGAAAAAACCTGGTTTCTTGACAGGCCCGCTCCTCCCGCCAGCCTTCCCAGGCGCAGAAGGCGGCGTAGGCGACCAGCGCCAGCGCGACGTAGATGAACGAGGCCGTGTGTCCCGCCAGGATAGAAAGCCCGGCTGGCAGTCCCCCCAGGACGGCAAGTTTCCACGAGCGACGCTCCACAGTACGCCGGTAGACCCACAGCAGCAGCGGTAGCCACGCTCCAGTGGTGATGACTCCCAGATGGCCGGCATACATGCGCACGAAGAAGTAGCCGCTGAAGGCAAAGACAGCCCCACCCAACAGTGCCCCTGCAGCCGACGCCCCCTCCGAGCGCAGCCAGGCGTACATCCCCACGCCGGCAAGCCACAAGTGCAGCACGGCGATCAGGCCCAGCGCCCTGGTGACGGGCATCAGCAGTGCCAACCACGTCGGGGGATAGAAGAGCGCTGGCTGGGGATTGGCGACGAAGGGCAGGCCCGAAAAGGAATAGGGGTTCCACAGGGGGAACTGGCCCTGCTGGATCGAGGAGACAGCAAAGCGGAGCCAGTGGAGGAACATATTGGATAGATCATTCCCGGCGACGATGCGGTCGGCGGGGAGCCACAATACGTCCCAGTAGAACGCCGCGCACAGCAGCGCCAGGGCCCCTATTGGCCAACCGTTGCGCCACGCCCTGCTTATCCACCCGACCTGTTGTCCCTGATTCTCTACCGTGTCCATGCCTCACTCCGCGTGGCAGGGCGAGTATATCACGATTGGCACATCCTGCAACTGTATCTTCTCAATATCTTGGGGCAGGGGCAGCGTAGGGCGGTTTTGCTAACCGCCATAGGGTCGGATAGCAAATCCGACCTACTT
>CAZZEX010000050.1:0-33540 GCA_964653285.1 uncultured Anaerolineales bacterium
CGCCGAAGCGCTCGGTGTAGGTGCGGGTGATGTACTCATAGTACTCTGACGTTGATTCCGGGCTCATGCCGCCCAGGATGCCGATCTTTTTGTGCATGGTTGATTTCCCCCCTTATAACTAGACACAACCTGGCTGAAGAACACTTTCTCCCTGACGCTGGTCAACTCGCCGGTGATGGTGCCGGTATTAGAGCGTTTCACGGCTTAGAGATTATAGATGACACCTGTCCCCTGTCAAGCCCTATTTGCTGTGGGTATTCCGCCTTCTCTCCCAAAAGACTCGGCGGTTGAACAACCTGGGCAGGTAGCGGCCGGTCCGCGCGCAGTAGGCGGCGTAGGCCGCGCTATATGTCTCCCGCAGGCAGGCTTCCTCGATCCGGATCTTCCATTCGTAACCCACCACGTTCAAGGCCAGGCTGACCAGCGCCAGCCAGCTTGGCGCTAAGAGCAGCACGCCCAGGGCCAGCAAGTCCATTGACAGCGCCATCGGGTTGCGCGTGAAACGGTAGATGCCGTGGATGACCAACGGCTGCTTGCTCTCCGGCAGCGCCACCCGGAACGAGCGGCCCAGCGAGACCTCGCCCCAGATTAGACATATCCCGGCCAGCAACAATGCCGCTGCCCCCAGGCCCTGCACGACCGGGCGGTCGAGGAGGGCGATACGTCCAAACCAGTCCACGCTTCGGGCGTCGAGGGGGTAGGCGACGGCGGTCACAAGGAAGAGTAGTGTTGCCATCCCGTTTAACAGCGCCGCCAGGCGATGCCCCCCAGCGTGCCCCTTAGGACTTGCGCCGGTGCTACGCTTCACCGCCACCAGGATGGCAACGAAGGCTCCCAGGTAGACGGTCAGGGCTGCCGCCAGAAAGACTTGTGTCCAGTGCATCTTCACGCGGGCTTGCGAAAGTTGAGGGTATAGCGCCACCAGTTGCCATACCGCTCCGCCAGCTCCAAGCCAGCCTCCTCTGCCCAGCGGATGGTCGTCCGCGCCAGTGGATAGTCGGGATCCAGGAACTCTTCGGTGACGGACAGCACCCCGCCTAGTTTGAGTACGCGGCGCAATTCGGCCAGCGCCCGTTGCTGGTCGGGGATTTCGGGCAGTACCGTCACCAGGAAGGCGCGGGCGACGCTCTCGTCTTCCAGAGGCAGTTCATAGGCGCTGGCGACGTGCGTCTCGACGTTGGCCAGGCCCACTGCCTGCACTTTGCGCTCCGTGGCGGCGATCATCTTGGGCTGGATATCCACCGTCACCAGTGTACCGCCCGGTTCCGTTCGCCGCGCTGCCTCAATGGTAAAGGCCCCCGGTCCTGGCCCCAGTTCCAGCACTCGCTCGCCAGGTTGAATACCCACATGATCCAGCAGATCACGCATATACCAGCGTCGCAGCGGGTTGTCTGTCATCCAGGCCAGGGCGTAGGGACAAGGCCCCCTGTTGCCGAGCTTGGAGATCAGCCGGAAGATCACCAGCCACAAGAAGGCAATGCCGCCCACCACGATCAGGAGTGCCAATACGATTTTTTGTAACAAGGATTTATCTTTCACGTCTCACTCCCCCCACTTTTCCAGGTATCCGCCCCTCGGCTTGATGGCTGAGACATAGGCCGTGGGCATGGGTTCCCAGGTCACCAACACAGCCTCGATCACGTAGAACCCAGCATCGGCGATGAGATGGGAGAAGGTGTTCAACTTGAACGGATGTCTGGCAGGGGGGATGCCGAACCGAAGAACATATTCGATGCCTGTGCACAGTTTAGCCCAAAGCGACATGTCCCCCTCAGTGAGGGTGATGGCCAGCAGTTTGCCGCCGGGCCGCAACACGCGGTGGAATTCCCCCACGGCTACTTCCGGGTTAGCCATCTGGTGCAGGACATTGCAGCACAGCACCACATCGAACGTGTCGTCTTCGAAGCTCAGGGCGGTGGCATCCTCCACACGATAGTCCAAATGGTCAAAGTCTGCCAGTCTCGCCTTGGCCTTCTCCAGCATCTCCAGCGCGATATCGGTGCAGGTGACATGCCCCACCAGCGGCACGATGTGGGCCGTCAGCAGGCCAGTGCCCGCCCCCGCGTCCAGCAGCCGGTCGTTGGGGTTGAACTCGCTTTTGAGCTTGGCAATGATCGGCGGGTAGGTGTCTCCTGCCAGGAGCTCGTTTTCATCGTACACGTCGGCCAATTTGCCCCAATAGCGCGCGGCTTTTTCCGCCCTAGTCATGTTCCTCCCTACGCATCGGTCTCTCCTTGCCGTACATCAAGTCCTTTATAGGGTTCCAACCATCCTCCTTAGAAGAACAAAACCTATTTGACAGCCAGGGTGCACAACCAGCCCTGGCCCTTCTCTGGCACAGTCTCGAACCACGCTTGGCTGAACCCGGCTGCGGTGAGCCTCTCCACCATCTCAGCGCCGGAATAGAACGGAAACCCCATCCGATCCGCTAGAGTCACATATTTCCGCCAGTTGGGCATCTCCTTGCTCCCCTCCATCGCAATGGCGACCAGCCCGCTGGGTTTCAACACACGGTGCACCTCCTTCAGATTCGCTATCGGATTGGGCCAGAAGTAGAACGATTCGATGGCGCAGACCTTGTCAAAGGACTCGTCATCGAAGGGCAGGGCCGAGATATCTCCATATCTGACCTCCACGCGCCCGGCTCGCACGGCAGCGGCGTTGCGCTTGCGCGCCTGCTGCACCATGACCTCCGAATAGTCAACGCCAGCGACGAACCCACCCATGGCTATCCTGGCTATCAATTTGATCGCCATGCCGCCGCCACAGCCGACGTCCAGCACGTGATCCGCCGGTTGCATGTCCAAAAACTCTATGGCCCAGTCGGTCAGAGGTCTGTGTCCCCAGCCAGGTGGCCGAAAACCATCCTGCCGAGCCATCCACTGGGTTTGCGGGCTTGCCTCCCGATTATTTCATATATTCTACCTGTTAATCCCATTTTCCCCTCTCTCCACGTCGGCATCCCAGGGCATCCGTTTGAACCACGCTATCGCGTGCTCGTCGCGAAATATGAGCCGCATCCAGGCTTTAACACGCGACGCATCTCACACGCTAAAACAATCTCGGAAAGAACATGCCAACTTTGCGTTGGTATTCGATGTATTCCTCTCCAAATCGCTCGATTAGCATCTCTTCTTCGGCTTTTGCCGTCGGATAGATGCCAATCATCACACACAGAGCGGGAACCAACGGCCAATAAGTCAGCAGCACTAAACTCGACCCCACCAGAATCAAGACGTAAGACACGTAGTACGGATGCCTCACGATTCCCAGCGGCCCGGTTTGAATCAGTTCATGCTCCCCGTATACGCCCGCGGTCGAGGGGCGCAAGTATTTCCCGGCCAAGAGGAGCGCCCAATTCAACAGCATGGCTCCGGCGTAAAAAATCAGGAATCCAACGACCTGTATGGCAAGTGCGAAACGGGAGGAAAAGGTCAGGAATCCAAAAACGCTGTAGTACTTGTTCAGAAACAGAAAGACTGTGCCCCCAATCCAAAACGGCCAGATGCAGAAATAACCAAATCCCACCAAGGACAAAAGGAGTTTGGCATACGGTATTTCCTGCTTTGCTGTTCCACTCTTACTGCTGTCCCTGAACTCGGCCCAGTAGCGGACACTGACAACTGCTATCACTGCCAGGGGGATAGCCAGCAAAACTGCGGCGATTGTTTGGGGAATCATTTTCACCTCCTTATCAGGCGAAACCCAGCAGCCGTCCCCCCTGATACACCAGGAACGTGATCAGGCCGGCCATCACCAGCGGCACGGCCGACCCCATCAGCGTCCACTTGAGGCTGCGGGTCTCTTTCCAGGTGGCCCACACGGTGACCAGGCAGGGCAGGTAGAGCATGAAGAACACCAGGAACGTGTAGGCGGTCAACGGCGTCCACGCCTGAGGCAAGTAGTTCAGCACCTGCTCCGACTCGGCCAGGCTGGCTTGCAGGCCATAGGTCATAGCCAGGGCAGGCACGATGATCTCTTTGGCCGGCAGGGTGAAGAGCAGGGCGGCCAACATCTCGCCGCCCAACCCCCAGGCCCGGCCCAGCGGCGCCAGCTTGCGCACCAGCCAACCAATGGCCGTCTGCTCAAAGGGAACGCCGGGGGGCACGTTGCCCAGGATCCAGATGAGCAGTGTGGCCGGCGCGGCGAACTCGACCGCCCGCCACATAGTGTGTGCCACCCGGTCCACCAGCGACCGCCAGATCACCTGCCCGAACTGGGGCCGGCGATAAGGATGCATCTCCAGCACGAAGCCGCCTGGCTCTCCCCGGAAGATGGTTTTGTTTAGCACCAGAGTGGCCAGAAATGCGGCCCCCAGGCTGAGGAAAAACAGGGAGAGCATCACCGGAAAGGCTCTAGCGCCAAAAAGGGCAATCGCCAAGGCCACGCCCGCGCCGTAACTACCGCTGCAGATGATCAGGGGGCCGGTCAGGATGGACGCCAGGCGGGCCTTCTTGTTTTCGATGATCCGCGAGGCCATCACGCCGGTCACGTTGCAACCCAAACACATGCCCCAGGCGAGGCACTGCTTCCCCTGGGAGCCCACCGCGCGCATAGGCCGGTCCAGATTGAAGGCTACCCGGGGCAAAAGGCCCAGGTCCTCCAACAGGTCGAAGGCGATGAACAGGATAATCATCGGCGGCAGCATGGCCGCGATGACTGTCCCCGTGCCCATGAGAAGACCATCCACCAGCGCGCCGGTCACCCACCAGGGGGCCTGAATGCCCGTCAGCCAGGCACGGGCGGCGCCGATCAGCCAGGAGAGGCCGGCCTCCAGCCACCCGCCCCCGATTTCGCCGCCCTTGATGGTGATCCAGAAGACGAGAGTGAGCGTCGCCAACATGATGGGCCACGACCAGACCCTGTGGGTGACGATGCGGTCAATGCGCTCGGTCAGGCTCTCTTCCACCGGGCGCAGGCGACGGACTACCCGGTGCACCACGTCGTGGGCGAACTCGAAGCGGCGGCGGACGATCTCCACCTTGGCGTCGGGCCGGGTCCCCTCGCGCAAGCGCACGGCCCGGTTCAGGATAGCCCGCAAGGCCTTGGGGGAGAGAGACGAAGCATCGTCGTCCGGCTCCAGGCGGCAGGCCGCCAGGTCCCCCTGCTGAAAAGCCGCGACGATCTGCGGGTCATCCTCCAGGAGTTTGAGCGCCACCCAGCGGCGCCGGCCATCAATGCCCAGGCGGGCCAGGTCGGCCTCCAGGCTCTCGACGTATCCCCCGACGGTCAGCCCGTAGTTCACCGCCGCCGGATGAGTCTGGCGCTGCCCCGTAGCCACCTTCACTATCGCCGCCACTAACTCCGGGAGACCCTCTTCTTCCGTAGCCACGGTGGGTACCACCGGCACACCCAGGTCTGCCTCCAGGGCTGCGACGTCAATCTCCCATCCCTGCCGTTTCACTTCGTCCATCAAGTTGAGGACCACCACCACCCGGCCGGTCAACTCCAGGATCTGCAGCGCCAGATTGAGATTGCGCTCCAGGCTGGTGGCGTCCACGATGTCAATCACCACGTCCGGCTCGCCGGAAAGGACGTAATCGCGGGCGACGACCTCCTCGGGCGACTGGGCGGCCAGGCTGTAGGTGCCGGGCAGGTCCACCAGGCGGATCTCCCAACCCTGGTAGTGGAAGGTCCCCTCGGCTCGCTCCACCGTCTTGCCTGGCCAGTTGCCCACGTGCTGCCGGCTGCCGGTGAGGGCGTTGAAGATGACGCTCTTGCCCACGTTGGGATTGCCAGCTACACCTACAGTGATTGTCTTTTTATCCATTTCTCACCTCTTCTACCAGGATGCTGTCGGCGTCCGTGCGGCGCATGGCAATGGCCGTGCCCTTGATGCGGTACTCGACCGGGTCGCCCAGGGGCGCTGTGCGGATCACGGTCACCTCGGCGCCGGGCACCAGGCCCATGTCGAGCATGCGCCGTTGCTGTTTGCCGCCACCCTTGACCTCGGCCACCATTGCCCGGCTGCCCACCGGGAGTTCACCCAGGGGCACAGGCAGAACGGGCACCGGCACGGCGTGGACGCGCCCGGCGGCCGCCGTTGCCAGGGGGAGGATGTCTGCATTAACCTTCACCCTCAAATGCTCCGGCTGGCGTTCAACTATCTCCACTTCAGCGCCGGGCTTCAGGCCCATAGCCACCAGTTGGGCGAAGAGGGCCGGCGGCTCATCCTCCACATGCAGAATGCGCAGCCGGTCGCCCGGCGTGCAGGCTGCCAGGGGAATACCGGCCGGAGGAGGCACCCAACAGCCAGCATCGGGGATGATATCCCCGTGGGGGTCCCATGCAGGGTGGCCCAGTTCGGCGTCCAGTTCCTCCGCCTCGTCCGGAGTCATCTCGTGCTCCCGGCGGTCGGCCTCGACGTGGACGGCCTCCAGGGGCATCTCCTCCCGATCCACCAGGTAACGCTCCCACAGCCGGTGCACCCGGATCAGTTCCTGCGCCCGCTCCCGACCCCGCGCCGTCAGGCAGATGCCTGCGCTCGCGTCTCCATCGGCCCAACTGGAGGCCACCAGCGTGTCTATCAGTCCCTCGGTCATCTCGACCGAGATGCCCATCGTCCGGGCCAGGGCCCTGGCTTCCACAGTCACCCCGTTTCGCTGGAGTTTGTAGACCTCTTTGAGCGCATCTTCCATCTCAATGAGTTGGGTCGACTGCGGGTGCACCGGGGCTCGAGCCCGCCGCAGCAGTGCCCACAGCGACAGGATGGCCAGCGCGAAAGATACGGCCGGCCATAACCAGTTCGATATATCAAAATTCTCCAATTTTGGCCTCCTCTGTCTGTGCTTTGCTCTCTATGTTGCCGGTATTCCTCTCCCCATCCACCCTCGTGAAGGTTGCGAATAGTCCTGGCAATGAGGCGATTTTCGACTGGCGAAGGTGCTTCTGGCCCGAAATCTATCGCCTAACCTTCGCAAGGGTTCCCTCGCCTGAAAGGGTACTCGCATTTCATCAAGAGAGTTACGTACTTCCCTTTATTGCTCTCACGAAGCACATGGACAAGAGCCCTTCGAAGCGTTGAATGGAAAAACCACTCTTCTTCAAGGTGGCCCTCAATTCCCCCTCACTGATTGGCGTGCCCCCGAAAAGTTCGTAGGCCGCGTCAAGTCCAGGTTTCCCAGAACGGAAGAGAAAATCAGGCAGTAAGGTTTCTTCAGAAAAGGAGAATACGCTTCCCTCTTTCAGCATGCGGTAAACTTCTGAGATTGCTTTCTTCCACCCTCTTATGTGGTGAAGGACGCCGAATAGAAAAACAGCGTCAAAGTAACAATCTGGAAAAGTAGACCCGGTTGCGTCCTCACAAAGAAATTCAATGTTGTCGGTTCTTATACTCTGAGCCCACTTTGGTGGATGCGATATACACTGTTGGGCTGCGGTGACCATACCTGGATCAACGTCTATGCCCACTACTTTCTCACAGTCGAGATACTGGTTGATCAAGAGGGCACCTATACCACTTCCACATCCAATGTCCAGACATACGCTTCTTTCACCAATATCAAGATTGGAGAGAACCCTGGGAGCCTCAAGCCGGCGCAACATGTAGGCCCTCAGTGGACTACGGATCAGCAACTTTTCTACGACTGTGAGTCTCATTTTACACCTCTTCTCAACATCCACAAGTATGGAGTTTGGCACCTTCTTCGAGGATGACGACGTTGTGCACCCTCTGGGCGATGTTGCCCCGCGCCATGTACAGAACCGCCTGAACGGGGAAGGGCACTTTTGCTCCCTTCTCGACGCGGAGGAAGTACCCCTGGGGCTCCGGCCCCGATGCGCATCGGGCCGTGTACCTGTCCAGGTCGGCCGGAACCGCCTTCCAGTGGTATTTCTCGCTCAGCCAAGCGTACTTCTTGAGGGCCTCAGCGATGGGCAGAAGTTCGATCTGGTCGGATTTGACTATCAG
Source organism: uncultured Anaerolineales bacterium (assembly GCA_964653285.1). Lineage (GTDB taxonomy): Bacteria > Chloroflexota > Anaerolineae > B4-G1 > B4-G1 > CAZZEX01. Next base: position 7,910 of record CAZZEX010000050.1, read on the forward strand.
GGAGAGCGGATGAAAGTCGTGCAGGATGTACGTGCCTGAGCGCTCCTCCCCTGTGACGTGCACCCCCAGGCTGGTCATCACCTCCGCGTCGGCCGGCCCCACCTGTTCGGGGGGGATCATCGCCGGCGGCGAGATGTCAGGTTCAAAGAGGAACTGTGTCAGATCAAGGTCCGGGCCGTTTTGCACCCCTGTAGGGCTGGTGATTGGCATTCTCATTCTTCCTGTCTCCTCTCCTGTATGCACCGGATGCACTCCTCGTAGCCGTGCTTGCGGACCTCATCGAGTAGGATAAGGGGATTCCCCGAACAGCCTATGCGTCCGTCGAGCATGATGTGCGCTTTGTCGGCGTGGACGTGATCCAGGATGCGGCCGGTGTGGGTGATGATCAGACCCGCTCTCCTGTGTGCCGGCCGGCCGGGTTCTTTGGAGAGCAGCGCGTTCACCATATCCCCCACCACGGCCAGGGCCTCCAGGTCAATGCCAGAGTCGGGCTCATCCATCATGGCGAATCGCGGACGGGTGGCCAGGAATTGGAACAACTCGGAGCGTTTGATCTCACCTCCGGAAAGGCCGGCGTTGACGTCGCGGTACAGAAACTCTTCCATCTGAAAGGCCCGCGCCAGATCGTCAATCTCCTGGGCCCGTTCCGGAGCATTGACGACGATGAAGTCGAGAATCTGCCACAACTTGACTCCGGCGATGGTAGGGGGTCGCTGCTGCGCGACGCCAATGCCCAGCCTGGCCCGCCCGGTGATGCCCAGTTCGGTGACGTCCTCTCCATCAAAGAGAATCTGTCCTCTGGTCACCTTGTACTCTGGATAACCAATGATGGTCATCATCAGCGTGGTCTTGCCGCTTCCATTAGGTCCCAGCAGGGCGTGCACCTCCCCATCGGGGATGGCCAGGTCGAGGTCGTGGAGAAGCACTCGTCCGTCAACCTCGACGCAGAGGCCCCTGATTTCCAGTATGTCGGTCATACGTGTCTCCCTGCTCCATTGCTCTACCAATCAAAACAGTTTTGGAACAAACATACCAACTTTGCGTTGATATGCGATGTATCCCTTTCCGAATTGCCTGATTAGCATTTCCTCTTCGGTTTTTCAGTACCGGACACTTTTACGGACGCGCCAACTTGTTGGCGTTTTAAGTTGGCAAAAACGCGGTTTGCGCTGTTGGTTTTGGCAGCAAGGCCACCACGACAAGTTGCGGCATCCAAAATCCGTGCGTTTGGCAAAAAGTGTCCGGTAGTGAATTCGGTTTTTGCCGTGGGGTAAATGCCAATCACGACACACAGGACGGGAATCAACGGCCAATAAGTCAGCAGCACAGACTTGCAATATTCGGGCGGGGCCAAGTCACGACCCCGCCCGAAAAGTGTTCTCTCGGCTCTCTCGGTAGTGAGTGGAAGCGTCAACTTGTTGGCGTCCCTGGCGGGCAGAAAGCCGCATCTACGCGATCACCGTCTGTGCGCCGGGGCTACCGAAACAAGTTTCGGCTTCCATCAAGACCAAAGCAGTGCGAAAAACGGGCTCAGAACCCCAGCAGCCGTCCGACCTGGTAGATGAGCGTGGAGACGATCCAGCCCAGGGCCGTGAGGTAGGCGGCGTTGAAGAGCGCCCACTTGGTGCCATATTCGCTGCGGAAGGCGGCAACGGCTACCATGCAGGGGATGTAGAGCAGCACGAAGACGTTGAAGGTCACCGCCTGCAAGGGCGTGAAGCGTTCCCTTATGGCCGCGATGAGCCCCGTCTCCTCCTCTTCTTCCTCCTCGCCCATCAGGTTCACGCCAGGGATGATGCTGATGGTCGCCTCAACCGTGTCAACGGTGGCCTCTACGAAGCCGACCACGATCTCACCCAGGTCCTGGAAGAAGGTGGTCGGTTCTTCTGCTTCTTCTTCCTCGGCGCCTCCGACGTAAATCTGGCCCATGGTGCCGACCACCACCTCCTTGGCCACGAAGCCGGTGACCAGCGACCCGGCGGCCTCCCAGTTTCCGCAGCCCAGCGGGGCCAGGACGGGGGCGATGGCCGCGCTCACTTTCCCGAACAGGCTGTCCCTCATATTCTCCACCCCCCAGGGGATGCTCAGCAGGAACCAGAGGACGATGGCGACGGTCAGGATGATGAGCACCGCCTTGCGGAAGAAGTAGGCACCGCGCTCCCACATGTGGATCAAGACGCCTTTGAAAGTGGGCATACGGTAGGGGGGGAGTTCCATAACGAAGGGCGCCTTCTCCCCGCCGGCGAACACAGTGCTCCTGAAGAATTTAGCCATCACGATGGCCCAGAAGATGCCGAACAAGTACAGGCCGAGGATGAAATTCCCAGGGTTGTCGGGGAAGAAGGCGGCGGCGAACAGGGTGTAGACCGGCAACCTCGCCCCACAACTCATCAGGGACGCCACCTGCGCAGTCACGATTCTATCCTTCCACTCCCTCATCGTCCGCGTGGCGTAGGTGGCCGGCACGGTGCAGCCGAAGCCGATGATCATGGGCATGAAGGACTTCCCATGCAAGCCGATGGCTTTCATCATGCGGTCCATCACGAAGGCGATGCGGGCCATGTAGCCGGAGTCCTCCAGGATGGCCAGGCAGAAGTAGAGGAAGAACATGAGCGGGACGAAGACCATCACCCCGGCGAAGCCGGCGATGATGCCGTCCACCCACAGGGACTCGACCCAGGTGCCGCCCAGGCCGATGAAGTTCAGGATGGCCACCCCCCAGCGGCAGAGGGGCCCGCCGAGGATCCTATCTAACCAGTCTGAGTAGGGTCCGGAGCAGGCGACGAACTGGAAGACAACCCACATAGCGAGCAGGAAGATGGGGATGCCCAGCACCCGGTTGGTGACAATCTTGTCAATCTTGTCCGAGCGGGTCAGCCTTTCCACGGCCGGCTTCCTCAGCACCCTCTTCGTCAGGCCGCTGATGAGGCCGTACCTGCGGTCGGCGATGACCGTCTCTGCGTCGTCGCCGAAGATGCCTCGCAGACGGGTCGTGCTGGCCTCGGCCTGGCGGAGTATCTCGGCCCCGCCGGGGACGGCCCCTACCTTCTCCTTCACCTCACTGTCGTTCTCCAAAAGTTTCACCGCCAGCCAACGGGCGGGATAGCGGGTCGTCAGGGCCTCGATCCTGGAGATGAGCCCTTCCAGCCTGGAGATCTCCTCCTCCACGTCTCGCCCGTAGTCAACGATGGCTAAACGCCTAACACCTACCGCTTCTACTGCCATTTCAATTTCCTCCTTTCGATGCTCACACGCCCGCCGCCTCGACGATGGTAGCCAGGAGATCTTTTATCCTCTCTCCTTTGCTAGCCACCGTAGAGATGACGGGGACGCCCAGAAGATCCGAGAGCGCCTTGGCGTCTATCTCGTGATCGCGCGCCTCGGCCATATCCATCATGTTGAGATCAATGACCAGGTTGGCCCCCAGTTCCAGTATCTGCACGGCCAGATAGAGATTGCGCTCCAGGTTGGAGGCGTCCACGATGTCCACCACCACGTCTGGATTCCCCTCCACGATGAAGTCCCGGGCGACGATCTCCTCCATCGAGTAGGCGGTCAGACTGTAGGTTCCGGGCAGGTCAACCACGTGGATTTCGCGGTCCTCGTGCTTACAAGTGCCCTCCTTCTTCTCCACCGTCTTGCCCGGCCAGTTGCCCACGTGCTGGCGGGCTCCGGTGAGGGCATTGAAGACGGTGCTCTTGCCGGAGTTAGGGTTTCCGGCCAGAGCGATAGTCAATTCTTCTGCCATTGGATTTTTCCTCCTTTGATCAGATTGGGTTCACCATAATCTTGTGAGCCATCCCCCGCCCCAGGGCCAGGCGGGAGTCCCGCACGGCAACGATGATGGGGCCACCACGGAAGTCGGCCTGGATGACCTTCACTTTCACCCCCGGGTTAAGCCCCATCTCGGCCAGGCGGCGGCGTATCCCCCAACCGCCGTGCACGGCCATGAACTGCACTTCCTGCCCCGGAGCAACCATACTTAGCGGCATAGACGTTCCTCCCTTCATCGTGTCAGTCACTTCTAACCCATCTCGACGTGCACGTTCTGGGCCTCTCCCTTGCGCAGCGAGAGGTGGTAGCCCAGCAACTTGAACTCGACCGGGTCGCCCAGAGGGGCGACTCGCTCTACCTCGATCTCCGAACCCGGCACCACCCCCATATCCAGGATGCGCCGGTGGACGGCCCCGCTGCCGCTGACCCTGACCACCTTGCCCTTCTCACCGGGCTTCAGTTCGCCTAACAGCCTGGTCTCGGCCATCTATCTCACCTCTCTTCCGTTTTGCTATTGCGAAGCATGTGCGAATATATAAGGTGTAAATTAAAACCCCTGCGGAAACGTATCTCCATTCACAGACGGTTTTACCCACTCATCTTCTGCCGGCACTCAGCACAGTAGCCCAGCAAATCCAGGTGCGCCCCTGTGATCTCGAAACCGTACTCCTCGCCCAGATCACGCATCAACTTCTCGCTGAAAGGACACTTCCCAATTACTCACCCTTCTCTGCCGGCACCTCGATGATGACATTACGTGCCTCACTCTTGCGCAGGCTGAGATGATACCCCTTAACCTCAAACTCGACCGGGTCGCCCAGAGGTGCCACCCGCGCCACCTTGACCTCGGCGCCCGTCACCAGCCCCATGTCCATCATCCGGCGGCGAACCGGCCCCTGGCCTCCCACGCGCACCACAATGCCGCGCTGCCCAACCTTCAACTCGTGCAAGGGGACTCGCTTGAGCATGCCCTGCATGCCCGCATCCTTCTGTTTCTCCTCGTCGAGATCAGAGCGTGTTGGCGCAGCCGCCGCCGCTTCGGACGGCACTTTCTTCATCTCCACCTGCACCGCCTCCGCCAGCGTCCGCGCCAGTGAAATGTGCGCCTCCCCAACCTGCACCAACAGGCTATCGTCCGCCGTCGCCACCACTGCTAGCGTCGCCCCCGGACGCACGCCCCGCTCGTCCAGGAAGGCCCGCGCGGCCTCGCTCACATCGCAGCGGATCACGTGACCACGCTGCCCGGCCGAGAGCACTGCCAGCGGGAGCAAGGAACGCACCGGAAGGCTCCCATCGGCTCTGGGGATAGACTCTCCCTCTGGATTGACCGACGGGTATCCCAGGAAGGCATCGAGCCGGTCGGCCAAAAGTTTGGGCGTGGCGTGCTCCAACTGGCAGGCGGCTTCGTGGGCCTTGGCGTAATCAAAGCCCAGTTTCTCCACCAGGAAGACCTCCCACAACCGATGGCGGCGCAACACGCGGTAGGCCCGCTGCTCTCCCTCTGGCGTGAGCGAGGCTCCCTTATACGGCCGGTAGATCACCAACCCTTGATCTTGCAACTTGCGGCACATCTCGTTGACCGAGACTGGGGAGATGGAGAGCGCCTCAGCCAGTTGGGAGAGAGGCACCGGCCGGCCATCCACCCGCAGGCGGGCGATGGTGATCAGGTACATTTGCATACTTTCGCTGAGCAGAATCGAGGATCTCTCTGTCATTGTTTATATGCACCAGAAATTATAATAACTGAATTCTTAGGTTAGCCTTATTATAAGACATGATTTCTCATTTGTCAAGGGCCACACAGGGAACTGACTTATTTCTTCTGGCTCTACGCGGATTAGTGGGGTGCTCAAAGCGGACGTGTCGTCCGCGTCCCACACCTGGAGGTAGTGCATTGTCTCGACCCCACATACGGGGACGGCACGTCCCCTTTGAGCATACGTACCCCGCGTTTCCACGTAGAGCCTTTCTTCTTGACTCCTCCTCCTCACATGTGCTATATACTAAGGCAATAGCGCAAAAGTCGCCCTGACGGCTAGCCGTCATTCTGAGCGTAGCGAAGAATCTCCCTCTGCTCTGGTGGAGGCCCTTCGCTTCCCTTCACTGCGCTCAGGGCAGGCCGCTCAGGGTGACAGGGTGAGTTTTGCGCTATTGCGTCTGTTGGCATTCCGCTGTGTGGCGGCGACGGTACTGGGGCTGATTATGATCTTTTCCAGGCGGTGGAAGCCGCATCGCTGGTGGAAGCGTATCTATGCCGAGAGAAAATGAGAGATGCATTGAGAGGAGAATTGTCGGCCTGAGTTGCCCGGCGTGTGGAGGCAGGTTGGAGTTGAGGATGCGCTGCGGCTGGCCGAGTTGATCTACCTCTCGTTGGACGACGACCCGGCACGGGTCGAACGACGATTGGAGTTGGTCTCGACGCAGCTGGTCGTCTTCTTGTCGGAGTGACAGGAGGTTATGGAATAGAGGACATCGGAGAGGCAAGGGGTTCACAACCTCAACAGGTATAGGTAGTTTGGTTTGGCGAAATCCATCCTGGGTAGTAACTACGGTGCATTTGTATCCCCCTCCGGAGTTGGCGTGGGGGGCGGCTGGAGGAAATCGTCGCGCGTGTTTTCGATCAGGGGCTCGACGTTGTACCCCACCACGCGCACGTAGTAGGGCGATGCGGAGCTTTTGACAACGCGGCTCTTATTGTCAGCATCCTGAGCGCCTATCTGTAGAGTAATGGTCCGATCGCCCGTCTCCAGCGTAACGGTAGCCGGCGGGTCGTCCAGCCCGTAGGCTGCGTCTTCCTCCTTACCAAGTGGCTTGAGCAGCGTGACGGAAGCGGCCATGTTGACAAGAGCGGTGACCTGGCCAGAGGCGAGTTCCTCGCTTGCCTTCAAACCGGCCAAGGCCCACTCCCCTTCATCGTCTTGGGTAAAGACGAAAGTGCCGTGACCGTTTTCCAGGGTTATCTTGGTGATGTCCTCCCTGGGCACACTCAGGTAGGCTGTATCAACCCAGGAGGCAGCGGTGGCGTTGGTCTCCCAGGCAGAGATGTCGGCGGTCAGGTAAGTTTCGCCCTGCCCATCCACGCGGAAGTGGGTAGCGCCGTAACTGGGCGAGGAACCCAGGTAAAGGATGTGTTTCGTCCCCTCCGCCACCTCGAAGTCAATACGACGCACGAAATCATCTGGGGCGACCTGGAGCCGCTTGTGGCTGGTATCGGTGCGCGTCACCAATCGGCCGGTGGTGAGACCCACGATTTTGTCCAGCAATGGGGTGATTTTGTCCGCCTGGGCAGGGTAATCATCCGCGTCGGGCAAAACCCAGTCCCCGCTGACCTGCCGCAGCGCGATGCTGTTGCCGTCGGCGTCCGCGATGGTCAGGGCGACGATATCGCCGGCCTCCAGGTTGGGGAAGATTGGCTCACTCTCGACAGCGGCCGTTGACTTCGGCCAGAAGACAACGACGCTCAGGATGATTTGGATGACCAGGATGCTGGCTAAGATTTGGTTATGTCGTTTCACAGTTCCCCCTTGCGTGATTCGTGATTCGTGATTCGTAACTCGTCATTGTCCATTGTTAATTGAATCGGCTGCTCGTTCCTGCGCCGGGCGTGCCACACAATGCCAATGATGATGAGCGCCAACAGGGCGACGACGTAGTTTGCGCCTTCCCAGAAGGACTGCTCGCTCTCAGTCATCGGGATGAGTACCCGCGCGTAGGTCCCACGCGAGCGGATGTTGAGCAGGTCCAGGTCCTCCGTTGACCAGGCGACTCCGTTCTGCATCAGTTTGAGGCTGTTGAGATAGCGATCCCGCGTCAGGCTAGAGGAGATGTCGAAGACGATGTCGTCCATGAACTCGGCGCTGCCGATGACGACCAGCCGGGCTGTTTCCGGCGAGACCTCAATGGTACCCCCCCCAGCCCCCCCCGCGAGGGGGGGGGACTCTCCCTCGGCCTCGCTTTCAGTGAAGGGGGAGGGTTCATCCTTGAAGGCGCTCTCGAAAGCGCCCTGCACGGAGACGGCTAGCGCGTAGGACTTCTTATCATCCCCCACAGGGAAGCCCAGGTCCGGGTAGAGGCCAAAGTCAGGCTGGATGGTGGTATGATCTTGCGTCCAGGAGGCTGGGCTGGATTGAAGCAGCGTCGTGACCTGCCGCCCGGCGTTCTTCTGCTCGTCAATCGTGATGGGCGAGACCCAGTTGAGCGTCACGGCAGGCAGGTTCGAGACGATGGGGCTGCCCGATGCCATCCCGTCGGGCCGAACGTCCACGAAGAAAGGGTAGTCAATTGCCTGGATCTCCTGCACCTGGAAACCGCCCACCTTCCGGGTGACCGGCACGGGAAAGGGCTCATTCTGCGGGTCCATCACCAACGATTCTTCTACCTGGATGCCATAACTCGCTAACATCTCCCGTAGGCCATCTTCCAGAGGCATCAGGGCCAGCCCGCCGGAGAATTGGTCGGCCGTGATACCATAATTCCCGGCCGCCACCACGACCGAACCGCCGCGCATCAGGTATTGGTCAATTGCGAAGCGCTCTTTATCGGTCATCCCCTGGGGTGCGACGACCGCCAGCACGTCCACGTCCGCCGGCACCTGCCCGGTGCTCAGGTCCAGAGTGCGGACTTCGTATTCCTGGCGCAGGGACTCGCCGATCTGCTGCCAACTGGAAAGGGGCTGTTGCATCTGCCCGAACGCATCCGGCGTGGGCTCCGCCGGGGGCGTCCATAGGCCCACCACCTGGAGAAAGCCGGAAGAGGCTCGCTTGAGAGCCGATTCGATGGCCGTGCGCACGTCGGCCTCGCTCAGTTCGCCGGAGGGATAGATCACCTGTGCCTGGTCGCCGACGTGCAGAACCATATGGAGGTAGTAACTCTGGTTAGAAAAGAGCGAGACGGCGAAGGGCTGCAGCCCGTAGATATCGTACAACTCCTGGCGTGTAATAGGGCTATCGGGCGCGTCAGGGTCCACCATGGTGTACGTGAACTTGCCGTTGGATTCGCTGGCGATATCTTGCACCACCTTTTCGATGGTCGCTGGGACATCGGCCAGCCATTCCGGCAGCGTGTTGGGGGTGAGGTAAACCGTCAACTCGGCGGGGTGCTCCAGCGCTGCCAACACTGCATCCACGCTCTGGAAGCCGTAGACCACTTTCTTGATGGAGCTGGTCAGGTCATATTCCAAATTGCGCAAGTGCACATCTACGTTGCCATCGTGCCTGGGCTCGACCTCGATGAGATCACGAAAACTGAGCACCACGTTCTGGTCGCCGTAACGGATCAAGATATCGAAGTAGGAGTTGATGATCGAGGTCTCGTAACGTCCGGCCACCTGGAACGGCGTTGGCTGGATGCCGTAGGTCTGGTTGGCCTCGGCTTCTTTATCAGGCTCCTTGGCCGGGTCTATAATCTCCAACTGCACTGTGCCGCCCGAGGCGACCTCGTACTCTTGCAGCATGTCACGGATGCGCGGCACCAGCGGGGCAAGCAGAGGATGGGTCTTCTCGCTGAAGTAACCCCGGATCAGCAGTGGCTCCTGCAGGTTACCCAGCAGATCGCGGGTAGTCTGGGAGAGACTGTACTCCCGTTGTGCCGTGAGATCCAGACGCAAACCGCGCAGGGGGAAGACCCAGACGTTGAGCAGGCCTAAGTTCAGCACCACCAGGAGCACGGTGAGGATTACGCTGCGGCGATAGGGCCGCGTGCGCTCCCCGGTGCTCCATCTCTTGCTGTCGAGCGAAGCCACGTTGAGCGTCAGGAACAGGGCGGTCAGCGAGAGATAGTAAAGCAAATCACGCAGGTCCACCACGCCGCGCTCAATGCTTTCGAAGCGGCTGCCCGAGCCGATGGCGCGCAGGATCTCGCCCAGGCGATCTCCAACGAAGTCGGTCACGCCGCTGGAGCCAGCCAGGTAGAAGAGACCGCAGAGCAGCACGGTTGAGATAAGGGCAACGATCTGGTTATCGGTGCGAGAGGAGACGAAGAGCCCAATGGCCGCGTACGCCGCCGCCAGCAGGATGGCGGCCAGATAGCCGCCACAGACCGGCCCCCAGTCCAGGTTCCCCAGCAACGAGACGGTGATGGGCAAGAAGAGCGTCAACGCCAGAGAGGCAACGACCAGCGCCATCACCGCTAAAAACTTCCCTACGACCAACTGGATAGGGGAGACGGGCAGTGTGAGCAGCACCTCCAGTGTGCCGGAGCGTTGCTCTTCGCTCCACTGGCGCATCGTCAGCGCTGCGACCAGAAAAATCATCAGCACCGGCATCCAGCGGAAGAGTGGCCGGACGTCGGCGATGCCCCGGGCGAAGAAAGTGTCCACCCAGAAGAAGGAAAACAGCGTGACCGCCAGGAACGCGCCCACGAAGATGAGCGCCATTAGCGAGCCGAAATAACCCTCTAACTCTTTACGTGTGATGGATAATGCCTGTTTCATTGTAGCACCTCACGCGGCCATAGCCAATTCATTGAAGACCATTTCCAGTGTGCGGACATCCCGTCGCAACTCGCGTAGCGGCCAGCCCTGTTCCCGCGCCAGGTCGTAGATCGCCGGACAGAGGTCAACCCCGCTGGCATCCTGGCCCAGGACGCGGTAGGCGGGGTAGCCGTCGGGCGTCTGAGTTTGCTCGACGCCGCTCACACCGCTGAGGTCGCGAAGCGTGCGTTCGACCCCCCCCAGCCCTCCCGATGCAGGGGGGAGCACCGCTTTGTCCAGCACCAGGATCGCGTCCGGCGTGGCGGCCAACTCCGAGAGCCGGGCGTCGGCCCTGATCTGGCCGTTCATCAGGATAATGACCCGGTCGCAGAGCGCTTCGACCTCGGAGAGGATATGCGTAGAGAAGAGCACCGTGCTGTGCTTCGCCAGACGACGGATCAGGCGGCGGACTTCGATGATCTGCGTCGGGTCCAACCCCAAAGTGGGTTCGTCCAAGATCAGAAGCCGCGGCCGGTGAAGAATTGCCTGGGCCAGTCCCACGCGCTGGCGGAAGCCCTTGCTCAGTTGGCCGATGGGACGGGCCAGATGGTCGGCCAGGCCGGTGGCGTAGATGGCCTCCGAGAGATGAGCCCGCTGCTCGTCCTCCGGGATCTGGCGTAACTCGGCGATCATCCCGAGATATGCCTGGACCGACAGTTCCGGGTAGAGGGGCGCGCTCTCCGGCAGGTAGCCAATTTGCGCCTGCACCTCGCGGGCGTGCGTCAGCACATCCAGTCCGTTCACGGTGACGGTGCCATCATCGGGTTGCAGGTAGCCGGTCAGAATCTTGATGGCGGTTGTCTTCCCAGCACCGTTGGGTCCGAGCAACCCGACGATCTCACCCGGTGCGATGTGAAAGGTGACCCCACACAACGCTTCGATGGGACCATACGACTTGGTTAGATCGGTGACTTCAATCATAAGTTCCTCCTCACAACAGATCATGTAATTATACTACGTCCATCTCCATCGTCAATGCTTGCGCCTCACAGCCTCATAGGGTAGGGCAATCGCATTCTATCCAATATCTTCACAACAACGTCATTCTGAGGAGCGCAGCGACAGCCTGCCCTGAGCAGTAACAAACTGAGAATGCAATCGCCCCACCTTATGGAGTCGGGCGGGTCTCCAGGGCCACCTTGATCTGCATCCGCCCTCCCTCGCGCAGGACCGTGAGTGTGACCTTTTGCCCTGGACGAGCCTCTTCTACCGATGTCTTCAGTTCCTCCATCAGCGTCACGGGCTGGTTGTCCCACGCCACGATGACGTCGCCGCCCACCAACAGCCGCTGGCCCCTGATGGTCACGGGCTTGTAACTTCCGCGCAGTCCCGCTTTGTCCGCTGGGCTGCCGCTGACGACCTCGCCAACCAGGACCCCGGATTGTGTCCCCGGCAAATCCATAGCCCGCGCCACTTCTGGCACGAGCGTCATACCGCTGATGCCCAACCACGCCCCTTCAGCAGGTGCCTCCTCTGTGGCAGGGCCGGCTTCTTCCTCCGTTTCAGGACGCTCGCCCAGGGTAACTTCTACTTGTCGTTCGTGTCCGTCGCGCAGTATCGTCAACGTGACTCGCTGTCCCACCTCTGCGGCGTCGACCAGGTAGGCGACCAGATCGTCAAATTCTCTTACCGGCTGGCCGTCGAATGCCACGATGACGTCACCGCCGATCCGGCGCTCCTCCCCATCCACTGTGATCGTCCGGTCACTGCCGCGCAGACCGGCCTCGTCAGCGGGGCCGTCGGGCAGCACCTCGATCACCAGTGCACCATGCTGGTTGGCCTCCAGGTACATCGCCTGAGCCAGATCGGGGTACAGCGAAGTGCCACTGATCCCCAGCCAGGGATAGGTGTAGTGGCCTGCGGTGATCAGCGCCGGGACAACCTTCTGAACGATGGCCGAGGGGATCGCAAACCCGATGCCGGCCGAGGCTCTCACCGGTGAGACAATCGCACAGGTCACGCCGATCACCTCTCCGTCGTCGTTCACCAGGACACCGCCGGAGTTCCCGGGATTGATGGAAGCGTCGGTCTGGATAACGTCGGGGATAGTGTAGGAAGGCCCTTCGCCATCGCTCTCCGCCGGCAGGGATCGCCCCAGCGCGCTGATGAACCCCACAGTCATCGTGTTCTCCAGGCCGAAGGGATTGCCAATGGCCACGGCGAGATCGCCTACCTTGACCTGGGTGGAATCGGCCAACTGCACCGGGTACAGGTTGAGCGAAGGTTCGTCCGACAGGTCCACTTTCACCACCGCCAGGTCGCTGTCTGAATCGGTGCCCACCACTGTGCCTGGCAAAGTCGTTCCGTCGGGGAACATCACCTGGATTCTGTCGGCTCCTTCCACGACGTGGTTGTTGGTCACGACGTAGCCTTCTTCACCCCAGACGAAGCCGGACCCGGATCCCCGCCGGTACTGCTCCTGCGGTGGCGGCTGGGGAGAGGGCATCCCGAAGGGCCACCCCGGCAGCATCTGGAACGGGTTCTCCCCGGCCTCCTGCTTTTGGACCACCTGGATGTTGACCACAGAAGGGCCGACGTCCTGGTAGATGCGCTCCAGTGCTTCCTGTAGAGCGTCCAGTGTGCCGGCGCGCGTCGTCGGGGGCGCGGCCTCCGCCGCAGGCGGGGTCGGTGTCGGCATCGGTGCGGCGGTGAGCGCCACCGTCGCTGCCGGTGTCTGTTCCGTCTGGAGCGGGAGCAGGTTCATACCGCCGCACCCCAGAATCATCGTTAAGGAAAGTACGATAATCAACGTTAGCCATAGTCTTTTCATTCTATCACCTCACAACAGCGAATTAGGAAAAGGAACGAATTCTTCTCGCCCGGTCACCTGTTGTACGTGATGCGTGAAACGTAAGTCTTACAGATCACGTTTCACGCATCACGCATTAACTTGTACCCCACCCCCCGCACGGTGAGGATACGCCGGGGATGTCTGGGATCGTCCTCCAGTTTCTCGCGCAGCCAGCGGATGTGAACGTAGACCACCTGTGGCTCGCCAGTGTACTCCGCGCCCCAGACGCGCGCCAACAGGTCATCTACCGAGACGACGTGCCCCGCCTCCAGTGCCAGCACATGGAGCACATCAAACTCGCGGGGGGGCAACTCCACGGCCCGCCCGCCCACGGTCACGGTGTGCGCCGCTGGATCAACCACCAGGTCACCCACCACCAACGGGGCAGGTCCCCTCGCAAGTGCTGGCGCCGGCGTGGCTCGCCGCAGTACAGCCTTAATACGGGCCAACAGCACGTCAATGTCGAAGGGCTTGGTGACGTAGTCGTCGGCGCCCAGTTCCAACCCAAGCACCTGATCCATCTCGCGGCGGCGCGCGGTGAGGAAGATCACCGGCACGTCTATCTGTCGCCGCAGGTTGCGCAGCGCGTCCAGCCCGTCCATTCCCGGCAGGCCAATGTCCAGCAGCACCAGGTCCGGCGGATCGAGGCGGACCTGAGCCAGTGCATCCTCCGCCGTGGCCACCGTGCGCACGCGGTAGTCAGCCCTCTCCAGGTTGAAGGCCAGGCTGCGGCGCAACAGCGCATCGTCGTCAACGATGAGGATATGTTTGCTCATACATCATCCCTTACTTCACCAACCCTGAACTCGCCGAGGAAACTCGATCCAGAGACCTCCCCTTCATACATCCCGATGTGCGTCGGGTCGCCAGTCCGGGATAGGATTCTCAGGGAAAATTATAGCAAATTTCGCAGTATTGCAAAAGTCGCCCCGGCGGCTAGCCGTCATTCCGAGCGTAGCGAGGAATCTCTCTCTCTGGTCGGGGCGTGAGATTCCTCGTCGCCTTCGGCTCCTCGGAATGACGAGTGGGTGCAGTTTGTTTTCGGAGCAGAACAGGGTTTGCCATCCGCTTAATGCGGGACATCCCCAGGCAGACGAGCAGCGCATCTGAGCCTAGCGCCACGCCGCCTGGACAGTGGGCGAACTGGCAATCAACACCAAAAAGGTGTACAATAGCCCAGGCGAAAATCGTCCAGGTTTCGCCCTCAAAAGCCAGTCCAGCGCCTTTCTCCCCGTCCACCCTGGGAGGTGTTGATGTGAAGAATCCAACCGATCAATCGCCTGACCAACCAATTGAGACGAGAACTCGGACAGGCCATACACCCTGGGTGATATGGCATTCCAGCAACTACAGCCTGCGCACCAAACTGATCGTGGCTTTCTTGGTGATGACGCTTGTCCCGCTGGGTATGCTGGCCTTCTTGAACAACCGGAGCACCCGGACAGCGCTGATTGATGCCGCCAACCAGGCCCTCCTGGCCGGGGCCTGCCAGACCGCCGCCAAGATTGACGCTTTCATCGTCGCCAACCTAGAGGCTGTCAGTACGGAAGCATTATTACCAGGCATGGTGGAATATCTGCGTCTGCCACCTGATCAGCGGGCGGGCAGCGATGAGGAGAGGCTCGTCCAGGAAACGTTGCGAGGACTAAAAGGCAAAGACGAGCACATCCTGTCGTACGCCTTGCTAAACACCGAGGGACAGAACGTGATGGATACGGTCACGGCCGACATTGGTCAGGACGAATCCAACCGCGACTACTTCTATGAGCCGACACTAACCAACCAGCCCTACGTCTCCCCCAACGAGTTTGATCCGACGACGGGGGAGGCGGCCCTGTATTTCAGCAGCCCGGTGCACTCTGGCCAGGAGGTTATCGGCGTGTTGCGCGTACGCTATGGCGCCACTGTGCTGCAGCAACTCATCGTCCAGAGTAATGGCTTGACCGGAGAGCAATCGTTCGCTATTTTGCTGGACGAAAACCACGTTCGCCTGGCACATGGCACTGCGCCAGACCTCATTTTCAAGTTAGTCGTGCCACATGATCCGGCCCGCATAAAACAACTGCAGGCGATTGGACGTTTACCGGTCCGGCCGGCCGCAGAACTGGCTACAGATATCCCTGCCCTTGAGGCCGGTCTGGCCAGCGTGGACACTGCTGAACCATATTTCACCACCAAATTGGTCGCCACTGGTGAGAGGTTGGACTCGGCGGCTGTCACAAGGACGGAAACGCAGCCGTGGTTGGTGGTCTTCGCGCGCCCCCAGGAAGCATTTCTGGCCCCAGTCGAAGGGCAAACTCGCATCACATTGTTGTTATTGGCGGTGGTGATTGCTGGCGTAGTGGTCGCCGTGGCCATCGGTATGGCGCAATGGCTGGCCAGCCCCATCACCCGCCTCACCGCTATCGCCGCAAAAATAGCCGCAGGTGACCTGACAGCGCAGGCGCAGGTGGAGTCGGGCGATGAGATCAGCACACTGGCAGCCACCTTCAACAGTATGACCACCCAACTCAGGCAAACGATGGAGGGGCTGGAGCAGCGTGTGGCTGATCTCAAGCGGGCGGAGGAGGAGATCCGACAACGCACGGCCCAGTTGGAGGCACTGCGGCAGGTGGGGCTGGAATTCACCGCCCAATTGGACCTGAACGACCTTCTCCACTCTATCGTCTCGCGGGCCATCGCATTGTTGGGAGGGACCGCAGGCGGCATCTATCTCTACTGGCCAGAGCGGGATGGGCTGGAGGGGAGTGTGGCCATCGGCGCCAACCTGGCATCCATCGGGACCGTCCTTCAGCAGGGCGAGGGCCTCGCTGGCAAGGTCTGGGAGACCGGTGAGCCCCTCATCGTGAATGACTACGAACACTGGGAAGGACGGGCGGTGGACTTGGATGGCTACCCCGTCGCGGGCGTCGTGGGCGTGCCAGTCCGCTGGGGCGAGGAGTTCCTGGGGGTGCTGAACACCCAGGCGGCCCCCCCGCGCACCTTCTCCTCGGCTGACGCCGAAATGCTGGGCCTGTTCGCCACCCAAGCCGCCATCGCCATCCGCAACGCCCGGCTCTTCGAGAAAGAGCAGCAACGCGTGGCGGAGCTAGAGGCGCTGCAACGCACCAGTCTGCAACTCACCTCCTCGCTGAACCTGTCCGCTGTGCTGGATAGCATTGTCACGAGCGCTTTGACCCTGGTGGGGGCCAACGATTGCCACATCTACCTCTACGACGAGGCAACCGAGACTTTCACTTTTGGCACCGCGTTGTGGAAAAGTGGACGACGAGAGCCAGCAGTGCAGGCACTGCGCCGCGATGGCCTGACGGCCACTGTGGCCCGCGGGGGTCGTCCCATCGTCATCAACGATGCCCCCCACCACCCTCTTTACGCCACCCCTGAAGCGCAGAAGTGGAGCATGCAAGCAATCGCTGGCTTCCCCCTCAAACGCGCAGGTCGGGTGCTGGGGGTATTTACCATCGCCTTCCTCGAACCGCATACTTTCAGCCAGGAGGAACTGCGGGTGCTTGGCCTGCTGGCCGACCAGGCTATCATCGCTATCGAAAACGCCCAGTTGTACCGGCAACTGCGAGACCACGCCGAGCAGTTGGAGCAGCGGGTGCAGGAACGCACTGCCCAACTCCAGGCCCAGTACGCCCACCTGGAGGCGATCCTGCGCAGCGCCTCCGACGGCATCGTCGTCGCCGACGCCGGGGGCGAGATCCTCCAGACCAACCCCGTCGCCCAGGCCTGGCTCACCCAGACCCTCTCGCCGGAGGATGCGGCCCGGCTGCGGGCCACGGCGCAAGACCTGGCACGGCGGGCCGAGGAGCGGCCGGAGACGGTCCTGGAACTGAGCGGGCTGGACCTGGAATTGAAGGCCGCCCCCATCTTGCAGCCAGGGATGGAGGGAGCAATAGCGGCCGTGGTGGACATCCACGACGTCAGCCACCTCAAGGCACTGAACCGCGTGAAGTCCCGCTTCGTCTCCAACGTCTCCCACGAACTGCGCACCCCCGTGACGACGATCAAGCTGTACGCGGCGCTGATGCAGCGGCAGCCGCAGAAATGGGAGGAATACCTGGCCCCGTTGGCGCAGGAGGCGGACCGCCAGGCGCGGCTGGTGGCGGATATCTTACAGATCTCCCGCATTGACACCGGGCGACTGGAGATGAAGCCCTGGCCGACCTCGCTCAACCAGTTGACCGAGAAGATCGTCGCCAGCCACGAGATGCTGGCCCAGGAGCGGGGGCTGACGTTGGAACACCACCCAGCGGAGCCGGAGCCAGTGGCACTGGCGGACCCGAAGCGCATGACGCAGGTGCTGAACAACCTGGTAGAGAACGCGATCCGCTACACGCCGGAGGGGGGCCAGGTGGTGGTCTCCACGGGCCAGGAAGAAGCGGAGGGCCGCGTCTGGGCCACGGTGACGGTGGCAGACACGGGGATGGGGATACCGGAGCAGGAGTTGCCGCACATCTTCGAGCGGTTCTTCCGGGGGGAGAAGGTGCGGCTGATGCAGATATCCGGGACCGGCCTGGGGCTGGCGATCGTCAAGGAGATCGTGGAACTGCACGGCGGGCGGGTGACGGTGGAGAGCCAGGTGGACGTGGGTGCCGCCTTCACCATCTGGCTGCCCCTCACCGATGCCCAGGGATAACGCCTCAGGTACCCACCTATCAAGATTTGCAGCCCAGGGCGAAGTGCGGTAGAATGAGGCAGGAGACAAGATATGCCCAGCCCGTTTCCCGGAATGGACCCCTACCTGGAGGAACCAGCCCGCTGGCCAGACGTGCACCAGCGGCTGATCACCTACATCGCCGATGCGCTCCAGCCACAGGTGCGCCCGCGCTACCATGCCCGCATAGGTGAGCGGGTGTACATCCTGCAGCGGCCCCGAGCAATGTACCCGGACGTCATCTTGACCCGACGGCCTGTCAGGGAACCTGCACCGGTGGACGTTGGCATGGTAGCGCCTCAGGTGACAGTGAATGAGGAGGAATTGGACACCCCCATTATCCTCACCCTCCCGCCAGTCGAACTCCGGGAGCCCTTCGTCGAGATTATCCACGCAGCCGGCGATGAGGTGGTGACGGTCATTGAGGTGCTCAGTCCGGCCAACAAAACGCCGGGGGAGGGACATCGCCTCTACTGCCGCAAACAGCAGGAGGTCTTGGACAGCCCCGCGCACCTGATAGAGATTGACCTGCTGTCGGAGGGACTGCACACGGTGGCGATCTCGGAGGAGGGACGGGCCTCCCTACCCCCGCACCGCTATCTGGTCGGCGTGCAGCGAGCACCAGAGCGGTATCGCTTCGAGGTGTACCCCATTCCGCTGCAGCGCCGTCTGCCCCACGCCCGCGTGCCCCTGCGGGAACCGGACCCCGACGTGGTGCTGTACCTGCAGGCCGTGTTCACGCGGTGCTACGACAACGGCGGCTACGCGGACTTCGTGAACTACCAGCAACCGCCGCCGGTATCGCTCTCGCCTGATGAGGCAGCGTGGATGGATGGCCTACTCAAGGGGAAAGGGCTGCGTAATAGCAGCGCATGAGAACTTCATACCCGTTGGGTAAGTTGCCCGCTGAGCACCTGGCCCGGCTGTTGGCCCGCCATGCCCCCTCCGACCAGCGCATCGTCCTGGGGCCGGGCGTGGGACGCGACGCCACGGTCATCTCCTTCGGCGACCGCTACCTGGTCGCCAAAACCGACCCCATCACTTTTGCCAGCGACGAAATCGGCTGGTACGCCGTCCACGTCAACGGTAACGACATCGCCTGCATGGGCGCGACGGTGCGCTGGTTCCTCGCCACACTGCTGCTGCCCGAGGCCCGCACCGACGAAGCGTCGGTAGACACTATCTTCGACCAGATCGCCGCCGCTTGCCGCGAACTGGGCGTGGAGTTGGTAGGCGGCCACACCGAGATCACCCACGGGCTCGACCGCCCCATCGTCATTGGTTGCATGCTGGGTGAAGTGACCCCTGAGCGACTGGTGCGGCCCGAGGGGGCCCGACCGGGCGACGCTCTGCTCGTCACCAAGGGCATCGCGGTGGAGGGGACGGCCATCATCGCGCGGGAGAAGAACGCCGGATTAGCAGGATTAAACGGATCATTTCTGCAGCGTTGCCAGGGCTTCCTGTACAAGCCTGGCATCAGCGTCGTGCGCGACGCGGCCGTGGCGACGGCGGCGGGGGAGGTACACGCCATGCACGACCCCACCGAGGGCGGGCTGGCGACCGGGCTGTGGGAACTGGCCGCAGCGGCGGGGGTCGGGCTGGAGGTGGACGAGGACGCCGTCCCGGTCTTCCCCGAGACACAAGTTCTGTGCGCGCGGCTGGGGCTGTACCCGCTGGGACTGATCGCTTCCGGCGCGCTGCTGCTGGCGGTCGCACGTGGGGACGCGGCCGCGATACTGGCCGCGCTGGAAGATGCCGGCATCGCGGCCGCGCGCATCGGCCGCGTGGTCGAGCGAGAACATGGCGTCGTACTGCGAGGCGCGACGGGCAGACGGCCGCTGCCCCACTTCGAGCGGGACGAGATCGCCCGGCTGTTCGAGTAGGCTGCACGTAAGCGTTCGGAGAATAGATGGGAACCCCCAATGTCATTAAGTTAAGCAACTGTGGAGGTGTGACGCACTTCTTGGCCTGTGAAAACGACAAAATATGCAGCAAAAGTGCGATAGCGGGCCTGTTCAGGGCAGCGATGGAGGTGCGTCGCACCTTTAACTTAAGGCCCAGAGACGGGCCGGCGTCTCCATTGCTGAGGAACGATGCCTGTTAACTTAACCTCGCGCCTGATCCTGGCAGCGACGCTGGCCTGGACCCAGGTACTGCAATTAGGCCCTTACGTGACCGGCGGCATCATGCTGGCGGTGCTGCTGGGCCAACTGGACCTGCCCCGCCGCTGGGGACGCTGGCTGATCCGCAGTGGGCCGGGGATGGTGGTAGGAGCAGCCTGCCTGGGCGGGGCTTCACCGCTGTGCACCTACGGCACGGTGCCGGTGCTGGTGGAACTCCTGCGCGGCGGCGCGTCGCCCGGCCCGGCGCTGGCTTTCCTGGTTGCCTCCTCGCTCCTTAACCCCCAGTTGTTCGTCGTGATGACCGGCGGGTTGGGGCTGCGCCTGGCGCTGGCGCACGTGGCCGGGGTGCTGTTGCTCAGTCTGCCGGTGGGACTGCTGGCCCGGCGAGTGAGGCCGGAGGCTTTCTTGAACGCGGGGGCACTCTCTGCCTCCTCCCCCTTCCCCCCGCGGCGGGAGGAAGGGGAGGGGCGAAGGGGAGGGATTAGGGGGTTCCTCCGCCTCACCGAGACAGTGGGCCTGTACTTCGTCGTGGGCGTGATCCTGGCGGCTTTGCTGCAGACGCTGGTCCCGTCAGAGTGGATCTCGTCGCTCCTGGGTGCAGGCCGCTGGTATGGCGTGCTGCTGGCCGGCGTCCTGGGCGTCCCGTTCTACGCCTGTGGTGGCGGAGCGGTGCCGATCATCGCCGGATTGCTGGCCCAGGGAATGAGCCCCGGCGCAGCGTTGGCCTTCTTCCTGGCCGGGCCGGCCACGCGGCTGACAGCACTAGCGGCGCTGGGCACGTTGCTCAACCGGCGGGCACTGATCGCCTACGTGACCTACGTCGTCGCGGGGGCAGCACTGGCGGGGAGCGCCCTTAATCTGGCGCTGGGCGATTGATGCTGGATACTGGAGGCTAGACACTGGAGGCTGAGGTGAAGAGACGATGGAAACTGATCGCACTGGTAGGACTGCTGGCGTTATTGGGCGGCATAAGCGCGCTGCAGCACCAGGCAGCCTACTCCAGCCCGGCCAACGGGCCTGCCGAGGTCGCCATCGTGCAGGCGACGTCCTGGCCGGTTCCGGACGCGGAGGTCGAACGAAGCGTGCGCCAGGCGGTAGCGCTGGCGGGCGGGCTGGAACCCATCATCGAACCGGGAGACACCGTGGTGATCAAGCCCAACCTGGTCTGGGGGGCCGCCCCTGATGAGGGCTACACTACCGACCCCCGCGTGACCCGCGCCGTGGCTCAACTGGCGCAGGAGGCTGGCGCAGGGCAGATCATCATCGCCGACGGCGCGGCGCTATATCGCGATGGGCACGACGCCCGAGGTGCAACCGCCGAGGCCTTCCGTCTCTGCGGCTACGACGCAAACGGCGACAGGGTGGACGATGTCACCGGCGCGCCGTTGGTGGACCTCAACGACGCTGGCGGGCTCGACCAACACGACCCCACCCTGGTACGGCAGGTGCACCTGCAGAACGGCCTGATCTGGACCGACTACTGGCTGCCCAACGTGATCCTCGACGCCGACGTGCTCATCGGTGCCCCGGCGCTCAAGAACCACTCCTACGCCGGGGTGACCCTGGCACTCAAGAACCAGTTCGGCATCCCTCCCTCCGACATCTACCACAATCCCGGCGCACAGACGTTCAAGGGCGCGCTCTCGCACGGCCCAAACGACCTGGGGCGACACATCGTGGACCTCAACCTAGCCCGCCCGCTCGACTTCGTCGTCCTGGATGGATTGCGAGGGATGACCGACGGTCCTATCGGGGGAGCATTGGCAGCCCCTCCAATGCGACTGATCATGGCCGGTCGGGACGCTGTGGCCGTGGACACCGTCGGCGCGTTGGTGATGGGGTACGACCCACAGAGCATCCACTACCTGGGCTGGGCCGCCGGGGCCGGCCTGGGCACCGACGACGTAGCACAGATCACCATACGCGGGCTGCGCGTCAGCCAGGTGCGACGCGACTTCCCGGCTCCCTACGGAAACCCGCCAGCCCAGCGAGCCGAGGCGACCCCACCCTCCGTCAGCATCACCGCACCAGGAGAGGGCTATGTCGTCGTGGAGGAGACCACCGTGTGGGCCACCGCGTCGGATGACGACGCCGTCTCCAAAGTCGAGTTCTACGCCGGCGACGAACTGCAGGCCGTGGTCACCGCCCCACCCTACCAGGCTACGCTCGACCTGAGCGCGCATCGCGGGCAGACCGTCACCCTGCGCGCCGCGGCCTACGACTTCGCGCTCAACGACGCCGAGGATCGCCGCACGGTCACGGTGGTGCCGGCCCCGGCACCAGGCACCGCCTCGTTCCAGACCGCCACGCTGACTATCCCTACCTACCCCTACGCAGCCTACCTCACATCCGCGTACACCCCGACCTACAACATCACCTACACCATACTGGACTGGGACGCCTACGATGGCTCCAACCCGACGCCCGTACTCCACGCCTATGAACTGCTGGTGCTGGAGAACGACTATCTGCAAGTGACGCTGCTGCCCGAACTGGGCGGGCGGGTCTACCAGATGACCTTTAAGCCCACCGGCCACAACGAACTGTACCAGAACCCGGTCATCAAGCCGACCCACTGGGGGCCGCCGGAGCAGGGCTGGTGGCTGGCGGTCGGCGGCATCGAGTGGTGTCTGCCGGTGGAGGAGCACGGTTACGAGTGGGGCGAGCCGTGGGACTACCAGGTCATCACCTCCACGGCGGGCGTCACTGTCACCCTGCGCGACACGACCGTCAGCGACCGCATCCGCGCCGCCGTCACGGTGCACCTGCCGGCCGGCCGGGGCATTCTGGCGATCACCCCACGCATTGAGAATCCCACCGGAGGCAACCTCGACTACAAGTTCTGGCTCAACGCGGCGCTCACGCCGGGCGCGGCCAACACCGCAGGCTCCGACCTGCGCTTCGTCTTCAACGCCGACCAGGTGACGGTGCATTCAAAAGGCGACGGTGACCTGCCCGAACCACGTCAGCCGATGGACTGGCCAGTGTATAATGGGCGCGACTACTCCCGTCTTGGCAACTGGAACCGGTGGCTCGGCTTCTTCGAGCGGCCCCGGGCGGCGGCTGAATTCGCCGGCGTCTACGACACCGCCGTGAATGAGGGCGTGGTGCGGGTCTTCCCCTCCAGCGTGGCCCGTGGCAGCAAGGGATTCGGCTTCGGCTGGTCGGACCCGATCCCCTCGAGCATTTGGACCGACGATGGCTCCACCTACGTCGAACTGCACGGCGGCGTCGCGCCGACCTTCTGGGACACGGCGACCATCGCGGCCGGGCAGCCGCTGGAATGGACGGAGTATTGGTACCCGCTCAGCGACATCGGCCAACTGAGCGCGGCGACGGCCGAGGCCGCGCTGGGCGTGCGCGAAAGCGGCGGGCACTTCTACGTCGGCGTGCACTCCACCGCACCCCGCGCCGCTGGCACGAGCACACTCTACGCCTGGGACCGGAACGACTGCACCGAACTGGCCCGTTGGGAGTTGCCGGCCGTCGGCCCTGGAGATCCCTTCGTCGCGTCGGTAGCGCTCCCCCCCTCTGTCCCCCCCAATGGGGAGGATGAAGGGGGGGGACTGGACGACGTGGCCTTCGTCTACCTGGACACTGACGGGAACCTGCTGGCGGCGGTCAACCCCCGAGATTGCCTGCCGCCCACCTCCTCGGTCGAGCCGCTGTCGCCGTGGGTGGCTACGACCACCTTCACCGTCACCTGGGCCGGGCAGGATACCTGGTCGGGCATCGGGGCCTATGACGTGCAGGTGCGCGACGGCTACGAGGGGGAATGGAGCGACTGGCAGACCGGCACGGCTGCCACCTCGGACACGTTCACTGGCATCCACGGCCATACCTATTTCTTCCGCGCCCGCGCCCGCGACACTTGCGGCAACCAGGAGCCTTACGACGACCGGGAAAAAGAATGGGGGCAAACGTTCACGACGGTGCTGACCGAGCCCGCCCTGGTGCTGGTCACCTCTCGCAAGTCCGCCACGCCCCGGCGCTTCAGCCCCGACCAGACCGTCGCGTACACCGTCCTCATCAGCAACACCGGCAACCTCACAGCCGGTGGTGCGCTGACCGACACGCCCCCGGCGGAGATGTTCGTGCTAACGGGAACACTGGCGACCACCTCCGGCCTCACGCCGACCTACACGGGCGGACAGATCCGCTGGAGCGGGACGGTGGAGGCGGGCGCAGAGGTGCGTGTGACCTACACACTTTCGCCCACAGCGGCGACGCCCTGCGGCGTGCCGCTGACCAACACGGCCCAGATCGCCGGGAGTGTGCTGGGCCCCTTCACGCGCCGGGAGACAGTCGTGCAGACGCATCTCGTGTGGCTGCCGCTGATCGCACGGCGGTGAGGGCGGCGTAGGTGGCAGCGCGGGAGGAGGCCAGGGGCGGCCGGGCCCACCACATGTGCAGCGTGGAGATGTGGCCAAGGTCAAAACTTCGCAGCGCCAACACCGCGCCTTCGGCGTCGCTATCACCTTTGCGCCTGGCCCTTGTCCGTTCAGTCGGCGCTCAGGATCTCGTCCGTGTCACTCCTCCATCACTTCAATCCCCAGTTGGCGGAAGGCCTCCTGGATCTTGTCCTCGTACTCCTGTTCGGAGATCTCCCCATGCTCAGCCGACAGCACGATATCCAGCCGGTCGAATTTGTGCTGGAGCAGGTTCATCACCCCCATCAGGCCGGAGACCTTGCCCTTGGGCACGGTGAACTGCAACCGGAGCCGCCGCCGGGGAAGCGCAGGCACGCGCCTGCGACCTCCTGCGCCGGCACCCTCAGGTGCCCCCCCAACGCCCGTAAGGCTACCCTCCTGTGCCGCTATGTCCGCCACTGCTGGGGGGCCGTAGGTTGTACGCCCCGCTTCTGCCGCCCGCTGGGCCTGGCAGACCTCGGCCAGGATGATAACCTCGCTGCCCGCCAACCCGACAAACGGCTCTTCCTTCTTCCCGAAGTAACGACATACGGGCCGGCCTTCCTCCAGCGTCCCTAGACCAAACAGCCCCTGGCGCACCCCTTCGGCAATCCCTTGCTCCCACGCCTCACGGCTGACCACCCGCGTCTCTCCCGGCGTCCGCAGCCCAGCCTGGGCCAACTGCTCGGTCAGCACGTACTCCTGCTCCCACAGGTAGCGCTCCCGGATGACCAGGGGAGCGATCTTCTCCAGTATCTCCCCGTCCAACTGCAGTTTCTCGTACACTTCCTCGTCCAACGGCTTGTCCTCGCCATAGGTGGGGATGCCCAGGTCCAGTTCCTTCAGCCCATCGCGGGCCTGCCCTGAGCTTGCCGAACGGGCGGGGATGAACAGTTGCCGGTAGGTGCGGCGGATGGCCTCGGCCAGGTCGCCCCGGGCTTCCTTCAACCCCCCTTTGATCTCTTTCTGCTGATCCGCGGTGAGGCTGAGAGTTGCGTCTTCTGCCAACGTCTCGTACGCCAGGCTCTTCCGCATCAGCGTCTCCGCAGAACTGCAGATTGATCCCTTCGCCAGCGGCCTCGGTGGCCACCAGCAGTTGGGCCTCGTTCTTGAAAACGCCCTCAGCCCGCACGCGCTCCTCCAGGCGCATCCCACCGTGGATGGTGCAGACAGAGTAGCCCCACTCGCGGATACGCTGCTCCAGGTACGAGAGCGTGTCGCGGGCCTCGGTGAAGATAAGCACCTTGGCGCCGGGGTGCTGGCGATCCAGATCGCTGAGCGCCTCCTGCAGGTGACGGAGTTTGATCTCCTCACCGCCCTGGATGATGGCCCGGGCCTGCCGGATGAGACCCTCCAGGGTCTGGATCTCCCGCTCCAGTTCCTGGCGGTTCTCGGCCACGCTGAG
>CAZZEX010000051.1:0-2118 GCA_964653285.1 uncultured Anaerolineales bacterium
CCTCGCACGCGGGCCACGATGTCAGAGGGATGGGTGGGGTCGTCCACCAGGATGGAGTCCCAGGCGATTTTTGGATTTACGATTTTCGATTTACGATTTTCGATTGACGGCAGATCAAGAACGTTTTTCCGGGCGCGGAGCCAGGCTTCGGGGGCGATGTTGTCTTTGCGGGCGGGCAGTCCGTCGGGGCCGACGAGGGCGCCGGGGGCGCAGCGAGGGAGCGGGTCAAAGGGCCCTTGGAGGGCAGGCAGGGTCGTGGGGTCCAGCGCCATCCGCACGTCCCAGCGGCCAAAAGCGACGCCCACACACCACATCAAGAGATTTTGGACGTGGATGGAGAGGTCTTTTGCCACAGAGGCACGGAGATCACCGAGATGATTTGTCGTAAACCTCTCTGTGCTCTCTGTGGCTCTGTGGCTAAGCCCCATCTCGCGCCGCACCAGTTCACGGTCGGATTCGCTCAGGCCGTAGAGGTCGAAGACGAGGTCGTCAATCTCGGCCTGGATTTGGCTCAAGCGGGCCTGGGCGGCCTGCGCCTCGGCCTCCAGGGCCAGGCTGGACTCAAGCAAAGAGCTTGTGCAGTGGTGTACGAGAGCAGGTAGACAGAAGGAGTGAGTCACTTCATCGAAGCGGTCGAAGTCTCGCTTAATACTGTGGCAATTCATTGCATGATTGCCTATTCTCTCACTTTCTCCAGGTGATGGCTCTGTCCACGGCAGTCTTTGAAGAACCCCAACAATGAATTCAGGAAACCCCCACCGCCCAAGAGAAAGCTTGAATAAGAAATCAAACGGTCTGCTATTCAGTACGCCAAGAAGCATAGGCAAGCGTTCAACGGGAGCTAAGACTGCTTGACCTCTGACGCTGAAAACGCATCCTTGGGGCATCGTTGAGGGTGCGAACTGAGATGCTCTTCGTGGCCAAGTAAGTCCAGGAAAGAAAAAATCGTCCAGACATTCAGGCCTCTCAATTTCACGTCCTGGGCGACCATAGAAATCCAGAAACGTTCTGCGGCTCTCGTCCCAGGCAACTACAAGCGGGATATCACTGTGATATGGAGATGATCGTCCTCCCTTCGGATAAGGAACCCATTGAGAGTATCGCCCTATTGAATCCGGGGGGACTTCCCACCAAGCTCTTAGCCGCCTAGAATCATCGCCAGTTGACGGGCCACGTCTTGCTTTGCCAGCAGTTGGTTCAAATGGGGGGAATCTTTTCAGTCTCTCACGAAAGTCGGCGCTCACCCAATATGCAAAGGGCGAACCGTAAATCAGGGCGAAGTCGGCGGGGTCGAGGGTGTAGGTCTCGGCCCTCACCCCCGGCCCCTCTCCCAATCCTGGGAGAGGGGAGTCGTCATTCAGGGCAGCGATCTGGGCGGCGAGGGCATCGCCCTTGTCGTCAATGGGGGTTTTGAGGAGGCGGAAGAAGGTGGTGTCGTTACGCCTGCTCATTCAGTGCCTCCAGGATTTGGGCGCGCAGGTCGTCGGGCAGGGCAGCCAGGGCGGTCTCGGGTGATTCGCCAGAAAGGATGTTCCGAAGGCTCTTGCCTAAAGCGGCCAGCGCGGCGTCGCCCGCTTTGGTGAGACCATTGCAGATCTCCCACGCTTGCTGGCCGGCCTGCCGGTCGCCCCGGCGGGCGGAGCGGACCATAGCCGCCAGATCATCCAGGGTGAGCGCCCGGCCCTGAGCCTGGGCCAGCAATTCATCCACCTGGGCGACCCAGGGGCAAAGCCCAGTTGTTCGAATCCCCGGCGCGCTTCCTGCAAGAGGGACACCGCCTCGTCGCGCCGGCCCCGTCCTAGGGCCAACTCGCCCAGCCTGACGAGCGAGGCGGATGTGCCCTCGATATCCTGTATGTGCCGCGAGATTTCTAGGCTTTCGCGGTACAGCCGCTCTGCTTCCGCGTACTTCTCTTGCATGAGATGCAGATTGGCCAGATCGTACAGCGTCACCGCCCGCGAGCGCACGTCGCCCAGCTGCTCAAAGATGTCCAGCATCTCCTGGTGCAGGGCCAGCGCCCCCGCCACGTCGCCCCCTTGGGCCTTCAGCCGCGCGATGTCCCCCAGCGTCACCGCCCGCGAGCGCACGTCGCCCAGCTGCTCAAAGATGTCCAGCATC
>CAZZEX010000051.1:2218-33183 GCA_964653285.1 uncultured Anaerolineales bacterium
CGCCACGTCGCCCCCTTGGGCCTTCAGCCGCGCGATGTCCCCCAGCGTCACCGCCACGCCTCGTTGCCCGGCCTCCCGTTCCTCTTCTGTGGCAGCCGCCTGCAGCAGTTCCCGGGCCGTGGTCAGGCTGGCCTGCAGCAGTCGCCGCGCCCGGATCACCTCACCCCGGAAGCTGTAATACTCGGCCAGGCCGCGCTGGAGCCGGCGGGCGGCGTTCCGCTGCCCAGCGGCCTCGGCCGCAGCCAACCCGGACGTCAGCCACGCTTCCCAGCGGGCGAAGGCATGGGGCCGAAACGCCTGCGAGATAGCAACCGCCAACTCGGCCGCCAGCTCCGGGACGCGCTGCCAGTCGGCCAGCAGCCAGCCGGCGGCCCGCTCCACCTCCGGGCGGTGGGTTTCCAGTCCGTGCCAGTCATCCACGCTCCGCAGATCCAGTTCGTCCAGGTAGCGCTGCCAGTGGGCGGCGTGGGCCAGGCGGGCGACCTGTTCCTCGTCGGGGCCCGCCTCGGCCAGCCGCTCGGCAGCGTACTCGCGCAACAGGTCGTGCATCTCCCAGGTATCGCGGGCCCGTTCCTCCACCAGGCCGGCGTTGAACAGCCGTTCCAGCGCCTGCCGGGCGTGCGCCTCATCGTCATCCCACACGGCCATCATGGCCGGCAACTCAAAGCGGTTGCGGGCAAAGACGCCCAGCCGGCGCAGTCGGGTCTGGTCGGGCGGGTCCAGGTCACCGTAACTGGCATTAAAGGTGATGACCACGCTCAGGTCGGGCCGGTTGGGGTCCTCCCCCTGGTTCAAAACCTGCAAGCGCCCGGCTTGCAGGTTGGCCAGCAGGTTCTCCAGGGGGCGGTCGGCGGTTTCGTCCTTCCGCCCGGCGATGCGGTGGGCGCGGCGGGCGGCCAGCTTTAGCGCCAGGGGGATGCGCCCCGTCGTCCGGACGATCTCCCCCAGCACCCCCGCCTCAGCGTCCAGCCACGCCTGGGGGAGGAGGTCGGCCAGCAGCTCCCGGGACCGGGCCGGGGACAGCACGTCCAGGTTCCTGACGGCCTCCTCGGGTAGGGGCAGGTCGTAGCGCCGGCTGGTGACCAGCAGGGCGCAGGGAGGGCGGGGTGGAGTGATGCAGGCCAGGTCGGCCATGTGGCGGCGGCGCAGGTCGTCCAGCACCACCAGGGTGGGCGGCTGCAGGCGGAAGGCCCCGGCCAGACGGTCGGCGCGGATGCGCAAGTCGTCGCCCTCCAGGGCCACGCCCAGGGCGGCGGCCATGCGCCCCTGGATGGCGTAGGCGTCGTTGGGGCCGCAGTCGAGCCACAGGACGCCCCCCTCAAAGTGGGCCTCCAGTTCCTGGGCGGCGGCGATGGCCAGTTCCGTCTTGCCGATGCCGCCGATGCCGCGCACGCTGGCGATGGCGGCTGTATCGCCCGCTTTCAGGCGCCGGCACACCCAGCGCAGGTCTTCTTCGCGGCCCACCAGCCGATCGGCGCGGGGGTCGGGGATGCGGGTGTGCAAGCGGGCAGGGGGCGGCGACGGGCCGACGGCGGCCTCCGGCGGCAGCCACTCCCGAAGGATGTCCAGGATTTCGGGCAGCACGGCGGTATGTTCGGCGGTTTGCTCCCGGGCGCGCTGGTCAAAGAGTTCCTGGAGCGGACCTTGCTTCTTGGCTTCTTCCACCAAGCGAGCCAGAAAGAAATCGGCAACTGGCGTCATCTCCCGCAGCCCATTCTCGCGGGTTGGGCCTTTCAAGTTCAGGCTGTCTGCCCAGGCCCCGGCCAGATTCTCTCCCATAGGCCGTCCGTGCCGCCACAGGATCGGCGCCAGCACCGGCACCGCCTCGTGTTCCAAGAAGCTTGGATCAAACAGCCGTGCCGCCGCGTCGCGGTATTTGTCACTGGTTTCGGCGTAAGCCTGGTTCAGTGCCCGGGCAAAGGCGCGCTTGACCGAATCGCGGCCCAGGGCCGACCGCAAAGTGTCACCGAGGCCGCTCTGCTCCAACGCATAGCCAATGACCGCTTTAACGATTGCACTTAGAATGGCCTCTGTCAGCATCTTGCCTCGCTCCCTTTCCGGGGTCGCCTGCATCGTCAGACCAACCACTTGCGCAGCACATACGCCGCCGTCTCGACCATTGCCGTATCGAGCACGCCGTAGCCCAGGTCGGCCAGGGTGTCTATGAAACGACGCCCCCACGACTCCGGGAATCGCAGGCGCCCATCTCTCCCTGCTCGCAGAGTGTCGGCTAACCGGGCAAAGACTCCAGCCACTGAGCCAGCGCCTTCCGTTCTTCGGGATCCCCAGTGCGCTCCAAGGCCTGTTCCCAGGTCTCCCGGGTCGCGTTGAACTTGCCCTCAGCGCGCAGCACCCACCCCAGCATCTCGTAGCCTAGGGAATCGTCCGAGACTTCTTCTATGATCTGCCGCGCCAGTGCCTCAGCCTCCTCGATCTCACCTCGGGCTAGAGCGAGCGTCACCAGATTCGCATTGGCAGCTACACGGACCAGCAGGAAACGAGTCGGGTGTGGCGTGGGGTCCGGTATCACTTGGTCCCCTTGCCAGCGGGCCACGCGCAGAATCGCCTCCTCTCCCGTCACCAGAGAGACAGCCTGGCGGAGATATTCGTCGGCTTTGGGATAATCGCCCCGCACCAAATACAGATAACCCAGGTTGGCCGCCACCAGAGGGTGGACTTCCGCGCTATCGGGCATCTCCAAAGCACGCAGGAAGCGCCGCTCGGCGTCCGCCAGCTCGCCCTCGCCTGTAAGAATGAAGGCCAGGTTGCAGGCAAAACGAGCCTCATCCGGGGCAAACGAATGTAACTGCTCGAAGACCGCCCGGGCGGCCTCGGCCTGCCCCCGCACGTAGAACGAGAGCCCGACGTCGCCCAAGACGTGCAGCCGGCTCTCCGTCTGCGTCTCCAGCATCGGGCGTATGAAGTCCCAGGCCTCGTCGCGCTTGCCCGCCAGGTGAAGCGTCTCGTAGCGCAGGGGGGCCAGGCTGCCATCGGCGGGTAGACCGGCCTCGCGGCCCTCGTCGAGGACGCGCAACGCATCCTCCAGCCGCCCCAGGTGGTTGAGCACCAAGACCTGAACGCGGGTGAGGCGTTCCTCGGCAGGGAACTGATGTCGGAGATCATCTAATTGAGTCAGCGCCTCATCCATGCGACCCAACTGCAGCAGCGCTTCGACCTGCCGAAGCCGCAGTTCCTGAAACACAGGCATGGCCTCGGCGTCGCCGGGGGGCACGCACGCGATGCCGCGCTGAGCTGCCTCCAGCATCTCGGCGTAGCGCCCCAGGCTTAGCAGTGCATTGGCCCTGGCCAGCCAATTGCGATAGTGACCCTCGTCAATCGCCAGCGCCCTTTCGGCGGTCTCCAGAGCCTTCGAGCGCTGTCCCAGGGCGAGGTAGCACCCGCTCATCCCCCGCCAGGCCCGGTCGAATCCGGGGTCCATCTGCAGTATCCGCTGTAGGACGGACAGGGCCTCCTCGTGCCGTTCCAGCAACACCAGAGCATAGGCCCACTCAACCAGCGGCCTGGGCTCGGGCGCTGCCTCCGCCACCTGGCGCAGCACCTGCTCCGCCAGTTCCCGCTGCTGCATGCGGATCAGGTAGCGGCCGTAGGTGATGCCCACCTCGGTGGTGCGGGTTTTTCGCCAGGCATCCTCAAGAAGATGAATCGCCTCTTCCCATCGGCCCAGGCGGGCCAATTCGGCACCCAGTGCCTTGAGCGTGATCGCGTCGTCCGGCTGCAGCTCGGCGTGTCGCTTGAGCACTTTGACGGCCTCGGACGAGCGTCCCTGGCTGGCGAGAAGCAGTCCCAGGCTCTGGAGGGCCTCCGGCTGCTCGGGGGCCAGCTCAATCGCCCGGCGCAGGCTGGCCTCCGCCTCCTCCATCCGTCCGGCGTCGCGATGGGCCAGTCCGATCAACAATGGGATAGGCGCGTACTCCGGCGCCTGCTCCTGAGCACGCAGCAATATCTCCAAGGCATGCGATCCTTCGCCCACCTGCTGGAGACCCAGCGCAGCGTCAATCAGCTTCAGTACACGATCATCTGGATTCGATGTGTGTTTGTCCACGGTTTCCCCACCCTACCACTGCGACCCACGCCCGGGCCGCTCAAACAACTGCTCGATCCTCTCCATCCTCTCCGTCGAGGTCGCCGAGTAAGCCACGCGCTCCTCCTGGATCACCATCTGAGCCAACGGCTCGTTGGCCCCCTCGACCCGCTGCGCGATCTTGGAACGCACGATCATATCGTTAATCACGCCCTGCCGGAGCTGGGCCATCGTCTCCACTTGCTGGTACAACAACGACACCGTGCGACAGAACGCAGCCACAACCGGGCTCTTGTCCCGGCCAGCGCGCAACCCTTGTGCTAGCGCCTCCAGACACCACAGCGCATCCCGCACGAGCCCGCTCTGCAGGGCGCTCTCCACCTGGCCCAGGCATTGGTCCGCCCAACCAGCGAAGAGTCGTTCGTCCAACTCCCCGGCCTCCTCGGCCAGCCCCGCTGCCAACAGGACGCGTCGCACGGCGGCCTTCATCCCCGGCCAGCCCGCTTCCTCGGCCGCAGGCCCGGCAGAGACAGGCCGGCCGGCGGAGCGGGCCAACGCCACGTTGATGGTCTGGTTCAGGCTGGTGCCCTGTCGCTGGGCTTCATCCACCAGTTCACGGTGAAGGGATCGCGGCACGCGCACTACAAACTTGCCGCTGTAATCCTCTTCAGCGCGCGGCTCAGGGATAGGGAGACCGTCTTCCAGAGAAACCTCCAGCCACAGTTCCATGGCCTCCTGGATCATCTCTATAGCCTCTTCGGCTGTGTCTCCCTGGCTCATGCAGCCACGCAACTCCCTGACACGAACAAACCAGCCCTCCTCTGGATCCTGTTGTAGCTCGATGGTGTATGGCAGGTTCATGTAGTAATCAATCTTCTTTTCCATCTTTCACTTCCCTCATTAATTATTCGTTCTCCAAAAGCTCATCAAGTATAATAAGAACTTCTTTAATAGACTTAGGATGCACATAGTCTCTGTGGAAGTTCACGATAAGGATGTGATGCCCCAGAGTATACACACAATGGTTTTTGCTAGATCGTCTTTTCTCGAACCCATAGTAGATTAAGAGCGAATCAAGTTTGTCAGGACGTATGCCCTTTGGATTGTTTCGCATACTGTCCAGGAATTTATCTCTTTTACTCATATCTTCGCTCCACTACATAGTACCACATATAGTACTATT
Source organism: uncultured Anaerolineales bacterium (assembly GCA_964653285.1). Classification (GTDB taxonomy): domain Bacteria; phylum Chloroflexota; class Anaerolineae; order B4-G1; family B4-G1; genus CAZZEX01. The sequence continues at coordinate 7,444 of CAZZEX010000051.1, forward strand.
TGTCAATAGCCAATACCATCCGCTATTCGCCATTCGCTATTCGCTATTCGCCTTCTTCTGTAGCACATACGCCGCTGTCTCGACCATCGCCGTATCGAGCACGCCGTAGCCCAGGTCGGCCACGGCGATGAGCTGGGCCTCCTTCAGCAGAATCTCCTCACGCCACTTCCGGAAACTGGTGAGGAAGAACCCGGTGCGGCTGGTGATGGCGCCCAGGTAGCCGCCCTCTCCCAACAACTCCAGCCCCCGTTCGACGAAGGCGGCGTACAGGTCGTTCTTGGTGCGGAGATAGGCACGTTTGATGTAGTCCTTGCTCCCCGCGCTGGCTGCGCCGAAGGGGGGATTCATCAGCACCACGTCGAAGGGGCGCTGCAGGAGGTCTACGAAAGCAAAGCCCTGGGCCGCATCATCGGCGAAGAGGCGACGCGAGACGTGCTGCCCGTCGCCGGCCCGCCGGGCGTACATGCGCAGCGCCTCCACCACCCGCGCCTCGGCCTCGGCCCAGAATGCTTCGTCGTGCAGATCGCGCGGGTCGAACCGCAGCCCCATCTGCTGCGGCTCCTGCGGCCCAAACAGCGTCAGTTGGATCGCCGGCGGCATACTGGCCAGCGTCTCCCGCGCCTTGCGCACGGAGTCCCGGATCTCCTGCTCGATCTTGAGCAGGCTGCCCGCCTCTCCCGCCAGGCGCATCTTTTCCCACACCTCGCGCACCAGGTTGCCCAGCACGGCGGGCTTGAGGTCGCGGGCGAACTCGCCCAGCAGGTCGTACTCCCCGGGCATGGCTTCAGCGCAGACGACGTGGGTGTGCTGGATGCGGGGGCGCTCCCGCATCTTGAGGCCCATCTCGGCATAGGCCCGCTGCGCCCGCAGCCAGAGGGCCAACCCGGCGACCTGCACGGCGCGCAGGTCAATGTCAATCCCGTGCAGGTTCTGCTCCAAAATCAAGCGTGGCACCGCCCGCCGAAACCCCTCCCGGTCGGGGAAGTCGCGTCGCAGCGCTGGCCCCAGGTCGGGGTCGTCGTAGGCCTCCTCGTAGATGGTCAGCAGCAGGTCGAAGCAGTAGAGCAAGAAATGGCCGCTTCCACAGGCCGGATCAAGTATCCGTAACTCGCGGGGATCACGCTTACTTCGATTTGCGATTTGCGATTTATGATTTCCGATTGTTTGCTCGCTCGTCAATCGTCAATCCGCAATCGTCAATCCTTTTACTCCAACACCACTTTGATACCGGAGGCGATGAGTTTGAGCAGGTGATCGCGCAACTGCTCCAGCAGGTCATCCACCTCCTCGGGCGTGCTGAGCGTCTGCCCAACGCCGGCCACGTCCGAGACCCGCACCCGCTCGACCGTCTCCTCGGGCGCAGTCAGCTCCTGCACGCGCAGCAGCACGTCCGAGCGCAAGCCGTCCACGGCGGCCAGGTCGGAGGCCATCTCGGCCAGGCTGGCCCGGCAGATGGTGCATACCCGTCCGTCCTCTGGCAGGTCCAGGTCGTGGACCCGGTCCAAGAGCGGCTTCAACAGCGTCTCCTGCATCTCCTCCGGGACCAGCGCCCAGTCGGGCAGGGCCTTGACGCTGGCCACCGCCACGGCGAAAGCCGTCGCGCGCTCGCTGTGGCGTCCCAGGTACAGGTCCCGGTAGGTCGTTTCGAGGGAGACCAGCGCCTCGTCCAACTCCGCCGACACCTGGTAGTAGGTGCCATCGTCCAGTCGCTCGCGCAGGAACCGAGCGCGGTCGCCCAACTCACTATCGTGCCCTTCGGCCTGCAGCAGCGGCCAGATCTGTTGCGCGGCGGTACGCATCCGCCGCAGTCGGGCCAGCCCCCTCTCACCGGTCGCCTGGCGGATGATGGCAACCCGGTCCCGCAAAACCTGGAAGCTGGCCCCCTCGCCGGCCAGCACGTTGACGCAATCGTCCGACGCGCTGTTGAGGACCGTCTCCAACGTGGTGCGGTACTCGCCCAGCACCGGGGTCAGCGGGATGTGATGGGCGCGGACGGTGGCTTCTACCGGCAGGAGGGCCTCCAGTTCGGCACGGGCCAAGCGTTGAAAAGCCTGGGCGATGGTGCTCTCCTCCACGTCCACCTCTTCGCCGGTGAGGGCCTCGTACCGGCGCGCGGCGGCCACCAGCGTCCGCAGGTCGGGGGCCTTGCGCGGCGCGAAGGACGCCGCCCGGAAACCGTTGGTGGTGCTGAAGGGCGCGCGCACCTGCGGATCCAGGTGGTTGCGGTAGCGCCGGCCCTGGTAGGTGACCTCGATGGCCCCGCCTCGCAGCAGCGTCGCCAGCACCAACCACAGCATCTCCCGCTCCCAGCCGTAACCGATGGAGCCAAAGTGGTTTTCCAGCGTGCGGCCGGTGACCTTGTTGCCGTAGGAGTGTTCGCTGGCCAGATAGTCGGCCATCTCCTTGACGATGGGAGCGTTCGGGTTGACCACGTACCTGGTTCCCTCCTTGACCACCAGATTCAGGCCATCGGGAGGGGTGTAAAAGACCCTGGGCAGCCCGTTGAGATTGGCTGCCTTGAGGATCTCTTCTGCTTCAGTTCCCTTGAGCGGTCGAGCGCCCATCTCCAGCTTGGGGTAGAGATCGGGCACGGCATAGTCGAAGAGCGCCTTCAGAATCTCGCTCAGCGTCTTGCCCAGGGCGGCGCCATCTTTGGAGACACCGCGGAAGAAGCCCCGTCCGTCGGCCAGGGCCGTCTCCAGCCGTTCCTTGAGCCGCTCCTCCAGCCGCAGGGCCTCGGTCTTTTCTGCCGCCAGGCTCGACGCCTCCTCTTTGGTGATCTTGCCCTGGGCGCGGAGTTGGTCGTACTTGCCCACCATCTGGCGGGAGCGGTACAGTTCGGCCACGACCTCATCAATCCCGGCGGTCAGGCTCGTGACCCAGAACACCTCGTTGCGGTGCGACTCGGCCCGGCTGTCGTCGCGAGTCTGCTCGCACATCTCCTGGAAGGTGTCTGGGCCATCGGCCACGCGCAGCACGAGGGGCACCTGGGCCTGGCCGGAGGTGACGGTCCGGCCGTCCCACGCCACGCCGACGCGGAAGTTGCGCAGGCCCGTCCTGAGCGGAGCCGAAGGGCCTGTCCTGAGCGGAGCCGAAGGATTGCGGTAGCGATAGCGCGTCAGGCCCGGCTCGGCAAAGACCACCCGCAGACGGTCTTCCAGGATGTCATTCCGCTGCCGAGGATTGGGGCTGTGAGCGTTCCGTTCGGCGGTCCAGGATTTCTCCTGGGCGGTCTGCAACTTCCAGCCGTTCTCGGTCTGCCGGATGAACTGCGCCTTGTGCAGTGCGTCAATGGCCTGCTCGACGTGGGGCAAAGGGGAGTCGTCGCCGAGCCGGCGATAGAGCAGCGCGGCCAGGTTGGTCTCGGTGCGGGGCAGGTCGCGCACGTATTCCAGCAGGGTGATGGCTTTGGCAGTGCGCACCGGCCAGGGGGACTTGGCCTCGGGCCAACGCCGGGCAATGTCGGTGATGTCCTTTTGCTTTTCGCTGGACAGGTTCCCCTCGATCAAATCGAAGATGCGATCCAGGCTGACCAGGGTGCCGACGGGCGCGCCGGCCAACGCGGTACGGTCGCTGACCAACATCTCGTAGGCTTGCTTGATGATGGTACGGTTGCTGCCGCCGATGTGCCTGGGCGCGCCGGGCTGCAACCGCAACCCCGACACGATGTCAATGGAGAGATCAACGAAATGGGGGAGGTAGGGGTAGAACTGCACAAACTCGTCGGCGGTGACGTCGCTCCGGCGGGCCGTGCGCTCCAGCCGGGTGTGGGTCTGGAGCATGGCCTTCGCCTTCTCGAACTCCTGCCGCAGGACCGGCTCGGCTTCCGACTTCTTGGCCAGCACGCGCCGGGTGGCGACCTCGCGGATGTCGGCCGGGGCCATATCTATGCGGATCGGGAAGCGGTCCTGAAGTTTGGCCAGTTCCACCCGCTTGTCGTCAATGGCCGCCACCACCTCGTCCAGTTTTTCCTGGGAGGTGACGATGACCCACACTGGCGCGACGGCCTTGCCGGCCAGGACCCGGTTCTTGCTCTCCTGGCCAAAGTGCTCCACCACGGCACGCAGGTTCTCGATTTTCTCCGCGCTGCGGGCCACGTACTGGCCCACCTCGTCAATGATGAAGAGCATGGTGTGCCTGGGGCGACGCCGGGCCGCCAGTTCGAAAGTGCGCTCCACCAGCGTGCGGATGGTGACGTCGGTCTCCTTCGTTTGGAGCGAGGCGGCCCACGAATCGGGCGTGGGGTAGGTGTCTGGGTCTATATCGTGGAGCACCGCGCTGGCCCGCTGGATGCGCTGCGCCCCTTTGCGCACCCGTCGCCACACCCCATACACCTCTGGCGACACATCCGGCCCTCCGACGTTGCTCAGGGCAAGCAGGGTGCGGGGGACGGCCTCCGCCGGGGCACCTTCACCCACCTGGTCGCTGAACATCGCGGCGCAGGCTTGCACAAAGTCGCCCAGGCGGCCCTCCGCCTCCAACTCGATCTCCAGTTCGGCCACGTCGTAATCCTGGGCGTAGTCCAGTTCGCGCAGCAGCACCGTGTACATGATCTCGGCGATAGGCTCGGTGGCGCGGCGGACGGCCCGGTCCACCTGCACGTCGAACATGATGACGTGGGCGTCGAAGCGCTTGTTGATAAAGTCCACCGTGTCGGCGATGCGCCGGACCAACGGATCGCCCGGCGATTGCTCCTGCAATTGCTGGACAAAGAGTCGCGCTGCCGGGTGGTCCAGCACCTGACGGTTGGAGATGACGTAGCCCAGGTTCTTGGCGAAGGACGACTTGCCGGAGCCGAAAAAGCCCGAGATCCAGACGCCCACGCCCTCGGTCGGGTCGCCCGGTGCGTCGGCGATGGCCTGCAGGATCTCCATATACTGGCGCTTGATCCGGTCGGTGGCGACGTACTCGGTGATCTCGGTGTAGACAGTCTGCTCGTCCTGCTGGTCGAGCTTGATGACCTCTTCGATGGGTTGCGAGAGGTCGCGGGATAGTAGGTCACGGATGGTTTGCATACGTCCTCCTCAGTTTGCCACAGAGGCACAGAGATCACAGAGGTTTCTCTTTGTTTTTCTCTGTGCTCTCTGTGTCTCCGTGGCTAATCTCCCTCGTACCACTCCTCGTGGCCGTGGCGCATCGCGATGTGGCTCAAGCCGTAGTCGCCCTACTCTCGGCGCGTGATCCGGCCCCTGGTCGCTCTTGAACTCGACCGTCAACGGCTCTCCCTGCGAGATCAGCGCCCGCAACTCTTCTGGATTCATGCCTGCCCCCTTCCGTCACCATCGCCACGTTGCCACGTTGCCACAGAGGCACAGAGATCACAGAGGTTTCTCTTTGTTTTTCTCTGTGTCCTCTGTGTCTCTGTGGCTAATCTCCCTCGTACCACTCCTCGTGGCCGTGTGCGATGGCATAGGACCTGTTCTCCCGGCACGCCTCCCGCACCCACTCCAGCCGGTACTGCGGGTGCCCCCGGCGTTGGCTTACGTTCGCCCTTCCAACCAGATGGCAACCATCTCCTACGACCCGTCACTCCATCAGGCCCAGGGGCCGCGCGATGTCTTCCCAATACTCCGTGCACTGATCCGTATGTCCTCGCTCGAAGCTCTTGTACGTGATGGTCTCCTTCTTCTTATCCACGCTGTCAACAAAGAACATCGCTTCATCGCCGCAGGTAGGACACACGCGCAGGACGATCCACGGCGTCAGGTCGAACAAGCGTCCATCCGACCACAGGTAGACACAGCGGCGCACCAAGGAACGATCGTGCTGTGCCTCATGCTGCGCGAATCGCGGGTGGTCCCCCATGCAGAGCTTGTAGGTGACCCTGAACAGCAAACTCCGCCGCTGGGCTTCGCAGTCCGTCACGTACCACAGGGGGTAACGGGTCAGGAAACGCGAGTTCCTTAGCACCTCCAGGAGTATGTGTTGAATGTCCTCGGCTGCCTCCTCAAACCCCTCCGGCGTCCTGGGGCCTCGGTTGTGGTGGAAATCGTTTCTGAGTTTAACAAGCTGCTCAAGGGTCTCGGCTATGTGGGTCTGGCGAAGCTTTCGGCCTGGTTTCCACCACAAGGATGGGAACTCAGGAATCGGCACGCGATCAGGATCGCTCAGCCTATGCAGAGCACGAGTCGTCTCGCGGATGATCCCTATCCAGTGTCCAGCAGATACGCCGCCCTGCCAGCACTCAACGAGATTCACTTTCAGATCTTGCCCTGGTTTCAGACTTAGACTGGCTGCCTGTGTCAGCGCCACACCTAGACTGCCCAGGTAGGCCAGGAAATTCTCGGCGCAGCGCAGTTTCTCTGGATAATCTATTCTCGGTTCCTGCGGTGTGGCAACTACACGGAAAGAGTCGGCCAATGGGAATGGGAAAGCCTGAGAAACTTCCTCCCGCAATGCCTGATCCGAAATCACCCCAGTATCTTGCTCCGCCAGAGCTCGGGCCCGTTTCTGTTCCTCCATCTCTTCCCAACACCCATCCCAAGTCTTCTGATTGACGCCAAGCACGTCCATAAGCGTCCAGACCCTAGCTTCATCCCACTCCCGCCCCTGAAACGCGGTCGAGTCGCTCATCTCCCGGAGCCAGGCTGTGAGCCGATCCATCGTATACAGATGGTCATAACCGAGGCGCTCGCCGACCGCCGGGTCCCACCCATGGCGTGCATACGGAAGCACCGTCGCCCGCCCAACGCTCAGATTGGCGAAGAAACGACGGGTGTCTTCGGGGGAGTACTCCTCTGCTCGCGCGATCGCCCGAATTACGTCTTCCAAACTGACCGATGGGGTCGCATCCGCGATGGATTCCATGAAGGGCCATAGCTTCCGCTGTTCTTCCGAATTGTGGACCTGTTGACGGCCGTCCTCGTCGAGGTAAGTGAGGACGTAGTCTTCCCCCTTGTCCTCCAGGCTTACGAAGTCCCCATACGTCGCTATGTGGATGAGAGCGGCCATACCCGGCCCAAGGACCAACACGCCCCACTCGAGACAGCACTTCCCTCCGTCGCGAGCGAACGTCTGTGCCCCCGAATAGCTCTGATCCACGACGATGTACTCATCCGGCAGCTCGCGGACCAGGGCCAAGAAGGTCATCTCCACGGGCTTCCACATTTCTCCCATACTCATACGGAGCGCCAAAGCCATCACGCCTCCTCTTCCGCCCTATGACCACCTGTCTACCCGCGGCTATCCCTCATACCACTCCTCGTGCCCGTGTGCGATGGCGAAGGACCTGTTCTCCCGGCACGCCTCCCGCACCCGCTCCGGCCAGTAGCGCATCGCCATGTGGCTCCAGTCGTAGTCGCCCCGCTGCAAGCGCTCCCAATACATCTCCTGGGAAACTCCGAAAACGGGGAAAGAATAGGGAATTTCCCCGTTTATTCCCCATTTTCCCCCGCTTGGGGAGCGCGATAGTGCGCACCCCGCCCTGCGCCAATCTGCTCCAGGTCGCCACGTTTGGTCAGTTTGCGCAACTGGTAACGAGCCTGTTCGTCGGTCAACCCGTCCTACACAAAACACGCACATCCTCCGCGAAACGGGCAAAGCTGGGACAGGCTGTTTCTATTGGCTCTGGACAAAAAGTCCGAGTGCTCTCCAATCTGGCGGGCTTGCTCCTGGCTTGGACCACCACCGCCGTTGTGCGGGCGAATCACCTCGTTCTTGATCCGCTCAATCATGGGAACCCCTATATGCCATCGGAATACGCGCGGAAATGCGCGCGCGCATTGCTTATCCGGCATTCTCCTCCTACATATCGGCAGCCAGCCGGTAGTAGGCCGCACGTCCACGTCCCACCAGTTCCAGTTTCCCTTGCTCCACCAGGCGCTTGAGCAGACGATAGGCCTGGTCACGACTCAGGCCGCTAAAGGTCTCTACTTTACCGCGCTGAACACGGCCGTGCTTGCGTATAAAGGCTATCACTTGATTCTCAACCTGAACTGGGGAAAGCCCCTTCATCACCGGCCCAACGTCCACGTGACCTGTTTCGCCGTGTAAAACCGGACCAGGGCGATACAGACGTCGTCCGCCGCTGGAAAAGCCAGTGATCAACTCGCCGTGCTGCATCTGGCGCAAAAGGTCACGCGCGGCTTTCCGATCACGCTGAATCAGATGCGTGACCTCGGTGGCTGTCACACGCTTTGTCACCCACGCCTCCCGCAGCACCAACAGTTCTGGTACCGTCAGCGCTCGCCCCAGATGTTTGTTAGCCCGGATCGTGCTCTCGACAAATTTCAGGTCGGACGGACCACTGTCAAGGGTCACAGTCACGCTGACCTCGGTGGAGCGGTCATAACTTGGCGCAGGACGGCCATTCTGCAACTGGCCGGTATATATGATGCCCACGCCACGCCCGGTGCGTTCTACCAGTCCGATGCGCTTGAAACCATCGGCCAGCAGAGGGTTGCGGGGGTGCGGGGCAACTGCCAACAAGTTATCAGCATGGATGCCAGCCACAAAACCTCCTGGGTTGATCACCAGGGCATAGTCGTCGTGCAATTGGATGTGGATCGCACCCAAGCGGGTATAGTCACGGTGGATGAGCGCATTGTTGATCGCCTCGCGGATGCCGCGCCGGTCGTAGCGGGGCACGCCGACCCGGATGCTGCCAATCATCAACTCCTGCTCTTCGTTGCGCACGCCGATGGCCTCCATCAACCACTCGTGGACGCGCAACAGCGGCCAGCGGCGGAACTCGTTGACTGCCACGTCGGTGCCGCGCAAGACCTGGAAAGCCACCTCGTGGGCGGGCACGTATTCCTTCAGGGCAGACTCCTTGCCCACCAGCAGCAACCCGGCCAGAGTAGGCCGCAAACGATCCCCCTCAGAGCGAACCAATCCCAAGGCGCCCGCAATCTCGCGGTCGGACAGATTGAGCAGCGTCGTGTCACCGAGATTTTCTTCCACCATGCGGCGCAGGCGCGCGAACTCGAGCAGGTCCAGGTCGTCCCAGGATGCATCGGGGACGATGAGCGCGGTGGGATCAGCCTGCCCGCGCTCGGCCAGCCAGTTGGTCAGTTCGTAGGCGTAGAGCGGGCGGCAGCCGGGGCAGTTATGCGTATCCCGGTAGCGGATGAGCAGCCGGCCGTCGCTGGTGGAGATAGGCTGGCGAGCGGCAGACACGACGAGCACTGCCACCGTTCCCTCCGGCAGGTCCACGAACTCTGCCTCGACGGTCACCGGGGGCGCCGTCCGGTTGGCAACAAAGGCTGCCAGGGCCGCAGGGTGAGTGCGATGCCTGGGATGCAGGCCGGTTACACGTCCGTCATCCTCTACGCCGATCAGCAGCGTGCCACCTTGCCCGTTCGCCAGGCAAGCGACGGTTTCGATCAGGTCGGCGTCGGGCAGTGGGCCGCGATCACTCTTGAACTCTACCGTCAGTAATTCGCCCCCGGCAATGAGGGCGCGTAGTTCTTTTACGTTCATCTGTTCTCCTCGTACCACTTTTCGTGCCCGTGGGCGATGGCGAAGGACTTGTTCCCCTTGCACTTCTCCCGCACCCGCTCCGGCCAGTAGCGTTTGGCGATGTGGCTCCAGTCGTAGTCGCCCCGCTGCAACCGCTCCCAGTATTTCTTCGGCTCGCTCTTCCATAAGGGGATTAACTCCCACAGCGGGGCCATACGCAGGATGACGCCGTCGTCAATCCAATCGGGCGCCGGCTCGTACCCCGCGCGGACGACCCGCTCCATCGCCTGGGCGAAGGCTGTCACTTCCTCCAGGAGCTGCGCGGCCCCGTCAATCTGGCGTTCCACCCGCTTGCGGGCCGCGCCGCTGAGCGGTTCCGCCTGGCCCTGCAGGTCGCCGATCTCGAGCCGCAGGCCGTTCAGTTTGTGGTCCAGGTAATCACGTTGGAGCGCGTAGAGGGTGCTGCGGTCCACGCGCTCGTGGAAGAGGACGAAGCCGTAACTGCGCCTGGCCGACTGCAGCGGCCAGTAGACGGGGCGCTTGCGGTACCAGCGGAAGTGGTAGCGGGTGAAGAAGTTGCGCTCGAAGAAACGTCGCAAATCGCCACCGGCGCCGATTTCGATGACCTCGTGCGTCTTGCGTGCTGCGTGTTCCGTGTCCGCGTCCCGGTCGAGCATCAATTGGAGGGCTTGCTCCACCAGGGCCGGCAGGTCGCGGCGGTGGCCCTCGTCCAGCACGGCGATGCCGTCCGGCAGGGCCAGGTCGCGTAACGCGGCCTCAACCTCGACGGGGAACACGTGGCGCCCGCCATCGTCGTCCGCGTAGGCGAAGCGCTTTGCTCCCCTCTCCCCCTGGGAGAGGGGCTGGGGGTGAGGGGCCGGCCCGACGAGTTGGTCGAACTCGGCCTCGTCGGGGGCGGGGAGGGAGCCAACGGCGAAATCGTCGCGGCGGTAAATGGCGGAACCCAAGCCCCCCCTCTCATCCCCCCCAACTCTGGGGGGGAGGCCAGGCTGGAAGCGCCCCAGGACGATGCCGGCGGCGTAGGAGATCCAGCGGACGGCGAGTTCCTCGGCGGTCATCGGGGGTTCGGGTTCGGTCTCATCTTCGGTCCCCTCGTCCGCTGAGGAGCCCCCCGCTAGTTCCGCCTCGATGGCGGCGCGGTCCTCGTCGCTGATGGAGTAGAGGCGGTAGACTTCGTCGTCAATCTGGGCTTCCAGGGCGGTCAGGCGGGCCTGGGCGGCAGTCAGGTCGTCCAGGCCGGTGTGCCAGGGGGGCGGGACGATGAAGTCGAAGGTGGTTCCGTCAAGCATACTCTGCCAAATCTGCAATCGGGTGCAGTGGCACGCAACTGGAACCAGATCGCTCAATGTGAGCTCTGGCAGCGGAACGGGCATTCGGTTGAAATCACTGATGTAGAAATGGATGGTGGGGTTAATGTGCATCAACTGAGAGAATGGTTTGCTGTTGAGTAGCGCAAGCCACTCCCAAAGACTTCCCTGTGAGGGGAACACGCAGTTCCCTGCATGGTCAAAAACGAAACCAGGCGGCATCCAACGTATGCTAAGGCTCCCACTGGTCAGATCGGTAAAGGTTGATCCCTCGCGGAAGTAATAGTTCGGGTTGCGGATAACCGCAGGCGTGAAGGCCCGCATCTCCTTCCCATTGCCATCCCAATTAACCACGTACTCCTGGTTCCCGTACCACTTGCAGTAAGCACCCCCTTTCATACAAGGGAACCACTTCTTGCCAGTGGCGATGGCCTCCTGCCGGTTGCGGCAACCGAAAGCGATATGCCCTCGGCCCACCTCCCACCAGAAGCGCAGGAAGCGGAAATTGTCGGCTGTGGCCAGACCCTGCCGGGGCTGGGCCACCTCCCCCAGGCTGGGCAGTTCCTCGAAGAGACGCCGCAGGCCGTCGGGGATCCAATACGCCCACGGGCTGCCGGGAATGGCGTCGAAGGCGCGCTGGGCCACGCGGTGGGTGTTGGGGGGAAGAACAGTTTCCGTCATTGATTCCCCTCTGCGATGATACCCTTGTGCCGGGCGAGTCGTAGGCGCGCTTCTTGAAGGTCGGGCGCGTCGTCCGCCAGACGCAAGACCGCGTATTTGTAGAGATCGGTCAGGGACGTCTGGATGCCGTGGCGGATGGCGTCGGCCAGGTAGCGGATGCCGTCGCGCTGAGAGCAGAACGTTTCCTTCGTAATGCTTTGCTTAGCCAAGCGAGCCAACTCGTTTGCCTTGTCCACTAACGAGGCGTTGTCATCGAGTAGAACACCATCTTTTGGTGGAAGAACAGTGTACAGAACCAGCTCTACATCCTCGAAATCCTGTAGCTTCTCGATGACGACTGCGTCTTTCTTACTTCGCTGCCGTTCGTCGTCGTAGGTCACACTGTTCTCGCCGATGCAGTTGATCTCCCGACGGTAGAGCATATTGCATGCCTCTTGCTCGGCCACCTCATCGTCAAGGACCAGAATGTAAGCCTGTATCTGGCAACCCTTGCCACACGGGACAGGAACGAGCGTGGGAGCTCCCCCTCGTCCCTTGCTGCTGCGGGCAAACTCCACTTCGAATGGCGTCCGGGTTCTGATCCGTCCCACGATATGTCGTTTCAACTCTCTGCCGGGGTCTGCTATCAGCGAACCGTATGCCAGGATTCCTAACCTCGGTGCTTCCGGCTGAACTTTGCAGATAACGTCCATCTTGCGCTTGAATCTCCTGCGCAGTTCTTCGTTCGGCGGGTCGTTCTGACGCAAACGGGCTACACAGTGACTGAACTCGCATTCCAGTTGCTTGTGGAACAAGCGGCGGTTAATCAGCAGACCGTTATCATCTTCTGCACATCTGACGAGGGAAGTCCCCTCTTTTATCCAGATGCGCGAACTCCCCTTGATCTCCGCCTGGTGCAGGATGCCGCAGCGGATCGAACTGTAAAGCATGTCGGCTTTCTTCGTGTCAAAGAACGCACCAAACGAAGTCCTTGTCAGGAATCGGCGGAAGTACTCCCCAGACTGCCCCCGAGGTGTTTCTGCTTTTCCCTCGTAGAACTGCTGTAACGTCTCGATGAGCAGGCAATCCAGAGCCATGACTGCAAAACCTGAGAACTCGTAGTCCTGGATGGCCTCCACTATATCCAAGAAGCGGCCACGAATCCGATCTTCAAAGATGTCTATCGCCGTTTGCCATCCCTCTTCGGTCGAGAAATCCAGGGCTTTCCAGTCCTCAACTGTCCAGTGTCCACCGTGGCGTGAGGGAGCAATGCGCAGTGGCTCTGATTCTCCCGTTTTGCCTTTCTCCCCAGTCATCGAAATCGCCTCACCACTTCGACGGTGCCGTCCTCCATTACCCAGATGAAGGAGAATCGGGCCACAGGCTGCAGCCACGCCACGCGCGCCGCCAAGTCCCGATAGCGGGGAAAGTCCGGCAGGGCAAAAGCCAGTTCTGTCTCGGGATCCTCTCCACGCCAGGCCACGATGTCGAACAGCGCGTTCTTGAACCAATGCCCGGCCTGGGTCGACGGACGAGTCCGGGACGTGCCTTTCGGATACCCCTTCACGGTCACCCACAGGGGGCCCGCATCGCTCTCCGCTTCGATGTCTTTCCCCGGTTGCCGGCTGGCTGTATCGGCGAAGCGGACGATCCGGTAGCCCTCTTTCCGAAAGTGTTCGATCACCACGTCCTGCACGTGGCCCTCCCAGAACCAGGGGCGTTCCTCTACCGGCTCCGGCGCGGCAAGGGCAACCAAAGCCCCTTCGGGAGCGATCAGGAAGTTGTGAATCTTGCCCCGCACCCGTCTGCGCGCAACAATGCCCTCTTCGGCCAATTGGCGGCAGCGGCTGTTCGCCTGTTGACGGGCTTTGAGGTTGAGCGCGCGCGCTAGTTCGTCGTCGTCCACACCCTCAGGGTGCTGGCTCAGGTATTCCAGGATTCTGTCACGGATCGTCTTTCTTCTCATCAGACCTCACTCGCCCTTTGCACTCGAAGTGCTGCCAGCGCCTGCTCGAAAGCCCGGCGCTTGGCCTCGGAGTCCGCCTCGTGCACCAGGCGGAAGTAGGTGCCTTCGTTGTCCGCCCGCGCCTCGGCGTCCGGCTCCTTTCGTAGCACAAAGGCCGTGGTCTGTAACGTACCTGGATTGCCTACGTCGAACAGCGCCGGGCCGCAGTGCGCCATCGTCTCGATGGCCGCTTGGCGGCGGATCTTCTCGCGCAGCGCTTCGTAGGAACTGATGAACATAAAGGAGTGCATTGTTAACATACCCACGTAGCCGCGCTCTTCGGCAAACTCCAGGCAGCGTTGGATGAAGGCCGCGAACAGGTCGCCTTTCCCCTCGGGGTAAGCATTGGCAACCAAATCCGCCAGTACCTTGTTCATCTTGCGCCGGGACATATAAGGCGGGTTGGTGACCACCACGTCGTAGCGGCGCAGCATCAGGTCCAGCAGCCGCAATCCCTTGACCGCCTCGCCGGTGAAGAAGGTCTGGTCCACACCAGCCTGGGCCTGCTGGCGGGCAAACTCGTCCAGCCCCTGCACGATCTGCGTTGAGATGATATCCCAGAACTCCTCTTCGGCTGCCTCGCGCTCGAACTCCCCCGGTAGTCCGGCGAAGAGGGGGGCTTTCTCGTATTGGGCGCGCTCCTGGGCGATCAGGTCGCCGATCTCTCGCTCCAACCGCAGCAGCGAGCCCAGTTGGTGCACGTCTCGCAGTCGCTCCCACAGCGCGTGGATCAGTCGCTCGTAGATGGGGCGCGAAAAGCGCGCCTGGCGCAGGAACGTGCCCAGGCGGGCGCCGTCCAGGGGTCGCACGTCGGCGCAGGCCAGGTTGACACGTATTGCGTGCTGCGTATTCCGTTGTCCCCCTGCCATCTGCCAGCTTCGGGCCTTCAAGTACAGGGCCAATGCAGACAGTTGAACGGCACGGAGGTCAATGTCAATGCCGAACAGGTTGTTGGCCAGGATGGCAGCGGGAACCTCTGCCAGGTCGTTCACCGAAGGCGTCTCGGGCCAGCCGGACTCCCCGGCGCGCTCCAATTCCTCCTGATACATGGCGGCGAAGAGATCGAACGCCACCAGCCCGAAGTGCATCCCACCACAGGCTGGGTCGAGGAGGGTGACCACCTTGACGGGGCGCATAGGCTCAGGAGGCGCCTCGCCTTCCAGTGGCACCAGATAGTCCAGAGGGTCGGAGTCAATCAGTCGCGTATCAGGATGCATCCGCACCCACAGCCGGCCCAGCGTGTTCTGTACCAGGAAATGGACGATCCAGTGAGGGGTGAAGAGTTGGGTAGCAGAGGGAATGTCTTTGGCCTCAAACTTAGCCCCGCCGGTGCGCACCCTCTCGAAGGCGGCCTGTAGCTCCGGCTCATTAAAGTACTGGTAGACCCACCCGATGGTCTCGTCAGCACGCCAGGCTTCGGCCAGTTCGGGGGTATTCAGCATCTCCAAGAACGAATTTAGCGCCCGCGGCCGGGGGAAGAGGCGACTGGGCAGGGTATCGGGATCGAAGAGCACCCGCACCTCCTGTGCCACCTGCCCGGCCTGCCACAGCAGGAAGTGGCGATAGGCGGTGTCGGGCTCGCCCCGCTCGTACAGCGCCAGGTCAGCGGCGTGATCGGGGTCGGCCAGGTAGAACTTGAATCCGTTGGAGTCGGTTCCCTTATCCAGCGTGCCCCGGATCAAGCCACGGGCCTCCATCATCTTGAAGGCCACCAGCCGGTTGAGGTGGGTAAAGGCCATCTCTTTGACCAGTTTCTCCACCGCCTCGGGGCGGGCCAGGCCGGCGTCCTCCTCGTCCGCCAGGAACTGGGCCAGGCGGCGGTAGGTCTCGCCAGTCTCGGGATCGTCTCGCACCTGGGGTAGCTTTTCCGGTGGGTCGAGCCGCCCGTCGGCGTAGAGGCCGTAGGTGCCCTCCAGCAGCTCCCGCGCCTCGCGGGTCAGCATCTCGCGGGCGGAAAGGGCCAGGTCGTGGATGGCTCGGCGTTGTGCATCGGTCAGTGATTGGGCCATGGGATTTACGATTTGCGATTTACGATTTGCGATTTGCGATTTGCGCTCGTCAATCGTCAATCAGAAATCGTCAATCGTCAATCCGCATACACCTTCGTATGATAACTCCCCCGCCCCTCATTCTCCGCAATACCCATAAAACGCAGGCTGCTGCGCCCCTCGGTGGTGGCCGGCATAAACAGCACGCACGGAACCCGCGTGCGGCCTTTCATCTCGTCCAGGAGTTTGGAGACGCGGTAGATGTTGGGAGCCAAAGCGCCAGCGCGGACAATGAAAGCGATGTGGCGATCGGGGTCCAGTTCCGCCAGCCGCTCGGCCAAAAGGTCGGGCAGCGGGCGCCAGTCTGGGTCGGAAAGGTAGTCCTGAATCTGCAACTGCGCCGCTTCGAACCCGTCCCGCCGCTCCAGTTCCACCACAGCCTCGATTCCCTCGCTCTCGTCAATCGCCTGCCACAGGAGTTCGGCCAGGGACACAAACGCGACTTCGCGGTTGGTGTCGTTTTCCAGCCGGGTCTTGAGCAGGTCAACCTCGCGGCGCATGGCCCATTCCTGCTCCGGTGGGTAGCAGAAGATGGCAAAGGGCAGGTCGTGGTAGATATAGTGCCGCATCGGGGAGACCTTCAGATCCGCCTCCAGGGTCCTAACGCGCTCGTTCATTTTCGTTTTCGAGGAGGACATAGGCATACTCCGTCAGGCTGGCGGCCGGGAACTCAATGCGGATCACCGAGCCGGCCGCGTGGTAAGTCAACAGGTGCTCCTGGTGCGCTTCGATGAAGAAGCGCTCTACACCTTCTACGGGCAGGAAGAAGAGCCTCCAGTCGTCACTTTGGAGGATGAGGTGACCGGAGCGCTCGCGTTGCTGGAGCCACAGAGCGATCAGGGCGAACGATGGCGTCGGTAAGTAGATGGGCGTCAGGTGCTTGTTGACAGTCCCCTGGAGCACTCCAAAGTCGCGCAGCGCGGCCATTGAGTTGCGTGCAACCCGCATGATTGTGTTGTCACCCCAAGGTGTCGTCGTCTTGCCCTCGGCGACCCAGTTGCGGACGGCGCGCACCGCTACCTGGACCGGCAGGTCGGTATAGCCCGCCAGGTGTCGCGGGTAGAGCACCTCAATGACGATGTCCCGCAGAGTGCGGTCGTTCTGAGCCGAGAAGAAGTAGAGCAGTGGATCGATCCACTGGGCTGGCGCACCGTCCTGGGTCAGCGTGACCAGCGCCGTACCGGCGTCGGTGTCGTCGAAGTAACGCTGGCGGAAGATGAGCAGGATGTCCTCCACGCGCTTGCGTGAGGTTTTGCCGAAGATATTCTCCCGTCTGGCGCGGTCGAGATTCCCTGCCACCGACTGTTCTGGCTCCCACGCAGCCAGCAGGACTTTGGTGTCAGCGATCAGGGCGCTGGCCTTGATGATGCGGCTGGTGTAAGTGGGTTCAGGTGATTCACTCAAGTTCCTTGCTCCACGCAGAATGGGAACACCGACTCACCGGGGGCGCCCTCCAGGTAGGCCCAGGCCAACGTCCGTGCCCGGTGCGCTAGCGGTGAGACGCCGGCCGGACACGGTGGAACACCGATTTCCAATCCGTGGGCGTTTGTCTCTCTTACGACAGTATAGGGTACAGGCTCTCCTGTCAGGTCAAGCAAGTGTTGACGCAGTCTCTCCAGCGTCGTGATGGGTTCCTCCGGCACGGGGATGGCGAGGAGGGGCGCGAAGCGCAAAGCGAGTTTGTCCTGGTTGTCTGCGTCGAGCCAGTAGAGGTGCAGAGCCCCGCTGCTGGCCGGGCACGCAGCCTGGTGCCGTGCGAGAGCGGCGGCCAGTGCCAGGCTCCGAGCCGCCAGGGGAGGCGCCGTAGGGAAGATACGTTCCAACAGAAAGCCGGCGTGCCGGGTGAGCGACTCGTCGTCCCACCAGGCCAGGCTGTCCTTGTTGGCAGCCCGCGCCACCAGGAGACGCAGACCCAGGATCATGCGCATCCCTTCGGGTGTGAGGTTGTCAGCAGATGTGTGTTCAGACACGAAAACGGCACCTGATGAAAAGCAAAGCAACAAAACGCCCGTCCCTTGTGCGGGACGGGGTCCTATAGTACACTATCCGCACCTTGGCGCCCGCACTGCGCCAGGGCCAGTCTCCGGTTCCCGCATAGTCGCGAGGCTTCTTTCGCAGTACCGCAAAAGTCACCCTGATAGTTGACCGTCATTCTGAGCGTAGCGAAGAATCTCCCTACTACCTTGGTCGAGACCCTTCGCTCCGCTCAGGGTGACAGGGTGAGTTTTGCGCCCTTGGCTTCTTTCTCTTCAATAGGGATTGTAGCACAATGCAGATGGGTGAGCAAGTCATTTGCTTCTCATCCCCTCATTCACGGCGGGCGCATCTACAAGTTGGGAGAGGACACGTAGCTTCTTTGGAGGCAGCGCCTTTGGCTCGTCGCCAAACAGCGTGAGCTGGTTGGCAGTCACCTTATCTCGAATCTCCGTCGGCTTGTTCTTCATCCGCCATAACACAACAGCATGACGCCCTGGCCCCAGTCGCGCTACCCTCACCAGTGCGGCGCTTGTAGAGGCTTGAGATTCATAGACGAGAAGTCGTGCCGTTTGGTAGGAAACACCCGCCCGGCGTACACGAGGGGCGAACGTAGCGCGTGGCATCAACAACTCCGCCGCACCTTCGTTGTATAATCTCTTGGTGTTGGATTTGAAGACCCCGGTCTGTCGAGCGGCCCAACCTTTGCCAGGTGGAAGAGCACAGAAGAGGAGTTCCATTAGCTCGTGGGCTTCAGTAAACCGCTGGCGCACAGCGAGATCATCCTCATTGACGATGATCGGACCGCTTTCAGGATTCACCAGCAGACCTTGCTGGTCGGGTAAGGAGGCACGTTTGGGAGTTGGGATGGGGAACATCTCCCTCTAAACTGTATATCGTCCGCTTGAATTGTTCTCCCTTGTACTTCATCCTCCGCCCACATTTGGCACACCGGATACCCTCTATCTGATACCCTGAGTCTCGTCCATTCACCAATATCTCCAGCGCCTTCCCCATTCTAGGGGGGTTGCTCTACTGCGCTGAATGTGGAAAGAAGATGCAAGGCAGCTGGCAGCGAGGACGAGCAACGTATCGGCATCGGTTGCGGGGGGATTGTCCGGCCGAGGGCCAGGTGGACGCTGATGCACTGGACAGGCATGCGCTAGAGGTAGTGCGCGAGGCACTGAAATTTGACGACGATAGGCCTGACACTGCGGCCATGGGCGCAGCGCCTGTTTTTTCACATAACTCCGGCGACTGGCCGGGGCCAGCCGCCGGGGATACGTGGCTCAAGTGCCCCGGACTGGGCTCCGGGGCACTTACCACGCACAGCCCTGGCCCGGTTCCTGCAGTTGCTGAAGCATCCTGCATAGGAGGCTTCAGCCTGCCCGACGCGCTCTCCCAGGACCTCCCGCTCGTGCGCGGAACAACATCGTGGGCTTCATGTGGCTTCGGACAAACTTCACATTCGTTCTCGTAAGTAACAGATCTCTACCACGTCACTCCATACTTCCACACTCCCACACTCTTCGCTCCAAAGAACTCCAGCGCTTGATCCCACCCTAGCCGGGGCGGTTGGCGTGGCGCACTCCCGAGGCGACAGAAGTCCATTCTGACGAAGAGCGGTCAAGATCGAGACGACAGCGAACATTCAGGCCCAAAAAGGTGTATAAGCTGGACTTCGGTACATCGTCTGAATTAAATGGACTCGGCAACACGCATTTCGATGATTTTGCCGGACATTGTCTTGATTTGGCGCTCATTGAATCGCTGACACGCTTTGACCGCTTCCTGCTAAACACGCGGGTTGATGAAGGGTTCGAGTGTGATGACAATGCGGTCAGCCATTTCATGGTAGAAGCCGTCCTGGTTGAAAAATGTACGCCACAATGTCAGCGGTGTAGTGTGGCGATAGGTTGAGCCGAACTACTGATCTCGTGCCCAGAGCGCACTATTATGCAGAGCATCTTCTCAATATCTTGGGGCAGGGGCAGCGTAGGGCGGTTTCGCTAACCGCCATAGGGTCGGATAGCAAATCCGACCTACTTCCGCCCCAGCTTTTTGAGAAGATACTATGCAGACGTACTTGTTTAGCGTCAGGTGGGGGTGGGTTGCGGAGGGCCTAGCGGCGGCGGGTTTTCCGAGGCACGCCGTAGCTTGACCAGGAAGTCCAAGATGGGGATCGCTCGTTGATGGCAGGTAGCCAGCACACTAGCCAGGATGGCATGGGCCTCCGCGCCCCCCGCTGTGCGGTTGCACCCCGTCGTCTTGCGAGTGATCACCGCCGGTCGCAGCATCCGCTCCGCCTGGTTGTTGGTAGCATCCAGACCGTCCACGTACAGGAAGCGCAACAGATGAGGCCGGTGTTTCCGCAATCGTTTGGCGAACCGGGCATTGTCCGGGTCGGTGAAGCGGCGGCGCTCGTGGATCAAAGCATCCAACCGCCCCTCCAACCCAGCCGCCCGCTCCGCAAATACCTCCGGAAGCAGGTCCGGCTTCTCAACCTTCAGTTGTATGGCCTCCTGCAGCAGTGCCGTTACCTGGCGGGCAAACCGCACCGCGCTACGGGTCTCGCTCGCTTCCATCTCGCTCAGGGTCCGCAGCAGGTGTCCCACGCATTTCTGCTTCAGCCAGTCCACCAAGTCGTGGTGGTCGTAGGCCAGGAAGCAATCGGAGCCAGAACCCCCGGGAACTCCCGCCCCAGGATGTCCACCACCACCTCGTGCCCGCGGCTGCGACGGATGGTGTAGACCGTCGTTTCCCGATTGGTGAAAACCCACAACCAGGCCGACAGCGTACCGATCCGCCAGCCGGTCTCATCCGCGTGCACCACCACGCTCTGCCGCAACGTCTCCACCAACTCCTCGTAGACCGGGCGTGCTTGCTCCGCCACTCGCATGTCGGCCTGATACCACCCGCTGCGCGTCACCCGCAGCCCAAAGGCGTCGTTCAGCAACTCGCAGACCTTGCCGTAGGAAGTCCCCAGGCGGTGCTTCATATCCGCAGCCAGGGCCTTGGCCCGCGG
The DNA here is from genome assembly GCA_964653285.1 of uncultured Anaerolineales bacterium. GTDB lineage: Bacteria > Chloroflexota > Anaerolineae > B4-G1 > B4-G1 > CAZZEX01. The sequence goes on from CAZZEX010000051.1 coordinate 27,883, forward strand.
CCCCACCACTACCCCCGCCGCACCGGTGGCGTCCGAAATCTGCTCAGGATGGCGCGACCGAACTCGCCGCCGGCAATGGGAACAGTAGCCGCTGTGAGTCACGTAACGTGTGATGACCGGCTCCACCGGCGGGATGTCCACGACGAACTGCTCGTGCTCCCTCCGGTCGGTCAGGGAGCCACCGCACTCCGGACAGCAGGCCAGGGGAGCCTCTTTGGTGTCGGTTACTTCCTCAGGCACGGGCTTGCGGCGATAGGAGAATCGCCCTTGTCCCTTCTTGCGCCCTGGCCGCTTCGGTTGGGTAACCCGCTTCCTGCGGGCAAAAGGCGTGGCCTGGCGCTTGCCTGCCCGTTTCACCCCTTCCACCTGCTCTTGGAGTTGGCGGACCCGCTCCTGCAGCACCGCAATCACCTCGTCCCGCTGACGCAGTTGAGCCTCCAACTCCGCAATAGAGGCACCCCGCTCACGAAGATGGGCTTCCAACTCGGCAACGCGCCGATCTCGTGGGTTCATCTGGGTGGTGTCCGACGGAGAGAGCCTCTCGATCACAGTGGGGCCGATTATGCCACTAACAAGCTGATTTGTCCAGCACGGCAGCCCAACGATGGGCTACCCCGTTGGGGCCTTCACAGACTGGCCCCTCTAACGCTAAACAAGTACCTCCGGAGTATTGATTTGCCTTCAACAAGGCCACAAATGCCTTTTTATGCTCCACCATCAGGGTCCGAACGACCTCGGCCGACAGCCCTTCACGGTCTGTTACGATCACTTGGACGACATCTTGTCCGATGGCCTGATCCAACGCCAAGGCTACCTCTATCACCATCTCACTCAGGTGGACATCGGCCGGGTAAGTCAGGCAGAGCAGCGGGTGACTATCGTGCCCATGCACAAACGCTTGTTTCAGGCAAGCACGCACTTCACGCAAGGCACCGACGAACCCAACCGGAATCGGCTTCTTCGTCCAGATCACCTTGTCGTGCATGTCCACATAGAACACATGTCGGTCGGACATGTTCTCATCCTGATACCACGCCTGCCAGTAACAGCGTGCCAGTGCTTGACCCAAGGGAGCCGCAATTTCCAAGCGCGTCAATTCAGCCAGGTAGCTCTCCATTGTCTCCGAACGGTAGACCCGCAGCGATTCGGTCAGCCAACCCAATCCATCGTCGTTGTAGGTGTCCAAGTGAATCAAGCGCGTCATGTTCTCGAACAGCGGCAGAAAGGCCAACGTCTCGTTCTTGCGTACCAAGACCTTCTGTGCGTGCGTCAGCACTCGCAGCGGCGGACCCGACCCTGCGCGATAACGCCGGCAAGCGACTTCAATCTCATCCAGAATCGCCTGCTCGAGGCCCAGTTCAATCCCCGCACCTTTGAGCCACCAGGTTCCCGCATTGTTCATCGGCTGGCCCAGGTCAGCACTCAAAAGGGGGGTGACGACTCGGCCTTCGATTTGGGTTTGCGACCTGGCTTATCATCCGCCAAGATGTCCGGCAATGCCTCCAAGACTTTATGGTACCAGTTATACATGGCCTGCTTGGAGAACCCGTGTTTGCGGGCAGTGTCGACGACATTTGTCAGCCGCAGACTCTCACGCATCGCTGCGACCTTAACATCCAGTTCGATTTCTCGCCGGGGCATACCCTCACTCCTTCACTAAGTTGGCTTCTATTATGCCCGCATTGGCGAAAAACATCAACAAGCGAGTCCATATAATTCGGGCCAAAATGCCCAAATGTACCGAAGTCCAGATAATTTGATGACAGCGTAGAACGCACCGGGGAGACGTGAATGGATCTGATCCGTCGCAGCCAAGCCGGGGGCGAGCGGGCGAGCGGGCCTTCGCTGCTCTCTTTGAGAAGTACAAGAACCTGGTCTACAAGACTGCCTACCTGATGCTGGGGGACGCCGACGAAGCGGATGCGGCCCGTAGAACCGCCTGAAGCCGCCCCTTATCCCACAGCCCCACTGCCCGAACAGTTGCCCCACTCCTACGCTCATCGCCCTCAGACGTGTTACCTTTCCCTCTCATCTGCGATATACTATATGGACACAGAGCAAGTCCTGGCCCACGGTCATGACCGAGGTGAATCTATGCACAGCCTGTCGCTGGCGAAGCCCAGGGCACTGGCGAGCGCTGACGAGGATGCGTCGCTGGTAAAGGCCGCCCGGCGCGATCCGGCCGCCTTCGCTACCCTGTACCGGCGCTACGTGACGCCCATCTACCGCTACATCTACAGCCGGCTGGGCAATGTCGCCGACGCCGAAGACCTGACCGCTCGGGTCTTTACCGAGGCGCTGGAAGGGCTGCATTGCTACCGCGAGCAGGGGAACTTCGCGGCCTGGCTCTTCACCATCGCCCACCACAAAGTGACCGACTACTACCGCCGGCAGCGCCCAAATCTGCCCTTGAACGAGGCCCTCGACAGCCCGGCCGACGGCACGGACCCCCTGGCCCACATGGTGCAGGAGGAGGCACTGCGACGGCTGGCGGCGCTCGTGGCGCAACTGGATGAGGAACAGCAGGAACTGCTGCGACTCCGCTTCGCCGGTGGCCTGACCTACGGCGAGATCGGAAGGATTGTGGGCCGCAGCGAGGCCGCCATCAAGATGGCGGTGCACCGGCTGTTGCACCGGCTGGAAGCCGAGTGGGAGGAGAGTGATGAATAAGCGTATGGATTTCGAACATTCGCCCCGCATCGAAGGGTCCCTCACAGCGCTGTTCAGCGCCGCCACCCCGGACGCGGCCTTCGTCGCCAACCTGGAGCGTCAACTCCTTGCCCAGGGGACCATTCTGATCGGCCAGCACGCTGCTGGAGAGTCGCCTCTCCGTCGCCGGTGGGCTCGATGGGCACAGCCTTCAGGCCAACGTCGCTGGGCAATGGGTGCCTTTGGCCTGCTGCTCGCCGTGGCCGTGGCGCTGGCCGCTGTGGGCCCCCAGCGCGTCTGGGCCGAGGTACAACGGCTGCTGGGCTATGTGCCCGGCGTCGGCTTCGTGGACCTGGAGGAAACCCGGGTGCTGACGGCCCCGGTAGAGGTCACCCGGGATGGCGTGACCCTGCGCGTGGAGCAGGTACTGGCCCAGCCAGGCGGCACGACGGTCGTCATCCGCACTGAGGGCCTGCCGCCGGAGGATCAGTTGTGGCCCCACGGCGCGACCGTCGATGATGACTTCGATCCCGGCCTGCGCTTGCCGGACGCCCGGCGGCTGCCCTTGAAGGGCTGCACCTTGCGCCTGGAAACCAGCACCCTGGAGTTCCCCCCGCTGCCCGATGACGTCTACCGCGTCACGCTGGAGTTGCCACGCCTGCCACTGGCCCCGGCCGGCACGGCCCTTGCGGCATGGGAGGTCCCGCTGATCCTGCGCCCCGCCACCGGCGAACTGGTGGGGGAACTGTTCCCGCAGCCCTACGCCCCGTCCGACGCCAGGGACACGCACGAGGACGTCACCCTGCGCGTGCTGGAAGTCGCCCACAGCCCGGACGAGACGGCACTCCGCCTGCAGATACAGTGGCCTGATCCGGATTGGGAGCAACCCGGCATCGGCTTCGGGCGGTCCCTTGAGCTGCGCGACGACCTGGGCCACGTGTACCAACAACCCATCGGGCCGAGCAGCGGTTCCTCGAGCCAAACCGTGATCGTGGGCGTGCAGCCGGATGGAGAGACTACGCCGTCCCCTACCCCCACCATCCCCACTCACGAGCGAACCCCGTCTTTCGCCCCCGTCTCCCTTTCGGCACGGCGACTGACCCTGGTGGTGGACGAAGTCGGCTTCGATGTCCAGGCTGAGGCAAGTTTCACCGTGGACCTGGGCGACGATCCGCAGGTGGGCGACCACTGGCCGCTGGATATCGGTCTGGACGTAGCGGGATTCCCCGTGCACATCAGCGGGGCGCGGCTGGTGGAGGAGCGTCTACACCTGCGAGATGGCCCTATGCAGCGCACGCTGCTGCAGTTTGACGTTGACCCTGTGCCGGAGCAAGCGGGCCGCACGCTGCAGGGCGTCCATCTCGACAGTGAGGCAGCGGCTTTCGAAAGTGGTCCCGGCGGCTACAACTTCCGCACGCGCATCGTGCGCACCAGCCTGGAACTGCGAGAAGGGCAGCCCATCCCCACCGGCCCCATCCAGGTACGAGTCTGGAGCGCCGGCCTGTCCATCCGTGGCCCGTGGCACATCACCTGGACAGTACCCGGAGTTGATGAAGACAGCCAAGAAACCCTCGCCCCCGTCAAGCTACACCCAGCGGACGCGAGCCAGACCCAGGACAGTCTCACCGTCCGCGTGGATGAGGTTGTGCTGACCGACCGGTTGACAGCCGTGTCAGTCGATCTGGACGATCCGCCGCCTGGTGTGGCACTCAGCCGGATCCTGTCGTGGAACCCGGCGACGAGCCGCCACGAACTCACCCTGGAGGATGATCGCGGTCGCCGGTACGAACTCTCCTGGGACGTGTACTGGCAACCGCCCGGTGAGCCTGAGTTCGATGCCGGCACTCTCACCTTCCAGCCGGTGCAACCGCTGGCCCGGCGGTTGACCCTGCGTGCGCCGGCCGTGGAGGTGACGCTGCCTGGTGCCGCAGCCTTCGACATCACCGTGCCGAGTGGGTTGACGATGACGTTGGGCGGACCTGACTTGCCCTGGTTGGCCAGCGCGTCGTGGGACGTGGACGTTCCCTTGGAGATAGCCGGCTACCGGCTGCACTTTACCAAGGCCCGCCTGGAGGATCTAAATGGTACCACGCTGTTGACGCTCACCTCAGCCCCCTTCCAACCCCAGACGAGAGACCGTTGGCTATTTGGCCTGCGGCTGGCCTCGGTGACGGCTCCCGACGGGCGGGCCGTTGACCTGGAGACTGCCCACAGCGGCGCTGGCCCCGAGGAAGAAGGGAGCACCGCGCACCGGGCCGTGTTGGCCTTCGACGTGGTGGACCCGGAGACCCGCGCTGTCCAGCCGGGCCGCTACCACGTGGAACTAGATGGCGTCATCGTGGCCGTGCAAGGGCCGTGGACACTTACCTGGAGACTGGGAGGTCAATAACTGAAATGCTTGGAGTCGACCTGACAAGGTGACTATTTCAGATTGTGAGCTTTCTCATCCTGGCGGGGTAAATCAGGCTGACCATCGCAGCGCTGACGCGCCTTCGCCGCTGCCAGTTGAACGAGACCGCGCAGCAATGAAGAATACGTTTTTTCGCACAAGGGCGTACTGCGACATCCCGGCCACCACGGCGTTTTCCCACGTGAGTAATGAGTTAGCTGCCCGATTTTTCCCAGCGCCGCCGTTCCATCCTCCGCACACGA
>CAZZEX010000052.1:0-32959 GCA_964653285.1 uncultured Anaerolineales bacterium
GTTGGTATCTCATCACACCTGGGTAGGCATTTCACCATCACCAACAGACCTGCCCTAACTTATTGAGATGATACGCACAGATACATCTGCCGCTTTTCCCCGTGGGCTGTGGTGTAGGTGCCATACCCGACAATGTTGTGATCAGGATGAGGCTCCACGATGCTGTAGGAAGTGCAATCCTCATTGGGGCAGCATTGATGATCGGTCTGGATCGCTCGGGGACACCCGGCCCTCCGTTGAGCGGGATGGGAGGTCTCTGCCTCAGTGTTCTGGGTCGTTGTCGCCGAAGGGGTCCTCTGGTTTTAAACCTGCGAAGCGGCTATTGGGTTCATTCCCTGTAATGGCGTGGACGATTGATCATCCTTGAAAAGCGGCGCTCCCTGTGACGCGCCCTCCATCAACTCTTGCCATGCTCGCCAGAGAAGACGCCACCGCTACACCCGTTGTCTGTACCAACGTCTGAGTTTATAGGGCAAGCGACATAGTCTGCGCCACTTTCGCCTCCAGCGGCGGGGGCGGCAAAGCCATTCCGCCCACACGTCCCACTTCCACCAGTCTGGGACTGGTGGCTGGTCTCTTTTGAGTTGTTCAGGTGCTATGTGATCTTTGGGTGTTTCGCTCACTCTTGAACTTACAAAGTTACTTGACTAAATTGCAAGAACTTGCAAAATCCAACGATAATACGATTAGTCATACTATCGGCTTCATCTTTCACCCCCAGTGGGAGTTCGCCGATAGTATGCCAGCAATTATCTCAGTTATCCAGGGACACTACCTGTTTTTGCCCCACTTTGGGAAAGTGAGTGACTGACACGAGGCCAAAGTGTTAACCTGACTCGGTTTTCTATTTCGCAATGTTTTGTCCACTGGACAACAGACTTTCGCCCAGGAGGATGAAAATGAAGAGGAAGGCGAGAGGCTTCAGGCAAGCAAGAGTAGACAAGATGAATATAACAGTGGGCTGGCTCATCGAGTACTTCGTCCTGACCAAGCAGATGGAAGGCAAAGTAACACCGCATAAACAGGTCCAACCCGGCCAAAGAGGTTGACACTCTTCATCTCAAGGATGTTGTCGTCGCAGTGAATAGACCAGGCAAAGTAAGAGGGGACCCGACGCCATGGCCCTCTGTCCTGACGAGCCAAGTAGTGGGAGAAGTTCGGCGTCACGGTCTCCAGCTGCACGTCCACCGTGTCGGGATCTTCTTTAGCCTGAAGATGTATCCTCGTTTGATTGACGCTCCAATAGAAGTCTGCCTCCCGATCCGAGTGCATGGAGAAATAGGGAAGCTCTGGTGTCTCCGCATCCCGCCACCAAAGGTATTTGTCAAAACAGTAGGACCTCATTCCGTGCTCAAGCTCACCTGGCGACAGCGTCGTCAGGTCATCCTCGCGCAGTGTGACCGCCCATCGCTCGAAAAGATGAACCCGGTCCCGCACAGAGAAGACTTGTTCTGCCTCCGGGGGCGACAGCCTTAGATCATCGAAATCCTTTTGCAGCCAGGCGCGGTGCAACTCCAAGGCATTCAAGGGTATCCCGGCGCGCTCGATGTGGTAGGTCATCCGCGTTTCATCGTTCTTGTCACCCCCAACGTCCATCATGATCCACTTCATCAGCTCGTTTGACCAGGCCTCAGCTACACAATGTTGCCGGATGATCACGTGACGAGCGACCATGCCCAGGCTCCAGCACGCTTGCACAAATACAGTGGCATAGTGGGTACACATACCCATACTCAATCCACGGCTGGCAAGCTCTAGAATGATCGGTGCGTCCCATGGGGGTACGAAGTCAAGCACGCCTGAATCCCAGCCATCCCGCCACTGATCTCGGGCCCACTGTCGTAGATGGATCATTCGCTCCAAGTCTGTCTGTGCCCCTGCCACCACCTTCTCGAGGTGCCACCGCTGCCGGAACATCTCCAACCGCCGGTCGTTCGCTGGTTGATGCGCAAAAGGAAATGACCCACGGAATGTGACAGAACTCTGCTTACGCCCCTTTCTCAGTGAACCGTCAACAGCATTATGTCTCACCTCTACGTCTAGCTCAAGAACGAGTCGCTGCAGCATTGGCGTCACCGTCGGCTCAACGGTGGAGAGGATAATCCGCCATTGTAGATAGCGTCCCTCTTCGTCGCAGCGACACACGCTGTCCTCGGCTGATCGCCAATCCGACCACGTCTCGGGTGAGTATGAAGGTGTAGAACCCCATCTGATTGCCGACGTCATGCCCGTCCCCGCCGGTAGGTCTGCCTCGACATGGGTGCGCACAGCGCCCAAGTGCGTAGGCAAGGGCACCAAGTCGTCAGCGATGAGTTCCGCCACATCAATTACTGGCGAGGTCAGCATCCCGCTGAGGGCATAGCGATCTAGCCGCAACCGCACCAGGTACTCACCGTCGTGTGAACCAGTGAATCCTAGGTGATGGTAATCCCAGGTGCGACCGCCATCCTTGCTCTTGGCACTGCGATTTGGCCAGCGACAATCCTCGATGAATAGGCACCAATCTCCGGTTTTCACTGTCCGAAAGAGAACCTCGTTCTTGCTCTGTCGAAGCGCTCCCACCGGCACATCCACGATGACCCAGCCCTGCTCCCAATACTCGGGCTGTGCAGGACAACGATATAGTACGGGCTCTCCATTGACCAGGATTTCTAGCACCGCGTCCTGATCCCGACATTCCGCTGCCACGCACAATTGTGCGCCAAACACGTCTGCCCTGTCGAGCACGAACTCCTTTTTGGCGACAACCGCCCCCCCGATCTCCTCGCGGTCACGACGCGTGCAACGGCCATACTCGTCACAAAGGAGAACGCCCCTTCGCAGTGAGACGCTACCCGATGCTTCGTCCACGGTGATGTTGCCATCCGTAACGGCTGTGAGCCAATCTGCACGGGAAGCATACGTGAGCCATAATTTTATAGCCTCCACTCCGTCCGTGGGGCTGTCCATCACTTAAAACCAGTGAACTGAACGCCACGCACGAATTCGCGCTGGGCGACCAGAAAGAGAATCAAGATGGGCGCCATGGAGACCACTGCGCTGGCCATAATCATCCCCCAGGGGATAATGTGGTGGATAGAAGGGCTGAGCCCGGCCAGGCCGACGCTCAACACCTTATACCGCTCTGAGGTAACGACAACCAACGGCCACAGCAGATCGTTCCATGCCCCCACGAAGCTGAGAGTGCCCAGCGTAGTCAGGGCGGGCCGGCACAGGGGCAGCATGATCTGCCAGAAGATGCGGAAATGGCTGCAGCCATCTATCAACGCTGCATCCTCCAGCTCGTCGGGCAGGGTCAAGAAGAACTGGCGCATGAGAAAAGTACCGAACGGGCTGCCCAGCAGCCAAGGCAGGATCAGCCCGGCGTAGCTATTATATAGCCCCATCTTGTGAACCAGGAGGAACTGTGGGATGAGGATAACAGCATAGGGGATGGTCATCGTGCCCAGGTAGCCCCAGAAGAGCACGTCCCGCCCCGGGAACTTGAGTCGGGCGAAGGCATAGCCAGCCATCGAGCAGAACACCAACTGCCCCAGTGTATAGCTCACACTATACACTATCGTGTTAAATGAATAGCGCCACATAGGGAGTAACGCGAACAGGTCTCCATAGTTCTTCCATTCAACCGGATCAGGAATGAACTTAGGTGGAAAGGAGAACATCTCCACCACATTCATCAATGATGAAGAGACGGTCCAGATGAAAGGTATCAAGCTGGAGACTGCCCCGGCGATGAGGAGAAGGTGAGTAAAGATGTGTATGATGATCTTCCGGATGCGAGGCCACTGCTGCTTAAAGCCGCCTAACCGTCGCGTCGACTGATAAGTGCTCATAGTCCTGCCCTACCTCTCTAATTCTCTAATTCGTTCCAACGACCGCCGACTAACCCAGCTCATACGACACCCGCTCGCCAATGAACTTGTATTGCAGCAACGTCACGCCCACAACGATGGCAAAGAGAACCACTGACAACGCGGCGGCGTAGCCCATACGCCCGTACTTGAAGGCCTGCCGGTAGACGAAGAGGCCGAAGACATAGGTCGCATCGCCCGGCCCACCCTGGGTCATGACGTAGACCATGTCGAAGGTCTGGAAGGTGTCGATGATGGTCACGATAGTCACAAAGAAGAGAACCGGCTGGAGCAGTGGCAGGGTGATGTGCCGAAAGCGTTGCCAGGCTGAGGCCCCGTCAAGGGCCGCGGCCTCATAGAGATACTGCGGAATGCCCTGCAGCCCCGCCAGGAAGAGAACCATGTCCCACCCCATGCGTTTCCAGGCGGTGACCACCACCACCGACGGCAGAGCCAGGGTCATGGATTGCAACCAGCGCTGCCGAGGGATACCCACCAGGCCGAGTACATAGTTAACCAGTCCGAAGTCGCTGCTCAAGAGCCACATCCAGGCCAACCCGACGGCGACGGACATAGACACCCAGGGCACCATGAACGCCGCACGGTAGAGACCGACGGTCTTGAGGTCCTGGTTCACAAGCACAGCTAAGGCAAGGCCAAGCATGATCTGAAGCGGCAAACTCATCGCGGCAAAAACGACCGTGTTCTTGAGGGTGACCGCAAACATCGGGTCCTTGGCCATGCGAGCAAAGTTCCCCAGGCCGGTGAAACGCGGCGAGGTGATGACATTGTACTTCGTCATGCTCAAGCCGAAAGCAGCAATGACCGGCCCCAACGTGAAAGCCAGAAAACCGATCAAGTTCGGCAAGAGCATCAGATAGCCGGTCAGCCACTCCTTCCATACCCTCGCACTGCGTTTGAACTTGGGTTTCCTGTTCTGCTTATGCACGCCGATTACAGTATTGATTTCGGTCATTCAAGGGCTCCTTATGCCTTCTATAGAGGGTCAAATAAAAGTTTTGGTAGTGTCCCTTAACTCCCTTGATGAATTTGGTCTAAATCCCCCACATATAGTGGTAACGCCAAGGCGAGGCACTAGATGTGGTGAAGTTCTCTCCATATTTTTGCGCAAATAGACCGCATTTCTATTCTGGCCCGGAAGAGTCGATGCAAACAGAGGCCATTTCTATTCGCCAAAGTGACCTGAACAGTACTTTTCCAAGCAAGTAATCAGTTCATCAGCATATTGGTGCGTGGACAGCAATTCGATTCGTTTGAGTTGTCCGTCCTCAAGGTACAGCCTTCCTGGGATTGCCAGCAAGTCGCGGACAATCCGTTTGAGGCCCCACTGTGCAAAACGGGAGTCGGCCAAACCGCGATAACGGAAATCCGACAACAGATTGTGTGTCAGGTCTGTCAGCAGGATAAGCGCCTTTTGTGCTTCGAAGCTGCGTGTGCGCCGTGCCGAAAGGTGCAACTTTGCTACCGCCTTTGGCCTGTTTTCCGCAGGGTAAACCGGACAGATCGAAGTCTAGCAACAAGAAACCGCGCCAATCGTGGCGCAAGGTGCGACTGCAGCGGTGACAGGTTTGTTGCACAGCGGTGTTCAACTCAACCATGTTCATTTGAGTTAGCCCATTCAAGGCTCTGGATAAGGTGGATTGGTCGGCAAAGCGATCGATTCGATAGAGTTGTGCCAATTTCTGCTCGGGGCAAAGTTTCGTGTTGACCACTGAGACGAACTCACACCCTGTCAGAATGCTCAAAATGACCTGAGTGAGCTTATTTGCTAGTGTGAAATCGCTTTGCTTGACCTCCGATGTGACTGATTGTAGAGGTCGGAGCACATTTTGTGCTTCGTAATGGGCGGATAACGCCGCGACAGGTGCAAATTGAGTGTTGGTCAGCTCTGGTGTCAAACCAAATTGAAGAGACATGTGACCATCCTCCTTGTCTAAGTCAAACGAAGATTTTGAGCATGATCGCACAATCTCTCAAATTGGTCTAATTAGCACCAAAAATCGGATTAGAAACGGTCTCTGTTTGCATAAAACCATCCAAATTGAATAGAAACCGCTTCTGTTTGCGCAAAAATAAGGTCTCTAAGAAAACGATGATTTTTGGCGGCAAATCCGATTTTTTGATCATGCAACCACTATATGTAGGGGGCTTTTCGGCTAATGCTACCACATTTGGCGTTGCTCATCACGGCAATTGAGGGACACCACCAAAGTTTTGACACTGCCTGACATACAGAATGAACCTCCTCTGGCGCACTTTCTCGAGCAAGGCATCCAGGTGAGGGATATGATCGATGTGTTCAAACCACGTCAGATTCCACTCCAAGAATATGGGCACTCTCAATGAGGCTTCGATCATAGATCAACCGACATGCCAATCGGGTCCGGTTTCTTCAGGTGCGGCATCAACGCCCGCATCAGCAGCCTCGAAACCGCCACCTTGAGGATTATCGATACTTGCTCCTCTCAATGGTAGCGCCCATATTCGCGGGCAGTTTCGAACAGCATGACGATGTTTTCCGGCTTCACGTCAATCATATGGTTGCACGAGGCGAGCACGTAACCACCACCTGGAGCCAGCACATCGATCCGCTTTTTGACTTCAGCCACGACTTCGTCGGTGGATACATCACCTTCTATGTTCTCAACCGCACCATGAAAGGTGATGGAGCTACCATAAGCTTGCTTCAGTCTCCGTGCCTCCATACCTTTGCATGATGTTTGCACCGGATTCAGAACATTCACTCCGACCTGAATCAGATCAGGGATGACTTCAAAGATAGCCCCATCGGCATGGCGGAAAAGGGCGGCATGGGGCGCCTTTTCGTGGATGAGAGCATAGAAGTCTCTTTCGGCAGGCTCGATGAATCTTCTATACATAGCAGGGGAAATCAGCATGTTCTGTTGGGTGCCCAGGTCGTCAGCCACCTCCACCATCTGCACATAGGGTCCAACTGCGTCCAAGAAGATAGCATAGACGTCTTTGTAGATCTCGAGCAAGTGAGCCACGATGCAACGAGCCACGTTAGGCGCCAGCGCCAGGGTCAGCATGAATTCAGCCATCCCCTTCAACTGACAGGCGCGATCCAGAAACCCAAAGCTCAGTGGGTTGCGAGCCACAAGCGCATAGTCGGTCTCCTCGTATTTCCGTTTGGCTTGTTCTCTCAGCCCCTCGGCTGTGAACATGTCCTTGGCTTCTGGCCAACTATACGCTTCGACTTCCTTAACTGTCCTCGCGCCTTGCAGCGGGTGCTCTAAGGCGTTGACAAACAGACCGGCCTTCTGGTAGCGAACGCCCCAGATATCTGTATAGGAGCCATCCTCGCGAGTTGTTGTCTTTGCCTGAGGCTTCTTCTTCAAGAAGATGCGGCGGAAGTCAACGTCAAGATACTCAAGAACCCGCTCATCATAGTAATTGGCAGTGGTCCCAGAGCGAACAGGGGGTATGGGGGCCAAACCTAGGTAATCACGCAGACGCAGATACGTTTCATCCAAGAGCATAGACGCATTCCCCATCATATCCAGCGGAACGCGGTCTGGTTCCTGGTGATTGAAGGCCATCATCACACGCTCGCGATGAGTGTGCGTTGGCATCTACTTACTCCTCGCCCGCGTCTTGAATGCTTCGAGTTCGGCGCGCGTTGGCAAGACAAGCGATCCTCAAACGGCGCTAGGTCTTGCATCTGCTGTCCCTGGCTGTCTAACTGTTACGGCATGCCCTGATCAGGCCGAGCGCGTCCCTAGATATGGGTGGAAAGCGGCGATTCCTGCCAGATACAGTAGGCGGGTCACGCCCTGCAGTTGGCCCCACGTAACGATAAGACAGCCAGCGGTCTGCTGTGAAGACAGACACGAGATATAGTGGCATGTTGCTGCACTTGATTATGTGATGTCGAATTCCTTACCTGAATGTCCATAGTCCATACCTGCCGCATAGGCACCAGTTTTTTTCCGGATAGAAATGCATAGCTAACAGAGCTTCGCGTATGTATCCCGCAAAGCCCACCCACACAGGTGGCAGGCTTTGCGGGCGTTCGCACTGCGGTTATTCAGCCTTCTTCTCGGCAACGATCTGGTTCGCCTGTTCCATCACTTCGCCGTACGCTTCAGCGACGGTCTTCTCCCCGAGCAGCACTAGGTCCCATGCTCTCATCCCCAGGTCGAAGATCTCATTCATGCCCGGGCCAACGGGATCAGTGCCGGTCTTCTCCATGCTCTTACCGAAGGCAGCAACGTTGGCCGGGGGCTTGCCTTTGAAGCTGTCGAGCCACGTATCCATGGTGGCGGGGATTCCTGACGGGTTCCCGTCCAGCGAGTGGTACATGTTCTGACTTTCCTCCCCGGCGAAGAACTTCAACCACTGCCAGGTTTCCTCTGGGTGCTTGATCCCCGCGAACGCGGCGACAGTGGAGTACCCTGCGTAAGCCACCCTACCGGCTGGGCCGATGGGCACCGGCACGACGTCCCATTCGAAATCCGTGATCTTCTGGAAGTCGGCCAAATGCCATGTGCCTATCATGGTCATGGCGATGTTGCCGGTGTAGAAGGCCTGAATGCTACCCTCGCCAGCGAAAGCGCCGAGGAAGTCCGGCGAGGGCATAACGTGGTACTTGAGCAGCAAGTCAGCGACGAACTGCATGGCCTCTACCGCCTTCTTCTCGCCGAGCAGGCACTTGTCAGGGAACAAGTCCTTGTCCATGTACTTGCCGCCGTTGCTGTAGATCCAGCTCTCGGTCCACCACCAGTTGTTGAGAGCGAAGCCATACTGTTCGATGTTGTCGGGGTCAAAGCCTGGGTCGGTGGGGTGCTTCCCGTTCTTGTCCAGGGTCAGTCTCTGAGCGAGATCCAGGAAGTCACCACCGTCCGACGGGTTCCAGGTCCAGTCATCGGTTGGATAGGGCACACCCGCCTTGTCGAAGAGATCCTTGTTGTAGACCATGACGATGTCGACCCAACCCATGGGCAGGGCATACAGGCCTCCCTTGTATCGCATCGAGTCCACTATGTCCTGATAGTAGATCCCCAGATCTACATTGTCCCGCTCGATGTAGGGCATCAGATCGAGGAGACTGCCTGCCACGAGGAAGTCCGCCATCATGCCTGGCTCCGCGAACCAACTATCGGGAGCCTCGCCAGACACGATCCCGGTCTGGAGCTTGATGAGGAAGTTGTCGTAGCCGCCCCCGTCGACGTGCTCGACAGACACGTTGGGATGGAGCTCGTGGAACCGCTTGAATACGGGCTCAAGGAATGGATCCGCCTCGTAAGTCATGTACTGCAGCGTGACCGGCTCTGGCTTCGGCGTAGCGATCGGCTTCGGAACAGGGGTAGCAGTTGGCTCGGCTGGTTTAGCGGTAGGTGCGGGAGCACACGCCGCAAGGACCAGGCTCACCAGAACCACTACCGTGCTCAAAGTGATGAACATAGACTTGCATTTCATGATTTTCCTCCTTAGTTTTTGAACTAAATGTTGGATGCAAACAGGGTATCGCCTTGAGATGGCACTTTCGCACTTTGCTGATTCTCATCATCTCCTTCCTGCATTCACCATGCACCTAGGTCTAGGTACTCTGACCACCAAGGGGCAGTGCCGATTCACTCTGAGCCCCTTACCCAGGGAAAACTTTAGGGAATAATCTTCGTGAGGCCGTCCGTGTTCATAGCTCTTATCTCCTCCTTCTAGTGTTGGTGACACTCTGCAATTCATGCGTTATAACTCGACCTTACATTCCCACAGATATCCCGAGCGATCCGGATTGTCCGTCTCACCCACGTAGAACAGACCAGGGCGGGGTTCACAAATGACATGGGTTAGGAAAGGCGAGGTCTTACGTTCCGAGTCATAGATCGGACCCAGATCGAAGAAGTGTGCAGTGTCTCGATCATAGGCAAATAGATGGGTGTCATAGTCATCGCCTCCGCATCCGTAGATGAGGCCATCCTTGCCCACGATGAGGCCCGGTATGCGTGGGCGCGCGAGGGGCCGGCCCAGGTACTTTACTTCTACCGACTCTGGATCAAGCCTTACAAGCGCCCCTGCCCGCGTGCCGATGTAGATGTAGCCATCACTGCCGTTCACAGCACTGTCGAGCTCAGCGGCGTCACCAGGATAGAGAGAGGGCAGACTGACCTGGTACCAGGTCATCTTATCAGGATCTGGATCATACTTGAACAGATTGTTGCACACCTCTGCCCCGACCTCGGTTGCCCAGGTCCCTCCCCAGGTGCCCCATAAGTTGCCATCGTCATCAATCACCGGTGAGTGGGGCAAACTACCGATGTACCCAAGATTTCTACTCGTCCGTGAAGTGATGTCGAAGCGGAATGCATGCGCAACGGGATAGGTGAAACCGTAGATGATCTTTCGCTGCTTATCAAGGGCGACGCACTGAATATAATCTGGCGGAAGCGGTATCCCTAATATCTCGATCTCGCCTGCCCGGGGATCGTAACGAAAGATCTTGCCTCCCTTTGCCTCGGCCCGCTGGTCCAGATCGTGAAGACCAGCAGTCGCCCCATACACAACACCATTCCCGTCTATGGCCAAAGACCGATGGATCTTGACGTCAAATCGTTCCGCCACAGACTGAAAGCCTAGACTCCGAAACTCCTTGGTGTCAAGGTCGAAGGTATACAGAATATCGTTGTTGAATGCGGTCAGGCCACAATACAGCAAGCCATCATAGGAGTTGTAGGCCATCCACACCGTGGATATGAGCCGACCACTCAGTTCTGGATCTTTCTGGAAGTCTTCGAAAAGCAGATGGCGTTGCCTTTCCTGGTCATTGGCATCGAAGTGGACATCGCGCAGTATGTATGACACAACAGTCATGGTTGGCATGAGAACTCGCTCCTTTCTATTTTGCTCTATTTTCCTGGCTTTGCTCTCAAGAGGGAACTTGGAGCCACGGGGCGACCTTCCTCCATTGAGCGTACAGCGGCTTCGATCATAGCGACTGCCTCAAGCCCACGCTCGGCGGTAGTGATGGGCGTCTTGTCATCGGCCACGCAGTCGATGAAATGCATCGCGTAGCCATAATCCGAGGCCATCAGCTTGCCATCAATCTCATCTACCCCCCAGCCATATGCATGCTTGTCCGTAGTAGACACCTCGATGCCGCTGCGGTTTTGCCCATAGTTCAAGCGGCCCTTGGTGCCGTAGATAGTCAGATCGAACTCCACGATGCTGGGGTAGGAACGGGGGATAATCCAGCATGTCTCAAAGGTAAAGAAACAGTGGTCGAATTTCACCATCGCTTGTATGGCCGAGTAGGCATCAATGCCGATTTCGGCGAGCCCTTTCTTCGTTCCCTGGGCATACACCTCTATCGCCTTCTGTCCTGTGAACCAGCGGGCCAGGTCCATGCTGTGGGCGAAGAGAAACCAGTGCGGACCAGACTGACTGGCCCAGGAAAGCATCTCCGTGGGCACTTGTAGGGTGTTACTCTGGCGAATGTAGCCCATCACCAAGTCACCGATCTCACCTTTTTGAATGGTATCGTACATGGTGATCATTGGCGGATTGAAACGCATGCCCTGGGCTACCATCACTTTCACGCCCTGCCGCTCTGCTGCAGCGACGATCTCTTCCCCTTCGGCCACACTGGTGGTCAGTGGCTTCTCGATAAGCACGTGTTTTCCAGCCTGGATCATAGCTAGTGCGGGGGCTGTATGGGCAAAGTCCGGCGTGGCGATGCTAACAGCATCCGCATCACTCATGGCTATTTCATTGTAGTCCGTGGTGTATTCGCACCCATATTTCTCAGCCACGGTCTTGGCACGTTCCTCGTTGGTGTCACAAACGCACATCAATTCGCTGCGGTCGTATCTATGCCACGTCTTTGCGTGCCACTCGCCTATCAGTCCCACGCCGACCACCGAAACTTGGACCTTACGTTGTGCCATGCTAACACCTCCTTGACTTGATTGGTGAACGATTGGTAACTGGCCCAGAACTTTTTCTCAGTGGTTAGGCACCCCGTTGACGAAATCGAGCGACCTTGGTATCTTGAGCTTAGACTATGACTAAGTCGCCATCTCACCGGCATTGGGTCGCCCGTGTTGGGCTTTTTCGCTGATACGAACGATTTAGACCTTAGTTGCACAACCGTTACACTATCTTGAGACTACCGCCTCCTATGACTTATCAATCCGCCGCTTCTAACCTGAGTGCTGGAGCAAGGAGGCGGAGTCTTGATCAAGATAAAGTTTGGTGTGCTCTAGAGTGCGCAGGATAGACGCCGGACAGTCCGGCGTGACCGGGCCTTCCAGCGTCGCCTTGACTGCAGAGGCTTTGCGCGCTTCTGGTACCACCACCAGCACGTGCGGGGGTTTCAGCAGCGCTGGCACAGTCAGCGTGATTGCCTCCCTTGGCACTTCATCGAGGGTGGCAAAGTGCCCCTCACTTACTTGCTGCTCGCGGGTCGTTTCGGCCAGCGTCACAACGTGGATGGTCTTATCAGTGTCAAAATCGGCGGGTGGGTCATCGAAGGCCAGGTGCCCATTTTCGCCGATACCAAGTACACAAGCCACTGGCTCGTACTCTGTGAGCAAAGAGGTGTAACGCGCCAACTCAGCTTTGATGTCTTCAGCGTCGCCCTTGATACCATAGAATATACGCGGATGAACGACATCAGTGAGTCGCTCACGGGTGTAACGTCGGAGACTGGCCGGGTGTCGGTCTGAGATGCCGAGGTACTCGTCCATGTGAAACACTGTGACTTTGTCCCAGGCAATGTCCTGTTTGGCCTGCAATGCCTTCATGAATGAAAGCTGCGAGTTGCCCGTCGCAACGATGATTGATGCTTCTCCACGCTCAGTAATAGTTGATCGGAGGATCTCAGCCAGCGCGTCGGCGGCAGCCACCCCAAGAGCTTCGTTAGAGTCATAAATGTTGACCGGCATTTTTTCATATTTTACTGTCTTCACTGGTTTCACTGATACTCTCCTCTCTCGCATCGCTATCGTCAGCCAAGGTGCTTACGATAGCGCTAAACCTAAGAACACTGCCTCCCTCCAGTTTATGCAGCATACATCCACTGTCCGCCGATCATTGTTCGCCGAGCAGTAAAATCGTCCTCAAAGATGGCTATATCAGCATCCTTGCCAGCTTCAAGACTACCCTTGCGATCATCAAGACTGATGACGCGCGCCGGTGTCAGGGTTGCCATCCGAATCACCTCCACCAGCGGGATGCCAGCAACGTCTGTCAAGATTGGCACCATCTGGTTCACCAGTGTGGTACTGCCCGCGAAGCGCGTATGGTCCAGAAGCATCCCAACGCCATCATGCACCTCATATTCCATTTCGCCCATATGAAAGTGAGTGCCTTCCGGCATCCCCGCGCCGCTGGTCGCGTCAGAAATCACACACAGGCGATCTGCCCCCTTGCACTTGTATGCTAGCTTCATCAAAGTAGGCGGCAGATGCTTATTATCAGCGATCATCTCTGCAGTCAGTTCGTCAAAGACCAGCGATGCCTCTAGGAGGCCAGGCTTTCGCCAGGGACCTTCGCGCACGGCCCTGGATTGTCCGCTCCACAAATGAATGACGTGACGCAGGCCGACTTTTATCGCCGCCAACACGTCCTCATCCTTTGCAGAACTGTGCCCTGCCGCTGGCACGATATCCAGCTTTGCTAGCCTGGCCGTGAGTTCCAGGGCGCCCGGCAACTCCGGCGCATAGCTCATTATCTTGATCACGTTGTGGTGTTCCAGCAACACGTCGGGCGTGCCGTCATCCGGGGTCCGGATATTCTTTGGGTCTTGCGCGCCTTTTTGCGCCATGCTGAAGTAAGGGCCTTCCAAATGCACACCCAACATGTGAGATCCTTTGTGCGATTCGTCCATCCACTGGCGGCCAAATTCCAAACATTTCACCAGGTCGGGGATAGGGGCCGCTGCTATTGTCATCAGCAGCGACGTCACGCCGTGTGCTATATTCCCTTCCGTGATAGACGCGAACGCCTCTACTGTGGGTTCGTTGAATGTATGACCAAATGCCCCGTGGATATGGATGTCGATCAATCCCGGCGCGATGTAGCGCCCACCCACGTCAATCTTTTCTGTGCTATCATCCAGAGAGCCCGCATCGCCGATGCCTAAGATCTTATCCCCTTCCACGATAACCGCTTTGCCGGTCACAACTTTCTGGGGTAAAATCACGCGACCATTGGTCAAAGCGAGCCGCCCCTTTGCCTGCTCTAGCTTTTTCCTCATTATGATGCTGTCCTCTCCTAGACACGCATCGTTGTAAAAGCTCGGCTCATCTAATAAAAGTCCAATGGAGTCTTCCCAAAATTTCTAGCACCGCCATTACACTCTCATTTGACCATTTGCCACGTTTGTAGTTTCCTGCTTGCCATACGACAGCAACATCCACCACAGACCGATGTCAGTTAGCACTCACTTCTAAATCACTGCTCCCATATCGGCCAGGAGAGATCGTTTGGCGCGCCTGAGGTGAGCGTCCATCTCGGCCTTGGCGGTTTCCACATCCCTTGCTTCCAGAGCAGCCATGATGCGCTCATGTTCTTCCTGGGCTGTGTCAAGCTCCCGCTCCGAGCGCCTGTAACGTATCCGGGCCATCTGCGCGTGCACGTTCTCTCGATCGTGGGCCTGGCAGAGACACTGATTGCCGGTGAGGGCGACGAGTTGTCGGTGGAGTTGATGGTCCAAGGTCAGATAGCGAGGGTAAATGGCATCGCGATCCTCCGCAGTGACTAGGTCGCCTAGTTCCTGAACAATCGCCCGCAATTTCCTTACGTCTTCGTCGCTTGCTCGCTGCACCGCCAGTTCGACCGCGTAGACCTCAAGCACCCTCCGCACATCAAATGATTCGGCAATTTCCTTAGGGCCGGGGTCGGTGACATAGGTGCCAGAGCGGGGGGCAATTCTTATCAGGCCCTCCATCTCCAATCGGATCAAAGCCTCCTTAAGAGGCGTCCGGCTTATGCCCAACTGCTTTTCAATGGCGTCGAGGTTGAGGCGTTGCCCAGGGGTGAATTCCTTACTGACGACCTTCTCTCGCAGTATATCGTAGGCAGCCTCACTGATCTTACGCGTGTTAATGTGCGACAGAGAAGGACCTGTCTCCATAGTTCCCCCAAAGTGGATAAATCTAAAATCTCAGATTTCAGTGCTATTTTACCATGACTTTCCCGGCTTGTCAAGGCTTCCTGTCTGGTGTCTGGTGACTGTTTCAAAAACGGGGAAACTGGTGGTGAGATGGGAGTATCCTCGATGGGAGGTTTGGAGATGCGCCTGCGCGTAAGTACTCCCCGTGTAGAGCCGACGGTAGTAAGCGAGGCGCACCACTCGGACCGGCTCAAGGGCTGGCTGTCCTGTTCTACCTGCTGGGGCTCAGCTACGAGGGCGTGGAAGACGCCTTGACAGTCCTGGAGTGTCCCCTGGGCAAGAGCACCGTCTATCGGGATGTCCAGGCGGCAGGGGAGAGAGCGTGCTCTGGACTCTCAATGCTTGGGCCTTGACCCGCAATTGCTGGCGCTTTCTCGAGGGCACCAAACTCATTGGCCAGTCTCCCTTTGAACTGGCCGGAGATTGCTTCTACAACATCCCATGCAGTGGGGCAATCTGGCCCTATGCGCTTTCCTGATGTGTGTTAATTTCTTCTGATCTACGCAAACTCTTTCAGGTGTGGCTGTGGCTCTCCCTCTGTCGTCAGGTGCTTGCTCACGACCTGGGCAATGGCCTCAAATGCTGGCGCGAGCGCAGGACACAGCGCGGTAGCGCGGATAATAATCGGCATATGCGGGCACTGTTGGATCAGGTTGTGTGCGGCCTATCCCCGGATCGCCACGTCACAGGCCTCGGCGGCGCTGTGGTACACGCCAGCGCCCACACCCGCCAGCAGCGCCGCGCCGTAGGCGCACCTTCGGTCACGTTGACCGTTACGATCTCTGTGTTGAAAACGTCCGCCGGAATCTGGCGCCACAGTGGGCTACGCGCCCCTCCACCCGAAACCCGTACTTGCTCCATAGAAATCTCTAGCGCATGCATCAATTCCAGCGAGTCGCGCAGGCCATACGTCACACCCTCCAGCACAGCCCGCGTTAAGTGGGCTTTGCGATGTCGCAATGTAAGCCCAAAGAACACGCCCCGCGCGTTGGGATCGGGATAGGAGGTGCGCTCGCCGCTCAGATATGGGAGAAAGAGCAATCCTTCACAGTCAGGCGACACCTCGGCGGCAGCCTCGGTCAGCAGATCATAGGCGTCACACCCTGATTCTTCAGCCCGGACGCGCTCCATGTCGCCCAACGCGTTGCGGTACCAGCGGAAGCTGCCGGCAGCCGAGAGCATCACCCCCATCAGATGCCACATGCCGGGCACGGCCTGGCAAAAGGCGTGCAGTTTCCCCTCTGGCTCCATACGATAGGTATCCGATGCCACGAGAACCACGCCCGACGTACCCAGAGTGAACCGTGACCACTCCCTCCGCGATGATGCCCGTGCCGAAGGCCTGAGCTGCCTGGTCGCCGGCACCGCCCACCACCGATGTGCCTTCCAACAGACTCGTTTCCCTGGCGGCTCGTGCGCTCACGCGAGCGCTGACCAAAGGCGATTTGGTTACCTCCGGAAGCCACCGGCGCGGTACAGCCAGAGCCATCAGCATCTCATCCGACCATCTGCGCTGGCCCACATCGAACATTGAGGTTCCCGACGCATCCGACACCTCGCTGAAGAAGCCTCCCGTCAGGCAATAGCGACGTAGTCTTTGGGCAGCAGGACTTTTGCGATCCGCCTGTAGACTTCCGGCTCATGCTCACGCACCCACGCGATCTTGGGCGCGGTGAAGCCAGGCAACACCGGATTGCCGGTGAGCTGGAGCGCCTTGTCCGCGCCCACCTTTTGGGTAATAGCGGTGCACTGGTCAGCAATACGCTGATCGTTCCACGTGATGCACGGACGCAGAACCCCGCCATGGGCGTCCAGCAGCACAGGGCCGTGCATCTGCCCGGTGAGGCCCACGCTGGCCACCTGCCCAGGTTCCACATTGCCCTCGTCCAACACTTGCTGGATGCTGGTCACCGTAGCGGTCCACCAGTCGGCGGGGTCTTGTTCCGCCCACAGGGGTTGAGGTGTAAACATCGGGTACTCGGTTGTGGCGCTGGCCTTCACGACGCCGTCCAGTCAGGATAATCTGACTGTAGTCATTAGATCGTACTCTTTGGGCCAGTTAGACAAAATCAGGATGATTTGATGGAAATCCCTCAATGCTTCTGCGCAAAGCATCCGGTTGTTCTAGAATTGCATCGAGATAGCCACTATTCACCGTTTCTCCTTGTTTGCTGGGAACTCAACAGCAGGCTTGCAGCCCCAATCATACCTGCGTCGTTACCAAGCTCTGCTAAAGCAATGCGCACGTCCGCCACGTATTGCGGCATTCCTACCTCGGCCATCACCTGGCGTATTGGAGATAGCAATATTTCTCCCGCCACACTGACCCCCCCACCAATCAGTATCAAATCTGGATCAAAAAAGTAACACCATGACACCAAACCGACCCCTAGCCAGTGTCCCGCTTGCTCCAGGACACGCCGGGCTTGTGTGTCACCCTCTTGCGCGGCACGGAGCACATCCGTTGTCGAGAGCGTTCCGCGGTCATTCAACACCCTGGTCAACTCGGAATTGGGGGACCGGTGTGCCAACGCCGTAGCTTCGCGTTCAATGGCCAGGCTGGAGGCCACTGTTTCAAGACACCCGCGACAGCCGCATCCGCACCGCCATTGACTTTCTGGGGCAACGATTATATGTCCAGGATCGCCGATGCATCCACGTATCGGACGTTGCGGCTTCCCATCAACAATGAGACCAGCCCCAATCCCCGACCCCACGGTCACTACAATCAATCGCTTTGCACCACGCCCCCCACCAAAGCGATATTCAGCCAGAGCTGCCAATGTAGCATCGTTATCGAGTTCGACTGGAAGGTGAAAGCGTTCGCTTAAGAAATCAACTAGTGGAAAGTTGTCCAAGACATGGACATTGCTAAACGTTGAAGTTCGGCGGTCCTCACTTATGTGTCCTGGCATCCCCACGCCAATCCCTATGGGTCGAATTGCCATTTCCCTGCAACGATCCAGCAAGTAGTGGATGGCGTGAGCGTATTCCTTTGCCACAAGTTCTGGTTGATCGGGCGTAGGCGTTGCTACGCGCTGACGGAAGATTATCTTGCCTGCATCACTCACAATGCCCAGTTTCGCACTGTTGCCACCTATGTCTACGCCGATGGCATGCGTAACAGGTTTGCTTTTACAGCCCATAGTGGTCAGTAGTTGTGAACTTTATAACTGGCTTCGTATGAAGTTCTACAAGGCAGTAAGACACCTCTCGAAATACTCGCGCCCTTTCGTCACCTCCGCCAGTATCTGGTCAGCAGGCACGCCGCCGTAATCAACGTTGACGTAGCTATCGTAGGCGATTGATTTCAGACTCCGGAAAATAGAGGGGAAGTTAAGGTTTCCTTGACCAGCAGGCAGATGGTATGGATACGTGCCGTCGTTATCCGCCAGATGAACATACATCAACCGTTTCTTGAGCTTAGGAATAACCAGACTTAGGTGCTCTCTGGTGGCATGAGTATGTGCTACATCTAGAAGACAACCAGCGTTCGGCTCACCAGCATCTTCGATAAGCTTCAATACACCGTCGCTCGTATTGACAAAGTCGCCCACGCGGTTCTCTATAATCAACTTCTCGTCATACTTGGCAGCAATGCGTGCCATCTGGGCAAAGCGATGGACAGCATTTTCCCAGAACTTGTCCCAGTCGAAACCTTCCGGCACCCGCACTTGTATAGGGGGGCTCCCAGAATATGCCTCCGTTCCTTCAACCCCTTCAATTTCGGGTGGCATATAGGCACACATACAGACGGTTTCGCCGCTGACGGTTGCCGTAAACTGGCATAATTGCTCATACTTGCGCAGATACTCCTCTGCAATCTCGGTATTGGTAGAGAATCCCCCATTGACCACAGCAATGACTGCCGAGAGGGTCATTTGATTGGCGACGAGTGCACTTTTGACCTCATTAGCCCGCTCAATGTATTCTTTCAGATCATTGTCAACGTTGATTTCCAGTTCACAGTGCTCAAAGCCAGCCGAATGCATCTCAGTAATAGCCTTGAGATAGTCGTCGAAACTGTAAGGGAAGCCATACCGTGTAATCGGATACAGTGCAGCGCAACCGATTTTCATTCCTTCTCTCCTTTTCCTTGATCTCTTCTTGACTTTTTACTGGGCACTCGCTTTGATCTACTCAAAAATTTTGAACAGTTTGATCAAATCGCTGCCGGTATACTCAATGGTTGTAGGGTCAACAACCCGGGTGGACAAATCAGTTTTTTTTTGCAAGTACTCTGCCTGGGGCGTGACATACGTGACCCGCAGCACGTAGGGCGCAGGTATCTGATATGGCGGGATCTCGCCGATTCTCTGCAAGGCTCTTAACAGGCCTTCGCGGATCATCTCCCGTGCTTTTGCTGGCGCTTTGCTGCGGGATAGGCGTCTACTAAGGGATTCTTTGACAATGACGCCCTCAGTTTGCGGAACAAGCGCTTGCATTTCCGCGACAGCCGCCCGGTCGCCTGTAACCATGACGGTCGGGATGCCTAGAGCGCCAGCCGCTGCCGCTGCCATGCCAATCTCACCAATAATCTGCCCGTTCAGCGTGATGCGCACAATGTCCAGTTCCATGCTGTGGCACAACACGGCGTTAGGCGTCCCCGCCATCGCATGTACGCCTAATTGGACGAACGCATCATACCCTTCCTCAATCCAAGGCAGCCAGCAAGGGCGCATCTTCCCCTGGATCAACTCTGCCGCCGGGTGAAGCTGATCAACCAGTATGTTGTGTCCCCTATAATGGGCATCACATACCACAATGGTGTCTGCGCTGCCCTCGACGGCTCCCTGGACGGCAGCATTCACTTCACCAGTGAGTAGTTCTTGCGCCTGGCGAAAATCCGGCGAATCGGGCCAGCATTGCCGGTCAAAATCTACAATGCCACTAACTCCTTCAATGTCTGTCAAAATGTAGACCTTCATTGATACCTACTTCTCAGCCTCGCCATTTCAGGTAGTGCCGGAGAAGATCCTCGGCGCTACCCTCAATGAACAGAATCACGCCGCGTCGGGTGACGGTTCCTCCAGGCGGTACTGTTCCGAACCAGGGATCACTGTGCATGCAGTGATGATTATCGTCCGGGTTGTGCGCGACGCTTGCCACCAGATCCCAACCCAGGCCGATGTGCCATTTGCCGTCGTCACGCGCCATCATAATGCAACCACTTTGCACGGGTTCCGGCGACGCGCTCCACAGTGCCAGACCTTGTACCACACCGTACGGATACGGGGCGTTGACTCCCTCCACCTGATACGATTGTACTACAGGCGACCAGGCGTCTTTCCGCACGTTACGTGCCCACTTGTTTGCTGGCACGAGGCCCTTCACCGTATGCAAGATGCAACGTTCCCCATGCTTGTCAGCGTATCGTGGCGCGTACTTGAACATCAGACACATGTCCGCCCAACAGTAGGTATAGTACCGCTCGGAGAGGTTGTGCATACTTGCTTCCAGGTTAAGTTGATGTTCAGATGCAGTTTTCAACCGTACCTGGATGCACAATGGATGTTCGCTATTGCCCGGGCAACTCATATCATACCCCAATGAGCCATCTCGTTGCGACTTCCACTCAGGGTGGAGCATGTCCCAGGGGTACAAAAACGACGCTCCTCCCAGTCCCTCGAACATCCAGGAAAACAAGTATCCGTCGTCCAGCGCAGCTCGGTGCCGGATTTCAACCCCTTCCAGTTCAGAATCAAAACCAGCATTTAACTGAATCAACTCACACCTGCCTGATACTGCAATCCTGACAATTGCTTGACCATGCGCACGGCACTGGCGGCATCGGGAGCATAGCCATCGGCGCCGATTCCGTCGGCGTATGATTGAGTAATCGGCGCGCCGCCAACTATAACCTTCACCTTGTCCCTTAGGCCGGCTTCTTTAAGTGCCTCGATTGTCTCTTTCATCGTGGGCATTGTCGTTGTCAGCAATGCCGACATCGCAACGATCTGGGCACCGTCTTTTGCAGCCTCAACGAACCGCGCCGGCCATGTGTCAGTGCCTAAATCGACGATTTCGAACCCACTGCCCTCTAGCATCATCGCGACCAGATTCTTGCCGATGTCGTGTAGATCACCCTTGACAGTACCGATGGCAATCCGGCCTGCCGGTTCTATCCCGGCCTTGACCAGCAGCGGTCTGAGCAGGTTCAGTCCACTCTGCATCGCCCGGGCTGCTATGAGCATCTGAGGCACATAATATTCACCTGCCTCAAATAGCCGTCCCACCTCCGCCATCGCCATGATCAGCCCATGGCCTAAAATCGTGCCCGTCTCGACACCGGCATCAATCGCAGCTTGAACAGCCTCCTCGGTGTCTTCCTTGCTGCCTTTTAGCACAGCATTGTATATCTTTTCTAAGGTTTCCATGAACTCTTGGCCTCCTTTTGCGTTAGGTGTTACCTTGCTTTTCGCGTAGAATTATTCCAGGCCATTCCCCACAAGAAGTTGGCAGTCCTCCGGCAACGAGTTAAAACATTCAGCGCGGCGTCCGTGTTTGCCAAAAGTATTTTCGACAATGACACAGTCCAACCCAGGGATAACGATCTCATCCCAACGACTACCACAGCCTCGCAGCGCCACGTCGAGCATGCTGATTATTTGCTCTCCAAGCGGATCTTGACTTTCCAGGGTCACGGCTCCAAAAAATTCCTGACATTCCGTATAACCGGCGTTGTGAACGCACGAGTACGGCTTTTGGGCAGGCAAGTCAACAGTGTGGCCAACTCGACGTGACACCTCATCGCTCTTGCTCGCCAGAAAGTCCACGATGGCTTTCTCGATGGTATAGGCCGGCAAGTTGTCGCGTGCAGTGACAATAAACTGCTCGTGGCCGACCTGGTACACTTCTTTGATCAGATCCAGCCAATATCGGTGTCCGGCCGGCATTGCCTGTCCGGGTTCTAGTGCCACGACACTGCGCCGCACACAGGAAGTCAACCCGTCCCGCTTAGGTGATGCACCGAGATGAACCATATCCTCAGGCTGAATGGTGCGATTAAGCGCCTTGCCTATCAGAGTCCGATTAGCCGTATTGGCCGTGACCATAATGTCCCAGCCCAATTCCTCAGCACCCAACTCCCGGGCGACAAAGTTGCCCCAGGCAGCGACCTGCGTTTCGCGCATGCCTGGCTTGAGCACTGCCAGCATGGCACGCATCATCGCATCGGCTATGATGCTGGCGTCCTTGGTCAGCGCCAGTTCCGCGTCCGACTTTTCGTACTTGAGCCTGCCATAGATCTCCTGCGCGTCGACAACGCTGTCGGGGCCAAACATGTCTTGCAGAAACTCGGTCAGCATCACCGGCACCACTTGGCGCGGTGACAGTAATGCGATGCGCTTGGGCGTTTTGCCGCAAGCGATCTCAAAGACCTGCTCGGGGTGCTCGGCGTCAATGGGATAGTCCTCACCTGCCAGTTGTAACATCTCAACTTTGTGCACGGGTGCTGCAGCGCGGGGCGCAAGTTGCTCGACCACATAACCGCCTTCCAGGCCGGCAATGAAGTGGAAGCCGTTGGGGCCAATGATCCCAGCCACTTGTTCGATGGTGATGTTGGTGTTGCCGCCCAGATAGGGTACATCGCCGTTATAATGCTCGTCTGAGAAGACAAAGCCCGCGTCGAACCCGGCCTGCTCGAGCGCTCCCCAGACTTTGCGCTGGCGCGCCTTGAACTCTTGGGACGTAATGGCCCGCGTCGGGTCAATGGATGGTGTCGCTGCCAGGACAGCCTCTACTTTTCCCAATTCTGCTCGTATCTGATCGCGCCGCGTTGTATCCATGTCTTGTCTCCTTTATGACATGTTGCACAGTTGTCTGAGTGCTGTTTCCACTGAATTATCAATAGCCTGCGGCTGGTGCGATTGCGCCAGTTGTCGGGCATATTCGCGGGCGCGCATCGCGTAGTCCTTGGCCCCGCTGACAGTCCAACTGTCGTACCCGTCGTGATCTGTAACATAGGGTACCCACATGTTCCGGCGCAGGTGCTTAAGCGTATGGTCGTGATCCAGGAATTGCCTGCCGGGTCCCACCTCAGTGATTGCTTCCATCGCCAGCGTCTCCTCCGACATCTCTATCCCGGCCATAAAGTGCTTAACCCAGCGAATCTGTTCGGCGCCCAGCACAATGCTCTCCAGGCTACCGGTGAGGCCCGAGTCGAGGTATCCGACGTCGTGGATCAGGTTGGTACCTGCCAGCGCTGCTACGAGCAGGCTAGAGGCGTACTCTGTGCCTGTCTGTGCGTCGACCTGTTTACTGTCGGTGGCGCCGCCGGTACCAAAGACCGGAAGACCATAGTAGCGAGACAATTCGGCCATGACCAGATCGTTCAGCCGCCACTCGGGCGAACCGTAAGGGAAGAGCATCGTGCGCATGTCTAACTGGCTGACGCAGGCGCCAAAAATGAACGGTGCACCAGGGTGCTGAATCTGGTGCATCACCAGCCCAGCCAGCGACTCGGCAGTCGCCAGTGCCAGCGACCCGGCCAGCGTGAGCGGCCCGCTAGCGCCCGGCATAATCGTCGGGATGTAAATCAGCGGAACTTCGTGGTCGGCGGAAAAGATAAGTCTTTCGATTGCCTGGAGGTCATGTTGCAGGGGAGAGACAAACTGGCCATACATGATATAGTTCGGTCGCTGTCGAAAGGCCTCGTCACCGCCGGCAATGATGCAGGCCATTTCGTGCATGCGTTCAAGCGCGTTCAACCCAGAGAAGCTGGTCATAATAACCGGCTTGATGGTGTTGTGCAACAAGGCGTAGTATTGCTGCGGCTCAGCATTCTCGTTGGGGACATCACTGGGCAGGGCGAAGGACATCACGAAGTCAATCTCGTCCAGCGCGTCGCACAGCCGAGCCGCTCGCGCTGCGTCTTCCAATACGGAGGCCCTCCGCTCCATCGTCTCGGCGTCGCGGGTGTAAATCAGGTCCGACCCCGTACCAAAGTAGATCTGATGTGGCCCGAGCGGCATCGCGGGCTCACCCAGCCGGTCGTAAATGACGATATCGCGTTGGGCTGTGCTAAGCGCTTGTTCTACCACCTCAGCCGGGATATAGACGCGCGGGCTTTCGCCCAGTTTGGCACCAGCATCGGCCAATTTGCGCCGCATCTCTGGATGATGTACGTTCAGGCCGGTCGTTTCAAGAATTGTCGTTGCAGCAGCGTGCAATTGTTCAATATTAGCCTGATTCATCAGCGCCAGGCTCGGTCGCCAGATAGAAGAACTATCCATCATCGCCTCCCGTAATCTATGATCGCCTGGTAATAGGTCTTTATGTTTTCCAGGGGGATATTGTGCGGCAAGTCGCCGATGGGGCGGAAGAAGAAGCCGGGCGCGACGCGCCCAATGTCGGCGCAGCGCTTGACTTCCTGCTTAACATCATCGGGCGTACCGCGCGTCAGCACATCGGTGTTGATGTTGCCAGCCAACACCTTGGTCTGGCCATACTTTTTGACGATCGCCTTCAGGTCCATTGTGTGATCAATAATGAACCCATCCACACCCAGCGCGGCCAGGTCGTCGAGGGCCTCGGTGTAGTTACCGTCGGAGACAAAGATGATCTTTTTCCCAGCCTGCTTGAGGATGTCAAAGTTCCGTTCATAGTGTGGCCAAAAGTTCTTACGATACCAGTCCAGGCTAAAGACCAGGCCTCGCGTCATCGCAATGTCGTCGTGGGTGTGAAAGATGAGCGAGTCATCCTTTGCTATCCAGTTGCGATAGCGTTGCGCGGTCAGTTCCGCGAATCGGTCGATGAGACACGAGAACTCCTTGGGATAACTGGCAGCGGTGATCAGGTACAACTCCCACCCGAAAGTCATCACAAACCACATCATCAGCGTACAATAGTAGCAACCAGTGACGAGGGCCGCGTCACCCAGAATCTTGCGCGATTCAAGCGTCCAATCAGGAATATTCTCGGACCAATTGGGGTCCAGCACGCTGATGCCGGAAGTATCGCTGGTACAGGGGTCGAAGGCCAGGACGTCTTCGGGTGTTTTGAAGCGCTCGGGCGGCGCTTCCCACTCGCTGCCCGAAATGCCCCACTCAGTGTACTTTTTGCGTCCGCCATTCTCCTCCTTGATCTCGCCTTCCTCAAACCGCATGCCCCGGCCATGCAAGAAGAGCACCCAATCTATGCGCAACTTCTCGATGCAGATCTTATGCGCCTCGGTCGGGTGCTCGAACGGGTCCAACCCAGATACTTCCGCCATTAGCGCTGGGTGATCCAGCCAATCATACTCCGGGATATACGGGGGGCCTTCCAGAAACATGGCAGCCAGGGCCTCAGCTTTTGGCATTTGGATAACCTCCTATCTTTCTATTCTCTCCTCTGTCTCACATTAGTTCGCTGAGCAGAGAGAGGGCACCCTCGCGCAGCACGGTTTCACCGTGTTCAGCGATCAGGCTGCACATCGCCTCATAGTCGCCGCCGCGCTGATCCTGGGCGGGAATGATATAGCCGATATCGCCATTGCATTGCTGCACCGTGATCAGGTTCTTGCCCACCGTGTGCGCCCGCAACCATAGTGTCGTATCACGGCCGGCTTCGGCCGGCATACCGACGAGTAGTATGTCATTCAGTCGGATGGCCTGCAGGTGGACTGGCAGACGCTTGTCGGCAATCTCCTCAGGCGTGGGTATGTACCACTCGTCCAGCATCTTTTGCATCCAGTGGAAGCGGTTATACTGATCAGCCATGCGCTTCATTTCGATGATAGAGCCCCCTTCTTTGAGCGCCTGCTTGATCTTACCACCCCATTCGTCCCGAATCTCCCACGCGATCTTGGAGTTCTCCGGCACGTCGGCGCGCATGGGCAATTCATGCCAGCACGTTTTCACCTCCAGAGTCGCGAGAGGTTTGAACTCTGCTTGCTGCAGAGCCTCAAGTGTATGAATGGCCAGTCCTTCACCCATCTCCCGAACGCTACGGCGCAGGTCGTCGAGATCGGCGGCAACCAGCGAGCCATCGGGCCCATACGGCGAATCGGCCCAGTTGGGCTTGTCGGGCCGAGGAACGAACTCAGTGGTCTCTCGTGGAACCAGGTTGCATTGCAGGCCCTCGCCGAACAGATGGATGCCCCCTCGTTGTTTATCCAGCCAGCGACGGGCCGGACCGCAGTAGTCTGTGGCGTAAGAGAGAGGCTCCGCCCCATTCATCAGGTGGGGATGGGCCGCAAAGTGGATCATCCCCCCCAGCGAATTGCCCCGCTCGTCTTCAAAGGCCAGCAACTGCACCAGCGGATCAACCGGTTCATCGTAATAAATTGGCTCTTTCAGCCACTCCGGGTCGGGAAAGCCAGCCCCGAACCAGCGGTCGAGCCGTTCGCGGATCAGATGGTTGGCGGTTGACCCGCGTGGCATGTCGTTCTTGTAACCATACCAGTTGGTGACATTCGCTATGTCGTCGTTGAGCCACTTGCGACGGCAAAGGCTGTACTGATTGCCCACATTGGCGACCGCCAATGCCATGCGGGCTGGCACGGCCGCGTCCATCGCCTCTTTTGAGACCCGAGCCAGGCAGGCGACCAGGTCATCCAACGGGTGATTATGAAGCACATAGTCTTCGTTCGTCGGCCCGGTATGGTTATGGGTACTGTGGAAAATAATCGCGTCTGCAGGCATGTCAATCTTCGCAGACATTTTCTCCCGAACCTCAGTACAGAAGCTGCGGGCAAACTGGCCAAAGTCAACAGAAGTGAATAGCAATCGTTCCCCCTGGACGTCCAGGTACATGGCGATGGCCTCAAGCACATCCTGGGGATTGAACGGCAACAGGGGCTTGAAGGTGCCTTCTGCAGAGGTCTTGGCGAATCCAACTTTACCGGTGCTCATAGCAAATCTCCTTTACTTGTTGTATATAGGACAACTATAAATGCGTTCCCAACTGAACTGGGTTTGCTGCTTCAACTTCCCGTCCAACTCCTGCGCATACATATCCAGGTTAGGTCTCGTTCATCAGGTAACTGTACTGGATTGAAGCCTGAATTAATGCATCAACGTTCTCCAGCCTGGTGCCGGCTCCGACCCCACCGCCTGGAGCGAGCACAAAATGTCCGTTCTTGCCCGCCGCCTCGATGCACCGTTTGGACTCCCTGAGCACATCATCTGGTGTGCCAAACGTCATGACATCAATGGGATGTACATTTCCTGCCAGATCAACGTCCGGCCCCAGAATCTCTCGTACACGCGCTATGTCAAGACGGGGCGTGAAGGCATTGAACATGTCAATGTTCAGGCCTTTCACCTTGTGCACGTTTTTGTAGGTGTAGTCCCCATCACTATGAAACATATTGTAGGCCTCTGGAAATGCGCGCATGATTGCGCCCGTATGGCGCACGACGAACTCATCATAGTCGTCGGGACTGAAATAGGCCGAGTAGTCATCGCCTGTGTCTAGCACCTCCATAGGCCCGCCGAAATACTGTATTCGCCAGTTAATCCATTCAATGCACACATCCACGATGATCGAGAGAAGCCTGTGAACCAGCTGGGGATTCGTTTGGGTGGCAATGAAGAACTCGGTCGGCCCCATCATCAGAGCGGCGATGTCCATAGGCCCCATAGAACCGTAATCCACTGCTACAGGAATACCGGTCTCCTCTGAGCGTTTCAGAAAATACTCGGTGCATTTCACCACGTGCCCCATCAGACCGTCCACCCCCATCTTGGGGGGGCGAAGGCGATCCACGTCCGCCTCGCTAAGGATGCAAGGGTGAATCATTGGCGCTGAGCGTTTCCCCCAGTATGGCTCTACCCGTGCCAGCGCAGACGCCTCTATGACCGGGTAATAGAAAGGCATAATGGCGACTGCCCCACCAAAACGATGGTAGGTTTTCGCCTGAGCCTGCCATTGCAGTTCATAGTCAAGAAGGTACTCATCCGCAGTGATGTCAGCGATCTCCATGTGGAGGACACTATCTAACATCAGGTTCACGGGCACAATCTCTGGTTTCTCGCCGCGGAGCACGGCAGCAAAAGCATCTTCATTTCGTTCAGCAAAGTCAGGAGGAATCACAAAATTTACGGACATCGCGGTTACCTCATACCTGGTCAGGCAAACAATACCCGGTTAACCAACTGTGCACCTCGACTGGGCGTGCCCTGGTACTCACCGCTAGCGAAGCGCCTCATCAAGCATGGTGAGATAGTTCTCTACCGGCACGTAGCCGGGGATTGAATTACCCGAGCCAATGGCAAAGCGCCCCATCGGGGCACAGGCTTCAATGAGGTTGCGTACATATCGTCGAAGCCTGTCAGGCTCGGCAGATGAGAGTACATGCATATCAACCCCGCCGAGGGTCGCGATGCGGTCGCCGTATCGCCTGTGAAACTCCGGCGCTGGGATGATCGCATCCTCGAATGAGTGCTTACCGTCAATGCCAACGTTCTCGATGAGGTCTGTCATGATGGCCTCGACATTCCCACAGGAGTGCAGAAAATAGAGCACTCCCTGACGATGGGCCATCTCAGCGAACCGGCGGTGCCAGGGCAGGATGTATTGGCGCAGGTGGTCGGGGCTGATCAGCGTGGCCGTGCGGAAGCCCATGTCATCCCCGGGCCACAGGGCGATCAGGTGCTCCAGTTCCAAGAGCCGGGCGAAATAGCTTTCCAGCAGCGTCCCCAGCCTTTCAACGATGGCTTCCACCAGATCCAGGTTGTCATAGAGGGCATAGCAGAGGCGCTCGTAGGACATGATCCAGGTCAGGTGCTCGAAGATACCCCCAGAGTGGGAGGCCATCAGCCCCATGCCATCCGGCAGGTGGGAATCAACATATTCGTACGGGAAAAAGTCAGCCTCCTCGATCCTGGGCCAGTTGTATTCCTCGAAATCTTCCCAGGACGTGATCGCTCCCTGGTGCTCGTCGGCCCAGGCTCGGTCACCATCGGACTGAGGCGCTGTGTCTCGGGCGAGAATTTGACGCTTAGGGAAAGGCAGCGCTCGCTCCATCATGACAAAGTCATACCCCATCCGATACCAGAACTCGACGACGTTGTCCCAGTATGCAACCTGTGACTCCCGGTCGTCGGACTGGGGGACCACCCACTCGTGGCCTAGAAGGTCCTTGATAACCAGGCGCATCACAACAGGGTCCACCATGTACTCAATCGTCGGCGGCCTGTCGGCCTTTTCTTCGCCCAGCATGCAGCGGATGAATCGGTCGGCATCAGGATTTGGACTGTCTAAGGGGATACAAATGTTGCAGACTCTGCCCTGCCCTTCTATGTGACTATATGATGACATCTCGTCTTGATAATGTCTCATTAAGCACTTCGCCAAACGCATTGAACAAATACACAGTGGCAAAGATCGCCAGGCCGGGGAAAGCCCCTGTCCACCAGGCGACGAATACGTAGCGCCGGCCTTCGCTGACCATCGCGCCCCACTCTGGCTGGGGAGGCTGCACGCCTAGCCCAATAAAGCTCAGGCTCGAAGCTAGAACCAGCGCGCTTCCCATGTCCAAAGCGGCCTGCACAATCACCACCGAGATCAGATTGGGAATCATGTGAAACAGCATGATCCGCCATCCTGGTGCCCCAATAGCATGTTCAGCCATGATATACTCTTTTTCCTTGATACTTAACACCATCCCGCGTACCAATCGCGCATACCATGGCCACCAAGAGATGGAGATAGCCAGCATGGCGTTCCTTAAGCCTGGGCCGAGCACGGCTGTGATTGTCAGCGCTAATATCAACGGGGGGAAGGCCAGAAAAATATCCGTCAGGCGCATCAGAATCTCGTCAACCAAGCCTCCTGCGTAGCCAGATATCAAGCCCAGAATGATCCCTGTCGTGACAGATAGCACCAATACCGTCAAGCCCGCCAGCAACGAGATGCGGCTAGCCACGACAATTCGACTGAGCAAGTCACGGCCCAGCTCGTCCGTTCCCAACCAATGCTCAGCACTGGGGGGTTGCAGCTTGATCTTGACCTGCACATCCAGCGGGTCATAGGGTGCGATTGCTTCCCCAAAGGTCGCCGTGAACACAATGACTAGCAGAAAGAACGCGCTCACATAGCCAGAACGTTTTCTGAAAAAGTGTGTGATGAATTGCTGCATCGTTTTAACTGTATCGAATGCGCGGATTCAGGCGGATGTATAACAAGTCAACGGCCAAGTTGGACAACATGTAGACCAGGGCAACAATCAGTGTTACACTAATCACCGCCATAAAGTCCTGGGAAAGGATCGTTTTCAGGGTATACCATCCGATTCCGGGCCAATTAAAGATAATTTCCACCAGGAAGGCTCCTGCTAGCATAGCCCCGACCAGCATACCAGTCAGTGTGATGGCGGGCAGCAGCCCATTCGGCAAGGCATGCTTCCACAAGATATACTTTCTCGTCAGTCCCTTGCTCTTGGCAGTACAGACATAGTCCTTGCTCATCTCTTCAATCATGTTGGCGCGCACCAGTTTGACGACATACGCAAGGTTGGGCAGCGCGAGCGTGACAGCGGGCAAAGTCAGGTGGCGCAGCACGGTGCC
Organism: uncultured Anaerolineales bacterium; assembly: GCA_964653285.1. Taxonomy (GTDB): domain Bacteria; phylum Chloroflexota; class Anaerolineae; order B4-G1; family B4-G1; genus CAZZEX01. The sequence continues at coordinate 30,498 of CAZZEX010000052.1, forward strand.
CAGCATCTTGATATCGCCAGCCAGGAGGCTATCGAGGATCAGCAGATTTGTGACAGTGGGTGGACCATCCACACCGATGGGAAGACGGCCTTCGGCTGGCAGCCACTGCAGGCCCCGGTAAAAAATCAACTGAAACACAATGCCAATCCAGAACACAGGGATAGCTACACCTATCACAGACAGCGAGTTGACCAACCTGTCAATCCAACGGCCTTGATGATATGAAGCCAATACACCCAGGGGGTAACCAAAGACAATGACCAACAGTAGGGAGGTGATTGTGAGTTCGATACTGGCCGGCAGGTAATCGGCCAGGTCCTCGCGAACGGTACGACGGGTGTATAGCGAATCACCAAAGTCGCCGCGAAACAACCCGGTCATATAAGTGAGGTACTGCTCCGGCAACGGGCGATCCAACCCCATCTTCTCACGCATCTTTTGGACGGCTTCTGGCTGGGCGCGCGCACCCAATGCCAAACGAGCTGGATCACTGGGGACTATGTGCGAAACTGTAAACGTGATCAGGGTGATCCCGATCGAGACGAACACCAACGAAATTAGCCGGCGGACGATAAATCGCGACATAGTCTACCCTCAAGAGAGGTGGCTGGGATGGCGCAATCGCCATCCCAGCCACAATACTGGCAACCTGTTGCTACTTGATCCACATCTCCTCGTACGGGACGTACTGATAGCTCAGTGCCAACACATAGTGGTAGCCTTGGACATAGTCTCTCATGGCGACTGTATGCATGAAGTTGAGCGGCGTGAGCATTGGTACATCATCCTCAAGAATCTCGAAGGCCTCCGCGTAGAGAGCATCGCGCGATTTGGCATCGAATTCCTGCTCAGCCTCGGCGATGAGCTCGTCTATCCGCGGGTTCGCGTAATTCGAGTAGTTGCAACAACCTGGCGCGACGAAATCGGAACTGAACTCGTACCACATAGCGCTCCAAGCGTCCGGGAAGTCGGGGCCCATGTTCGACAGGTACGATACTGGGACGTCGGGGGGATCGGTGAGGAGTGCGGTGTAGAACTGGCCCTGATCCACTGGTTCGATGTGCATTGTGACACCGATCTTGGCCAGGTCCGCCTGCCAAACCTCGAGCACCAGGGAACTGTTCTGGAACAGCCCGGGGTCCTTGACCGTGAACTCAAAGCCATCGGGATACCCGGCTTCTGCAAGCAACTCTTGGGCGTGGTCGAGGTCGAATCCGATATAGTTCGAGGGCTTGGAAACGCCCGCATACGCTGGCGGCGCCCAGCTATCCATTGGAAGGCCCAGACCACCTAGCACGCCATCAATGATGGTTTCGGCATCAAATGAAGCCTTCAATGCCTGGCGCACCAGTTTGTTGTCCGTCGGCGGTTTCTCGTTGTTGAGGTAGATTTGCATGAGCAGTGTAGACGGGAAAGCATAGCCGTTGATCTCGTCTGTGGCGCTTAGCTCAGCCCAGTCTTCAGCCGTCAGGCTCGACGCGAGGTCGGCATCCCCCGTTTCAAGGAGTGCGCGGACCGTTGAGGGCTCAGTCACCCAACGGACGATAACTTCTTCAATGCCCTTGCCCTCTTCCCAGCCACCCCAGTAGTTCTCGTACTTGACCAACTTGATCTGCTGAGCGTCGCGGTCCCAGCTCTCGATTATGTACGGCCCGGAGCCAGCGTCGTGCTCGGCGACCCAGGCGTGGCCCCAGTCGCCGTCCACCTCGTGTTCCTTGCAAAGCGTGGGGTTGGCGATGCGGGTTGCCCACGGCGATGCCACAACACTCATGAACATAGAAGACGGCTCCTTCAGGTGCATTTCAAAGGTCAAGTCGTCGACGATCGTGATGGAATCCAGGTTCTGGAAATAGAAATCAGGTCCAAAAGCCAGGGCAATCTGGCGCTCGACTGAGTATTTGATCGCCTCAGAATTGATGGGCGTCCCATCGTGAAAGGTCATGTCCGGCTTTAGGTGCCACGTGATCGTCTTGCCATCCTCCGAAATGCCGCCGTTTTCCTTTGTCGGAATTTCGGCGGCAAGCACCGGCTTGATTCTGGCAAAGTCTTCACCCTCATAGGTCAGCAGGGTCTCATAGGCATGCAGCAGGACACCTGCGCCACCGCCAAAGCTCCAGTCCTCAGCCGGATCCATGGAGAATACAACGTCGGCTGCCAGGGTAATAAACGGACGATCTAGTACGGTGGGTGCGGCGGGTGCCTCCGTGGGTGGTACTTCCGTGGGTGGTACTTCCGTGGGTGGCGCCTCTGTGGCGGCGGGCGCCTCGGTTGCAGGTGCCTCTGTAGCGACGGGTGCCTCGGTTGCAGGTGCCTCTGTCGTTGGTGATGGTCCACAACCTGCTGCCATCAACAGGAGACTGGTTACGGCCAGCCCCGCTATAGTCAGTCGAAGTAGTTTGGCTTTCATTGTCAAGCGACAATTAGAAATGGACATCGACGACAATTAAAAATGCCCATGCCGA
>CAZZEX010000053.1:0-32800 GCA_964653285.1 uncultured Anaerolineales bacterium
GCTCTATCACCGACGTGACCCCGATCCCACATAACGGCTGTCGTCCGCCCAAGAAACGCCGGGTGTAGTCTGGAGACTACAGCGGATGGTAAGAGGGTAAACGGATTAGGAGTGAGAGTATGGCCAGATATACCGGCCCGGTCTGTAAACTGTGCCGTCGTGAAGGGGAAAAACTGTTCTTGAAGGGGGAGCGTTGTTTCTCGCCCAAGTGTCCTTTTGAGCGAGACCGTGGCTATCCACCTGGTGACCACGGCCGGCTAGCCCAATTCCGCCGTCGTCGCCCATCTGACTACTTGCGTCAGTTGCGTGAGAAGCAGAAGGCGCGACGCATCTATGGGGTGCTGGAGCGTCAGTTCCGGCGCTACTTCCGCGAAGCGGAACGTCGGCCGGGCCTTACCGGTGAGAATCTGCTCATTTTGCTGGAGAGCCGGCTCGACAGCGTCATCTACCGTCTGGGGTTCGCCGACTCAAGGGCACAGGCCCGCCAGCTGGTGCAGCATGGTCACTTCGTTGTCAATGGTCGCCGCACGAACATCCCATCCTACATCGTCTCCCCCCAGGATATGATCATGGTGCGAGAGGGGAGTCGTAAGCGCACGTACTTCAAAGAACGTGCCAAGCGTTTGGATGAGGGGGGGGTGCCCAACTGGCTGAGCCTGGATCCGAAAACGATGACGGCTCGAGTGCTGAATGTGCCGGCGCGAGAGGACATTGATACGATATTGAGCGAGCAGGTAATTGTGGAGTACTATTCGCGTTAGGGAGATATTGGACGTCTCGCTTCTGGGCCTGTTCTGGGGGCGGTGGCCTGGTGGGCTGTGGGAGTTTCCGATGGGCGGTTTTTGCCCTGATTCGTTACGCGGTATGTTCTCTATACAGGCCAGAGGCTAACCAAACACAGGAGGCGATGGTTGTCAGTTCAAGTGCTGCCGAAAATTGAGACGGATGCGATTTCCCAGACTTATGGCCGGTTTGTGATCGGCCCGTTGGAGAGTGGCTTTGGAGTCACGTTGGGCAATGCGCTCCGACGGGTGTTGCTCTCCTCGTTGCCTGGCGTAGCGGTGACCTCGCTCCGCATCTCCGATGTCGCGCACGAGTTCACCGCCATCCCAGGCGTGCGAGAGGACGTGATACAGTTCATACTGCAGGTCAAACAACTGCGCCTGAAGATGGAAAGCCAGGAGCCGATGCGCATGTCTCTTCAGGTGCGGAATGAGGGCACGGTAACGGCTGGCGACATTCAAGCCCCACCGGAGGTCGAAATTCTGAACCCGGACCTATATCTCTTTACCGTGGATTCCGATGACGTACACCTCGATGTCGAATTCACGGTTGAACAGGGACGAGGTTACTTGCCGGCCGATAGACGTGGTCGGATGCCTATCAGCGAACTGCCCGTGGATGCCATATTCAGCCCTATTCGCCGCGCCGCTTTCGATGTAGATCGGGCGCGGGTAGGCCAGATGACTAACTATGACCGTTTGACGCTGGAGATCTGGAGCGACGGGCGGATTGCGCCATTAGATGCGCTTAAGGAAGCGGCGCGTATCCTGGTGACTCACCTGCGGCTGATCGCTGGTCTCACTTTGGAGGAGGAAGTCGAGCCGGTTGAAGAAGGGATTAGCCTTCCCGGCGAGGTCTATGAGATTCCTATTGAGCAACTTGGCCTGAGCGTGCGTGTGTTCAACTCCCTCAGACGCACTGGTATCACCAGCGTGGGTGAGGTGCTGGAGATGCTGGCGTTGGGGGATGATACCTTGCTGACTATTCGTAACTTCGGGCAGAAATCACTGGATGAATTGAAAGCACGGCTCCAGGAACGAGGCTTTCTGGAGGAGGGCACGGAGGAGAGTGGAGGTGCGTAGATGCGACATCGTGTCGCAGGGAAGAAGCTGAACCGCTCCGGCGGTCACCGCAAGGCTTTATGCCGCAACCTGGTGACGGCGTTGTTTTATTACGAGCGTATTGAGACGACTGAGGCGAAGGCTAAGGCGGTCCGTGGGCAGGCGGATAAACTGATCACGCTGGCGAAGCGAGGTCTGAGAGCGGAGCGAGAAGATCCGGCTCGAGGTGTTCATGCCCGCCGGCTGGCAGCCGGTCGCCTGAACCGGTGGGTGACGGAGCCTGATGGCACGGTGGTGGATCTCTTAGAAAAGCTGTTCGGGGACATCGCACTGCGTTATGTGGACAGGCCCGGTGGTTACACCCGCATCTACAAGTTGGGGCCGCGTAAAGGCGACGCTGCACCGATGGTCCTGTTGGAGTTGGTTGAGGAGTAGGAGCGGGAGGTAGGCAAGCGTTACGATGCGGGTGCGGGCGGTCGTCGCCTACGACGGGACGGATTACAGCGGGTTCCAACGTCAGGCCAGCGGTCCGACTGTTCAAGCAGCATTGGAGGCGGCGCTGGCGCAGGTGACCCAGGAGACGATCACTGTCCTGGCAGCGGGCCGTACTGATGCTGGCGTACACGCAGTGGGGCAGGTCATCGTCTTCGGTACGGCCTGGCGGCACGGGCCGGGCGACTTGCAGAGGGCGTTGAACGCGGTTCTGCCCGCCGACATTGCCGTCCAAGAGGTTGATGAAGTCGCGCTGGGCTTTCATCCGCGCTACGATGCCCGCAGCCGGCGCTACCGATATACGCTTTACAATGCGCCAGTGCGCTATCCCCTGACCCGGCGGTATAGCCTGCACGTGGCTACGCTGCTGGACGTGGCAGCGATGCAGCGGGCGGCCCAGTCCCTGGTGGGCGAGCACGACTTCGCTACCTTTGGGCGGCCACCGCAGGGCGAGGTCACGGTGCGGCGGGTGCTGACGGCAGAGTGGAGTGGGGAGCGTCCTGGGCTGACATTTGACATTGAGGCGAACGCTTTTCTCTACCGCATGGTGCGCAGCATCGTCGGTACGTTGCTCCAGGTCGGGCGGGGCGAGATGAGTGTGGAGGAATTCGTGGCAGTGCTGGCGTCGTGCGATCGCAGCCAGGCTGGGCCAACGGCCCTTCCTCATGGGCTTTGTCTGATGGAAGTGAAGTATTAACGCCTGTTCGATGGGAGCGGTATATTTCGGATGGGAGTGTCGAAATCGTGGAAAAGACTTACGTGACGAAGAAGGAAGATGTCCAACGAGAGTGGTACGTGGTGGATGCCACGGGGCAGACTCTGGGCCGCCTGGCTACTCAGGTGGCGCATATCCTGCGCGGTAAGCACAAGCCCATCTACTCACCCTCGGTTGACACCGGTGACTACGTGATCGTCGTCAACGCTGAGAAGATTCACGTGTCCGGACGCAAACTGGATCAGAAAATCTACTATCGTCACTCCGGCTATCCGGGTGGGCTCAAGAAGATCACACTGCGCAATCTGCTCCAGAAGCATCCCGCGCGGGTGGTCGAGCACGCAGTGCGAGGTATGCTGCCGAAAAACCGGCTGGGGCGACGGATGTTCAGGAAGTTGAAGGTATACGCTGGCCCAGGCCATCCCCATGTGGCACAGCAGCCTAGTCCGTTGGAGTTAAGATGACAGGAGGGGAAATGGGAATGGAGTATTACGAAGCGGTTGGGCGACGTAAGATGGCTACCGCGCGGGTGCGTCTCTTCCCCGAGGGCGATGGTATCATCGTCGTCAACGACCGGCCGCTCGAAGAGTACTTCGCCCGAAGTGTGGATGTTCTCCATCTCAAGGAGCCGCTCAGGGTGACGGCGACGGAGAACCGCTTCAACATCAGCGTCATGGTGAAGGGGGGGGGGGTGAGCGGGCAGGCCGGGGCGATCCGACTGGGCATCGCGCGGGCGTTGTTGAAGGTGGACCCAGACCTGCGGCCGATCCTGCGCCAGGGTGGTTTTCTCACCCGCGATGCGCGGATAAAGGAACGTAAAAAACCTGGCCTCAAGAGAGCCAGGAAGGCTCCTCAGTACACCAAGAGGTAGATTGGGTAAACTGGAGGTTTGGCAAAGTGCTCTACCAAAGAGCGGGGTTCGACGATGAACCCCGCTTTTTGCTCGTCCGTGGACATGGACTCCATTTTGGTTTGGACAGGATCTCGCCGTGGGACTATGATCTCCCGCTTCAGGCACTGATCTTGCTGCGCAGAGCCGGGATCTGACGGCCTCTGGCGAGCAGGTGAGGAGTAGCCTTCAAACATGACATTGTCAAAGTAGTTACCCCGCCAATATATTTCGTCAAGGAGGACGGATGACAATTACCATCGTGGGTCTGGGGCCGGGCGATCCGCATCACCTGACGCGGGAAGCGTGGGCGGTGCTGAAGGCAGCCAGTGAGGTCTGGCTGCGCACGGAGCACCACCCGACCGTGGCCGGATTGCCGCCTCATCTGACGTTGCACTCCTTCGACTACCTCTACGAGGAGGCGAAGGATTTCCCGCAGGTCTACACTGCCATCGCTGGCGAGGTGCTGCGATTGGGACAGCGCCCGGAGGGAGTTATCTACGCCGTGCCGGGCCATCCGCTGATGGGGGAAGCCACGGTGGGGCAGGTTCTATCGCGGGCGGAGGAGGCTGGCCTGGCGGTGCACGTCGTAGAGGGGCTGAGTTTCGTCGAGCCCACGCTCGCGGCGCTGAGGATAGACGCGCTGGCGGGCTTGCAGATCTACGATGCATTGGAACTGGCGGCTCGTTATCATCCGCCACTCAACCCGGACCTGCCAGCGCTGGTGGGCCAACTTTACAGCCGCTCGCTCGCCGCTGATGTTAAAATCACGCTGATGAACCAGTATCCCGACAACCACGAGGTGATGCTGGTGCACGCAGCCGCGACTCCTGAGCAGCGTGTCGTTCGCTTACTGCTCTACGAACTCGACCGCCGGGACGACATTGCTCACCTGACCACGCTCTACGTGCCGCCGCTTCCTGGTGCCACCAGTTTTGAGGGCTTACAGGATACGGTGGCTCACCTCCGCGCGCCGGACGGCTGCCCTTGGGATCGCGAGCAGACCCACGAGAGCCTGCGGGCGGGGCTGTTGGAGGAAGCGTACGAGGTGTTAGCAGCGATTGACGGGGGTGATGTGCCGGCGCTGCAGGAAGAGTTGGGCGACCTGTTGTTGCAGATCTTGCTCCAGGCGCAGATCGCCACCGAAGAGGGTGAGTTCAAGATGGCCCAGGTCGTCGCCGGTATTGATGCCAAACTCAAGCATCGCCACCCACACGTGTGGGGCGGGCGGCCGGTGAAGGGGACCGAGGAGGTGTTGCGGCGCTGGGAAGAACTGAAGCGAGAGGAGAAGGGAGAGGACCACTCGGTGCTGGATGGTGTCCCGGCGGCGATGCCAGCGTTGCAGCAGGCCGATGCCTACAGCCTGCGTGCAGCCCGGGTGGGCTTCGATTGGACTGAGGCGAGCGGCGTGGCCGACAAGGTCCGGGAGGAGATGGCCGAGGTGGAAGCAGCGACTACTCCGAAGGAGCGGGGGGCGGAGTTAGGCGACCTGCTGTTCGCGGTGGTCAACTGGGCCCGCTGGCTGGGGGTGGATCCAGAGACGGCGTTGCGAGAGGCGAACGCTCGCTTTGCGCGTCGCTTTCGTGGTGTGGAGCGGATGGCCCATGAGCGCGGGCTGGATATGGCGGCGCTGACGATTGACGAGTTGGAAGCGTTGTGGCAGGAAGCGAAGTCGAATGACTAATGACAAATGGTAGATGACGAAGCCCCACTCAGTAAGAGTGGGGCTTCTCGTTAGTCAGTCGGGGCGAGCGGATTTGAACCGCTGACCTCACGGACCCGAACCGTGCGCGCTAACCGAACTGCGCTACGCCCCGGTAGTGCAGTTATTATACCTCATTCGGGCTGTTTGGCAAGGCAAAACTTGACACGGTTGGATTTCTGCGGTAATATATAAGCGCTTTTTTATGAAACCGTTCTTTATACGTTACAGGACTGCGGGAGGCGACTATGGCCGTTCAGCGGCGCAGGGCGCTTGACGGGGAACTGCGGGAGATGACGCGCTATTTCTATGCCCTTAAGGGCATCTTGCGCCTGCGCATCCTCGTGGCGCTCGCCAGTAACAGAGAGATGACCGTGACCGAGTTGGCGCAGGCGCTGCACGTCAGCCAGCCGCTCGTCTCCTTTCACCTGCGCCCCTTGCGTGTACTCGGCTTGGTTCGGGTTCGGCGATCCGGTCGGGAGGTGTATTGTTCTGTGAACCTGCCCGAAATCCAGCGTCGTCAAGACGAGTTCATGGAAATGCTGACCAGAACCATGGCTTTAGAGGAGGTGTGAGTAGGGAAAGGCGTGAACAGGAGTAAGTGCGCGTGGTGATCATCGGTGTGGGCAACTGTGCCGCGACGTTGGTTCAGGGGACGTGTTTTTGCAAGTCCTTGTATTTCATGAAATCGTCACCCGTCCAGTTCACTGGCGGTGAGGCGCGGAGGAGACTCGTGACATTACGTAGGCGGAAGGATCACGGACAATGAGTAGCACCCAGCGGGTAGAAATCAATAAAAGTGCAACGCGAAAGCGACACCGTAGACGGTGGGATTCACTGACCGACTGGGCGCGTACCCAGGCGAGGGTTATCCTGGTACCCATCGCCCGCGCCATGGGCCGGCTGGGCATTCATCCCAATACAATCACCATCCTTGGCCTGCTGTTGCAAGCCAGCGTGGGGGTTGTGTTTGGCCTGGGCCACATTACGCTGGGTGGCTGGCTGTTGCTGATCGTTGCGCCGGTGGATGCGCTGGATGGAGCGTTGGCGCGGGCACTCGGAAAGCAGAGCCGCTTTGGGGCCTTTCTCGATTCAACTCTGGACCGGCTTTCCGATGCCGCGCTGATTCTGGGATTCACGGCGCACTACCTGCGCCAGGGGGCATCCACAGTGGTTATGTTGCTTCTCATCTCGCTGGTGGCGGTGATGATGGTCAGTTACGTACGTGCCCGGGCTGAGGCGCAGGGCTTCCCTTGCAAGGTTGGATTGCTGACCCGCATGGAGCGTATTATTCTCATCGGTGTACTGTCGGCGGTCGGGCTGCCCACCGTGATGATATGGGCGCTGGCGGTGCTCTCTGTGTTCACGGTGGTTCAGCGCATTCTATACGTTTATGCGGTCTCTCGACGGGAGAAGCAGGATAGTTAGGTTAGAATAGCCAGGAGTTGCCAAGGGACTGTGAAGTTGAGAGTGTAGAACTGAGACTGTGAAACTGCCGGGCGGAAGCACCGTTCGGCAGTTTCTTCTTGGGAGTCTCTTATCGTAGTACTCTATACCCATTGTCAGGAGAGCCCAACGTGGTATAATGAGATTGTCTTCTGAGATTGTCTTCGTGTGGGACAGGCTTTGCATTCTGCCGCTTGGACGGCCAGGTAGTCGTTCTGAGCGTAGCGACGATGATTGAATTGATTGGTCTGACCAAACAGTTCGACGGCTTCACCGCTGTGGATCAGGTGACGCTCTCGGTGGAACCGGGTGAGATTCTGGCGCTGCTGGGCCCTAACGGGGCTGGCAAGACGACGACGGTACGTATGCTGGCGGCGATCCTGCGCCCGACGGCCGGGCAGGCGTTCGTGGCCGGATACAGCGTGACCGAGCACCCACGGGAGGTCCGACAGCGGATCGGGCTGTTGACCGAGCACCCAGGACTCTATCTGCGCATGAGGGGCGAGGAGTACTTGGACTTCTTTGGTCGCCTGATGGGTCTGGACGCCGATGAGTGTGAGCGCCGGGCCAGGGAGTTGCTGGCTCGCTTTGGGATGCCCGAGGCATGGAATCAGCGTATGGGGACGTACTCGAAGGGCATGCGGCAGAAGATGGCGCTGGTGCGCGCGATGTTGCACGACCCGTCTGTCCTGTTGCTGGATGAGCCAACCTCGGCGATGGATCCCCACAGTGCCAAGTTAGTCCGGGACTCTGTGCTGAGTCTGCGCCACCACCAGCGGGCGATCATGATCTGCACTCACAATCTAGCGGAGGCGGAGGCCCTGGCCGACCGCATTGCCATTATACGGCGTGGGAGGATTATCGTGCTGGGAACCCCGGCAGAGTTAAAAGTACGTCTGCTGGGCCCGCCACTGATGGAATTACGTCTGACCCGTCCTGCCGATGGTGTTGTGAAACTTGTCTCCGGCCTGGTCGGGATCAAGGCGCAAGGAGAAGACTGGCTGCGCTATTCCACGCCCAATCCCCAGGGTACCAATCCTCTTTTGCTCCAGACGTTGGCATCGCATGGGGTAGGGGTGGTCACCCTGAGTGAGGTGCCGCGTAGCCTGGAGGACGTCTACCTGCGGGTGGTGGTGGAGGAGTAGGAGATGGTAGCGCTAACTGAGCGGATGCGTGCGGTGAGTGGCGAGTCGCTTCGGTTGGTATTTACGTTGGTCAGGCGCGAAGTCCGGGATTCCCTGCGGGATTGGCGTATTGTGGTGCCTGTCGTGATCCTTACGCTGTTCTTTCCCGTGCTGATGAGTTTCGTGGCCGATATAGCACTGAGGTGGGTGGCCAAGTATGGCGCGCCCATCGTCGGTGACCGCCTGCTTCCCTTCTTGCTGATGGTGGTGGGATTTTTCCCTATCTCGTTCTCGCTGGTGATCGCGCTGGAGACTTTTGCGGGGGAAAAAGAGCGCAACAGCCTCGAACCGCTTCTGGCAACCCCCCTAACGGATGCACAACTCTACCTGGGCAAGACACTGGCAGCGATGATCCCGCCCCTGTTAGCGGCCTACCTGGGTATCATTGTCTACCTGGTCGGGTTGTATTTCACCAAGGGCTGGACGCCACCGCCGATTCTGGTGGTGCTGATCCCCTCGCTGACGACGGCGGAGGGCTTGGTGATGGTCTCCGGCGCGGTGGTAGTCTCCAGTCAGACGACGAGTGTGAGGGCGTCCAATCTGCTGGCCAGTTTTATCATCATCCCGATGGCGCTCCTGGTACAGGGTGAGGCCATCATTATGTTCTGGGCCAACTACAATGTGCTGTGGTGGATCGTGCCTTTTTTGGTGGTTGTAGACATCATCCTGGTGCGAATGGGTATCCATACCTTCAACCGCGAGGGGTTGCTGGGGCGCGAGATTGACGAGTTGAACGTGGCCTCTTTATGGCGCGCGTTCCGTGGACACCTGTGCTGGGAATGGTGGTTCTTCGGACTGGATGTACAGAAGATGCCGGCCAGGTTGCGCTGGCTGGGGACTCTGGGCGGGCTCTATGGGCGCGACATCCCGGCTATTCTGCGCCGTTCGTGGCTGGCGCTCGTGGTGGTCACGGTTGGATTGGTGTCTTCGGCCTTCATTGGCCACGCCTATGCTGCACGTTACCCGCTTCCGCCGGAGATCCTGGGACTAGAGCACATTTCTGCCGAAACGTTCACCGAATTGCCGGCCGTGGGCTGGCTTCCGAACTTTACTACTTGGGGAGTATTGGGTAACAACGTGCGGGCGTTACTGTTGGCGGCGCTGCTGGCGGTATTCTCCTTCGGCACGCTGGCGGTGGCCCTGCTGATGGCCCCACTGGCGATTGTGTTTTTCTTCGTCACCCAGGTCGCGCACGTGGGTTACAGTTCGGCGCTGTTCTTGGCTGCTTTCGTGCTCCCTCATGGGTTACTGGAGTTGCCTGCCGCGGGCATCGCGACTGCGTTGGCCGTGCGTCTGGGGGCGACCTTTACGTCGCCTCCTCAGGGGATGACAGTGAGCGATGGGTGGCTGTGGGCGTTGGCTGATTTCGTCAAAGTCTTCGTCGCCCTCGTCCTGCCGCTATTGGCATTGGCAGCCGCCATTGAGGTCCACTTGACACCGTTTATTGTGATGTGGGCCTTTGGAGGCTAGCACGCTGTGGTCAGAGCAGAGGAGTTCCATCCTATCCGCTGATCCGCATCCGGCGTCCCATCAGCGTCTGGAGAGTGAGCGATGGGAGAGAATCCTGAGTCCAGACTGACGGTGGTGAGTGGGCTGGGACCCTTCTTGTATGTGCTCGTGCCATCTGCTTTAGGCACCCTGAGCATCGTTTGGCAGGAAACTGAAAGAGGGCCAAGGGTATATCGCGTATTCCTACCCAATGAAGAGACCCCGGCGCAGGATGTTGTCCGTATGACCTTTTCCGACGCCAGCCCGCTATCGTGTCCTGCGATTGCGGAACTTGGTGAACGGATTCAACGCTTTCTTGAAGGGGACGCTGTTGACTTTGAACTGAGCCTTCTTGCGCTCAAGAGGTGTTCTGAGTTTCAAAGAAGGGTACTCTTGGCCGAACACGAGATTCCTCGGGGGTGGGTGAGTACCTACGGGAGGATTGCAAGAGGCTTGGGAGTCCCAGGAGGCGCAAGAGCGGTTGGCGGGGCCTTGTCGCGCAACCCTTTTCCCATCATCATTCCCTGCCATCGAGCGATCAGATCCGATGGTCAACTGGGGGGATTTCAAGGCGGCCTCGAGATGAAGCAAGCCTTGCTCGAACTTGAAGGGGTAGAGGTTGCACACACGGGAAAGGTGCTTACGGATCGGTTTTACTATTGATGCCGCAGAGCGTCCAGAAATGCACTTGTAAGAACTCGGTCACAGCAACAGTTCCAATTTCTGGCGTAGCACGTGTGCCGGTTGGGCCCCGATTGCACGATCCACTTCCTGTCCATTGCGGAAATAGATCAGTGTCGGGATGGACTGTACTCCGTACCGCTGTGCGGTGGTGGGATTAGCGTCCACGTCCAGTTTGGCGAATAGCGCCTGGCCGGCGAACTCCCGCGCGAGTGCTTCAACGACCGACGCGATCATCCAGCATGGCCCGCACCAGGCAGCCCAGCAGTCCACCAGCACAGGGATACTTGCCCCCAACACCACGCGCTCGAAATCGGCGTCTGTCACAACTAGCGGATGTCCATTACCTGCCGGTGCTGCCTCCTTCGGCGGTTTCTTTGTCGCTGGCTTCTGCCCACGCCCCAGCAGGTACTCGACCCACGGGCGCAGCATCTCTGTATTGGGCATGCCTCTGGCGCGCGCGATCAACTTTCCTTGGCGGAAGAACAGGAACTGCGGCAGCGTTTTTACGTTGTGTTGTGCTTGCGCCTGGGAGGCATCAGTCACGTCCAGTTTCACTACCAGCGCCTCGCCCGCGTACTCACGAGCAATTTGCTCCAACACAGCATTGAGTTGCCGGCGTGGAGTCTCCTGTGCTGACCAGAAGACCGCTACAACAGGGATGGGGGCTTGTAGCACCACCCGCTCAAAACTTGTGTCGTTAGCGTTGATAGGCGCGTCGTATCGGGCCATCTCGGTCTCCTTTACCGGCGAGTAGCGTCATTATTATAACGGTTACGCCAGACTTGACAACCCGCCGGATTAGGGTATAATGCGCCCCGCATCTTGTGAGGAGGTCTGATATGCGCACTGTAATGTCCATCGTTAGCGCGCTCCGGCCCCGCGATAACAGCGGAGGTCGGCTGTTGCCTTGTCGCAGTGCGCCTGTCGGGGGTTGACTTAAAGTCACCTCAGGCCGTGGGCGACTGCGACGCCCATGGCCTTTTTTCTTGCACCATCCTGGTTTTTCTCTGCAAGGCCGTGGGCACTGTCCACGGCCTTGTCGTTTGTTTCACTGCTGGATACTTTCATGGAGGAGAAAACCATGTCAACAACATTACTGTTACCCCAGCATTTCACGAGTCGCCCGGCAACACTGGACGATGTGGAAGCCGTCGTTGACCTCTTGAACGCCTGCTCCATCGAGCAGATCGGTAAACCGCGAACCGAGGCGCACAGAATTCGCAGCGACTAGCAGGCTCCCACCTTCAACCTGGAGACCGACACGCTGGTCGTAGTCGCGCCGGACGGCAATCTCGTGGGCCACGCCGTGTTGTGGGACTCGGAACCGCACGTGCGCATCTATGTGGCGGGGGACGTGCATCCCGAATACAAGGGGCAGGGTGTCGGTACGGTCATCTGCCAGTGGGCGGAGGAGCGCGGACGACAGGCTATCCTCCAGGCGCCGGCGGGCACCCGCGTGGTGCTGGTGCAGTACAGGTTGAGCACTCACGAGGTAGCCCAGGCACTGCTGCGCGAACAAGGCTACAGGATAGACAACAATCCGGATCACGATCCATCGCTCTGGTTCCTGGCCATGGACGGGAGGAAATCGCCGGTATGTCGTTGTGTCATCCCAAGACGGCCGAAGACCCAGAGATGGGATGGGTCGACTCGTTGGGCATGCGGCGGCCCTGGCGGCGGCGCGGGCTGGCGCTGGTCCTGCTGCACCACAGTTTCGGTGAGTTCTACCGGCGTGGCAAGTGCAAGGTGGGTCTGGAAGTTGACGCGCAAAGTCTCACTGGCGCTACTCGCCTCTACGAGAAGGCCGGGATGCACGTGGATCGTCAGTACGCCAACTACGAGAAGGAACTGCGTCCTGGAGGGGATCTGAGCACGCAATCTTTGAAAGAGTGAGGAGCGGGCAAGACAATGAACAATGAGGCAATGAACAATGAACAAATGGCGACGACGCTGATCGTTGACGCTGACGATACTCTGTGGGAGAACAACATCTACTACGAGCAGTGCATTGCTGCTTTTGTGGAGTTGCTGGTGGATCGGGGCTTTGGGCGGGAGGAGGCGGAGCGCACCGTGGATGCGGTCGAGCGGGAACGCGTCCCTCAGGTGGGTTACGCGCCGGAGGAGTTCGCTCGCAGCCTGGTTATCGCCTACCAGCGTCTGTGCGCGAGCCGCGACTGGCCCGTTGAGAACGAGGTATCGGATGGTATGTGGAAGATCGGGCAGACGGTGATGGAGCATCCCATCGTGCTGCTCGACGGCGTGGCGGAGACCCTGGCCCGACTAAGCGGCCACTGCCGCCTGCTCCTGCTGACCAAAGGGGATCGGGAGGTGCAAGAGAGCAAACTGGCGCGGTCGGGCCTGGGCCATCTCTTCGATGGGGTGCATGTCGTGCCGGAGAAGGACGCCGAGGTGATTCGGGGACTGTTAGCCCGCTACGGGCTGCGGCCAGAGCAGACCTGGATGGTCGGTAACAGCCCGCGATCGGACATCAACCCGGCGCTGGAGGCAGGGATCGGCACCGTCTACATCCCACATCCGAACACCTGGCATCTGGAGCACGAAGAGATTGCCGAGCCAGAGCGAGTGATCGTTCTGAATGGCTTCGGGGAATTGGCTGCGTTGTTTCCCGGCGCTGAAAGGAGGCAGAAAGCGTGATTCGAGCACTCATCTTCGACCACGGCGGCGTGTTGGTGCGCACCGCCGATCCCACTCCCCGCCGCCAACTGGAGCAGCGACACGGACTGCCGCCGGGTGGTGTGGACCAACTGGTGTTCAGAAGCCCGCTCTGGGACGATGTCCAACTGGGCCGCATCAGCAGCGCGGAGTTCTGGGCCGATGTCGGCCAGCGGCTGGGGCTGAGCGCCGGGGAACTGGCGGAGTTCCGGCGAGCCTTCTGGGCCGGCGACAGGCTGGACGAGGAACTGGTAGCCCTCATCCGCCATCTACGCGATGAGGGTTATCGCACTACCTTGCTTAGCAACGGACCGGCCGATTTGCCCCGGCTCGTGGAGCAAATGGGTATTATTGATGCCTTCGATGCCTTCGATGTGGTCGTCATCTCGGGCCGCGAGGGGCTGGCCAAGCCCGATCCCGCGATCTTCGAACTGGCTCTGGAGCGAACAGGCGTGGCAGCGGAAGAGGCGGTCTTCGTGGACGACTTTCGGGTGAACGTGGCCATGGCCCGACAGGTTGGGCTCCACGCTACGCGCTTCCGCGGGCTGGCGCCGCTGCGCAAGTGGTTGCAGGGCCTGGACGTGCCCATCCCCGTCCCCAACCCCGTCCTCAATCCCCTCCCCAACGTCCGCGCCGTCATCTTCGACTGGGGCGGCGTTATGGAGAGGCTGCCGGACGAAGCGCACATCGCCGGGTGGGAACGGCGGCTGGCGCTGACACCGGGCACGTTGCCGGAGGTGCTGTGGGGCGAGACATGGCGCCGACTGTCCGTCGGCGCGATCACCAACGACGACTCCCTGCAGTACATCGCCGACCGGTTGGGACTTCCCGGCGTGGAGGCAGCACTTCATTTCATGGAGGAATTCTATGCTGGCGACCGGTTCAACCCGGAAGTGGTCGCCGCTGCACGTGCCTTGCGAGGCCGCTACAAGATCGGGTTGCTGACCAACGCCTCGCCCGGCCAGGACGACCGGATTCGCGAGCAGTTTGGACTCGACGTGCATGCCGAGTTTGACGTTTACGTCAACTCTGCCTACGTCGGTCTGCGCAAGCCCGACCCGGCCATCTTCCACCTGACGCTGGGCCAACTGGACGTCGCACCGCAGCAAGCGATCTTCCTGGACGACGGCCTGCGCAACGTGGACTCCGCCCGCGAGTTGGGCATCCACACGGTGCAGTTTGTGGACCCGGTCACATCGCTGGCGGAGTTGGAGGCACTGCTGGGACATTCGATAACAACGGATTGGCAGGACTAACGGATCAATCCACGGATTTACGAATCTACGAATCTTACAAGGCTTGTTCACTATGTTGGCATCTACTACGCCATCCAAGTTTGACTTCAAAAACGCACTCTCGGACAAGCGGCTGGTTGGATTGTGGCGCATGATGACCGGCTTTCGCCTGACCTACCTGGGGGCAGTGCTCAGCGTAGGCGTGGCAGCCGCTCTTCGAACAGGCAACTATCTATTGCTGCGCTATTTTGTGGACGACGTTTTAGCCCAGGGGAAGTTTGACCGTACCCTGGTGCTGATTGCGTTAGGTTTTGTCGGCCTGGCGCTGGTTCAAGGCGCGTTCTCCTTTCTCAGCGGACGATGGGCTGCCCGGGCGGCGGAGGGGATCACGCGGCGGTTGCGCAACTACCTGTACGACCACACCCAGCGGCTGTCGTTTACTTATCACGACCAGACGCAGACTGGCGAACTGATCCAACGCGCCACCTCAGACGTTGACGCCATCCGCCGGTTCTTCGCTGACCAGGCCATCGGCATGGGGCGCGTCGTGCTGCTCTTTGGAATCAACTTCGCTGCGTTGCTGAACTTAAACCGGCAACTGGCACTGCTTTCGATTGTGGTGGTGCCGCTGATCGTGATCATGTCGGTCTTCTTCTTCAGGAAGGTCTCAAAGTCATGTGAGGCCTTTCAGGAGCAGGAGGCTAAACTTTCGACCACCTTGCAGGAGAACCTAACCGGCGTGCGGGTAGTCAAGGCGTTTGCCCGGCAGTCCTATGAGCGGGCTAAGTTCGAGCAGGACAACTGGGAGCAGTTCCTGCGCGGACGGCGGCTGCTGATGATGCACTCGCTGTTCTGGCCGGTCTCGGGCATCCTGTGTGGCACTCAGATGCTGGGTGGCTTCTTCGCCGGGGCGCTGATGGCCATCAACGGCACAATCACGGTAGGCACCTACCTGGCCTACGCCGGGCTGGTGGTATGGATTATCTGGCCCATGCGCAGCCTGGGCCGGCTGATCGTACACATGTCCACCGGGCTGGTCTCCTACGGGCGGGTGGCCAAAGTCATCAAGGAAGAGCGTGAGCCCCTGGACAAAGGCTCTTACGTACCGTCTGACGGCGTGCAGGGGGAGGTCGTGTTCCGCAACGTCTGCTTTGAGTACGACGACGACAGCCCGGTATTGAGAGACATTAGTTTTCGATGCGAGCCGGGGTGGACCGTGGCCTTGCTCGGCTCGACCGGCTCAGGTAAGACGTCATTGGTCAACCTGCTGCCCCGCTTCTACGAGTACACCGGCGGCAGCCTGACCCTCGACGGGGTGGAGTTGAGAGAGTATCCGCGCCACTTCCTGCGCTGGCAGATCGGCATCGTCGAGCAGGAGCCTCTCCTGTTCTCCCGCACCATCCGCGAGAACATCACCTACGGGGTCGGGCGGGACGTTTCAGACGCCGAGGTCGAAGCTGCTGGGCGGGCGGCAGCCCTCCACGACGTGATTATGTCGTTCCCCGATGGGTACGACACCCTGGTCGGCGAGAAGGGCATCACACTCTCAGGCGGGCAAAAACAGCGCGTTGCCATCGCCCGTACATTACTCAAAGACCCGCGCATCCTTATCCTGGATGACGCCACGTCGTCGGTGGATCCGGAGACCGAGGGGCTGATCCGCGAAGCCCTGCAGCGCCTGATGGAAGGTCGCACGACCTTCATCATCGCCCACCGCATTCAGAGCGTGATGAGCGCCGACTTGATCCTGGTGCTCGACCGGGGGCGGATCGTGCAACGGGGCACGCACGATGTGCTGATGACCCGGGGGGGCATCTATCGCCGGATCTACGACATGCAGACTCGCATCGAGGACGAGTTGGGGAAAGAGATAGCCGGTGCCACTCTCCCGCAGGCTGCATAAGATGTTGTGGCGAGAAAGGCGTCCGGGTGCGGGTGTTACCCGTTGATCGGGGCAGTTTTCAAGCCTGCGGGAGGGTAGAGAAGGAGATAGCCCATGTCGCACTTTGAGTTTGAAGAAGAAGAATTTACAACCCAGTTTAACGGCCAGACAGTCCTGCGCATCCTGGCCCAGGCCAGGCCGCATTGGCCGTGGCTCGCCGGCTTTCTGGTGGCCGTCGCGTTTGTGTCGGCAATGGACTCGTACTTTACCTTCCTCAGCAAGCAAATCGTGGACGAGGGTATCCTGGCGGGCGACAGAGAGATGCTCATCCGGCTCGTCACCCTGTACGGCTCGCTGATCGTCGTGCAGGCTGTGGGTGTCTTTACCTTCATCTTCCTGACCGGTATCCTGGGCGAACGCATTCGGTATGACCTGCGGAAGAAAATGTTCGAGCACCTGCAGGAGTTGTCTTTCTCCTACTTCGACCGGACGCCGGTGGGCTGGATCATGTCGCGTGTCACCTCCGATTCGAGTCGCATGGCCGAGTTGGTGACCTGGGGGCTGTTGGACGTCACCTGGGGCTTCATGAACATCGCCACAGGCATCTACTTTATGATGATTATCAACTGGCGGCTGGCTCTTGTAGTGTTCGCCGTGATCCCGGTGCTGGTAGTCGTGGCGGCCCAGTTCAGGAAGAAGATCGTCGTAGAATACCGGAAGGTGCGCAGACTCAACTCGAAGATCACCGGCGCTTACAACGAGAACATCACCGGCGTGCGCGTGGTCAAGGCGCTCTGCCGGGAAGAGGAGAATCTGCGCGAGTTCGGTGGTCTCACGGGTGAAATGTACCGCGCGTCCTACCGGGCGGCGTATCTGTCGGCGTTGTTCCTGCCGACGGTGCAGTTGATCAGCGCGGTGGCGTTGGGCAGCATCGTCTGGTACGGTGGCCTGCAAGTGCAGGTGGGCGCTCTGACCATCGGCGGCATCCAGGCGTTCGTCGGGTACGTCACCTTCATGCTCTGGCCGATCCAGGACCTGGCCCGCGTCTACGCCGAGATGCAGCACACTATCGCCTCGGCCGAGCGAGTCTTCTCGCTTATTGACGCGGTGCCTGACGTGACTGACCGGCCGGGGGCGGTTGACCCGGGCACCATCCAGGGCGACATCGAATTTGATCACGTAGACTTCTACTACGAGGAAGACAACCCGGTGCTGCGGGACTTCACGCTAAAGGTGAATCGCGGCGAGAGGATCGCTCTGGTTGGGCCGACGGGCGGGGGCAAGACGACCATCGTCAACCTGCTATGCCGCTTCTACGAGCCGACGGGGGGCACTATATGCATCGGCGGGCGGGATTACACCGCACTGTCGCTGCACGGTATCCAGTCCCGGATTGGGGTAGTGCTGCAGACGCCGCACCTCTTCTCCGGCAGTGTCCGCGAGAACCTCCGCTACGGCCGATTGGATGCCACCGACGAGGACGTCGTCGAGGCGGCCAAACTGGCCGGCGCCCACGATTTCATCGTGACGCTGGAAAAGGAGTACGACGAAGAGGTAGGCGAGGGTGGCGTGTTGCTTTCGGTCGGACAGAAGCAACTGGTCAGCCTGGCGCGGGCGATTCTGGCCCAGCCGGAGATCTTTATTATGGACGAGGCGACCAGTTCAGTGGACACGCTGACCGAGGCGCTGATTCAGCAGGGGATGGAGACGCTGATGCAGGACCGCACCAGTTTCATCATCGCCCACCGCCTTTCGACGATCAAACGGGCGGACCGGATCCTGGTCATTGAGGACGGGCGCATCGCGGAGATGGGCAGCCACGCCGAACTGCTGCGCGCCCGTGGGCACTACTACCGGCTGTACACGCAGCAATTCCGGCGCGAGATGGAGCAGGAGTACGATGTCTTCAAAGTGCCCGGCCTGGCGGCGTGAGGGAATGATGGGACGCAGATTTTCGCAGATAGAATGAACCAACGAGTCAGCGAATCGGCGAATATCAGCGTTGATCTGCGTCCTATATAGAAAGCAAGAAGGGACAAAAGCATGAGTTTGATAAGAGTTGCCTTACTTCAGATGACTGCCTGTGGCAATGACCGGGATACGAATCGGGCCAAAGGAGGAGATATCATGAGTAAGAAGAAAGAAGCACCTATCGAGAAAGTACGCATCATTGGCATTTTCGCCCACGTGGACGCGGGCAAGACGACCACGTCGGAGGCGGTTCTCTACTACGCGGGACGCATTCACCGCGTCGGCAGCATTGACGAAGGCACGACGCAACTGGATTGGATGGAGCAGGAGCGGGAGCGCGGCATCACCATCACCGCCGCTGCCACCGCCTGCCACTGGCACGGTCACCGCATCAACTTGATTGACACGCCCGGCCACATTGACTTCACCGCCGAGGTCGTGCGCTCCATCCGCGTCATTGACGGGGCGGTGATCCTGCTGTGCGGCGTGGGCGGCGTCGAGCCGCAGACCGAGGCAGTCTGGATGCACGCCGACCGTGAGAACTTGCCGCGTATCATCTTCGTCAACAAACTCGACCGGCTGGGCGCTGACTTCGAGCGTGTGCTGGGCGAGGTTCACGAGCGGCTCACGCCACACGCCGTGCCGCTGCAACTCCCCACCGGCCGCGAAGGCGACTTCACCGGCGTCGTGGACCTCATCGGTCAGCAGGCGTTGGTATGGCGCGATGGGGCGGATGATCCAGCGGTGGAGCCGATCCCACCCACGATGCAGGCTGGGGTCGCCTCGGCCCGTGCGTCGCTGCTGGACGCCATCTGCGAGACGGACGATGCGCTGCTGGAGCAGCGGCTGGCGGGACTCGAGCCCGACGCGGCTGCGCTCAGGGCGGCGCTGCGACGCGCCACCATCGCCGGCAAACTGGTGCCAGTATTGTGTGGCGCTTCGCGCAAGCGCATCGGCGTGCAACCGCTGCTCGATGGCATCGTTGCCTACCTTCCAGCGCCGGTGGATCTGCCTCCTATGCTGGGCACTATCCCCGGTAGCAAGACTTCTCCCCTCACAGGGGGGACTGAGGGGGGTACGGAGGAAATCGTCGAGCGGCCCGATGACCCCGCTGCCCCCTTGTGTGCCGCCGCCTTCAAGATCGTCACCGACCCGCACGTGGGGCACCTGACCTGGGTGCGGGTTTTCTCCGGCCACCTGAAGGTTGGGGAGATGGTCTACAACCCGCGTGCCGGCGTGGAGGAGCGGGTGGGGCGCATCTACCGCATGCACGCCAACCGCCGTGAGCAGGTGGACCACATGGCAGCCAGCGACGTGGTGGCGTTGGTGGGCGTCAAGTCGGCCATCACCGGCGACACGCTCTGTGACCCGGCCCATCCTATCGAGTTGGAGACCTTCAAGTTCCCGGCTCCGGTCATCGCGGTGGCGCTGACGGCAGTCTCTAGCGACGAGCGCGACAAAGTGCGCCAGGCCGTGGCGCGGCTGTGTGACGAGGACCCCACGTTGGTCAGCCGCTTCGACCCGGAGACGGGCGAGGAGACGCTGGCCGGGATGGGGGAACTGCACCTGGAGGTTGCCGTGGATCGGCTGCGGACTGAGTTCGGTCTCGTCCCGCAGGTGAGCCCGCCGCAGGTCTCCTACCGCGAGGCGGTGCGCCAGGCAGTCGAGGCGACCGGTACATACAAGAAGCAGACCGGTGGTCATGGCCATTTCGCCGAGGTACGGTTGCTCGTCGAGCCGCTGGAGCGCGGGGGGGGCGTCGTCTTCGAGAACGAGGCTCCCCCTTCCGAATTCCCCACCGACTTTGTGCGTCCCACTGAATTGGGCGTGCGCCAGGCGCTGGAGAAAGGCATCATCGCCGGCTATCCGGTCACCGATGTGCGCGTGACGCTACTGGGCGGCAAGTTCCACGATGTGGACTCGGCCTCGATGGACTTCCAGATCGCGGGCTCAATGGCGGTGCGGCAGGCGGTGCGTCGCGCCGACCCCGCGCTGCTCGAGCCCGTCATGCGCGTTGACGTGAATGTTCTCGAAGAGCACCTGGGAAGCGTCGTGGCGGATATTGGGCGGCGGCGTGGGAGCGTGAGCGGAATGCACGTGCGGGGAAACATGCGCAACGTGGATGGCGAGGTGCCGCTGGCCGAGGCCCGGGGCTACGCCACTGACCTGCGCAGTCTCACCCAGGGCCGGGGCACCTTCACACTGGAGTTCCGCTGCTACGACTTCGTGCCGGATGGCTTGGCCGAGCAGATTATCAAGCAGCGCCGGGTGGAGGGGAAGGTCCCGAAGCGATAGCCAGATGTTGCGGAGGACCCCGGAGGGTAGGCGCAGGAGATGTGATGGTGAACCCAGTGATGGGGACGGCGGCTATGAAGAAAGCTCTGATCCTGTTCACCGTCTGGTGGGTGGTGCTGAATTTGTTCGCTGTGGGCGTCTTCTTCCGCTTCCGCATCACCGAGCCAGACACCGCTTACGGCTGGATTCCGCCGGAGAGCGGCTTCTTCCCGGCCTACTGGAAGGGGTTCGTGGACCTGCACATGCGATGGGATTCTGGCTTCTACGTCTGGATCGCCGCCGATGGGTATTATCCTGATAACGCTGCCTTCCTGCCACTTTACTCCGGGTTGACATGGGCGGTCGAGCGTGTGCTGGCCTGGACGACCGGTCACGACTTCGACTGGTGGGACTGGTCTACCGTCGCTTTTGTCATCGCCAATCTCAGCGCGGCGGCCGCATGCATGCTGATGGCTGCCCTGGCGCGGCTAGACGAGGACGAGCCGACGGCTCTGCGGGCGGTGCTGTTCTTGTTGCTCTTCCCAGCCGCCTTTTTCCTGACGACTGTCTATAGTGAACCGCTGTTCGTCGCGCTGGTGTTGGGCAGTTTCTACGCGGCGCGCCGAGGCCGCTGGTGGCTGGCGGGGTTGCTGGGCGGGCTGGCCGCGCTGACCCGCGCAGTGGGCGTGGTGCTGCTCCTGCCGCTGGCGGTTGAATACATCCAGCCGCGGAGGCACTGGCGGCTGGAGCGAGGCGCGTTGGGGTTGCTGCTTGTGCCAGCGGCGTTCCTGGCCTTTCTCTGGATGCTACACGCCCAGGGGCTCTCGTTCTTTGATGCTCAGGCTAATCGCTTTGGCCGCCCGTTGATGCTGGCGGGATGGGATGCGCTGATGGAGTACGCTGCCTACGCCGGGGAGCACCCACCCGCGCTGGTGAACCTGATGCTTGATCTGACCGTAACCTTGTTAGCGCTGGGCATCTCGATAATCGCTTGCTGGAGGGTACGCCTCTCCTACGGGCTGTGGGGTGTCCTCGTCGTGCTGGTGCCGGCGCTGACTGGCCTCACGACCTTGCGTTACGCGCTGCCCGCTTTCGTCGTGCCGTTGGCCTGTGCCCGCTGGGGGCGCGATCCCTCGGTCGAGCGGGCCTACGTTGGTCTGGGCGCACTGTTGTTAGGGTACTACACGACGTTGTTCGTGCAAGGATATTGGGCAGGGTGAGCGGGGGAGATCCTGAGGCGACTGCTGGCTTGTTCGATTTGCCCTCAGCAGTAGGATGGAGTATAATGCAGCCTGTTCCGTGGCGTGGTTCAGATGGAGGAGTAGGGAACGTGCAGCAGGTGGCACCAGTCTATACTATCCTGATCGTGGAGGGCAGGAAGCGCACGGCAGAGCATCTGGCCCCGATTCTTAACGATCAGGGATATCGTGTCGTTACAGCCCGCACGCGAAGGGAGGCTTTGGCCAAGATACAAGAGGCACACCCGGCAGTGATCGTGCTGGACTCTCTCTCGCTGCGTTTCAGTTGCCGCCGTTTCTGCGACACCTTGCGGGATTCTGCTCTCGATATCCCAGTGCTGATGTTGCTGCCGGAGGGAGAGAGGATTGACCGCAGTGTGGGCGCGCAGGCGTATCTGCGCTGTCCCTCTTCCGCCAGGAAACTGATCAACCGGGTAGCCAAGCTGCTGTCTACCGTGCTCCAGGTAGGCGATGTGGTCTTCAACGTTGAGCGGCGCTCTGTCATCTACGGTAAGCGCAAGAGGCACCTCACTCCCAAGCAGGCTCGTCTCCTTGAGGTTCTCATGAGTCATCCGGGCAAGATTTTGACTCGGGCTTTCTTGATGAAGCAGGTGTGGGACACCGACTATATGGGTGATACACGCACCCTTGATGTCCATGTCCACTGGGTGCGCAAAGCGATTGAGGCAGATCACAGGTCACCGGTCTACCTGCGCACGGTCCGCCGGGTAGGCTATCGTTTCGAGGTGCCAGAGAAGGAATAGGCGCGGCGGCCTGCGGACTTGCTCAAATCCCACTTTATGGTACAATCGTAGCAGATTAACCCAATACACACGTCTCCTGACCGGTGAGATCGTGCTGGGTGGACAGCCAACCCGGTCTCTCAGCGGAATGATGGAGGCGGAGGATATAACGGTATCAAAGGAGGTTCCTCTATGGCTGTTGTTTCCATGAAAGCACTTCTGGAAACGGGAGTGCACTTCGGTCACCGCACCCGGCGCTGGAATCCGAAGATGAAGCCCTACATCTTCACAGAGCGCAATGGGGTGCATATCATAGACCTGCAGCAGACTATCACCGCGCTTGGCATGGTCTGCGAATTGATTCGGGACGCCGTAGCCGCCGAGGGTACAGTGCTTTTTGTGGGCACTAAACGGCAGTCTCAGGAGACTATCGCTCAGGAGGCACAACGCTGTGGGATGCCCTACGTCAACCAGCGCTGGCTGGGCGGTACGTTGACCAACTGGCGCACCATCCGGCAGCGCATTGACTACCTGCTTAATCTGGAAGCCCGCCGTGACCGGGGTGATTTCGAACGCCTGAAGAAGAAAGAGGCCCTGGTCCTACAACGCCAGATCGAGAAACTCAACAACCGGCTGGGGGGCATCAGAGAGATGCGCGACCTCCCCGATCTGCTCTACATCGTGGACGTGCGACGGGAGGCCACGGCAGTGCAAGAGGCCAACAAGCTGGGCATCCCCATCATCGCTATCGTGGACACCAACTGTGATCCCGATCCAATTGATTACGTGATCCCGGCTAATGACGACGCCATCCGCGCCATTAAGTTGATTACCTCGAAGATTGCCGACGCTGTGCTGGAGGGAGTTGCTCAACGTAAAATCTACGAACCGGAAGTCCGTGAGGTTGAGGAAATCAGTGTTGAGGATGAGAAGTACCTTAGCGCCGCTACTCTTGCCCGCCTGAAGGAACTGACGTTCGAAGGAGAAGGGGAGAAAAGGGGAGCGGAGCCTGTTGCGGAGACGGTGCAGGCTGAGGAAATGACTGAGGGAGTGGCTGAGGAGTTGGGTGAGCCAGCCGAGAGATCGAGTGAACTGGTGGATGAGGTGGTACCGGTGGCAGGGAGTGTGACGGTCGCGGATCATGAGGGAGAGGACGAGGAGAAAGAATACTGAGGTATGAGTCTTCTCTACGCCTGACGCTCGTAGACAGTGAACCGATAGAACAGTAGGAGGACAGAACTTGGAGATCACCGTTGCAATGGTCAAGGAACTGCGGCAGGCAACTGGCGCTGGCGTGCTGGACTGCCGTAAAGCGTTGGAGGCTGCTGCTGGCGACTGTGAGGGCGCGGTCGCTTGGTTGCGTGAGAAGGGGTTGGCTGCGGCTGCCAAGCGAACAGGCCGCCAGGCCTCCGAGGGGTGCGTGGAGGCGTACGTCCACCCTGGCAGTCGCATTGCGGTGCTGTTGGAATTGAATTGCGAGACCGACTTCGTCGCTCGCACGGATGACTTCAAAACCTTGGCTCACGATTTGGTGCTCCATATTGCCTTCGCTGCGCCGCGCTACCTCACTCGCGAAGATGTGTCGGAAGAGGTGGTCGAGTGCGAGCAGGCCATCTACCGTGCCCAGGCCTTGGAAGAGGGCAAGCCCGAACACATCGTGGACCGCATCGTCGAGGGACGACTGGAGAAGTTCTACCAGCAGGTCTGCCTGATGAGGCAGCCCTTTATCAAGGACGAGGATAAGACCGTACAGGATACGATCACCGAGGCTATCGCCAAATTTGGCGAGAACATCGTCCTGCGCCGCTTCGTACGCTACGAGTTGGGAGAGAATCTGGGGTGACCCGGTATTCAAATCCCCAGCCCCAAGTCCTAAATCGAAGTGGTATGGCCATCGCGAAGTACAAACGGGTCTTGCTCAAGCTAGGCGGCGAGTCGCTGGCTGGTCCTAGGGGCTTTGGCATCAGTCCTCACATGGCGGAGGAGGTCGCTGCCAAAGTGTTGGCCGTGCATGACTTGGAGGTGGAAATCGCTATCGTCATAGGAGCGGGCAATATTTGGCGTGGTCGGGATGGTCTTGTGCATGGGATGGACCGCGCCACGGCAGATCATATGGGTATGCTGGCGACTGTGATGAACGCTCTCGCTCTGGCCGACGCATTGGAGCACATGGGGGTTACTACCCGCGTGCAGACTGCTATCGAAATGCGGGCTATTGCTGAACCTTGCATCCGCCTGCGGGCAATCCGACACTTGGAGAGGGGACGCGTCGTCATCATCGGTGGCGGTACTGGTAACCCATACTTCACCACCGACACGGCTGCGGCGCTCAGGGCGATGGAGATTGACGCTGACCTGCTGATCAAGGCCACGAAGGTGGACGGTGTATATGCTGAGGATCCGCACGAGAATCCCGACGCCGAGCGATTCGATCACCTGACCTATATGCAGGCCCTCGAACTGCGAGTGGGTGTGATGGACGCTACAGCGATCTCACTGTGTATGGAAAACGACTTGTCCATCCTGGTGCTTGATCTATGGCAGCCCCACAGCCTGGAGCGGGCTGTGGGGGGGGAGGCCATCGGAACGCTGATTTCTCGATAACCGTGATCAAAGATGATCAAAGAACTACTCCGCGAGACAGAAGGCTGCATGCGTAAGGCCGTCGAGGTGCTGGAGGCTGACCTGCGCACCATCCGCACGGGGCGGGCCTCCCCGACGCTGGTGGAACGGGTAATGGTGGAGTATTATGGCACGCCTACGCCCATTAACCAGTTGGCTGTCATATCCGCCCCGGAACCGCAACTGCTCACCATTCGGCCCTATGATCCAGGGTCGCTGGGCGACATCGAACGGGCCATCCTCAAGTCCGAACTGGGCCTCACTCCTACCGATGATGGCAGGATCATCCGCCTTCCCATTCCACGCCTGACCGAGGAGCGGCGGCGAGAACTGGCGAAACTGGTGCGCCAGCGCGTCGAGGAAGGTAAGGTGGCATTGCGAAACATCCGCCGCGAGGCGCTGGATGACATGCGCGAGTTTGAGAAGGAAAAGCTCATTTCTGAGGACGACTTCTACCGTGGCAAAGATGATCTTCAGGATCTCACCGATCGCTACGCCAAGCAGATGGACGAGATTAGTGCCCGCAAGCAGCGGGAGATCTTGGAAGGCTAGTGTGATCTCCCGTAGGTCGCCTCAGATTAGCCTGCGATAATGTCCTCTCAACCACGGAATGACCAGCGATACCCGTCTCTGGAACGGGTGCCCCGGCATGTTGGCATCATTATGGACGGTAACGGCCGCTGGGCTCGAGCGCGAGGTTTACCCCGGCTGGCCGGACACCGTGCAGGGGCGGAAAACGTGCGCCGTGTGCTGCGAGCAGCGGTCGAGTTTGGCATCCAGATCCTGACCATCTATGCCTTCTCGACTGAAAATTGGGGTCGTCCGAAGGATGAAGTTCGGAATCTGCTGTCCATCATGGAACGGGTGATTGACCGCGAGTTGTCAGAACTGCATAAAGAAGGCGTCCAAGTGCGTCATATTGGCCGGCTGGAGCGTATTCCCCCGAAGTTGCGGCAGAAAGTCCAGGATGCCATCGAGTTGACGAGGGACAACCAGCGACTGGTCCTCAACGTGGCTTTCGACTACGGCGGGCGGGTCGAATTGGTGGATGCAATACGCCGCATTATCGCCGACGGTGTGCCTGCTGAGCAGGTAGACGAATCGCTCATCAGTCGCTACCTCTATACAGCAGGGTTGCCCGACCCCGACCTGATCATTCGCACCGGCGGGGAGATGCGGGTGAGCAATTTTCTCATCTGGCAGGGGGCATATGCTGAGTTTTACGTGACTGCCACTCTGTGGCCCGATTTTGGTAAGGACGAACTCTACAAGGCCCTGGAGAACTACAACCAGCGCGAGCGCCGTTTTGGCCTGGTGCCTGGGTAGGTACCGCCGTAGGTTGTGAACAGGCGACACCAAGGGCTCCATCACCGGTACTATTGCTGGTGTATCGGAATATTACTTTCAAGTGCTTCTTGACCTGTGCTGCGTACACGTCTGCTCACTGCCACTGTCCTAATCCCGATCGTCGTCTGCTGTATCTACCTGGGCGGGCTGCCGTTCCTGGGTCTGGTGGTATTGCTGCTGACACTGGCCGAGATTGAGTTTTGCCGCCTGGTGGCCCGCGCTGGCTTTCGCCCCGCTCTCGCCTTCGGGCTTGGGATGGTGTGGCTCTTCCTGTTAGACGCTCAGTTCTCAGCGCTGGGATTGCTGCGGCCTGGCATGGCGCTGATCCTGCTGAGTTCTCTGGCCTGGCAGCTGTTCCACCGCCAGGGCTCCCCGGTAGCCGATTGGGCGCTGACCGTGACAGGTGGCCTGTACCTGGGGCTGTGCGGAACCTGCCTGATTGGGCTACGGTGCCTACGTGATGGTCTCTGGTGGACACTGACCGTCGTACCGGCTATCTTGCTCGCCGATACCGGCGCATACTTCGTCGGGCGGGCGTTAGGGCGGCACAAATTGGCGTCCACGTTGAGCCCCGGCAAGACGTGGGAAGGATACGTGGCTGGTGTGGTTATCGGGGGGCTGATGACGGCGCTACTGGCATCGCTCTGGCACATCGGGGCGGGTGTGGGGACCGCTGTCGGCGGTGTACATGGCCTGGTCGTGGGGTTGCTGATTGGCATCTTCGCTCCACTGGGCGACTTGGCTGTCTCAATGATCAAGCGGCAGGTCGGCGTGAAAGACAGCGGCAGTATTATTCCTGGCCACGGCGGGGCACTGGATCGGGTGGATAGTATCCTGTGGGCAGCCGTGATTGGTTACTACTACGTGCGAGTGTTCATTCCTTGATGATACTACGAGGAGCAAAACCGATGGACAAGGGGAGACAGGTGCGTGATGTTTACCATAAGGGTGTCATCCTATGCAAGCCGGACACTCCTCTTCAGGAGGTGGTGAGGGTGATGGCCGATACAGAGATTCATGCTGTCATGGTCACCGAGCGCGAGGGAGGGTCACCGGTCGGGGTGGTGTCTCATACCGACGCCATTGCCCATTATGGGGAAGATCTGACGGCCATTCAGGCCCGCGATGTGATGACGACCAACGTCATCAGTATCTCGGAAGATGCTACCGTGGGGGAAGCGGCCAAGAAGCTGCTGGAGAGCCACATCCACCGCTTACTGGTGGTGGGCGAGGAAGGCAAGCCGCTGGGTATCCTTTCGACCACCGACATTATTCGAGAAATGCGCGGCACCCGCTGGGTGTGGTATCTGGACTGATGTAGCCAATAGGATGCGCCATGGATGAACAGCTCATCACTATCGAACGACACATCATCGAGCAGCAGCGGAATCACCCTGAGGCGACCGGCGTGTTCTCCAGCCTGATGTACGACATTGCCCTGGCAGCCAAAATCATCGCCCACGAGACCACCCGCGCTGGCCTGGTCGATATTATGGGGCTGGCTGGTAAGATGAACATTCAGGGTGAACAGCAGATGAAGCTGGACGTCTTTGCCAACGAGACGATGATTCGGATGAACAGTTACACTGGCCGGCTGGCGGCGATGGCTTCAGAGGAAGAGGAAGATATCATCCCTATCCCTGAAGGATATCGGGCCGGCAAGTACGTGCTCGTCTTCGACCCCCTTGATGGCTCCTCTAACATTGACGTAGACGTCAGCATCGGCACCATCTTTGCCATCCACCGCCGCTTAGGCACGGAGGGGCCAGGCACACTGGCGGATTGTCTTCAGAAAGGCCGGCATCTGGTTGCGGCGGGCTACGTGATCTATGGCTGCAGTACCATGATGATCTACACGACCGGACACGGAGTGCACGGCTTCACGCTTGACCCTGGTGTGGGGGAGTTCTTGCTCTCTCACCCCGACATTCGCATGCCTGCCCACCCGAAGTATTACAGCGTCAACCAAGCGTATGAACGACATTGGAGTACAGGGGTGAAACGGTTCACCCGCTGGTTGCAGAGAATGGATCAGGATGTCCCTCGTGAGCCACTTTCGAGCCGCTATATTGGCTCACTGGTGGCCGATTTCCATCGCAATTTGTTGGAGGGAGGGATTTTCTATTATCCTGCCGATACCATGAGACCTAGAGGAAAACTACGCCTGGTCTACGAAGCCATCCCGTTGGCCTTCATTGCTGAACAGGCCGGAGGTCACGCTTCGGATGGGCGTCGTGACATCCTTGATGTACAACCCGAAAGCCTGCATCAGCGTACCCCGCTCTTTATCGGCAATCGGGAACTGGTTGAGCAGGCGGAGGAGTTCATATCCCGCTACGACGGGTAGAAACAAGCAACGTTGGGGAAGTAAAGATGACTGGAAAGAATGTTATGAGAGAATTAGATATGGCCGGCCTGGAAACCAGGACGCTGGCTGAACTGCGTGAATTGGCTAGAGAGTGGGAGATTTCCGGCTGCAGTCGGTTGAAGAAGGAGGATCTCATTCTACGACTGCTGGAGGCTAAAGCGGAACGAGAAGGCCTGAGGTTTGGTGGTGGTGTGCTGGACGTTGTGGATGAAAGCAAGGGCTACCTGCGCTGCGACCATTACAAACCAGGGCCTGGGGACGTGTATGTCTCACAATCTCAGATCCGTCGCTTTGGATTGCGCACCGGCGACATGGTGGTCGGGCAGGTGCGGCCGCCGAAGGAGAGCGAGAAGTACTTCAGTCTCCTGCGCGTGGAGGCTGTGAACGGAATGGACCCGGAGGGGGCTAAGCAACGGCCACATTTTGAGTCGCGGACGCCGATCTTCCCTCACGAACGTTTCATACTGGAGACTACTCCAGGCAATCTGACGACACGGCTGTTGAGCATGATTGCACCGATTGGGAAGGGACAGCGTGGGCTCATCGTATCGCCGCCAAAGGCCGGCAAGACCACCGTGCTCAAGCGTATCGCCAATGGCATCACGGCCAACCATCCCGAGGCACACCTGATGGTCGCGCTCATCGGAGAGCGTCCCGAGGAGGTCACCGATATGGATCGCTCGGTGGATGCCGAGGTCATCAGTTCGACCTTTGACGAGCCGGTAAAGAGCCATGCAGGGGTGGCGGAGATGGCCCTGGCTCGGGCCAAGCGGCTGGTGGAGGATGAACGGGACGTTGTCATTCTCCTCGACAGCATCACTCGTCTCTCGCGCGCTTACAATCTGGTCGTACAGCCCAGCGGCCGCACCCTTTCCGGCGGGCTTGATCCGGCAGCCCTCTATCCGCCTAAGCACTTTTTTGGCGCGGCCCGCAAAATTGAGGAGGGGGGTAGCCTCACTATCATCGCCACCTGCCTGATTGATACCGGCAGCCGGATGGATGACATGATTTACGAGGAGTTCAAAGGCACCGGCAATATGGAACTCCATCTAAGCCGTAAACTGCAGGAGCGGCGCATTTTCCCCGCTTTCGACATCGAACGCTCCGGCACGCGACGGGAGGAATTGCTGCTTGACGAGGATACGCTGCAGGACGTATGGACAATGCGGCAGTATTTCTTGGACTCCCAGTCATCCGGTTACAGTGTTGCACAGGCGATGCAGCAATTGCTCCGCCTCCTCAGAAATACACAGAGTAACGAGGAGTTCCTCGACCAGTTCGCGAGAGTGGCGGAAGTGGAGCGCCGTTAACGCGAAGCACCAACCCGAAGCTCTGGCGCTGTGAGAGGGCTTACTCTCTCGCTGTAGAACATTTCCAGGAACTCCTGTACCGCCTTCGCTGCCTCTGCCGGTCGCTCCAGCATCACCATGTGACCCGCGCCTTCAACTAGCACCGATTGCGCGTTGGGGATGTGTTCGGTCAGAAAACGGGTGTACTTGACCGGGGTAAGTTGGTCTGCGGAGCCCGCGATGACCAGCGTGGGAGCCCCGATTTCTCCCAGTCGTTCCATCACGTTGAAGCGGTCGCAGGCAGTGAAGTCGCCCAAGAGCACATCGGGGCCAGTTTCCAGAAGCGCCTGTCGCCCCAGTTCAGTCAGCGCTGGTGGGACCTCCGGTGACCAGACGAAGCGGGTGATCAGTTCCACACTCCCCTCGAAATTGCTACGGATTCCCTCCAAGATGGCGGGGGCCACGCGCAGCCGCGCCCCGGTCGCTATCAGCACCAGCCCGGCTACACGGTCGGCGAAATCCAGGGCCAGCATCTCGGCGATAGCGCCACCCATTGAGTGCCCTGCGACGGTGGCTTGCTCGATTCCGATCGTGTGGAGGAAAGCGGCAACAGCCTCCGTGTAACCCTCAATGGTATCACATCCTTGCCCTCCCGAGCGCCCGTGGCCGGGCAGGTCAAGCGTATAGGCAGTAGCGCCGGGCAATCGGCGCAGTTCGGCTGGCCAGTGCAGGCGTGTGCCTCCGGCCCCGTGCACCAGCACCAGCGCGAGGCTGTCTGCTGGCCCCCGGCTCAAAGTGTAGAACAGGGTTCCTTTGGTAGTTTCCACGTAGGGCATGGCTCAATACCCTCGCTTAGTGTCTCGCTGTTGGAAGCGTATTTAGCGTCTCTCCACGCAGCGCCCGCCGCATTGCCTCTCGGTCGTCCCAGGGGTACTCGGTCGTGCCAAAGCACATACTTTGCTCGTGCCCCTTGCCGCAAGCGATCACCACGTCGCCTGTGCAGGCCTTATGGCACGCCAACAAGATCGCCTCCCCCCGGTCCGGCATGCGCCATAGGTCCACCCCCTCACGCTTGCCCACCGCAGTGGCTGCGCCGATGCTCTCGGCCATAATCTCATCCAGGCTCTCGGTGCGGGGGTCCTCGGCGGTGATGATGACCAAATCGGCCAGCCGTCCCGCTATGTGGCCCATCATCCCTCGTTTGGCCTTATCCCGTAGTCCGGCGCAACCGAAGACGACGATCACGCGCCCTCCCTCGCTGGCCATTGCACGTGCCGTCCTCAGCGCCTGCTCCAGCGCCCAGGGGGTGTGGGCGAAGTCCACGATAGCCAGGAAATCCTGCCCGGCCTCGATGCATTCCATCCGCCCCGCCACCTCCCGTACCGCTGCGACCCCAGCGGCGATGGCCTCCAGCGGAAGGCCCAGCGCCACGCCGACGGCCGCCGCCGCCAGCACGTTGCTGACGTTGTAGGCTCCCACCAGCGGGGTTTCAATGGTGACTTCGCCGGCCGGTGTGTGCAGGGCCTGCCCTGAGCGAAGCCCTGAGTTCACCGAAGGGCGCAGTCGAAGGGTGAAGCAGGTCCGGTGGGGCTCAAAGACTACACCTTGAGCAATCACATCCCCTTCGCCCTTCACAGAGTAGATGACCTGCCGGTCGGCGGAGATGGGGCTCAGGTAGCGGTAGGAGTCGTCGTCCCGGTTGAGGACGGCCACCTTGGGCACACCCGGCTTGCGGAAAGAGCGCGTCAACCCCTCGAACAGGCTGGCTTTGGCTTGCTGGTAGGCTGCCAGCGACCCGTGGAAGTCAAGGTGCTCGTGGGTGATGTTGGTGACGACAGCCACGTCGAAGTCGCAGCCTGCTACGCGGTGCTGGGCCAGCCCGTGGGAGGTGACCTCCAGCACGGCGTGGGTGGTCCCGATCTCGACCATGCGGGCCAGGTAGCGCTGGATGTCGGGCGGGTCGGGGGTGGTGGTATGAAAACCGGTGTCTATCTCTTCGTCACCGATGCGGGCGTTCACCGTGCTGACCATCCCGGCGTTGAGCCCACTGGCGCGCAGGATGGCGTAGATGAGGCTGACGGTGGTGGTCTTGCCGTCGGTGCCGGTGACGCCGACGAGTGTCATCTTGCGGGAGGGGAAGTCGTGCCAGGCAGTGCACAGCCAGCCCCAGGCCTCCCGCGCGTCAGGGACGCGCACGTAAGTGAAGGCTCCCCACGGCAGGCCAGGCAACTCCTGCGGGGCGCGTTCGCCGACGACGGCCACCGCTCCCTCCACCACCGCCTCGGCGATGAAGCGATGCCCGTCCACGCTGACGCCGGGGATGGCGACGAACAGGTCACCGGGGCGCACGTGGCGCGAATCGGCGGCGATGCCGTGTATTTCGACGTCGCCGCCGATTTGGCCCAGGACGGTGGGCAGTGTATCAAGTAGGTCGTTCAGTCTCATCGCCGCGTCAGGCTGTCGCCTCCAGGTGGTGCTCAAACTCCCAGAAGACCTCGTCGCTGAGCGCATCCCAGGCTGCCAATTCAGCCGTCAACTCAGGCGGCATAGGCGGCAGATAGGTCGAGCAGGTCAAGTCGTATTCACCGCTGACAATCGCGCCTCGTATTCTCCTGAGAAGTCGCCGCGACATTCTGTCTCCTTCCCGCCCGATGTTGTATAACGTTCCCGCCGTGGCCGAAGTTGCCGCCGTTCTTCGCCTTCCGGGGCGCTCC
>CAZZEX010000054.1:0-13433 GCA_964653285.1 uncultured Anaerolineales bacterium
TCAACGTCAGAGTACTATGAGTACATCACCCGCACCTACACCGAGCGCTTCGGCGACTATGGCTACCCCGAGATCATCATCTACAGCGTCAGTTTCCAGCCCTACGTGGATTGGCCCAACGAGGATCGCTGGGATCTGGTGATCCAGGGCCTGAGCAAGGCCGCGCAGAGGCTCGAAGCGGCAGGTGCCGATTTCATCATCATCGCCACCAACACTATGCACCTGGTCTTTGACCAGGTACAGGCCAGCGTCAGCGTCCCCATGTTGAGCCTGCTCGACGCCGTTGGCGAGGCCGTTCTGGCACGGGGGATGAAGACGGTGGGGTTGCTGGGCACCAAATTCACGATGGAGAAGACCTTTTACCAGGACGGGCTGGCCCGGAAAGGCATTACTGTCCTGGTGCCGGACGCCGGCGACCGCGAGTACGTGAATAGCGTCATCTACGACGAACTGGTTGCCGGCCAGATCCGTGACGAATCACGGGCTGGATTCGTGGCTATCATCCAGAAACTGGCTGGACGCGGCGCGGAGGGAGTCATCCTGGGCTGCACCGAGATTCCCCTGCTGGTCAACGAGGCGGATGCCGGGATACCGCTGTTCGATACGACGACCATTCACGCCGAGGCGGCTCTAAATTATGCCCTGGCGTGATTGGTGGTTGGTGCGGGAGCGGAAAAAAGTACAAGCATTGTCATCTCAAGCAGGATCGAGCGACGCTGCGCCGGCGCCGGAAGGTGGGAGAACGGTTGCCCGACATCATCATCAAGACCGAGAAACAGATCGAGGGCATCTGCAGGAGCAGCCGGTTGACCTGCGACATCTTGGATATGCTGGAGAAGCGGATCGTCGCTGGTATCACCACCAAAGACATCAATCGCTGGGTTCACGAGTACACCTTGGCCCACGGCGTTATCCCCGCGCCGCTGAACTACCGGGGTTTCCCCAAGAGCGTCTGTACCACGCTCAACGACGGAGTCTGCCACGACATCCCAGACGGCACTGTATGGTCTTCACCATCGAACCGATGATCAATAGCGAATGGCGAATGGCGAATGGCGAATAGCGAATAGCGAATAGCGAATGGCGAATGGCGGATGGCGAATGGGTGAAATAAAAGGCTACGTACAAGTTTATACCGGCGACGGCAAGGGCAAATGTGTTAGTGCTGATGTGTATATTCTTGCTGCTGGCGGGCTATGGCAGGTTGCGGATTTAGTGACCACTGTTCAGGCGGTGGAGCCTGGACAGTTTGCTCCCGTCTCAATTGAGATATTCTCTCCCTTCGGCGTCTCCACGGTGACGGCGATCTACAACGGTGACGTAACAGACACCTGGCGGCTGACCACCGGCTTCGGCTACCGTCTCGAGGGCACACCAGAGCACCCGGTGTTAAGTCTAACTCCCGAGGGGCTTGTCTGGCGCTCTCTCTCGGAATTGCAGGTGGGAGACTATGTAGCGATAGCGCGAGGGCAGGCTGCTTTTGGAACGAACAGGCGTCCGCTGGATAAGGCCTATCTGGTGGGGCTTCTTATCGGCGATGGCTATATTCGAGCCCAGAAAAGAACGTGGCGGATTGCTCTGAGCAGCGCCGATGCTGCCTGTGTGCAGGTCTGGCGTTCTTATCTCCGCTCTCTCGGTGCGGAACCGGTCATCTACGCTTGCCGGCCATTGGACTATCGCGTAAACGGGAAAGATTTGGTCCTGCATATTCTGGACGACCTATGGTTGACCTCTGGCCGTGCTGAAAGCAAAGCCATAGATCCTCGTTGGCTGAGATGTGATCGTGAGACACTCCGGGCATTGTTGCAGGGGTTGTTCGACAGTGATGGAAGTGCCGACCGTTTACGAGGGGACGTCGAGTTTTGCACTACCAGCACTCAATTGGCACAGCAGATTCACCTTCTCTTGCTGAACTTTGGCATTGTTGGCAAACTTTACCGTCGCCAGACCAGGAGCCAGAATGGGCGTGGTCAACCAAGTTGGCGGCTGCAACTACGTGGCACTGAGGCTAGAAAATTCTACGAGCGCATAGGCTTTCGCCTGCGTAGGAAGCAGGATCGTAGCCAGTACTTGTCGCCCAAGCACAACCCTAACGTAGACGTAATCCCTTACACGTGGGAACTGCTGCGTCACCTACCGCTCTCTGAAGCCCCTGCCCCTCGAAGGTCACATAAGGGGCCCCAGCCCAAGTATGCCTGTCAGTTCATGCGACAGACGCGGTTCTACAGAGAGAAGGGAGTCTTTGCAAGTTACGAGGCGTTCTCTGTGTTGCTGAACCACCCGGCTGTTATATCGTCTCCGGAAGCCGTGGCGCTCCACGCTCTCGTGAACGTGAATTACTTCTGGGATAGAGTAAAGTCCCTGGCACCTGGACGAGCGCAAGTTTATGATTTTTGCGTCCCGGATACCCAGGTTTTCATCGCAAACGGGATTGTGTGTCACAACACCACCGCCGCCCTGGGCCTGGCACTGCGGGCGTCCGGCCACGGGATGCGCACGTATGTCGGCCAGTTTATGAAGGGCCAGCACTACGGGGAACTGGACGCGCTGCGCGACCATCCCTACATCACGATTGAGCAGTACGGGGACGTGCGCTGCATCCGCCGCGAGGAGGTCACCCCCGAGCACGTGGCCCAGGCCCACCAGGGTCTGGAGCGGGCGCGGGAGGCAATGCTCTCAGGCCAGTACGACATCGTGGTGCTGGACGAGGTCAACGTGACAGTCTGGTTCGGGTTGCTCACCGTCGAGGAAGTATTGGCGTTTCTGGATCGGCGGCCTGATCGTGTGGAGGTGATTCTCACTGGCCGCCGCGCCCCGCAGGAACTGATTGAGCGGGCCGACCTGGTGACGGAGATGCGGGAGGTGAAGCACTACTACCAGCAGGGAGTGCTGGCGCGAGAAGGGATTGAGCGGTAGTTCTTGCCCCCAGTTCGAAACGTACCTGCGTCACCGGCCCGCGCAAGGATACATGCCCCAGGTGGGCCAGGGCCCAGTGGGTGCCGACCATCGGTTGGCAGGGATGGGAAAGTAGGGTATAATCTGCCCCATCGAGGAGGCGACCGTTGCGAGCACTGATCACCGGAGCGGGAGGGTTCGTCGGGGGGCATCTGT
The DNA here is from genome assembly GCA_964653285.1 of uncultured Anaerolineales bacterium. GTDB lineage: Bacteria > Chloroflexota > Anaerolineae > B4-G1 > B4-G1 > CAZZEX01. Next base: position 3,112 of record CAZZEX010000054.1, read on the forward strand.
GTGCCTATCTGTTGGCGCATACCGACTGGGAGTTGATGGGTACGGTCTATCCCCGGCCGGTCGAGGCCCAGCCGCTGGAACCACGCCTGCGGCTCAGGCACGCTGATCTGCGTGATCCGGAGGGGGTGCAGGCGCTCGTAGGCGAGGTGCAGCCTGACTACATCTTCCACCTGGCTGCTCAATCGTTCGTTCCCACCTCTTTTGCAGACCCGTGGGATACGTTGGAGAACAACATCCGCGCGGAACTGAATCTGCTGGAGGCGGTGCGGCGATCGGGGCGCGAGGTGCGTGTGCTGGTGATCGGGTCGAACGAGGAGTACGGCGCACCGAAGCCGGAGGAACTGCCCCAAACGGAGGAGAGCTCGCTGCGGCCTAACAACCCCTACGCGGTGAGCAAGGTCGCCCAGGACTTGCTAGGGCTCCAGTATTACCTGGCTTATGGGTTGCCCGTCGTGCGGGTGCGCCCATTCAACCACACCGGCCCGGGACAGTCGCCTCGCTTCGTCGTCCCGGCCTTCGCCGGCCAGATCGCCCGCATCGAAGCCGGCCTGCAGGAGCCGATAGTGAAGGTGGGCAACCTGGAGGCGGCCCGCGACTTCACCGATGTGCGGGACATCGTGTGGGCCTATCACCTGGCGGTGACTCAGGGTGAGCCCGGAGAGGTATACAACCTGGCGTCGGGGCGGCCGCAATCGGTGCAGAGTCTGCTGGAGATGCTCTTGAGTTATTCTCGGGTGGGGATCCGCGTCGAGAGGGAACCGGTCCGCTACCGGCCTGTGGATGTGCCGGTAGTCTACGGCAGTGCAGAGAAGTTCCGTCGGCGGACCGGCTGGGAGCCTCAGATTCCGCTCGAGCAGACGTTGCGAGATACGCTGGACTATTGGCGGGGGCAGATGGCAGGAGGCAGGAGGCAGGAGGCAGGAAGCAAAGGGCGCCGAGAGAGACGAGTGTAATTGGTAAGGGTAAGGTTATGCACATCGTGTACCCGGACGGAGAAAGTCTCAACCGAACGCTGAAAGAGGCGGGTAATAATTCTCTCGACTTCATCGTGATTGTCACTGCTGCACTCAACCCGCTCAACACCGGCGGGCTTAGGGCATCCCTGGGCGAGTGTGTGCGAGTGCTGAAAAATGGGGGATTGCTTTTCGTACAGGGGCGACCCGAATACTTGCCGGAGTTGGGCGTTTATCTTGACCGATACCTGAACTTCAAGTACTGGATTGCGATTGAGTCCACGACACAGCACAGGGATAGCGGCTTGCCCTCAGTTCACGCGGCTGTACCTTTGTTCACCAAAGGCAACGGTCGTTTCAACGTGAGGCGAACGCGCTTTCCCCACCAGTATTGTGCTTTCTGCAAAAGGACGCTCAAGGACTGGGGCGGCAAAGCGCATTTGATGCATCCCGACGGCTACGTCATCTCCGACGTGTGGACGGGCCTGCCACAGGCAAACAACTACACGCAAATCTCCCCCCCTGTCCTCGATACCATCCTGCGGATGTTGGATTTCGAGCCTCACAGAGAGGAAGAAGCCGACCTGTTTCAGCAAACAGGCGTCCAGAGGCCCGCCAGCGAGGTTAAGGGCCTCATTGGTCCTAAAGAAGGACTTGGTGGCGATAGAGTTGTGGCAGAGACGGCCGCCCAGTACAGATTGCCCGGCTTCCTGGAACCGGACGTAAGATATAGCAGCGCCACCAACGTGGTGGGCGATAAAATGTTCGATGTCGTTCATCACGGCGATGCCGTGGAGATACTCAAACAGTATCCCGACAACTCCATAGACCTCGTATTTGCCGACCCACCGTACAATCTCGACAAGGCATATCACGTCTACGACGATGAACGGGCGGACGAAGAGTACGTCAAGTGGTGCAACGGTTGGCTGCAGGAGTATGTGCGGATACTGAAACCCACCGGTTCGCTGTACGTTCTGAATCTGCCTCACTGGACGATGTATCACGCCGCGTTTCTCAACCAGTATCTCTATTTTCAGAACTGGATCGTGTGGGACGCGCTGTCGGAACCACGGGGCAAGTTGATGCCGGCCCACTATGGGTTGTTGTTCTACACTAAACATCCCACGGACTTTGTCTTCAATTACGATCAAGTAGGAGAGTTGGACGCCCGCTACTATTGCCTGCGTTCCTCGTGCATCCGCAAACGCAAAGCAGCAGGGGTTGACGACAAAATGGACCTGACCGACTTGTGGTGGGATATTCACCGCATCAAACATAAACGCGACCGGGACTATCATCCCTGCCAGTTGCCCGACGGGTTGATGGAACGTATCATCCGTCTCTCCACAAACGAGGGTGACATCGTGCTGGATGCGCTTTGTGGCGCGGGCACGACGCCGATTGCGGCCGTCAAACTGGGGCGGCGTTACGTGGCGATCGACGTTGACGAGAGATACGTCATGATGACGAGAGAGAAAATAGCCGAGGTAAAGCGTAAGGGATACGTGGAGCGCAAGAGCATACGCAAGCCGCAGCGCAGGTACACCAAGAAGGAGTTGCAATTGGAACTGCGCGACCTGGCAGTGAAGTTGGACCGTTTGCCAACGCCGGAAGACGTGCGCAGGATGAGCAAATATGACCTGGAGGTGTTCTTCGATCTGTTTCCAACGTGGGGCAAAGCATTGAAGGCAGCCAAGCTGGAGGCACAATAGTGATTCAGGCACGCAAAATCTCTTTTCAGGAAGCCTGGGACAGTAGAGTCTTTGTGAACTTTGTGGACGGCGGCGGCTGGCTGGCAAGAAAGCGCGACCTGGAACGACTGGTAGAGCACTGCCATTACTTCATTAATCTGCAACATCTGGACATGTTGGAGGCAATCGTGTTGCAACACGTGCCTGAGAAATATTTCACACACAAGACATAGGAGGATTCATGCCCAAAGCATTGATCACCGGCGTCACTGGCCAGGACGGTTCCTACCTGGCCGAGTTCTTGCTGGAGAAGGGATACGATGTCATTGGGATGGTGCGCCGCACCAGCACCGTCAACTTCTCCCGCATTCAGCATTTTCAGGACAAGATCACGCTGGTCTCCGGCGACCTGCTGGACCTGGGGTCGTTGATCGCCATTTTGCAAGAGTACCGCCCCCAGGAGGTCTACAACCTGGCGGCCCAGTCTTTCGTCCCTACTTCCTGGAAGCAGCCGGTCTTCACTGGCGAGGTGACAGGCCTGGGGGTCATCCGGATGTTGGAGGCGATCCGCACGGTGGATAAGGGCATCCGCTTTTACCAGGCTTCGAGTAGTGAGATGTTTGGAAAGGTGCAGGAGGTGCCCCAGAACGAGAACACCCCCTTCTATCCCCGCAGCCCCTACGGCGTCGCCAAGGTCTATGGTCACTGGATCACTGTCAATTACCGTGAGTCCTACGGCCTCCACGCGGCCTCTGGTATCCTCTTCAACCACACCAGCCCCCGCCGGGGGTTGGAGTTCGTTCTGCGCAAGATCACCCAAGGGGTGGCGAGGATTAGACTGGGGCTGGCGAAGGAACTGCGCCTGGGCAACCTGGATTCCTGCCGGGACATTGGCTTTGCCGGTGATTACGTCGAGGCGATGTGGCTGATGCTTCAGCAGCCTGAGCCGGATAACTATGTCGTCGCCACGGAGGAGACCCACTCCATCCGCGATATGTGCAAGGCAGCCTTCGAATACGTGGACCTGGACTGGCAGGAGTACGTGGTACAGGACCCCCGCTTTATGCGACCGGCGGAAGTGGACCTACTGGTGGGGGACGCCAGCAAGGCGCGCCGGGTGCTGGGATGGGAGCCGAAGATCGCGTTTAGAGAATTGGTGCGTATGATGTTGGATGCTGATATCGCTTTGCTGCGCAGCGAGTACAATCTTTAGGTATCAGGGGTATGCGAGGAGGGAGTAAATGTCTAGACTGTTTGGGACGGATGGGATCCGTAGCGAAGCCAACCGATGGCCTCTGACAGCCAATTTCGTTCTAAAGGTGGGACAAGCGACGGCTCAGGTGACGAGGCGTGATGGAGATGTCAGGCCAAGGGTTGTGATCGGTCGAGATCCCAGGCTGTCTGGTTATATGTTGGAGGGTGCGCTGGCTGCCGGGTTGATGTCGCAAGGTGTTGATGTGATGCTGGCGGGGGTCATCACGACGCCTGGCGTAGCCTATCTGACTCGAACGCATCAGGCGCAATGGGGCGTTGTGATCTCAGCCTCACATAATCCCTTCGATCACAATGGGATCAAAATCTTCGGGGCTGATGGTTTCAAGATTCCCGACGAGATAGAGATTGAAATCGAACGGTTGTTGCTGGATAGCGACGTTGGATCTGGGGGGGCGGATGCAAAGGGGCTAGGTCGAAGCTGGGACGCCAGCGGCTGGCGGCAGGATTACGTCGATCATCTCGTCAGCATGTGGGGGGAGGATCATTCTTTGCAGGGTAAGCGTATTGTGCTCGATTGTGCCAATGGCGCGACTTCGGAAATTGCACCGGAAGTGTTCCGATGCCTGGGCGCTGACGTCGTCGCGATGGAGAACGCTCCGGATGGTGTCAACATCAATGAGCACTATGAGTACATTCGGCCTGAGTCTCTTCGTGCTGCTGTCTTGCGAGAGAAGGCTCTCGCCGGGGCCGCTTTCGACGGCGATGGCGATCGGGTGATACTGGTTGATGAAAAGGGAGGCTTTGTCAACGGGGACGCGGTCATGGCGATCCTGGCTCGCGATATGAAGCAGAAGGGTCTGTTGACCAACAATGCCGTGGTCAGTACGCCCATGAGCAACTGGGGTCTCAAGGCATCGTTGGAAGAAGCCGGCATTCGTCTGGAGGAGACGTCTGTGGGTGACCGATTTGTGCTGCAGCGAATGATTGAGGAGAATTACTCACTGGGAGGGGAGCAATCGGGTCACATCATACCGTTGGGGGACGGACAGACTACAGGAGATGGTATTTATACTGCTTTGATGGTGTTAAAGGTAGTTGTGAGCGAACCCGATCAGAGTTTGTCTGCGTTGGCGGGTTGTATTCGGGAGTTCCCTGAATGCCTGGTCAATATAGATGTCGCGAGCAAGCCACCTTTGCAGATGATTCCAGAGGTGCAGGCGGCACTTCGACGGCTGCATGCATCACTGGGCGACAATGTTGATATAACGCTAAGATACTCAGGAACGGAGAGCAAACTGCGGTTGAAGATTCGCGCTGGCGAGGAACACAACCGGCAAACGCTAGTACGAGAAGCCGAAGCCTTTATGGCTGTTGCCAAACAGGCGATCAAGTGAATTGGGCGTGGCTAAGATTTGTGGTAGTGACGACTTTAGTCGCTCCGGGCGACTGAAGTCGCTACTACCTTTCACAGATTTTAGCCAGACTCAAGTGAATTGACAAGGAGTGTAGCAGACATGGATGTGTTAATCAGGAACAACTACGAGGAAGTGAGCATCTGTGCGGCGAGGATCATCGCCGCGCTGGTGCGCGAGAAACCTGATGCTGTGTTGGGCCTGGCGACGGGCTCAACTCCTATCGGGACGTACAGGGAACTCGTGCGCATGCATCGCGAGGAGGGATTGGATTTCTCAGGCATTACGACCTTCAACCTGGACGAATACCTGGGAATTGGCCAAGACTTGTCCAAGCCGTATGCGGAGGATCAGAGCTATGCGCGTTTTATGTGGGAGGAACTGTTTCGGGGGGTGGAGATTCCGCTTGAGCAGACCCACGTGCCGGACGGGCTGACTGAGGATCCGGAAGCGTTCTGTACCTGGTATGAGGACGCGATCCGGCGGGCTGGCGGGATTGACTTGCAACTTTTGGGCATCGGTCGAGACGGTCATTGGGCGTTTGACGAGCCAGGCTCCTCGCTGGCTTCCCGGACGCAAGTAGTGGTTCTGACACAACAGACACTGGACGATAATTGGGAGTCGTTCTACTGCAAGACAGACTGCAAGCGGGAGGACATGCCGCACTTCGCGATCACGATGGGTGTCGGGACCATTTTGGAAGCGCGTCACGTGCTTATGCTTGCCTCGGGCGGCAAAAAGGCGGATATCGTGGCGCGGGCCTTGGAGGGTCCAGTAACGTCGCAGATTACTGCTTCCGCTATCCAATTGCATCCTGGGGTCGCGACTGTAATCCTCGACGATGCGGCCGCGGCGAAATTGGCCCGCGCCGGTTATTATCGGCACGTTGAGCGTCTGAAGTCACAGTATCACATGTACAGAGCCCTGTGTTGAACGTTAGTGATCTCCTGGCCGTACATGGACCTTGCACTGGTGCTGAGTTGCTGGGCCTGGTGGATTTGGAGGTTTTTCCTCTCTGGAAAGCGTGCCGCACACAACCGGGTATTGTGATGCGGCACGTTGGATGCCGGTACTTGCGCCTCGATAAGACAGTGGAGGGCTATGCTCGTCTGTCACCATCAATTCGCCGCGAGTTTCTCACCTACACGGTCGTCGGATTAAGCGAGCATAAGAAAGAGATTGCCGCGCGCTGCCTGGAGTTGCGACAGGGGTTCGTACGCATCAGCCAATATAAACGCGAGTTCGCCCGGGGCGTTATCCGGCGGATCGTCGAATCCAGTCCTAACCGGGAACGACTGTGCACACATCTTTGCTATCTGATCGCTGGCGACGTGACATACAACATGGCCCACACTGTCGAGCGGCCTGAGCCGAGCACCGGACGACTCGTGCGCGGCTCCGACCTCGATGTGGTCGTTGTCTCGGACGAGGAGATCACCGCAGCAGAGCGTGAAGTGCTTGACGCGACGATTTATCGGGAAAAGTGGAATATGCTGGTGTTGCCGCAGTTTCGGGAGGAGATAGACTATGTGGTCAAGGATATGGCTAGAGTTCTGACCCAGTTGCAATTTGACAGTTTCCGGCACATGGTCGCGTGCAAGATCTTGCACGAAAGCGAACTCCTGTACGGCGGTGTGGAGCTCTTTGCCCGCATCAAGCGGCTTGTCGGTGACTTCGGCATCCCCAACAAATTAGCATGTATGGAAGAGCGGGCTATACGGGAACGGGAGACAGCCGAGATGCAACTGGTCAGGCACTCAGTAAAGAAACAAGCGCACGTCTGGCAGTATCTATTTTTTACCAGCGAGGAACGAGAAGAAATCTGCTGAGCAAGACCGCAGAGCGCATTCGTATTAGTTGACTGAGGAGCAGGATGGGAATCAAAGAATATGATCTGGAGCGAATTGAGGCTTGGCTCGCACAGGATGGGTTGGAGCGGTCTCGAGTGGGGCCGATGTTCGTCAAACTCCTTAGAATTCTGACGAGGGCCGAAGTCCCGGAGGACTGGAACCCGGCAATCAGTCTTACTCACCGCTTTCTAGAGATAGTCGCAAGTGGATTGGCCGGAGGTCTGCAGTGGACGCACGCAGAGTCGGCAAAATTGTTTAGTATGCTGCTAACGATTCTCGCGGAAGCGGGGCAGTACCGACATGAGACTTATAGCGCCGACCCGGAACGCCGCAGATTGATAGACGAGGAACTTCTGCCGAGGATGGGACAGTTAAGAGAGCATGCTATTTCCGTTGCCAAGCAATATTTGCGCCAACCAGTGTTCTATTCCTTAGAGACTGACGTCGAGTGGGGGATTTTCCCGTTGTTAGAGAGCCTGGGCGACACTTCGGGGGAGAGTTCAAAACTGGCTCGGGATCGCTATGTGCCGTTTCGAGTCATTCAAGTAGGCAACGTGATAGAGCGTCTGTATAGCTTCCGCCTCAGAACCACCGACCCATGCCTCCTTGGCGATGAAGGTACACCTGGGCTCCTGCGTGAGATTTACGACCGCAAGTATGCAAGATTTGGCACCTCGGGAGTTAGAGGACGTTGGGGGTTGGACTTTACCGAGACCCGGGCCAAGCGCGTGGTACAGGCTATTTGCGATTTCTTGAAGGCGGCCGAGGTTCCTGCTTATGTTGGAGCAGAAGACCTTCAGGGCAAGCGTGTAGTTATTGGATATGATAGCAGGAGGAATGCACGGCTTGTAGCTGAGTGGACCGCTCAAGTGTTCTTGGCCAATGGCTTCAAGGTTGATCTGGCTAATCGAGATACACCAACCCCGGCGCTGGTGTACTATTTGACGGATTACCTGGACCAGAACGATGTCGCGGGCCTGGTCAACTGCACCGCCAGTCATAACCCTCCAGAGTGGCAAGGGATCAAGTTCAACCCTCGCCAGGGGTACTCGGCGCCGACCAGTCTAACGGACTTTATTGCCGCGCGAGCCAATCAACTTCAACTGCTAGACGAGTCTGCACGTGTCGCAGACTTGTCTCAAGCGGAGGAACAGGGTGACCTGCGTGGCTTTGATCCCATTGTCAACTATACTGGCTGGGTGCTGGATAGTGGGAATGGTAATCAGCGGATCCCAATTAATCCTGATAAGATCCGGGATCACTTTAGAGACGGGCTGGTGGTTGTTGATGAGATGCACGGCGTTAGTCGTGGCTACTTGACGCGACTTCTGGGTGAGATTGGCGTTCGATATAAAGTCATTCATGCCGAACGGGATCCGAACCTCCCTGGTCTGGACTATGCCAACCCTGAGGAACCCTTTATCAACACGCTGAAGGATACAGTGCGTGAATTGGATGACGCGACGTTGGGATTAGGAATGGACACGGACGCCGACCGTTTTGGCGTTGTGGACAGAGATGGGACATATTATCGCCCCAACCAGGTGTTGCCGATGCTGGTCAGGTATCTTGGTATTGATCGCCAGTTGACCGGTCGCGTGATCGCTACGCAAACCGGATCGCCACTGCTTGAGAGGCTGACCGGGATGATCCCGAACAACGAGCAGAACCAGCCAGAACCGGGTGTCGTGCCGGCCTTTGTAGATCACCCATTTTATCACAGACGAGTGGGCGAACGTGAAGACCGGGTGTACCAGTATACCTTCATGGTCCCGGTAGGCATCAAATACATTGAGGAACAGCGGCGCACTGACCGCCGGTACAGGTTTTACAAAGAGTTACCTGAGGGCTGGCGAGACACCATTCTAATTGGCGGCGAGGAAAGCTCGGGATTGACTACCAGAGGGCACGTAACAGACAAGGATGGCATATGGGCCAATCTCCTGATTATGGACATGGTCGCATATTACGGGAAGCCGCTGGCACAGATCTGGGAGAACACGGTGGCGGTTGCTGGTTGGAGATCCTTTGGTGGACTAGAACTGAGCGCCAATCCTTCCAATACAGGGCGGACAGATGTTGATGCAGTACTAGAGGCGAAAGAGGAACTCATCAATGACTTTCTCGACCGTTTTGAGGGGCAAGCACCCGGTGAGGGCACTTTGGCGGACTTGCAAGTTGTCTATGCCGGTGGCATCAGGTATGATTTTGTAGATCTACAACTGCGTGATGCTCAAGGTGACAGTCAGCACTACTTGCGGGTACGTGCGTCAGGAACGGAACCTATCAACAGAATCTACGTTGAGAGTAGTGATCCAGAAATCGCTAAGCGCTTGATGGAGACAGCGCTGGGGCGACTGGAAGAACTATCTGCTACCGAGATCCGGAAGGCTTATTCAGAGTGGCGCTTGGCTGAGATCCTCTTAGCCACTCAATCGTCTCCCACCCTAGTCCAGGTGACCAGGTCGGTGATTGGCTCACATAGTGACTGGAGTCGGGAGAGTGTCATCTCCAGGCTGGAACAAATACTGCCCGCAGTAGAGCGGCGGAATCAACATACGATACGGGCCTGGATTGCGGCGTTGAGCAATTCGAACTTCGCTACCGGTGATCAAGGTGCAGTCTTTCGCGACAGGCCTGATTGACTCCCACGCCCACCTGGACTTCCCCCAGTTCGACGACGACCGGGAGGCGGTCGTCGTCCGGGCGCGGGAGGCGGGGGTGGTCGCCATGCTGAACATAGGGACCGACCTGGCATCCAGCCGGGCGGCGGTGGCGCTGGCGGAGCAGTACGACTTCATCTACGCCGCCGTGGGGGTGCATCCCCACGACGCCAGGACCGTCACGCCCGACGTCTTGGCCGAACTACGTGCGCTGGCCCATCACCCGAAGGTGGTCGCGGTGGGCGAGATCGGCCTGGATTACTACCGTGACCTCTCGCCGCGCCCGGTGCAACGGCGGGCCTTCGCCGACCAACTGGCCCTGGCGGCCGAGTTGGCGCTGCCCGTGGTGATTCACAGCCGGGAGGCCTGCGACGACGTGCTGGCGGCGTTGCGAGAGTGGGTAGCCTTCCCCCCTGGAGGGGGGATTGAGGGGGGGTGCCTCCCCCCTGGAGGGGGGATTGAGGGGGGTCGCCTCCCCCTTGGAGGGGGGATTGAGGGGGGTCGCCTCCCCCCTGGAGGGGGGATTGAGGGGGGT
>CAZZEX010000054.1:13533-32446 GCA_964653285.1 uncultured Anaerolineales bacterium
TGGAGGGGGGATTGAGGGGGGTCGCCTCCCCCCTGGAGGGGGGATTGAGGGGGGTCGCCTCCCCCCTGGAGGGGGGATTGAGGGGGGTATTGGTGTCTTCCATTCCTACTCGGCCGGGCCTGAGCGGCTGGAGGAGGTGCTGATGTTGGGTTTCTCCATCGGCATCTCCGGGCCAGTGACTTTCCCAAAGGCGAACCGCCTGCAGGCGGTGGCGGCAGCGGTGCCGCTGGAGCGGCTATTGGTGGAGACCGACTGCCCCTACCTGACGCCGGAGCCGTACCGGGGGCGGCGCAACGAGCCGGCCTATGTGCGGTACGTCGTCGGGGCGGTGGCCCGCATCAGGGGGATGCCGGCACAGGCAGTGGCGCAGGCGACGGCGGGCAACGCCCGCCGTTTGTTTGGCATTCTATGACCGAGGGGCACCTGTGCAGGAGTTATCCTTTCTTAACCTGGTTCGTGATGACCTGGTGCAAGTAGAAACCCTCCTGCGGGAGAGCCCTCCCGGGCAGCACGAGGCCATCGGCGTGGCGGTGGATCACCTGGCCGGCGGGGGGGGGAAGCGGCTCCGGCCGGCGTTAGTGTTTCTCTCTGCCCACCTGTGCGGGGCGGACATGGGCCGGGCCGCCTTCGCCGCCGCTGCCGTGGAGATGCTCCACACTGCCACCCTGATCCACGATGACCTGATTGACGGCTCGCCGATGCGCCGGGGGGTGGAGACGCTTAACGCTCGCTGGTCGCCCGCTGCGACGGTGCTCATTGGCGACTATATCTTTGCCCACGCTGCATACCTGATCTCACGAGCCGACAGCGTCCGGCTGATGCAGCGCTTCGCTGAGACCCTGATGGACATGTGCAACGGTGAGGTACGGCAGGTCTTCGATGGGCGGCGCGGCCAGGTCAGCCTCCAGGAGTACGAGCGGCGCATTTACGCAAAAACCGCGTCGCTTATCGCCATGTCCGCCGAGGCCGGTGCTATTCTGGCCGGTGCTGAGGGGGAGACGACGGAGGCGCTGCGAGTCTACGGTGAGCAGCTGGGGTTGGCCTTCCAAATAGTGGACGATGTGCTGGACTTTGTTGCGGACGAGGAGACGCTGGGCAAGCCGGTGGGGAGCGACCTGCGACAGGGGCTGATCACGCTGCCACTGCTGTTCTTCCTCGAGGCAGAGTCCGACCACCCGGCAGTCCGCCGGGCGCTACAGGGGAACCCCTCTGGTGAGGTAGTGCAAGAGGCAGTGCGGGCTGTGGCCGGGTCCCTGGCCATCGAGCGGGCGCTGAAGGTGGCACGGTGGCACGCGGACCAGGCTAAGGAAACGTTGAATGGGTTCTCGAACTCTTCTTATAGGATGGCGCTATTGGACATCGCCGATTTCACCGTGCGCCGCCGCTTCTAATTATGGTTTTAACAGAACATCATCTCAATATGTAGGGGCGAACCCTCGTGGTCGCCCTCTTGGGCAGGTACAAGACCTGCCCCTACCCCGGTTTATTGAAAAGATACCAACAGAACATCATCACCTGAGGAAAGAAACCAGGTTTTCAAGAAAAAAACCTGGTTTCGGGTGTGGCGATGGTTGATCTTTCTGTCGTCATTGTCAGTTGGAATGTCCGTGATCTCCTGCGGCGGTGCCTGCATTCGATGCTTGATACTCGCTGCTCACTGCTCATGGAAATCATTGTCGTGGACAATGCTTCCACCGATGGCAGTGTCGAGATAGTGCGGGTGGAGTTCCCCGGCGTGCGTCTCATCGCTAACGCCGACAACCGGGGCTTCCCAGCCGCCAACAACCAGGGGATTGCCGTCGCCCGGGGCCGGTACGTGCTTCTGCTGAATCCGGACACGGAGGTGGTAGGCGACGCGCTGGCGACGATGGTCGCGTTCGCCGATGCAAACCCGGACGTGGGGATAGTTGGCCCGCAGTTGTTGAACCCCGATGGCAGCGTGCAGTCCTCCCGCCGCCGCTTCCCCACGCTGCTGATCGCTTTCTTCGAGTCCACCTGGCTCCAGCCCTACGCTCCCCGCCGCGTGCTGGAGCGGTACTACATTCTCGACCAGCCCGACGACGTGGTGCTTGACGTGGACTGGGTGAAGGGGGCAGCGATGATGGCCCGCTGGGAGGCCATCCAGCAGGTGGGGCCGATGGACGAGGACTTCTTCATGTACTCGGAGGAACTGGACTGGTGCCGGCGGTTCCGTGAGGCCGGCTGGCGCGTGGTCTACCTGCCCGCTGCGCAGATTGTTCACCACGAGGGCAAGAGTAGCGAGCAGGTCGTGCCCGCCCGTCACATCCGCTTCCAGACCAGCAAGGTGCGCTACTTCCGCAAGTACTACGGCCCGCTGGTCGCAGAGACACTGCGGCTGTTCCTGCTGGGTAACTATGCCTGGCAGTTGGGGCTGGAGGGGACCAAGTGGCTGGTGGGCCACAAGCGGCCCATGCGGGCCCAGCGGATAGCCGCCTATCGGCAGGTGCTCTGCTCGGGACTACGGTGGAAGGGGACTTGCCAGGGTGAAGGATGAGATAACCATCCATCGGCTGTTGGCCCTGCTGGTGATTGCATTTGTGAGTCTGGGGGTGACCTACGCTCTGGTGACGCCCTGTTTTGAGTCACCAGATGAATGGTCACACCTCTCCCTCGTGCGTTACTTTGGTGCGCACCGGGCACTGCCACCCCGCGTCATGCCCTCTCGCCATGCTCGTACCGGGCCGGACCTGGCGTGGTATCTAGAATACCACGACCCGCCGCTTTATTACGCGCCGCCGCTTTACTACAGCCTGGCTGCCTTGCTCACGTCATCCTCGTGGGCTGACATGGACGATCTGCCATATTTGCTGGTGCCCAGCCCTGGTTGGGAGGTAGGATGGGCACCACAGCCCAATGGTGATCCCTGGAACAAGAACATTTACGCCCATCGGGCGGAGGAGACACTGGCTCAGAGCGGCACCGTTCGAGCGGCATATCTGCTGCGTCTGGTCTCACTGGGCCTGGGGGGAGTGACGGTACTGTGCACCTATGCGCTGGCCCGTCTCCTGTGGCCCGACCGGCCGGCCCTGGCGCTGGGGGCTGCGGCGTGCGTGGCCCTCAACCCGCAATTCATCGCCATCTCTGCTGGTGTGACCAACGATAACCTGCTCAATGCCCTGTTCAGCCTTTCCCTCGTGTGTGCCCTGCGCTGTATGCGTGATGGTGCAGCCTGGGACAGATGGGCGATGCTTGGTGGGTTGGTGGGGCTGGGGCTGTTGACCAAGCAAAGTGCCCTGCTCTTGATGCCGCTGGGATTGCTGGCCGTGGTCTGGCAGCGTGGGGCGGGGCCTTTCCTACGGCGTAAGGTGCTGGCCGACGGCGGTGCGTTTCTCGCCGTGGCACTGGGGGTGGGAGGCTGGTGGTACGTGCGCAACGCTATCCTGTACGGTGACCTGCTGGGCCTGGAGCCTCACCTCGCCCACCAGGTCCCGCTGGCCCACTTTGGCCTGAACGAGGCATTGATGACCCTGCGCTCCTACTGGGCGGCCTTTGGCTGGGCGCTGATCTTGGTTGAGCCGCTGGTGTATGGAGTGGTCGGGCTGGTGGCGTTGGCGGCCGGGGCAGGCATCGTGGTGGCAATCCGCCCCGGCGGTTCCCTTCCCCCCCGTGGGGGGGACCGAGGGCAGGGAGGCGCTAGAGAGAGTGCGCCCAGGGGCGATCACGCTGCTGGCGGTTCCCTTCCCCCCCGTGGGGGGGACCGAGGTAATCCCAGCCGGCCGGGTCGGGCGCACCGATGTACCGACGGTTCCCTTCCCCCCCGTGGGGGGGACCGAGGGGGGTCCCTGTGGCGTGCGCCGGCGATGACCAGACGCGGGCTGGCCCTGCTGGCGCTGGCCTTCGTCCTGAACGTGACGACGTTGGTGCGGTGGGCGATAGTCACCGGCGCGCCGTATGGGCGGCTGCTGTTTCCAACCCTGGCGGCCGCTGGCGTGCTGAGTGCCTGGGGGCTTTCCCAGTGGACGCGGTGGAAAGCAGCCCGTTGGGGGCTTGGGGTGATGGCGGGGTTGGCGTTCCTCTTCGCTGTTCTCGTGCCGTGGCGCTACCTGCGCCCTGCCTATGCCGCCCCGCGCCTCCCGGACGGGATGCCAGACACGGCTCAACCCGTGAACTTGACGTTCCAGGGGGGTGTCCAGATCGCTGGCTACGAGCCTATTACGGAGGATCTGGAACCCGGTGAGGAACTGCGCCTGATCCTGTACTGGCATGCGCCGACGGCTCCGCATCGGTGCTATCGGGTGTGGGTACAACTGGGACCCCATGACCCCACTCGTAGGGTTGCCGAGGACGGCGTCTGGCTGGGGGGGACGCTCTACCCCAGCGATTTATGGCAGGCGGGCGATGCCGTGCGTCAGGTATACCGTCTCGCCATCCCGGGGTGGGCGCCTGCCCCTGCTCTGTACTGGATCCGGATAGGATTGGTGGACGATACGGGGATGCGCGTCGCGCTGGCGGACCACAGCAGCGATATGGTTGTTTTGGGACCGTGGCGGATGCGAGACGTCTCAATATCTCCTTCGCCTGCCTGCGTTGCCGATGGCGGGGAATGCCATCTTGGCACAGCGATTCGATTGTTGGGCTATGACCTGGAACAGCGGCAGGAAGCGGGGGAGGAGGCCCTGCAACTGACCCTGTACTGGCGAGCAGAGCAGGTGCCCCCAGGTGACTACACGGTCTACGTGCACCTGATGGATACAGAGGGCTGTCTCCTGGGCCAACAAGATGGGCCTCCACGAGACGGCGCGTACCCGACCTCGTGGTGGCTTCCGGGTCAGACCGTCGTAGACCGGCATACCGTTCGCCTGGACCAGCCCTGTGCCGGTTCCGCGCGGTTGTGGGTCGGGATGTACGATCCGGCAACGCTGGTGCGTCTTCCGGCGTATGATGGCACGGGCCAACGGTTGCCTGAGGACACCATTCCCCTGGCGGAGGTGACGCCTGGAGAGTTGAGCGTACAATGTTCGTCGGATTGATCACCGGCGAGCGCTCCCCATGCATGGCGGGATGTCGGTGGGCCATTATGCGGAAGGCACTGCTGGTTGTGCTGGTGGGCGGCGTCGGCGCGCTGTATCTGGTCGTGGCTTTGACCGCCGCGGGTGGCCGTCCGGTTGCACCGCTGGATGACGCGTACATCACATTCCAATATGCCCGCCAGATTGCGCGGGGCCATCCTTACCAGTATAATGATGGAGACCCTCCGACGACGGGGATGACCAGTCCCCTGTTTGGATTCTCGTTGGCAGGAGCCTACCTGTTAGGCTTCACTGGCGAGCGGATCGTCGCTTTTGGTGTGGGGACAGGCGTGATCTGGCTGGGGCTGATCGCCTGGCTGACTTATCGCCTGGCTTCCCGCCTGGCGGGCGAGGAGGTCTCCAGGCGGGGGTGGCCGTTGGCTGCAGCAGTTCTCGTCGTCCTCACCGGATCGGTGCAATGGGGATGCTTCAACGGCATGGAGACGGGCATCTTCACTGTGTTAACGTTGGCGGCACTCGATACGTTTCTGGCCAGGCGAACAGGACTGTGCGCCCTTTGGTTGGGCCTGGCCGGGCTCACCCGGCCCGAGGGCCTGGTACTGGCGGGATTGATCTGGGCGGTCTTTCTCATCGAGGGGCTTCTGCACTTCCGCGGTGGGGATGGGAACTCGCCCCACATCTCTGTTCAATGGAAACAACTGGCGCTCCTTTCCGTGGCAGTTCTGGTAGGGTTTGTACCCTCGCTTGTCAACTGGGCACTCACCGGCACGACCCGCGCCGCAGGTCTCCAGGCTAAGTCCTGGTGGCTCAACGTTCCCTGCTACCCGGAGGAAATCGTCCGCTCGATGCTGTTGTCTTACCGGCATATCATCCTGGGACACTTCCTGGGATGGGAGCCGGCCGGACGTTGGTTTGTGCCACCTGGGCTCCTCTTGTTCTCTCTCCTGGGATGGGTCGGGCTGGGGATACGGCGCCGCTGGACGGTGCTGGCTGTGACCATTCTATGGTTCCTGGTAGGCACATTGTCCACCGCCACGCTGATCACGGCTACCTGGCACTTAGGACGCTATCAAGTTCCCTTTGTGCCGGTGGCGATGGCCCTGGCGCTGGGGGGCCTGTCGTTCCTCCAGCGGCGAATGAGATGCTGGTGGCAGGTTGCTGTGTTGGGATTAACGGTGCTCTTCTTGTTGACTTCCTCTGTGTACTCAACCCTGCGTTTTATGCACACCTATCGCCGTGCAATCAGCACCATGGTGCACCAGCAACTGGAGATCGCTGGTTGGCTGCGGGAGAACCTGCCCGCCGATGCCCGCGTGGGTGTCCACGACACTGGCAGCCTGCGCTATCTCGGCGAGAGGCCGACCTACGACCTGATTGGCCTGACCACAGCGGATGCCACCATCCCCTGGCGACACGGTGCCGGGAGTGTGTTTGAGCAGATGGAGCACTCACCGATGCGCCCCGACTACTTCGCCATCTACCCGGATGTCTTCTCCATCCCTTACCTGGCGGCAACAGATCTCTTCGCTGAGGAGTTGTTTCGGGTGGAGGTGCTCGACTACACCGTCGTCAGCGCCGGTCCTGTTCAAGGAGTGTGGCGGGCCGACTGGCGTCTGGCCGGCAGCGGAGAGCGGTACTACCAGCCGGACGTCCTGGCGCGCACGGCTGGCCTGACACTGGTGGACGTTTTGGATGTGGCCGATCTGGGCGATGAGGCGACGCACGGTGTAGAATGGTGGCAGGATATCCGTCGCCCCGGTTTCCCGACTGAGGTATGGCAGTTGTCTTATCGCGTCCTCCCTGAGCGAGAAGCGCTGGATGGCGGACGGCTATTGACTGGAGGGATAGCCTTCGACGTGGCAACCAGGCCGGGTGAGTCGCTGTGGATCGTGGCGCGGCTGCATGCCCAGGAAGCGGGAGCGGTGCGGGTGGAGGTGGACGGACGTGACGTGGGACGCTGGGCTTATCCTCCCCTACCCAGCCAGTGGCTGGAGACGGTTTTCTGGGTGCCGGCGGAGGCGATTATGAACCACCAGGCAAATATTGTGCTTCAGGTAGATACCGACAATCCAGACTTCCGCCATTACGCTCCCTACCACTTCTGGTTCCTGCAGGGTGAGCCGGAAGGCACACCGGCAGCACTGATGGAGATCAAGCAGCGCGTAGACGTCACCTTTGGCGAGGAGTTTTACCTCCTGGGTTTCGACCTGCCGGAGGGGGGTTGGCGTCCGGGCGATGCGCTGCCGGTGACACTCTATTGGCAAACGGGGGTTCCTACCGACAGTGACGCCAAGGTTTTCCTCCACCTGTACGACGCTGATGGCAACCTGGGTCCCCAGTCCGATGGTTGGGCTTTTCACGGTACTCGTCCTCCTTACACGTGGTGGCCAGGCGACGTCGTGGTTGATCCTCGACTGCTTGCCTTGCCAGTGTACCTGCCAGCAGGGCGATACTCGTTGGAGGTGGGCTTATACAACCTCGACGGATCCGGGCGGCTCCCGGCCTACCGGGATGGTGTTCGTCAGCACGAGGAGCGGGTGCCATTGGCAGTGATCGAAGTGATGGAGTAGACTATGCGCATTGGACTGGCTACTGGCGAGTACCCCCCTATGCAAGGCGGGGTGGGGGATTTCACCGCTCAACTGGGGCAGGCGCTGGCGGAGTTGGGGCACCAGGTGCACGTGATCACAGGTAAAGCCCAAGGCCCGAATCTTAAATCCCAAATCTCAAAGCCCGAAGCCCCAGATTCAGGGGTGATGGTGCACCGGGTCGTGAGCGGGTGGGGGTGGGGGTGCTGGGGACAGGTGCTAGGTCTGATGGAGGAACTGGGGCTGGAGGTGTTGGATCTCCAGTACCAGGCAGCCGCCTACCGTATGCACCCGGCGATCAACTTCGTACCCGCTCGCCAGGACCGACCGCCTGTGGTGGTGACATTCCACGACCTGAAGGTGCCCTACCTGTTCCCCAAGGCCGGGCCGCTGCGGTGGCGGGTGGTGCGCATGCTGGCCCACCGGGCCGACGGTGTCATCGTCACCAGCCAGGAGGATTACCTGCGGCTGGAGGGAGAGATTCCCTCTGCGCGGCTGAGCCTGATCCCTATTGGCAGCAACATCCCGCCTGTCCCCCCGCCGGGGTACGATCGGGACGCCGAGCGGGCCCGCTGGGGTGTGGGACTGGACGATTTCCTGCTGGGCTACTTTGGCTTCCTGAACGAAAGCAAGGGCGGGGAAGAACTGGTGCAGGCGCTGGCCATCCTGGTTGCCCGCGGGGTGCCGGCGCATCTCCTGATGATCGGCGGGCGAGTGGGCAGTTCCGACTCCACCAACTGGGCCTACGCGGAGCGGGTGGAGAATCTGATCGCCGAGTTGGGCCTGGAGGAGCGGGTACACTGGACCGGCTACACGCGCCCCGAGGAGGTCTCGGCGGGTCTCCTGGCGACGGACGTGTGCGTGTTGCCCTATCGGGATGGGGTCTCCTTTCGGCGGGGGACCCTGCACGCCTGCCTGGTGCACGGGCGGGCGGTGGTTACCACCCGTCCAGCGGTGCCGTTGTTGAAGGTGCGGGACGGAGAGAACATGCTGCTGGTGAGCCCTCGGGACCCCGATGCGTTGGCGGAGGCGGTGATGCGTCTGGTGGCCGATCCTGGATTACGGTCTCGATTGGAAGCGGGGGTGGTCGCGCTGGCGGCGGAGTTCGCCTGGGAGCGGATTGCACGCCAGACGGCGGCGTTCTTTGGGAGGCTGTAGCATGGGACAAGAGGTACTCCCGTGGGAATGAGAACGAGATGGGTGTGTTTCGTTTCGGTTGGACGTCCGGCTTCAGCCGGAAAATCTCCGCTGAAGCGGGGCGTCCGCTCCCTTCCTCCAACTCATTTGAAACACACCCGAACGAGATATATCCTGGCCCTGATTCTGGTGCTCTTTGCCGGCCTGGGCGTGATCTATAGCGTCATCGTCCCGCCTTTTGAGGCCTCTGACGAGAAGTGGCACTACCCCATGGTGAAGTACGTCGCCGATCACTGGAGCCTCCCGGTGCAGGAACCGGGTGTCGAGACTCCGTGGCGACAGGAGGGCAGTCAGGCGCCGTTGTACTATGCTCTGGCGGCTGTCGCCACCTCTTGGATAGACACAGCGGACATGGAGACGGTCCGCCACCTCAACCCGCACGTGGATCCAGGTGCTACCCCCGATGGCAACATCAACCTGGTGGTCCACAATCCGGCGCAGGAAGCCTTCCCCTGGCGGGGGACAGTCCTGGCGGTTCACCTGATCCGGTTGCTCTCGGTGGGGATGGGGGTGGCCACGGTCTACCTGACCTACCGGCTGGCCCACGAACTTTTCCCAGGCCGTCCCGCGCTGGCGTTGGGCGCGGCAGCCATCAATGCCTTCACCCCCATGTTTGTCTTCATCTCCGGCGCGGTCAATAACGACAACCTGGTGATGCTGCTGTGTAGTCTGGCACTGCTGCTGATGGTCAAAATGACACAGCCCAGAGTCCAGTACCCAAAGCCCAAATCCTTGGTCATCGGTCATTTGTCGTTGGGATTTGTGCTTGGGCTGGCAGCACTGACGAAGGAGGGGGCGTTGGGGCTGTTCCCGCTGGCTGTTCTGGCTGTCACCGTGTGTACCTGGCGTCATTATCACGGTACCTCGCTGTCCAGGCGTCTTGGTTTGGTCATTGGTCATTTGTCATTGGTCATTTTGACAGCCTTAGCCGTCGCTGGCTGGTGGTACTGGCGCAACTGGCGCCTTTACGGTGACTTTCTAGGCTGGAATGCTTTCATCGAGATCCTGGGCCAGCGGGACGTACCAGCGGACCTGGCCCAACTGTGGCGGGAGCGGTACAGTTTCCTGGCCGGCTACTGGGGCAACTTCGGTGGCCTCAATGTGCCGATGCCCGCCTGGACCTACGCAGTGCTGAACGGTGTCCTCGTGGTTGCCGGGTTGGGCCTGGTGATGGCACTGTTTCGGGCTTTCAGTCGCGCTCCCCAAGTCCGGGCCTTTAGGTTCCGCGTTCCGGGTTTTTGGTCATTTGTCATTTGTCATTTGCCATTGCTCATCGTCCTCCTCTGGCCTGCTGCCGTCGTTTACGGCTGGATCCGCTGGGCCCGCATCACCTGGTCTTCCCAGGGCCGGCTGGTTTTCTCTGCCATCTCTGCCTGGTCGCTGCTGCTGGCGTTGGGGCTGGCAGGGTGGCTGCCGCGTCGCTGGGGGCGGTGGGCGGTGGCGGCCTTGGCCCTCTTCCTGCTGGGCCTGGCGATGGTGGCTCCCTTCGCCTGGATCGCGCCGGCCTATGTGCTCCCGAATCCGTTGGCCGATGCCCAGGTGGCTGCTATTCCCCATCAGGTGGGTGCCGACTTCGGTGGGGTGATGCGGCTCCTGGGGTACGACCTGGAGACGGAAGCGGTGCAGCCCGGGGGGCAGGTGGGGGTGACCCTCTACTGGGAGGCGCTGGCCCCCGCCGACTGGGATTACACGGTCTTCGTGCATCTGCTGGGGGAGGGGGAGTTACTGGTGGCACAGCGGGATACCTTCCCGGGCCTGGGGCTGCTCTCGACGACGTGGCTGGAGCCAGGGTTCCGCTGGACCGACCGGTACGTTCTGCAGGTGACTGGCACCGCCTACGCGCCGGATGGGGCCCAGGTTGAGGTAGGGATGTACGACGCCGGAAACAACGTGCGGCTGTCGGCGATGGGACCGGACGGGGAGCCCCTGGGGGATAACCTCCGCTTTGGGCAGGTGCAAGTCCGTGCCCGGTCAGGTGACTATCCCAACCCCATCTCCGTCAACTTCGGGGACCGGATGGAGTTGGTGGGATATGACCTCGACCGAGGTGCTTTCCCCCCCGTGGGGGGGATTGAGGGGGGTCGGGTGGTGCGTCCGGGGGAGGCGGTCTCCCTCACGCTGTACTGGCGGGGCCGGCGACGGATGGACGTCAACTACACCGTTTCGGCCCAGTTGGTGGACACCGGGCAGCGCAAGGCGGCCCAGCACGACGGCTGGCCGCTGGGCGGGGCCGCGCCGACGGCTGCCTGGGAGCCCGGGCAGGTGCTTGCCGATACGTACGCGCTGGCGGTCTGCCAGGACAGCCGGCCTGGGGTCTATGACGTGCGGGTGGCGGTGTACGTTCTTGAAGGAGGAGAGATTATGCACCTGCCAGTGATCCCGGAGGGTGGGCAGATGCTCTCCGACCACGTGGTGCTGACGCGGGTGCGGGTGGTGCCGTGACAAGGGCAAGGGCGATGGCACGAATCGGCATAGACTACACCGCCGCGGCTCGCCAGCGTGCTGGTATCGGCCGCTACACTCGCGAACTGATCACAGCGTTGTTGACGTTAGAGAGCCCCTATCAATACGTCATCTTCGCTGCCATGGGCGGGCTGGATCCTGGCTGCTGGGAACTGGAAACTGGAAGGCTGCGAGCATCCAGTATCCAGTATCCAGCATCGAGTGTCGAGCATCGAGTATCCAGCCGCATCCAGTTCCGCCCCCTTCCACTCAGCGACGACTGGCTCGCTCGCCTCTGGCACCGGTTGCGTCTGCCTATCCCGGTCGAGGCCATCACTGGTCCCCTCGACGTCTTCTACTCTCCCGACTTCGCTCTCCCGCCCACCCGCCGCACCACGCGCACGCTCCTCACCGTCCACGATCTCTCTTTCCTGCGCTACCCCGATGCCTTCGTGCCGGCTTTGCTCCGCTACCTGGAGCGCGTCGTGCCCCGCTCCATCTCTCGCGCCGACCTGGTGCTGGCTGACTCGGCTCACACCCAATCCGACATCGTCTCGCTCCTCGGCGTCTCCCCCGACAAGATACAGGTGCTCTACAGCGGAGTGGACTCTCGCTTCCGGCCACAGGCAGAACCGGGGGAAATTGAACGTCTCCAGGCCCGCTACGGCCTGGGCGGGGGGCCTTACGTCCTTAGCGTCGGCACCCTCCAGCCGCGCAAGAATTACGTCCGCCTCATCCGCGCCTTCAGCCAACTAACCAACCAACCAGCCCATCAACTCACCATCGCTGGCGGCCGGGGCTGGCTCTACCAGAAGATATTCGCTGAAGCAGAGCAGCACGGCGACCGCGTGCGCATTCTGGGCTTTGTGGACGAGGCGGACCTGCCGGCCGTGTACCGCAACGCGGCTCTCTTTGCCTTCCCATCGTTATACGAGGGCTTCGGGCTGCCGGTGCTGGAGGCGATGGCCTGCGGCGTTCCCGTCGTCTGCTCGAACGGGTCCTCGCTCCCGGAGGTCGCGGGTGACGCGGCGCTGTTGGTGGATCCGCTCAATACTGATGGCCTGGCCGAGGCGATGGCCCGCGCGCTGGAGGACGCCGACCTGCGCCGGGAGATGATCGCCCGTGGGCTCGCTCGGGCGACCCGATTCACCTGGGAGCAGGCGGCCCGCCAACTCCTGACCACGTTCGACGGTATATGTGGATGAGGCTACTGCGGCTGCTACAAGTTCGCCCCCAAATTGAAATGCACCCGAATGAATAGGCGTGCTTGTACCCCTCGACCATCCGTGATATACTGAGTCGGTATCATCTCAATATTTAGGGGCAAATAGTCCCCATCCGTCGCCGGTGGTATGGATGCGCCAACTTGTTGGCGTTTTTGCCGACCGGGACCCGTTTCCGCAAGACCGAAACAAGTTTCGGCATCCACATTCCCCAGTTTATTGAGAAGATACCTGAGTCTCGCTATTCGCTATTCGCTATTCGCAAGGAGATGTTCTATGTCCCGCCTGATGCGCTGTCTCTACTGCGGGCTGCTGCAAGATGAACCCCGGGGCGTCAAGACCTGCGTGCGCTGTGGTGGCGAACTGGTCTTCGAGCAGCCTCCCCCCGCCCGCTCCTACGTCCAGGCCCAGATGGAACTGGATCAGATCAACGCGCCCGCCGGCCAGATCGTTGATCGCTACCTGGTCTTCACCATCCAGACGCCGCCCCAGGTGCCCGACGACGAGGTCGCACCTACCACGAGTGGCCGCGAGCCGATGGGTTTCGCGGCCGTACTTGACGTCTCTGGCTCGATGCGTGGGGAGAAGATCGAGGCCGCCAGGGAGGCAGTGCGCCAGGCCGTGCGCCGTCTCCACGATGGCGACATCTTCTCCCTGGTCACCTTTGCCAGCGAGGTGCAAACGGTGCTCAAACCCACGCAGGTGGATGGCCGTCTGCGTAAAGAAGTAGAGAGCATCTTGAGCCGGGTCAAAGCCGGCGGGCGGACCGCTCTCTGTGGTGGACTTGAAGCCGGCATCGAAGCAGTGCATGCCCAACCACAGGAAACCAACCTGGTATTGCTGCTCAGCGACGGGCAGGCCAACGTCGGCGAGACCGACCTGGAGAAAGTGGGCGAGCGGGCGTTCAAGGCCCGTCAGAGCGGCGTCATTACCTCTACCCTCGGCGTTGGCAGCGACTACAATGAGGCGCTGATGGTCGAGATCGCTACTCAGGGTGGCGGCCGCTTCTACCACGTGCTCCACGCTCATCAGATCATCCCTTACGTGGCTGGCGAACTGGGCGAGGTGAGCGCGTTGGCTGCCCGAGACGCGGCCCTGCACCTGACCGTGCCAGCCAGCACTGGTTTGCAACCTTTCTCATCAGCCTACATCGTCGCTGCTTCCCCCTCCGTGGGGGGGACTGAGGGGGGTGGGGCGCAGCCGGTAGTGAGCCTGGGCGACATTCCTGTGGACACTCAACTCGAAGTCGTCCTGCGTCTGCTGCTGCCGCCGCAACCGGCCGGTTCGCGGCTGCCTATCGAGGGCACCCTCACCTACCGCTCGCCTGCTGGCAACGATCTGGCCACGCCGCTCAACGTCGTGACGCTGCGCTTCGTCGCGCCAGCCGCTTTTGACCGGCGTGGCAGCGCCGTGCTGCCCGTCGTCGAGCGTGTGCTGGAGCAGATGAAGGCTCGCAGCGTGCTGGGCACCGTGCGCACCGCGGCCCTCCGTGGCCGTGCCGCGGCCGACGAGCAGGCCCGTCTCGGCGGGGCCGAAATTCGCGCCTACGCCTCGCTACTGGGCGATGAGGCGGCTGAGGAGTTGGCCGCAGGTCAGGAGCGGACCTTCGCTGCTATGGCTGCCGCCCCTGCGGTCACTAAAAGCGCCGTCAGTCGTGCCTTCCGTCGCGAGCGTGGCGCCAAAGAGTTCGACGAGGGAGAGAAAAACTAATCACGATGCAGCCCATCTACTCCACGAATGGCAAATGGGTCGCGCTGCTCCACGAGGGCCATCTTTACGACACCTGTGGCGAGTGGATCGCCTGGCTCGACGGCAAAGAGGTCTACACCCGCGATGGGACGTACGCGGGTTTTCTCTCGGACGATGGGCGCGTCCTGCGCGAGCGCGTCCGCCGCAGTAGGGGCGGGGTCACCCCGCCTCTCCGCCCAGTGCCCCTCGCTCGCTCGAAGATCAGGCCGCCGGCCATTGTGCCTCTGGCCCCTCTCTTCGCCGAACTGCCCTGGAAACTGGAGGACGTCTTCGAGGAGGAGCCCGAGGTCTTCAAGTACATCTCCGACTTACGGCCTGACTGGGAAGGCTGACCTATGCCAACTATTCGCCATTTGCCATTCGCAATTCGCCGTTCGCCATTCGCCATTCGCCTTCTCGTCCTCGGCCTCGTTCTCACTCTCATTGTCGCAGGTTACTTCGGCCCCTGGGTGGATCACAAGACCGCCGCCCTCACCGTGACCGGCTTCGAGTTGGCGGAGTTCGCCAAGTTCTTCCCCCAGGTGCAGGGTGGTATGGTGCCCGTGACTCGTGAACTGTTCCTCGCGCCGCTGGTCGCCGCCGCCATCCTGCTCGGCCTCCTGGCCCAACCAACCAACAAACTCACAATCCTCGCCGCCGCCCTGCTGGCCCTCGCTGCCTGGCCCCCCTACCAATTCCTCCTTGCTCCGCAATATCGGGGTCAACTGATCCTGGCTGCCATCGGACTGCTACTGGTTCTGCTGACCCCTCTGGCCCGTAGGCTCCCTCGACGCGCCCGGGGCGTCCTGGTCGCGCTCCTGGCGCTTGCCGGCGCCGTCCCCGCGCTATGGCAATTCGTCCTCCTGCGCCCCCTCGTCGTCACGCTGTACAATGAGCCCTTCGGCCTGGGTTGGGGGCTGGTAGTCTGTGCGGCTGGCTGGGCGCTGTTCTTGATCTACGGCGTTCTTGCCGCCGCCAGCCCTGACCGCTAGTTGTAGGAAATGTGGGGGTAGTGGGGGCCGGGAGGGTGATGGGCAGGTCGAGGTGGGTGGCGAGCGTCTCGTGCAGGTCGTGGGGGAGGAGGACGACGTGGAGGGGCCGCTGGCGGGTGCCCAGGTTGAGCGGGTAGGGCAGGCCATAGTGGACGACGGTGGCGGCGGGAGAGAGAGGCACGGGCCAGGGAGCCGGCGGGGCGTTAGGATTCCAGGGCCGGTAGGGGTTGAGAGCGCCAAAGCGGGCGACGAAATCGGGCCGGGGGAGGGCGAGGTCGTCGGCCTCGGCCAGCGCCGTGAGGGCAGCGCGGGCCTCGGGATCGAGCGCGGCGACGGTCTGCGGGAGATGGGCGTGGATAGCGCCGCTCAATTTCTGGGCTATCTCTCGTCTGGGGTAACGATGATGGGCGGGCACGTCGTGAACGGCGGCCAGCGCCGTGAGGGTGCGCCAGGGATAGTGCAGCAGGCAGGAGATGGTATCCATCAGTACCTACGTAATACTCGCTTGACTTCTGTGTTTCTTGACCATCTTGCTGCTTCTGTTGAATGCAATTCCTGGAATTCATTGGCGAGTCGTACCGCTTCCGCCAGCGGATGCAACGGGAGACGGAGGGAAAGGACAATGGCTGATGGGCTGTGGACAGTGCCGCCTTGGACAACGTTTCGCGTTGCCCACACTGCCCACAGCCCCGACGGCGGCGACGGGGTGGGTACTTTTTCGACTGTCAAGTGGGTACTTTTTCGCTTGACAAAAACAGAGTGGTGCCGTTGTTCCTGAGTGATCAGTTGGCCCACTATGCTACTGCCTTGCTAACCCACTTTGGTCATTGGGTAGCAACCCCACGACGGTTTCAGCAGGGGCGGCGTCCCAAGCCACGCTGGATGCCTATCCCGGCTCTACAGTATGCCCAGGTGGTGAAGCTACGGGTGAAGGGACGTGTGGTGGAGGTAACCTGCCGGGTGATGTACGGGACAGCAGAAGGGGTGCAAGAGACACTGAAGCAGATGGGATGGAAGATCAATACTGCCTTCATCGAGCGTGTGAACCGCACTCTTCGGCACCACATCCCGGCGTTAGGGCGGCGGGTCGAGAGCCTGACCAAGACCGTTGAAGAGCTACGGAGGCAATCGCTCCTGGTGCAGGGCTACTACAACTTCTGCTTGCCGCATTCATCCCTGCGAGTACCTCTACCTCAGCCGATACCAACGAAAGGGACCGGATCGCCCAGGAAGTGGCAGCCGCGTACACCGGCGATGGCAGCAGAGATCACCGACCACGTGTGGACGATGGAGGAATTGTTGTTCCGGGTGCCTCCGTGGGCGCAGGAGGTGGCGGCATAATTAAGGGGGGCGGCGGTAGAGCAGAACCCCAGATTGAAGCTGCCTGGTAGCGAGAAAGTCGCCCCAGACCGCCTGAAAGGAGTAGATGAACCTGCGGAATGATCCGTTTTTCGGGATGACGTGTAGTTTCAGTATTGTGTCTGGGCAAAGCGAGTTTGAGGCACAGCTACAACATATCCCTATGCTCGTAGTAGGCTCTGGCCTCCTTCAGAATCTCGTCGATTGCCTTCTCCTGATCCTCAGGCAAAGGCGATGCTTCATGTGTGGCTAGAATCTCCTCCATCCTCTCTTTGGCCTTTTGCATCGCGTTCTTTCTACCGGTTTTGATCCATTCAGCGGGGGCTAGCCTGTCAATAATGCTGGGTACGAATAGTTCCTCTCGTACCCATTTTCTAGTGTGAGGCGTACTGAGATAGTGACCTGGAACTGGGCCGACCTCGTTTATCACACCAACTGCTAAGGTCTCTTCTGTCACTTTGATCCCTTCAAGGAATCTCGCAACCATATGAGCTGCCTCATTGTCAATTATGGCGAGCTCAGGAGAGAACGTGAGTTCATCATAGACACTGCCGATGAACATAACCAAATTGCTCCCAGCAAGAGCGTGCACGGTCGCAGACATCACTTTCTCCATTGCGCACTGATAATCTGGAAGCTTGGAATCAGAGGAAGCGGCTGTCTTATGAGGGATTCCCAATTCGCGCCAGAAATGGCTTGACGCCACGGACGTGAGAATCCTCTCCACACCCCCCGAACAAATTGTTCCTAGTCTCATGTCCATTGGATGGTCATACTGACCAACCATCACCCCTATCCCTGGCTTCGCAATTTGCGCCAGCACTATGCCGATCATGTTCTCAGCACATGTCAATACCAATGTCCCGGCTAGCGTTGCGGGCGCAGTCGCTCCGATCGATGGACCAGGAAGTACTAGGATAGGAAATCCAGCTTCAGCGGAGCGTATCAAGCCGTCAACTTGGTCTTCAGCCATCGCCAAAGGGTCTGTCACCATCACATGTACAAGAGGCCTCGACCCAGTGACCTGCCACATTTTCATACTGAATATCTCAGACCCCTGCAGCATCCCAGCCCATGTGGGTTTCTCTGTGCTCCTTAACAGAAGCGCTGCAAGTGTGTTGTAATAAAGCGCAGGAGGAACATCCCGGAGTTCAAAGCATGGGGGAAACACGAATTGAACTTCGTCTAATGCGTCAAGGACCCTCACAGCGTCCATAAAATCTTGTCTAGTTTGGACTCTTTGATCCCCGGTATCTACGTCTGCCAGACTCATCGCCGTGCGATTAGTAAAGTAGACCCGAGGATCACCAAGTCTTATATCATATGCTGGGTTTCTTCCGCGCACGCTAAAGCTGCCAGGACATTTTCTCAAGCATTCTTCTATCAAGTAGCTCGGGAACCTTACACGCTTCGTCTTGTGATCCACACTACAACCAGCTCCGTCGAGGATTTCTAGAGCTCCCCCATGCTCAATTGTCGCTCCCGTTGTCTCTAAGACCTCTATAGCTCCCTCATAAATCCTCTTCACTTCTTGTCTTGTTAAAATCTCGATAGGTTGATTAACAAAATGACCTCCGACAGCCATGTCTATTGCCTCCCTATTCTACACCTATTAGCTTTTTGGCGAGCCCCACTGCTCCAGCTGCCGTGGGATCATATCCATCAGCGCCGATGCTCTCGGCAAAGGCTTCAGTGACGGCACCCCCGCCCACCATGACTTTCATCTCTTCCCTGATACCTGCCTCCTTTAGCATATCAACAACCTTCTTCTGTTCCCTGGCTGTCACGGTCATGAGGGCTGACATGGCCAAGATATCCGCTTTATATTTCTTTACCGCTTCTACGAGTTCCTCGGCGGCGACATTTGCACCCACGTCATGCACCTCGAAGCCACTAGCTGTGAGTAAGGTGGCTACCAACGTTTTACCGATGGTATGGATATCCCCATAGACTGTCGCTACAACTACGGTGCCCAGGCTTTTCTTCGTCCCCCCCGTTTTCTTGAGCTCTTCTTCTAGGATAGGCAGCGCGGCCTGCATGGCATCCGCTGCCCCAACCAGCTCAGGAAGCCACAGCACTCCACTGCCAAAGTCATCACCGACCTGCCTGATCGCGTCCGTCAGCACATCTATGGCTTTGAGGGGTTCTATCTTTCCCTCGACTGCCTGCCTGGCCCAGCTTGCTGCTCCCTCGGGGTCATACTCTATTACCGCTCTCTTTAGATTGCCAAGAATCTCAGCGGACATCTGTGTGCTCCCTTCAACAGTCATGGTCAATTCTTCTCTGCTCCGTGATAGAACATTATACCGCACTTACTAGCGCGTCTATATCCTGGCAGTCGTATCTTCTCAATATTTCGGGGCAGTGCTGGATACAAAGGAATTTCTGACAAT
>CAZZEX010000055.1:0-32158 GCA_964653285.1 uncultured Anaerolineales bacterium
GAGCGGCTGGGGGTCAATTTTGCCTACCTGTCCGACGAGTGGTACCTCCGCCTGGACGAGAAGGTCCCCTCAGTGGATTCCTACGATGGGCTGAACCTGACGGAGAATGGGGTAGGCCGGGTGAGGCAGTTCCTCGAAGCCGCAAAGCGCGAAACCGAATCCCGAAACACGAAACACGAAACACGAAACGCGAGACACGAATCACGGATCACGAAACACGGAACACGAATCACGAATCACGAGTCACGAATACTGGTCACGGGCACCCTGTTCGCCCCGGTGTTGCGCTCCGTCATCGCTGATCTTCCCGTTGAGGTCGTGTCGGTGGTCAATTGCTTCTTCGGCCAGACGGTGACGGTGGCGGGACTGCTGACCGGGCGGGACGTGGTGGTACAGTTGCGGGAGCGAGATCTGCGGGACGTGGTGGCGCTTCCGCCGGCGATGTTCGGCGGGCCGGAGGGACAATCGCTGGACGAGATGTGGCCAGTGGACATCGAAGAGGCACTGGGACGGAAGGTGGTGACGGTAGACGATCTCGAGTGAGGAAACAACGGAGTGCCTGAAGCGTGAAAGTTGAGGTTTCATCGTGGTAACACTTTTTCGCGCTTCCATTGAACCACTGAAACGCTGAAGACACTGAAGACACTAGCAACTAACCAACGTATTTTCTCAATATCTTGGGGCAGGGGCAGCGTAGGGCGGTTTTGCTAACCGCCATAGGGTCGGATAGCAAATCCGACCTACTTCCGCCCCAGCTTTTTGAGAAGATACTAACCAACCAACTATGTGAGGAGGAACCTATGTGTGGAATCGTTGGCTATGCGGGGCCACGGGACGCGACCCCTATCATCCTTGAAGGACTGAAACGGCTGGAGTACCGGGGCTACGACTCGGCTGGACTGGCGGTCGTGCAGGCAGACGGCACCATCGGCGTGCGGCGCGAGGTCGGCAAACTGGCCCGCCTGGTGGAACTGGTGGCCGCCGAGCCGATGAGCGGGCGGATCGGTATCGGCCACACCCGCTGGGCCACCCACGGCGAGCCCAGCCGCCGCAATGCCCATCCCCACGTCGGCGTCACCGGCGAGGTCGCCGTTGTCCACAATGGCATTATCGAGAACTTCCTACCGCTGCGGCAGGAACTTGAGGCCGAGGGGCGGCGCTTCGCCTCGGAAACCGACACCGAGGTGGTGGTGCACCTGGTTGAGGGGTACCTGGCGGGCGGGGCTGATCTGGAGGCGGCGGTGCGCCAGGCATTGACCCGCGTGAAGGGGGCCAATGCTTTCGTCTTCGTCAGCAGCCGCGAACCCGGCCGGCTGGTGGCCGCCCGCCTCGGTAACGCTGGCGGCCTCACCATCGGGGTGGGTGAGGGAGAGATGTTCGTCGCCTCCGATATCTCGGCTATCCTGGAGCATACCCGCGCTATGATCTTCATTGAGGACCAGCAGTTGGCGGTGGTGACCCGGGAAGGGGCGCGGGTGACCACGCTGGCCGGGGAGCCGGTCGTGGCGGAGGTGCATACCATCCCCTGGGACCCGGTGGCGGCGGCCAAGGGGACATACCGCCACTTTATGCAGAAAGAAATCTACGAGCAGGCCCGTTCCATTACCGACACCATCCGTGGGCGGGCCGATTTCGACGCCGGGCGGGTGCGACTGGAGCACCTGGAGTTGACGCCGGAGGAGGCACGCTCGTTGGAGAAGGTGATCATCGTCGCCTGCGGCACCTCGGCCTACGCCGGGCTGGTGGGCAAGTTCATCCTCGAATCGCTGGCCCACGTGCCGGTCGAGGTAGACTACGGCTCCGAGTTCCGCTACCGTGACCCCATCATCGGTGGGGACACCGCCGTGCTGGCCATCACCCAGAGCGGCGAGACGGTGGACACGCTGGCAGCGATGGAGGAAGCGCGGGCCAAGGGGGCTCGGCTGTGGGCCATCGTTAACGTTATCGGCAGCCAGGCGATGCGCATCTCCGACGGCATCATCCTGATGCACGCCGGCCCGGAGATCGGCGTGGCCTCGACCAAAGCGTTCACCGCCAGCCTGGTGGATATCTATCTGCTCGGCTGCTACCTGGGGGGACTGCGGGACGTGCTGCGGGGCGACGAACTCTGGCAGCGGGTGGACGACCTGGCGCGACTGCCTGCCCTGGTGGGAGGACTGCTGCAGCACGGTGACGAGTACGAGACGCTGGCAAACCGGTTCTACGACCGGGAGCATTTCCTGTACCTGGGGCGGGGCATCAACTATCCCATCGCCCTGGAGGGAGCGCTCAAACTGAAGGAGATTTCCTACATCCACGCCGAGGGCTACCCGGCCGGGGAGATGAAGCACGGCCCTATAGCGCTGATTGACGAGGCGATGCCCGTCGTCGCCATCGTCGTGCACGATCACGTCTACGACAAGATGGTCAGCCAGATTGAGCAAGTCAAAGCACGGGGTGGCATCGTCATCGCGCTGGCGACAGAGGGAGATACTGAAATTACCGCTAAGGCTGACCACGTGCTCTACGCCCCGCCGACGCCGCCGCTGCTCTCGCCGGTGGTCAACGTCGTGCCGCTGCAACTGCTGGCCTACCACCTGGCGGTGCGGCGAGGGTGCGATGTGGATCAGCCGCGTAACCTGGCCAAGAGCGTCACCGTGGAGTGACGTCCGGAGTCCCACGTCCGGACAGCCAACGTCGGAATGCGGGCATCAGACGTCGGACGTTGGGCCTGAGGCTTAGCACTATGTGTGGAATTTACGACCCCGACTTCCCCCGCAACCTGAGCAAGACGTTGACGGTGGATTGAGTATGAGCATCGTTATGATTGGCCCCTTCGGGCTGCAACCCCGGGGCACGATGAGTGTGCGAGCATTGCCAATGGCCAAGGCGCTGGTCGCACGCGGCCATGCCGTGACCATGCTCCTTCCCCCCTGGCAGAACCCGGAGGACGCCGGGCGGTGCTGGGAGGAGGACGGCGTCGCCGTGGAGAACATCTCGCTCCCCCCTGGCATCCCTGGCCTCTTACACTTGCTGACTGCCTTTCGACTGGTTCGTCGTGCTTTGGCCCTTCACCCGGATGTGGTTCACTTTTTCAAGCCTAAAGCCTACAGTGGCCTGGCCCATTGGCTGCTGGCCTGTCTCACCCGCACGCGCCGCCCCCGCCTGGTGGTGGACAGCGACGACTGGGAGGGTGCCGGCGGCTGGAATGAGATTGGCGGCTACACCCCGGCGCAGCGACGGTTCTTCGCCTGGCAGGAGCGCTGGGGCCTCACCCACGCCGATGCGGTCACCGTCGCCAGCCGCACGCTGGAGGGTCTCGTCTGGGCGCTGGGCGTACCACCGCAGCGGGTGTTTTACGTCCCCAATGGCGTAGCAGGAGAGCAAGAGGCAAGGAGCAAGGGGCAAGAAGCAAGAAGCGACCATTCCTGCACCCTGCATCCTGCCCCCTGCATCTTGTTGTATACGAGGTTCTTCGAGTTCCCCGTCTCCCGCGTCATCGAAGTGCTGCTCCGCGTGCGACAGCGAATCCCGGAGGCGCGATTGCTCGTCGTGGGCAAGGGGCTCTTTGGTGAAGAAGAAGAATTCCTTCGTATAGCCACCCAATCCGGCCTGACCGTGCGGCGAGACGTGCCTCTCTCCTTGTCCCCTTCTCCCCTTGTCCCCTTGTCACCTGCCGACGTGATCTACCTGGGATGGGTTCCCGCCGACACACTCCCCGCCCACTTTGCGCAGGCCGACCTCGCCATCTACCCTTTCGACGACACGCTGGTCAACCGGGCCAAGTGCGCGGTGAAGTTGCTGGATCTGCTGGCGGCCGGGGTGCCGGTCGTGGCCGAGGCCGTTGGACAGAACCGGGAGGTCATCCGCCACGGCGAGACCGGCTGGCTGGTGGCCCCTGGCGACGTGGTCGCTTTCGCTGAGGCAGTAACGCAGTTGCTGGAAAACACCCAGTTGCGGCAGCGGCTGGGCCGGGCGGCTGCTCAAGACGTGCGGAGGCGTTTCGCGTGGGAGCGACTGGTGGGGACGGTCGCGCGGGCCTATGGGGTGGGGCGGTGAGGCGATTTCTCCAGTATTGGTTCCCGCCGTTGGCCTGGATGGGGCTGATTTTCGTCCTCTCTGCCCAACCGGACCTCCCTCATGCCCCTGGGCCGTGGCTGGACACGCTGCTCAAGAAGATGGGCCACGCGTTTGTCTATGGCGTGTTGGCCTGGCTCTACTGGCGGGCGTTGAGCCAACGTTTTTGGGAAAGTCGCGCCTCGACCACTCTCCGCGTTCTTCGCGTAGTGAGTATCACCCTGGCTGTGGCCTATGGCCTGAGCGACGAGTACCACCAGACCTTCGTACCGGGGCGCAATGGCCAGCCATTTGACGTGGCGGTGGATGGGGTGGGGGCGTGTGGCGCTATGCTGCTGGATTGGTGGCTGGAACGTCGGCGGGCGCTGCCTCGGTAGATGCCTGCTGCTCAATGACGATCTCTCCGAACAGCCGCTCCTGCCGCACTCGTGCCCGATCCTGTTTAATTAGTTCCAGCAGTGCCAGCAGGGTCACGATGACCTCGACGCGGGTGGTGGCTTCCGAAAGGACCTCGCGGAAGCGGACCTGACGCCGCTGGGTCAGTTGTTCTTCGATGCGGGTGATTTGCTCAGCGATGGTCATCGTGATGGGCGCGACGACCTCCCCGACCGGAGGGATGGGCATGGCATCCAGTGCCTCCTGTACGGCGGCCAGTAGGTCACGGAGTGTCACGTCGCCCAGGTCAAGTTGTGGCTCGGGGCGGGGGAGAGGGGCGATGCGCACATAGCCGTGCAGTTTCTGTCTCTCTCGTTCGTGCAGGAATGCCGCGATCTCCTTAAAGCGCCTATAGACCTGCAGCCGGTGCACCAATTCTTCGCCCACGTCTTCGGCCTCGGGGGGCAATGCCGGGGGACGCGGGAGCAACGCCAGGGATTTGATGAGCAATAGTTTCGCTGCCACGACGAGGAAATCCGCCAGTTCTCTTACCTGCTGTCGTTCTAGTTGCGCCAGGTAGGCCAGGTACTGGTTGGTTACCTGGGCTAGTGCGACCGTGGTGATGTCGAGTTCCTCCCGCTCAATGAGGTGGAGGAGCAAGTCTAGTGGCCCCTCGAAGACCGGCAGTCGAATCTGGTAGTGTAGAGACATGACCGTAGCATTAGATTATAACGCAATAGCGCAAAACTCACCCTGTCACCCTGAGCGGCCTGCCCTGGGCGCAGTGAAGGGAAGCGAAGGGCCTCCACCAGAGCAGAGGGAGATTCTTCGCTACGCTCAGAATGACGGCTAGCCGTCAGGGCGACTTTTGCGATACTACATTATAACATAAATGGGCTGCTTTCCAAGATTTCCCACTGCCTATGATTTGTGGTATAATTTTAATCTAGCAGCCCCGGTGTTGAAGGATCGAGTGGCCCGGGGCGGTGATTTGTGTGTCAGGAGATGCTCGTGTTCAATCCCATTGATGCTTTTCTTGGACTGTTCTCCCTCGATATTGGCATTGACCTCGGCACGGCGAATACGCTCGTCTACGTGCGCAGGAAGGGCATTGTCATCAACGAGCCGTCTTGGGTAGCCATTGAGCGAAACAGCAGGAAGGTGCTGGCCATTGGCTCCGAGGCGAAGGAAATGGTCGGTCGCACGCCCGCCAACATCGTCGCTATCCGCCCTCTGCGCAGTGGGGTTATCTCGGAGTTCGACATAACCGAGGCGATGTTGGACTACTTTATCAAGAGGGCGCATAGCCAGTTGTTGCTTCCTTTTCCCCGTCCCCGCGTTGTCGTCGGCATTCCCAGTGGTGTGACCGAGGTTGAGAAGCGCGCGGTATACGATGCTGCCATCTCTGCTGGTGCACGGGAGGCTTTCCTGATTGAGGAACCAATGGCGGCGGCCCTCGGGGCTGGGCTGCCGGTTACGGAGGCGCGCGGCAGTATGGTCGTGGACATCGGCGGTGGCACGACCGAGGTGGGCATCTTCTGCCTGGGTGGCATCGTCGTCAGCCGTTCCATCCGCATCGCTGGCGACGAGATGGACGAGGACATTATGCAGTACGCTCGCCAAAAGTACAATCTCTACATCGGCGAGCGCATGGCCGAGCGGACCAAGATCAACATTGGGTCAGCGTATCCGCTGCCAGAGGAGATGACGATGACACTGCGGGGACGCAATCTGGTCACCGGGTTGCCCGAGGCAGTTGAAGTCAGCAGCATCGAGATCCGAGAAGCGTTAAGCGGGTCGGTCAACATCGTTGTAGATCTGATCAAGGACACGTTGGACGAGACGCCGCCCGAGTTGATTGCTGACCTGATGGAGACTGGCATCTGCCTGGCCGGTGGTGCTTCTCTGTTGAGGGGCATGGCTGAGCGGATCAGTGAAGAGACGAATATGCGAGCCTGGGTAGCCCAGGACTCGATGACCTGTGTGGCCCGTGGCGCTGGCATGGTACTGGAGGCACTGGACGTACTGCGCGAGGTGTTGGTCAGCACCGATGAGCGGCGGCCCAGGCCCGCTGCTTTCTGATTGGCCTCCACGTTGATCGAGGAGGGTAACTGGCGTCTGATCTCTGGTTGGGTGGGATTATGAGGGAGTCTCCCCGCCGTTCCTGGCTTCCCCTGGTATTGCTCGTCCTCGGATTGTTGCTTCTGGTATTCCACGAGGCCGGCTATCTAACCCTGATGGACAATGCGCTCCACTACGTGCTTGATCCATTGCAGCGCGTGTTTGCGCGCGTGGTGGTGGTTACAGGTGACCTGTTCCAGACTGTGCGCGAAGTGCGTGAACTGCGCAATCAGGTCGAGGAACTACAGGCGCAGGTAGACGCTCTGACGGTCGAGAACGTGCGCTTGAGAGAGTACGAGGCCGAGATCCAGCAACTCCGCGCTCTGTTGAACTTCACCAGCGAGTACCCAATCTCATTTCCTCTGGGTGCCGAGGTGGTCGGTCGAGAGGCCTGCGACGTTTTCCCGTGTGGGGAGGTGGTGGGTACAGAACCGAATCCCTACCTGCGCTACATCACCATCAACGTGGGAGCGCTGCAGGGAGTGGAAATAGGGATGCCAGTCGTCAGTGGCGGCGCCGGATTGATAGGGCGGGTCGCGCAGGTGGGTCCGCGCACGGCCAAAGTCCAGCTTCTCACTGACTCCGATAGCGCTGTTGCCGCCCTTCTTCAGACCTCCCGCGTCACTGGCCTGGTCGTGGGACAGCCCGACGGCACGTTGCGCATGGAATACATCCCGCAGGAGGAGAGCGTCGGCGTCGGTGACATCGTACTAACCTCTGGGTTGGGCGGCTTTATGCCCAAAGGATTAGTCATTGGCCAGGTGACCGAAGTGCAGCAGGTGGACTACGCGCTGTTTCAGGCCGCCATTGTGCGGCCGGCGGTGGACTTCTCGCGGCTGGAATTGATATTGGTGCTCACTGCATTTGAGCAGCTCCCTCTCGAGGAGCCTCCGCCCGAGGAGCCGTAGCCTCACGCGCCTCGTACATCATGTCACTATTGCCCTGGGATTCGGAATAACATTCAGAATAACGAAGTTCTCTATGCATTACGTCTTACGCTTGGAGGTGTGCCGTTAACCTCTACCTGACCGTCCCTCTTCTCACCAGCGTGGCCTTGCTCCAGACCGTCCTGCTGTCACGGATCAGTCTCTGGGGAGCGCGGCCTGATCTGATGTTGCTGGTCGTGCTGGCCTGGACCGTAGTGCGTGGCGTGGACGAGGGGCTGGTGTGGGGTTTTGTCGGCGGGCTGGTCGTTGACCTGCTCTCCGGGGGGCCGCTGGGCGCAACCATGCTGGCCCTGTTGGCGGCGGCGTTCCTGGCCGGGCAGCCGTGGGGAGGAGGTATCGGTTCGCCAGTGGTACGGTTGTTGCTCCTGGCGTTTCTCGGCGTCGTGGTCTACCACCTGGTCTTGCTGATTGTTCTGGCCTGGACGGGGCATGCGGTGGATTGGAGATTTGCCCTGCTACGGGTGGCCGGGCCGTCCGCGTTGCTCAACACGCTGTTGTCGCCGTTCGTCCAGCGGCCGCTAGCATGGCTAGAACGGAAAACCCGGGGGGAGAGGTTCGCGCTGTGACACTGCACGAAGCACCGCAGCAGCAGGCTGCCCAGAGTCGTTGGCAGGCGCGTTGGGCGGCAATCAGGGGGGCACCCCGGATCGTCACGTTGGGCTTGTTGATCCTGGGCGTCTTTGGGGTTTTCAGCCTGCGGTTGTGGAACCTGCAGTTTGTGCAGGGTGCACACTACCGTGAGCGGGCGAGTCGGCAGAGTACGCGGCCTGTCATCATCCCTGCTGCTCGGGGCATCATCTACGACTGTGATGGTACGCCCCTGGTGCGCAACGTCCCCAGTTTCGACGTCACGATCGTCCCTGCCTACCTGCCCGATGACGAGGATGAGGCAGAGGATGTGCTCATCCGCCTGGCTGTGCTGCTCGGTATGCCCTATACCACGGCCGGCGCGCAAGGAAATGAAGACGAGCGACAGCCTGGCCTGCGCGATATGGTGGAGGCAGTGCCTTACTCGGCCCGCTATCGCTCGTTTGTGGTCAAGCCGGGGGTAGACCGGGATACAGCATTGCTGGTGGCACAGCAGGCTCTCCTCCTGCCCAGCGTTTCGATCCAGGTGGAGTCGGTGCGTGATTACCCTTATGGCCCGCTGGTGTCGCAGGTGCTGGGATACCTGTCGCCTATTCCCGAGGGAAGCGAGGAGGAGTACATTGAGCAAGGCTATGATCCGGCTACGGATCGCGTCGGTGTTGCCGGTGTTGAGGTAACTTACGAGGACATGTTGCGGGGGAAGAAGGGCCGGCAGATTGTCGAGGAGGATGTGATCGGTCGGGTGATCCGCGTGGTTGAGGAGCAGGCCGCGCCTGTGCCTGGCGACAACGTTTATCTGACGCTTGATCTCGACTTGCAGCAGTTCGTCGAGGGGGCGTTGATCCGTGGAATGACGGAGCCGGACGTGAACTCGCCGCGCGGGGTGGCGATCGTGATGAACCCGCAGACGGGCGAGATTCTGGCATTGGTCAGTTTGCCGACTTATGATGACAACCTCTTCTCTCGGGGCATCTCAGTGCGCGATTGGCAGCGCATAAGGGATGACCTCCACCGACCACTGCTCAACCACGCCATCTCAGATGGCCTGCCGCCTGGATCGACGTTCAAGATCGTGTTGGCCGCCGGCGCTCTCCAGGAGGGTGTGTTGACGCCACGCACGCGCCTTGCCTGCCCTGGCAGGATCGTCGTGCCCAACAAGTACTATCCCAACGACCCCGGCCGTGTGCAGCCTTTTTACTGCTGGAACCGGGGCGGACACGGCTGGCTGGACGTGGTGGGTGGTATTGCCCATTCGTGCGACATTTTCTTCTACAAGGTTGGCGGTGGCTTCGAGGAGACCCACTTCAAGGGGCTGGGGGTAAGCCGCATTGCTCGATATGCTGAATTGTTTGGCTTCGGGGAGCCGACCAGGGTGGAGTTGCCAGCCGAAATCGGCGGCCTGGTGCCTACATCGAGCTGGAAGCGGCTCACAATCGGCGAGAGCTGGTCTACCGGCGATACCTATAACCTGTCCATCGGGCAGGGTTATCTTTCCGTGACGCCGCTACAAATGCTCAACGCCGTCAACGTCGTCGCCAATGGCGGCACGCTCTATCGTCCGCGCATCGTCCACCACGTCATAGATGCCCAGGGAAACGTGATCCAGCCTTTCGAGCCGGAGATTATCCGCACGCTGCCTATCAGTTCGGAGCACTGGTCGCTGGTCCAACAGGGAATGGAAGGGGCAGTAGCCTACGGCACAGCGCCCCGCGCGCGGATCGAGGGGCTGCGCGTAGCCGGCAAGACCGGCACGGCCCAGTACTGCGACGATATTGCGCGGGAAGAGGGTATCTGTGGCGAGGGATTAGAGCTGCCCACCCACGCCTGGTTCGCCGCCTATGCACCGGTGGAAGAGCCAGAAGTCTCCGTCATCGTCTTCTTGTACAACGGAGGCGAAGGCTCGGTGACGGCGGTGCCGGTGGCCCGCGACATTCTGGAGTATTATTTCGACCGCCACGAGGAGGGGGATGAGGCTACGTCCTGACGACTTGTTGCGTGTGGCGGGGGTCGGCGGGGCGGGTGCGATTTGGGGGCTGGGTCTGGCCCGCCTGGTGGCAGAAGCGGGTTTCTGTACCCCGCTCTATGGCTCTCTTCTGGCCGTGGCCGGGGTAGCCATCGTCTGTAGTACCATCGCTCTCACCCTGTGGTGGTGCATCGGCCTTCCTGCTTCTTGCTTCCTGTTTCCTGCTTCTTTTTCCCTCCTCTACGTCGCAGGTGTCGTCTCGCATCCTCTGGCAGGCTGCGTGTTGCTGGTCGGCGGGGCCGTGCTGGCGCTGTTGGTGGCGGGGGGAGACCGGGTGCGTTGGATGCCGCCCACTGTCCTGGGCTTGGCGGTGTTTGGGCTCTACCTGCGCACGCTGCTGCCCTCCGTCGGCCAGGCTGACACTTTCGAATTCCAGGTCGTCGTCCCGTTGCTGCGGGTGGCGCACCCGACCGGCTACCCGCTCTACGTCCTGCTGGGCAAGTTGTTCACGCTGCTGCCGCTGGGCCCTGCTCTGAGCGGAGCCGAAGGGAATGTGGCCTGGCGCGTGAATCTGGCTTCGGCCGTCTTCGCCACCGCAGCAGTGCTGGTGCTTTACGCCCTCCTGCTGCGTCTGACTGCACAGTGGCTACCGGCCTTTCTGGCCGCGCTGGCCTTTGCCTTTTCCTCTACCTTCTGGTCCCAGGCGATCATCGCTGAAGTCTACACACTGCATAACTTGCTCGTGGTGATCATCCTGTGGTTCCTGCTCGACATACCCCCACACACTCTCACACTCCCACACTCCCACCCCCCACCACTCCCTCCAGCGCGTCGCTACCAGTTGGTGTTCTTTCTGGTCGGCCTGAGCCTCACCAATCACCTGACGACGGCACTGCTGCTGCCTGCCGTAGCGCTGGCCCTGCTTTGGGATCGGCCCCGGCTGCGGCCTAAGGATTGGCTGGTTGCGGGGGGATTGTTGCTCCTGGGCCTGTCGCTCTACTTGTTCATCCCCCTGCGCTGGCCGGCGCTGAATCGCGGTGAGTGGATGACGGTGCACGAATTCATCTCCTACGTCACCGGCGGCCAATTCCACGGAGCGCTGAGGCTCAATGGCTGGCGCGACCCCGTCCGCTGGGGTATCGTCGGGCGGCTGTTGCGCGAGCCCTTCGGCTGGATCGGGCTGGGGCTGGCGGCGGTGGGCGTGGTGGGGCTGGCTTCCTGCCTCCGGCGGGCGCTGGCGCTGACCGGCGTGACCTTCCTGGCCTTTGTCCTCTACGGACTCGACTACTATGTCCCTGATATTTCTGTCTTCTTACTCCCAGCCCACCTGATCCTTGCGATCTGGATCGGCGCCGGCCTCTCCTTCCTCATTGATCTTCTCTCAACTCTTGCGAAGGTTAAGTGGCGGCCTTCAGGCCAGAAGCGCCTTCGTTCGCCGGGAATCGCCCCTTTGCCAGGGTCATTCGCAACCTTCGCCAGGGTGGCTAAGTGTCTGTCATTGTTCATTGGTTCATTGTTCATTGTTCATTGCCTCAGTCGCATCTGGCTAAATTTCCCACTTGTGGATCAGAGCCACAACCAGGGTGGCTATGCCTGGGGCCAATACGTGTTGAGCCTCCCGCTCGCGCCGGGTAGCGCGGTGCTGGCCGATGCGGAGAAGTTCGCCCCGCTGTACTATTTGCAACAGATCGAGAGGGTGCGGCCGGACCTCGACCTGCTGTTGCTGGGCAGCGAGGAACTTTACCAGGCGGAACTGGCAGCACGCCTGGCAATGGGGCCGACGGTCTATCTGGCACGCTACCTGCCGAACCTGGAGGGGCTATACCTGCGCTCGTTGGGGCCACTGGTGGAGGTGGGAAATCCGGTTTTTGCTGAAAACCTGGTTTCTGATGAGGTGGGTGTGAGTTTTGGGGAGGAGATCCGGCTACTGGATGCTAAAGTGAGCGTTGACCCGCTGGGGCGAGCGTTGTACCACCTGACGCTCTACTGGCGGGCCGAGACACGCGTGAGCGGCGATTTCGTCGTCCGGTTGCGACTGGTGGGTGCCGAAGGCCAGGTGTGTTGGGAGAGTGATGGGGCATGGCCGGTGGGCGGGCTGTATCCGACCAATGCCTGGCCCGTGGGCGTGGTGGTATCCGATTACCACGAAGTGTCACTCCCCCCCTGGTTGTCACGTGGGGCATACAGGCTTGAGGTGGGGCTGTTCCCTCCCTTTGGCGATACGGGTCTGGAGGTGGACGACGGAACGACGGCGTGGCTGCTCCTGAGCACGTTGGAGGTTGCCCCACCGTCTGGCCCCCTGCCTTCTCTGCCCTACGAGCGGCGCTATGGCTTCGCTGGCGGTGCGTGGTTGACGGGCTACGACCTGGCCGGTGAGGCTCCTGTCGGCGTGCCGTTTGTGATTGACCTCTCCTGGCATGGGGTCGGAACGCGCGAGGAGGTGTGTCTGGCCTGGGTGGATACCCACGGACAGGAGGTCGCCGTGGTCGCATCTCCCCTCGCCGCCGGGGCGCGGCGTAGCCGCCACGTCATCGCTGCACCTCAGAACCCCGGCGACTACACATTGCGCGTGGGTCTGGTGGGTGAGGCTGCGCGCTGTGGCTGGCTGGCTCTGCCGACCGGTAGGTGTCCGCTTGCTACAGTCCAGGTGGTACCGGCGCAGGAGGGATTGGCGAACTTTGCAGACCTGGTGTTCCTGCTGGACGCTGACGTCTCCAGCCGTTTTCAAGGTCAAGCCAGCGCACGGCCGGGCGAGACTGTTTCCGTGGTCCTGCGGTGGCGGGCCCTGCGCGTGATGGATGAGGACTACACTGTCTTCGTCCACCTGGTAGGTCCCGATGGACGGCTGCACGGGCAGGTTGATATGTGGCCGGTGCAGGGGAGTCATCCCACCAGTCGGTGGATACCTGGCGAGGAACTGAGCGACCCCTACGAGGTGCGCTTGGACCCCGATGCCCCGCCTGGTCACTACCGGATCGAGGTCGGCTGGTACCTGCTGGCGACAATGCAGCGTTTGCTTGTTGTGGATGCAGATGGGCATCCGATTGGCGATTTCTTCGTCGTAGGGGAGTTCGACGTTAGTGACTGAGATTGGTTCTGGTGGGCGGCCGGGTGATGCACCCGGTTTTTGCGATTCTGTGTCCTGTGATATAATCTGTTAGTTCGGGAAGATTTCTGAAGTTAGGCGGGCGGAAGGCGTCAGAACTGTAACGTCTCCGTAATGATTCTGACCCCCTAATCATCCTATTCTTGGGCTATAATTGGTACTTGAGGAGTAACTACCTGAGGAGTAACTACCCAGCCTTCGTCATTCTGAGCGACCGAAGGGAGCGAAGAATCTCTGTTTCGGTAGCACCATGCGAGATTCCTCGTCGCTACGCTCCTCGGGATGACGGATTCGAGAGTTTACGACTCAGCCCTCGTCATTCTGAGCGACCGAAGGGAGCGAAGAATCTCTGTTTCGGTAGCACCATGCGAGATTCCTCGTCGCTACGCTCCTCGGGATGACGAATTCGAGAGTTTACGACTCCTACG
The DNA here is from genome assembly GCA_964653285.1 of uncultured Anaerolineales bacterium. Classification (GTDB taxonomy): domain Bacteria; phylum Chloroflexota; class Anaerolineae; order B4-G1; family B4-G1; genus CAZZEX01. The sequence continues at coordinate 13,585 of CAZZEX010000055.1, forward strand.
CCTGGGTTAGTGCAAAGAGGGTGAGAAGTTCCTTGAGGAAACTGCGTCTTCGGGGTTTCGCGGGGTAGGTCACGCCCGCTCAGAGCACCCCGCAGAATCCCAGGGAGCCAGAAAACTCCGCGTAGGGATGGCTCTCTTGAGCCCGATTTCGGCTAGGGCCGTTGGGTATGTTGGTGCTGATCGTATTATCGGGGTGTCGGAGGGAGAACGCATGGGCCTGGATGCGATCACCATCAAGGGCATCCGGCAGGGGCTGCTCGTCACGCTGGGGGAGGGGGATTGGAGTGCTGAACTGCGCGCGTTGGAGGCACGTATCGGCGCGAGTCCTTCTTTCTTTCGCGGTGGCCGTATTGCCCTTGACGTCGGGTCGCGGGGATTGAGTCGCTTCGAGATTGAAGAGGCGCGTGTGCTGTTGGCCCGTCATCAGGTCGAGTTGTGGGCAGTGGCCAGCACGAACCCGGTCACGGAGGTAGCCGTGCAGGAATTGGGGTTGGTCGTTTTCATTGAGGCGAACCTCGGCCTGCCCCACCCAAGCGCGTCAGAAGCCGCACCTGAGGAGGGCGAGGAACTCTCTGTCGAGGGGCTGGTTGTGCGGCGCACGCTTCGTTCTGGCCAGAGCCTGCGTCACCCGAGCCATGTCGTGGTCATCGGTGACGTCAACCCTGGGGCGGAGGTGGTGGCCGGTGGTGACATCGTGGTGTGGGGCCGGGTGCGCGGGTTGGTGCACGCCGGGGCATTGGGGGATGAGGGGGCTGTGATCTGTGCTCTCGACCTGGCTCCCACGCAACTCCGCATCGCTGGTTACATCGCTCGCTCCCCGGAGGAGCAACGGCGCAAGCCTGTGCCGGAGATGGCCGCGGTGCGCGGAGGACGGATTGTGGCCGTGCCTTGGCACGGTGGTGCACAGTAGAGACTGGGGACGGGCGGGGTGAGGAGATTCGATGGCGGCAAGAGTACTTACGGTTACTTCCGGCAAAGGTGGAGTGGGCAAGACCACTCTCGCCGCCAACCTGGCCGTTGCACTGGCGATGCAGGGACAACGCGCGGTGGTCATTGATGCCGACGTCGGCTTGCGCAACCTGGACGTGACGTTGGGCCTCGAAAACCGCATCGTCTACGACCTGGTGGATGTGATCGAGGGACGTTGCCGGTTACGTCAGGCGCTGGTGCGCGATAAGCGACTGTCGGAACTCTTCCTGCTGCCGGCTGCGCAAACCCGCGACAAGAGCGCGGTCCGACCTGAGGACATGATGCGCGTCTGCGAGAGCCTGCGGGAGCAGCACGATTTCATCCTGATTGATTCTCCCGCCGGCATCGAGCAGGGTTTCCGCTACGCCCTCGCTCCAGCCGACGAGATTCTCATCGTCACCAACCCGGAGGTGGCCGCCGTGCGTGACGCCGATCGAGTCATCGGCCTGATTGAGGCAGAAGAGCAGGGTCCTGCACGGCTGATCATCAACCGGATTGAGCCAGACATGGTGCGGCGCGGTGAGATGCTGAGCATCGCCGACGTCGTCGAACTTCTGTCCATTGATCTCATCGGCATCGTGCCGGAGGACAAAGCAATCCTGGTCGCCACGAATCGGGGGCAGCCTCTGGCCTTCTCTAGCGATAGTTCCCTGGCCAGGCGGGCGTTTCATAACATCGCTCGCCGGTTGCGAGGGGAGGATGTGCCGTTCATGACCTTGCGCGAGCCGAGGGTGTGGGAACGATTTTTTCGTTTCGTGCGCTCTGGGAGAGATTGACTATGAAGTTCTTTGAACGCCTGATGCGCCGTCGTCACGAACCGTCTAGCGGGGAGGTCGCCAAGGAGCGATTGCGCCTGGTGCTGGCCCACGATCGGGCCAGCATTTCGCCCGCGCTGTTGGAAACGCTCAAAGACGAAATCGTCACTGTGATTTCACGCCACATCGCCATTGACGCCGATGGCGTTCAAGTGACCTTTTCCCAGAGTGCGCGCGAAACGCGCCTGGTCGCTGACATTCCCTTACTGGCCCAGCGCGGGCAGCGCAAGAAGTAGGATGACAAGATTTCGTGTCTGGCGTCACTTTGACTACGTGCTGTTCGCGGTTACCGTTCTACTGACCGCCTACGGTGTGCTGATGATCTACAGCGCCAACCTGGGCAGCCTGGATCCCAATCTAGCCGATCTTTGGCGGCGACAGGCGATTTTCGGGGCTGCCGGGGTGGGGTTGATCTTCCTGCTGGCTGCTTTCCCGCGCGATTATAAGTGGCTCGGCGACTTCTGGTGGTTGGCTTACCTCCTGGCCGTCGTCCTGTTGGTGCTCGTGCTCTTCTTCGGGCAAAGCGAAATCGGCGAGGTCAGGGGTTGGTTCTACCTGGGCCCTTTCCGCCTTCAGCCCTCGTTCCTGGCGATGAATCTGCTCGCCATATCGGTGGGAGCCATACTCAGCCGCCGGCGGCGGACACGTGGTTCCTCTGATCCCCTGCTCTTCGGAGCGCCCAAGACAAGCCTTCTGGCAGAGGAGACCGCCAGGCGCCCCGATTTTGCCGGTTATCTGACTTCTGCCATTATGACACTGGTGTTGGCAGCGTCGGTCTTTCTGCAACCCGATATGGCTACTGCTGCTGTGTTCGTCTTTATGTGGCTGGCTATGCTGTTCGACTCGGGTGTGCCGGTGCGATACCTGGTGCTGACGGCGATGGCGGGACTGGGGGCACTCTATCCGCTCTGGAAACTGGCAGGCCTGCTCGAGTTTGGATACATGCATGAGCGCGTGCTGGGTTTCCTCAAGCCCAGTAGTAATCCTGACGTCGAGTATCAACTCAGGCAGGCATTTATCGCCATCGGCTCGGGTGGGCTGTGGGGGAAAGGGCTCGGCCAGGGCACGCAGAGCCAGCTCCGGTACCTGCCGGTGCGCCATACGGACTTCATTTTCGCCGTCCTCGCCGAGGAACTCGGTTTTGCAGGCGTGATGCTGCTGTTTGCCCTCTACATAGTGCTGTTCCTCCGCCTGCTGCGGATCATTCTGATTGCGTCGGATGCCTATGGGCGGCTGCTGGTGACAGGCACGCTGGCGATGATCCTGTTCCAGGCCGTTGTCAACGTCGGCATGAACCTGGGCCTGCTGCCCGTCGCCGGACTGCCGTTGCCCTTCCTCAGTTACGGTCCTGCTGCATTGCTGACGATGATGATTGGCATCGGGATAGCGGAGAACGTAGTGATGCGCCACCGCAGATTGGAGTTCTGAGGTGGACAGTGTAGGACAGGCGAAGGTGGCGTTGGTGCGGGGTGAGAGTCGCTATGGGAACGTGGCGGCGGCTCTGGAAAGTATCGCCGATCAGGTTAGGCTGGACGCCGCTCACTGCGTCCTGGTCAAGCCCAACTTCGTCTCAGTCAACCGCCAGTTGGCAGCCACTCACGTAGACGCTGTCCGCGCCGTATTGGACTTCATCCGCGCTCGCTACGATGGCCTCATCGTCGTGGCCGAAGGGGCGGCGCTCTCCTCAACGTGGGAAGGATTCCGCAACTATGGCTACGAGCCGTTGGCCGAGGAATACGGCGTTGAGTTGGTAGACCTCAACGCTGACGATACGGTGCCAGTGCAGATTTACAACCGCCGCCTACGCCCGCTGACGGTGTCGCTGGCGCGCACTGTCGTCGAGGCCGGTTATCGTATCTCCGTTGGCCCTCCCAAGACTCACGATGTGGTGATCGTCACGCTCTCCATCAAGAACATGGTGATGGGGGCGCTGGTCAATCCGCAAGTTGTCCGGCGCAGCCGTGGTACGCCGGGGCTGGTGCAGCGGCTGGCTGGGTTGGCGCCAAAATGGGTGCGGCAGTCGGGACTGGGCGAGTGGGGCAAGTCCACATTTCTCGGTCGGCTCGGTGAGTCGAGCAAAATGGCGATGCATCAGGGCTTCCCGGTCATCAACTTGAACTTGGCGCTGGTGGCTCCTCGCGTCTGGCCGCACCTGGCGGTGATTGACGGCTGGCAGGGGATGGAGGGAGAGGGACCTGGGGCGGGCGATCCAGTGGATTGGAAGGTGGCGCTGGCTGGCACGGATCCACTGGCGCTGGATGTGCTTACGGCGCACCTGATGGGCTTCAACCCAGAGGAGGTGGGCTACCTGCGCTACTGCCGCCTCCTGGGGCTGGGAGTGGGAGAGGTGGAACAGGTTAAGGTAGTGGGCAACGTTGCGCCTGGAGAGGCCTCATGTTCCTTCGCACCTCACCCCATATACCAGTGCCAGTTAGCCTGGCACCTGGACGGCGTGGAGCGGTACCTCAACCCGGTGCGTGTGAACGAGCCGTTAGGTGGAGTCGGAACCGACGGCTCGACCGACGGCTCGCTCGTGGCGGAGGCGGTGGAGAAATGAAACTTCAGTTGCGCATCTCATGGGTCTTGGGCACCGCGTTTGGTGTGATCCTCGCGCTGGTGCTCGTTGAGCAGGTTCTTAGCTTCCGTCGGCAGATGGCGTTCTTCCAGACCAACTCCGAACGGGCCGCGCTCACCAGCACGGCTGCCATCGCGCAGTCCATTGACCGGGAGGCCAGGTTGGGCAGTTGGGAGTCCGTGCAAGATCGTCTGCGCCGCCTGAGCGGACTGGAGATCAAGTCTCGTTTCCGCGTCGTTGCCCCCGACGGCGCTGTGCTGGCTGACAGCGGACGCATCCAGCCCGATGGGCAGGTGGATGTACCAGTCGTAGCGCAAGCGCTGGCGGATAACGTCACTGTCACCATGCCGGGGGACTTTCCCTATGTCCTTCTCGTCGCCGTCCCGCTTTCTGACTCGGCCGGCCAGCCAGCAGCGGCCCTGCTCGGTGAGGTTGACTGGGAAGATCAGTTTTCCGAGGCACAGACCAACGCCCTGGTCAACACGCTCGCCGCCGGCTTGAGTGCGATTGTGGCTTTCGCTGCCACGATTGCGCTGGTGTGGGGGCTGATTGGCTTGCCGCTCGAACGGCTGCGCCGCTTGGCCGAAGCCGTGAACGGCGGCGTAGAGGAAGCGCGCGTTCCCACCTTCCGGGTGGCGGAACTGGAGCAAGTAGGCACGGCGTTCAACCAGATGCTCGACCGCGTTGTGGCGCAACGGACCGTGCTTGAGATGCGGAATGCGGAACTTTCAGAGGCCAACTCAACTCTGGAAGAGCAGGCCGCCGAGCGCAAGCGGGTGGAGGAGGAATTGAGGAAACACCGCTACCACCTTGAGGAACTGGTGGAAGAGCGCACCACTGCACTCATGAGGTCTGTTGAACACCTTGAGCGGGAAATTACCGAACGCAGGCAGGCGGGGGAGACGCTGCGACAGCGTAACCGCGAGCTGGCCCTGCTCAACCGGGCCAGCCAGGCGCTCACTTCCACCCTCGACCTGGACCAGGTGCTTGTCACTGTCCTGGGAGAAGTGCGCCATCTGCTGGGTGTGGTGGCTTCCTCGGTCTGGTTGGCCGACCTGGAGACGGACGAACTGGTCTGCCAGCACGCCACTGGCCCTCAAAGCGAGATCGTGCGCGGCTGGCGCCTGGTGCCAGGAGAGGGGCTTGCCGGCTGGGTGGCTCGCAGCGGCGAAGGCCTGATTGTGCCGGATGCACAGGTTGACGGGCGTCACTTCAAGGAGGTGGATCAGCAAACCGGGCTACCGTTGCGCTCTATCCTTGGTGTCCCCTTGCGAATCAAAAAAGATGTGATCGGCGTGCTCCAGGTGATGGATACAGAGGTTAACCGCTTCAATGCAGCGGATCTGACGTTGCTGGAATCACTCGCTGCCCCGGCCGCTATCGCTATTGACAATGCCCGGCTGGTCGAAGCGCTGCGCCAACGCACCTTCGAACTACAGGCGCGCAACGAGGACCTGGATGCCTATGCCCACACCGTGGCCCACGACCTCAAGGGCCCGTTGGCCCTTGTCGTCGGCCTGGCCGAGGTGTTGGGAGAGGAATGCGCCACAATGCCGGGTGAGGAACGGCGCCGCTACCTGCACAAGATGGCCCAGAGCGGGCGCAAGATGAACAACATCGTTGACGAGTTACTGCTGCTGGCTGGAGTACGCCAGATGGAAGTGGAGATGGAGCCACTGGACATGGCGAGTATCGTGGCCGAGGCCCAGCGGCGGTTGGCCTATGTGACCGAGGAACGCCAGGCCGAGGTTATCTCGCCCGAGACCTGGCCGGTGGCGCTGGGCTACGGTCCGTGGGTCGAAGAGGTGTGGGTCAACTATCTCAGCAATGCTATTAAGTACGGCGGCCAACCGCCCCGCGTGGAACTGGGTGCGATGGTGCAGGCGGACGATACGGTGTGCTTCTGGGTGCGCGACAACGGCTCCGGCTTCACGCCAGAGGAGCAGGCCCGCTTGTTCAAGCCATTTACGCGGTTCGACCAGGTTCGCGCCAAAGGGCACGGGTTGGGGCTGTCCATCGTGCGGCGCATCGTGGAGAAACTCGGCGGGCAGGTAAGGGGGGAGAGTGAGGTGGGCCGGGGGAGTGTCTTTAGCTTTACGTTACCGGCTATGGTTGCTTGATAGGAGAAAAAGCCATGAAAAGAGAAGACGAAAATCCAACAACAGAAAGAAAAAGCGAGAAGGGAGCTGCCAATACGACCATGACCGGTTCCAGTCCCCCCTCCGACTTTATCCGAGATATAATCACGGAAGACCTGAAGACAAACAAATACGGTGGCCGAGTTCATACTCGGTTTCCGCCGGAGCCGAACGGCTATCTGCATATTGGACACGCCAAATCCATCTGCCTCAATTTCGGTCTCGCCGCCGAGTATGGAGGTCTTTGCAATCTGCGATTCGATGATACGAATCCAACCAAAGAGGAAGCAGAATATGTGGAATCGATCCAAGAGGACATTCGATGGCTTGGATTCGATTGGGATGACCGGCTGTTCTATGCCTCTGACTACTTTGAGCAGCTCTATGAATACGCCGTGCAGTTGATCAAGAAGGGCCAGGCGTACGTCTGCGACTTGAGCGCGGAGGAGATCAGGGAGTATCGCGGCACCTTGACCGAGCCGGGCCAGGACAGTCCGTATCGTAACCGTTCGGTCGAAGAGAACCTGAACCTGTTCGAGCGCATGCGGGCGGGTGAGTTCGAGGATGGCTCCCGCGTCCTTCGAGCGAAAATTGATATGGCATTTCCCAATGTGATTATGCGTGATCCGGTCATCTATCGTATCCTGCACGCGACACATCACCGGACAGGCGGCGAGTGGTGCATTTATCCGATGTATGACTTTACCCATTGCCTTTCGGATTCCATCGAAGGGATCACACATTCTATTTGTACGCTGGAATTTGAAAATAATCGCCCCTTGTACGACTGGTTCCTCGACGAATTGAACGTTTATCACCCTCAGCAGATCGAGTTCGCTCGCCTCAATCTCAGTTACACCGTGATGAGTAAGCGGAGGTTGCTGCAATTGGTTGAGGAAGGGTATGTCACCGGATGGGACGATCCACGGCTGCCGACGATATCGGGTTTGCGGAGACGGGGCTACACATTGGAGGCCATCCGAAACTTTTGTGAGCGCATCGGAGTGGCCAGGGCCGATAGTGTAGTGGATGTGGCTTTTCTTGAGCACTGCATCCGACAAGATCTGGATCCACGCACTCCGCGTGTGATGGCAGTGTTGCGTCCACTTCGAGTGGTCATTGACAATTATCCAGAAGACCAGGTGGAAGAATTGGACGCCATGAATCATCCGGGGGATCCCAGTATGGGGACACGGAAGGTTCCTTTTTCCCGTGTGCTGTATATCGAGCGAGATGACTTTCGTGAGGACCCGCCGAAAAAATACTTCCGCTTGGCTCCGGGTCGTGAGGTACGGCTAAAACATGCATATCTCGTCACGTGTGTGCGAGTGGTGAAGGATGAACAAACCGGCGAGGTGATCGAGTTGCACTGCACCTACGATCCAGAGACACGGGGAGGGGCGGCTCCAGACGGGCGCAAAGTCAGAGGGACGTTGCACTGGGTTTCGGCGGCCCACGCGCTCAAAGCCGAGGTTCGCCTGTACAACCATCTCTTCGCCAAAGCGGATCCATACGACGTGGAGGAGGGTTCTGATTTCACAGCGAATTTGAATCCGAACTCGTTGGAGACGTTGACATCGTGCCGGGTTGAACCCAGCCTTGCAGGTGCGCAGCCTGGAAGCCACTACCAGTTTTTGAGAAAGGGCTATTTCTGTGTGGACCCCGATTCGTCCGGCGGAAAACTTGTATTCAATCGGACGGTGGCGTTACGCGACACATGGGCCAAGATTCAGAAAGCGCAGGGCAAGAAGTAGGGAGTAAGGATTATGACGGTTCGCGTCCGTTTTGCGCCTAGTCCCACCGGCAAACTGCACATCGGCGGTGTTCGGACGGTGGTCTTCGACTGGCTCTTTGCCCGCAAGATGGGCGGCCAGTTCATCCTGCGCATTGAGGATACCGATCAGACGCGGTACCAGCCGGAGAGCATCCTGGGCATCATGGAGGGGCTGCGCTGGCTGGGACTGGATTGGGACGAGGGGCCGGGGCTGGAGGCGCTGCAACGTCTGGGCGTGGAAAACGCCGAGGCGCACGCCGTCGGCGGGCCGGTTGGGCCGTACGTCCAGTCGGAGCGGCTAGAGATGTACAAGGAAGTGGCAGAGAAATTGATCGAGCGGGGGTGGGCCTACCGCTGCAACTGCACGCCGGAGCGCCTGGAGCAGGTGCGAGAGTGCCAGCGGGCCCGCAAGCAGATGGTGATGTACGATCGCCATTGCCGTGACCTCCCGCCGGACGCCATCTCCCCCGACGAGCCCCACGTCATCCGGCTCAAGGTCCCACTGACAGGTCAAACAGTCTTCCATGATGTCATAAAGGGGGATGTGGTCTTCGAGAATGCCGGCATAGACGACCAGATCCTCCTCAAATCAGATGGCTTTCCCACGTATCACCTGGCGGTGGTGGTGGACGATCATTTCATGAAGATCACCCACATCATCCGGGACGACAGATGGATTTCCAGCACTCCCAAGCGCATCCTGATCTACCAGGCGCTGGGATGGGAAGTCCCCGTCTACTGCCACGTCCCGCTGGTACTGGGTGAGGATGGCAGGCCGCTATCCAAGCGGCACGGGTCAACTTCCGTTGCCCAGTTCCAAGACCAGGGATACTTGCCGGAGGCGCTGCTCAACTTCCTGGCGCTCCTGGGCTGGGCGCCAGGGGAGGGAGAAGGGCAGGAGATCTTTAGCCGCGAGGAATTGATCGAGCGGTTTGACCTGTTCCGCGTCAACAAAGCGTCTGCGGTTTTCTCCTATAAGAAGTTGGACTGGATGAATGGCGTCTATATCCGTAATTTATCGGAGGAAGATTTGCTGGAGCGCCTGTTGCCCTTCTGGCAGAAAGCCGGACTGGTGCCGGATCCGTGCCTGGAGGAGGAGCGGGAGAGGCTGCGGCCAATCGTTCCGCTGGTGCAGGAGCGGCTGAAGCGACTGGATGAGGTCGTCGAGTGGACAACGTTCCTGTTCCGGGAGATTGAGACTCCTCCGGCAGAGAAACTGGTGGGCAAGAAGATGACGCCGCAGGAGAGCCTGGCGGCGTTGCGACGGGCGCGAAGTCTGCTGGCGGAGGTGGAGCCTTTCGAGGCTGAGACGATGGAGCCGCCAATGCGGGCGCTGGTAGGCGAACTGGGGCTTAAGGCCGGGCAACTGTTCGGCATCGTGCGTTGGGCAGTGACCGGGCAGAAGGTCGCGCCGCCGCTGTTCGGGTCGCTGGCGATCCTGGGGCGAGAGCGGGTGCTGAACCGGTTGGACGCAGCCGAGGCGGCCTTTCGAGGCGGCCCTTCCACGTTGGATGCCGCAACTTGTTGCGGGTAGGCGCGAACAGGCTGGTAAAGCACAACAGAAAAGCGCGGGGTCTTGAGTAAGCCCCCGCGCTCCTCGCCCACTATGGTTGCCTGCCCTGACGAGCAAAAGTACGAGGTCTGGGAAGATGGTCACCTCCCTGGGCCGGCTGCGCCCCCGCATGTTGGCAATCGGGTAGCCTTGCAGTCACGGCTACCTGGTTTCTAATTTCAGGGTCCCCAACAGTGCATCCAGCATACTCGCCCGGTAATCTATGGCAGTGGTCACGTTGCTCTGGTGCAGGTCGAACAGCACAGTGTCCACCTCAGACTCACCCGTCTCTGCCTCGCGCATGGGAACGATGGTTTCGGAGTCCCCATCCAGTCTGATGATCGTGCGGGCGGCCGGCTTGGCCTGATTGAAGTCCACGGCACCACCTGCGCCGATCTCCACGTATTTTGTCTCAACCGTCATTGTGGCGACGTCGGCGACGTACTCGGCAACCTTCGCCGCTGCGTTCTTGATCGAGTTTTCCAGTTCAGTAGCCATTCTAGATTTAGACCTCCTTTGTGATTTGTTGGTGCTTCTCGAGCTCGGCTCGCACCTGGTTGATAAACCTCCACGCCACTGGAAGGGCCAGTATGGCCCCGCCCGGCGTGGTCAACAGCACGGACAGCTTGACGGCGCCCGAGGCAGCCACGATGAACGTCCGAATCAGTGTATCTCGAGACGCCAACGCCAGTGTCAGCGTGCGCTGATGCAATGCCATCTGCGCAGGATTAAGCCCCTCTTGCCAGGCGGTGCGCATATTGCCTGTCCAACCGACTGTAGTCTGGCTCAAGAACTGTCCCTGTATACGGGTCTCCACCCAGGCATAGTGGCCAACGATTTGCCGTAGTTGGTCCATAAAACCCTGGAACTGCTGGGTTGCCTGCGCCCACCCGCTGCTGACCCCTTCGCCCGCTCCGAAACTCACCGGGGGCCCACCCCCCCGGGTCTCTTCCAGCCAGGCCAACAGTTCCCTCTCCGGTTGGGCCAGCTCTGCCCCTGCTGCGGAGACGTCAAAAACCAGGCCGGTTGACTGTCCCTCCCGTTCCTCAACAAGCGCATTGATCCTGTCTGCGGCCGCGGTCAACGCCGCCCGCGATGCATCCAGGCTCGCCTCGGCGCTGTCCATTTGCGCGGCCGCCACATTCGGGTCTGCCGGGAGATTGGCACGCCATACGGGCGCTTCAACGGTTGCCGCTGCAGTCGTGTCGAAGGCAACGCCGTCCACCGCTGAGGGCTTGTCCTGAGCGGAGCCGAAGGGAAGGGCCGCCGTCCACAGCCCAAGCACATCTGGCGCGGTTCCAGCCCGTGCCCCGTCGCAGAGTTCGAAGACTGCCCGTGGGCTCCCGTCCTCTCCCATGGTCACAACACCTTCAGCGCGTCAAGCAGCCCCGTTGCCGCCGAGATCGCCGTCTTGATCATCTCGGTCCGATTGGCCTGCGCCTGCTGTACCATATCCATATGTATGGCCCATAAGGCTTCGTCAATCTCGCGCTCCCTTTTGGGCACACAGACCAGGGTGTCCCCGTCAATGTTGATGCGGGTGAAGGCCCGGAGCCTGGCCGTCCCGGCGAAGTCGCTCGTCACTTTGGTCATGTCGTCGCTCACGTAGGTGGACACCTCCAGGCTGGTTGCGTCGTCCACGGCCTTCTCGAGAATCTGGCCCAGCTTTTGAGCGAATTCCTGGATGGAATTGGACAACCGCGCCCCGGCTCCCTTGAGCCCGGATGCGTCGAACAGGCCGTACTCCACTGCCGCAGCCTCCACCTCCCCTGGCCCCCTCGCAGCGGAGGGGAGCGTGCCCTCCACTGCTGCAGCGGGCACTGGCTCCGGTGTCGTCGTGGTTTCCGGCGGCCGGATGGTGATGGCCTCAATGGCCGGCCGCTCAGCCTCGGCAGCCGCCTCATTGCCCACCGGTAGTCGCACCGCCGGGTCGCCGATGATCACGTAACTGCGCGCGTCGTTGTTGGCTGTCCACATGCCGGCCAGCGCCACATCGTCGGGCGTTTTGCCGAACGATATATCCTCCAGTTCGACGCTCAGGTCGGAGGAGAGTTCGGCGTACCGCTCGTCGAAGTATTCCATGGCCGAGCCTATCGGGTGGCCCTTCATCAGCCGCTTCAAGGCGCTCTCAAAGACCTGCAACTGTCTCCCGGCACGCTCCCACAGGAAGGAGTAGCCCCAGGCCCGCTCCACGTGGCCCACCACGGCCAGAGCACCCCCTTTGGGGTGGCCGAGCAGCCGCCGCGGCAGGCGGGCTACGAAGGCATGCGGCGCGATGGCCGCCCGCTCGCGAAAGGCCTGGTGGGCGAAGTCGTCCATCCGGGGTGTGCCCGCGCCGTAGCAGGCAAAGAAGAAGGCCAACAGGCCCGGCAGCCGGGCATCGTCGCCCACGTCACCTGCCGCAAAGTAGAAGTCCTGGGGGATGGCCTTTCGCCACGCCTGGGGGCCAGGCCAGTTCTGGCACAACAGCGCCCCCTGGTGCGGCAACTGGTTTGCATGACCGTTGGGGAAGCCCATGCCGTGGCTGGCGGTGAAGAGCAGGGCAGGGGTTTCGTCGCCACCCAGCAGTTGACTCAGTCGCGCCTTGGTGGCCTCGTCTTTGAGCCACGTCTCCACAGCCCAGTCCGGCTGATCCTCGGCCAGTGTTTTGGCCAGCGGTGTGACTAGTTCATCGGCGCTGAGGTTGGTGGCCCGGTCGTCAGGATTCCGCACCCCGAAGAAGGTAGCACGACGGGGCAACACTACCTTGTTGGTCTCAGCCTCGACCACGCTGCGCGCGTACTGGGCGTACTCCTCCAGCGTGTCGAAGTGGAGGCGGCCCACCGCGTACTGCACATCGAGTTGGTACTGGACGCGATAGGGGATCGTCTGCGGGTCGCCAACGATGAGCAGATAATAGGGCACTTTATCCGGGTCAGCCGGGCCTGGGCCTGCGCCGTGGCGGGCCAGGAATTTCTGCTTGGACTCGCCCGGACGGTAAGCATCTACACCGGTGTACTCCTTGTAGTAGTGTTTGTGGTTCTGTGTGGCCTGTTCCCGCCGGTGCTCCAGCAACTCGCTGAGCGCCTCCCTGATAGCGGGTATGCGTTCTCTGTCCTCATAAGCGAAGATGACGCCCCAACCGGTTTCCGCCAGGTTCTTGGGGTCCACACCCTCTTTGGGGCCCAGCGTGGCCTGGGTGGTCCGCTGCAGCCACGCCTTGAGCTCTCTGAGGTGATCTTCGTCCTGCGGTTCACCCTGGGCGATCTCTGAGACCTGCTGGACCGTCATCGGGGGCAACAGATACTCACCGCTGGCGCCGTCAATGCCGTTGAAAAAAAGAAGCTCTTCACTCATTGTGTCCCCCTCATATCTCTAGTGCTTCAAGCCCGAGACGTTCAGATTTGGACCATCTTCACCTCCCGATTTGAACTGCACGGCGGGATGCTCGCACACCCGATCTTGTCACCTCGCTACTGACTGCTGCCAGGACTTAGACGCCAGTGGATCTCCTCGCTGGTCCAATAAAAGGCTCGCTCCAGCTCGGGGCACCAGTCGGTGCGGTTAGCTCGTAGTTTGGCCAGCGTGTCCCGATCTCCGATGTTCGCCAGGGCCTGTATTGCCTTGCGCCGCAGGTATACCGTCTCTTTTTCGGGAGGATGCTCGCGCAAGGCGACGTTGCTGAAGTCGCCGATCGCGATCTGTTCAAACAGGTCCTTGTGGCTGTGGTCGTACATCCATCCCAGGGATTGGATGGCCTTGGCCTTGAGCCAGGTGCCGGTGAACTCGTACAGGCAGCGTTCGAGGAAAGCACGGGTGATGGGTTCCTGTACCCGTATCTTGCCGATGAGGTAGGCCAATCGCTCGTACCAGTCGGCGCGGCGTTTCCAGGTTCTGGAGGCGAGGCCCTCCCGCTCGGCAGCCTCGGCGTCTAGAAGCGGCAGGATCGCGCGGCGCGTGACCACGGCCGGGTCGAGCAGGGCCAGGGCATCGGTCACTGCCCAACGGGTGTGTGCCTGAGTTTTGGGATCAAGAAAGGCCGCCACCAGGAGTTCCACAGCCTGTGCCGTCTGCAAGTCGCCCAGGGCGAAAGCGGCGATGGCTTGGGCCCCCATGTCCTTCGAGTGCAACGACGGGGACAGGGCCTCCACATCCCTTTTCTCCCACAGATACAGAAGTTCTGCCAGTTTGGAGTCGATGGCCTCGATTTCCTCGCGAGCAACCGGTATCATACGCTGGAGGGCGACGGCAGCAGCCATCCGCACGCTGCTGTAGTCATAGGTCCGCTCTCCTCGCCAGTTGGTCCGGACCTCCTGGTTGGCGGCGCGGGCCAGGTGGGGGATGACCGACGCAGGCCGCAACTGCCGCGACTGCCCTAACTGTCCCAGAGTGTGAGCCGCGCGGATGCGGCGCGATATCATGCGCTCGTTGGCGCTGTCCAGTCGCCAGACCAGGGCGTCAGCCACCTGGTCTATCAAGTCCGGAGCAATCCGCCGATTGCTGCTTTCCAGAAGGCAGCGCGCCGCCAGGAATGCCTGCTCACCCTCGGCCAGGGCCGCACCATAGAGGAGCATCCTGATGAGCACGTTGGGATCGTCCATCAGCCCGCTCAGGAGGATCAGCGTGTCCTCCCACCAGCGGAGCCGGGTCAGTCGCCCCAGCGTCGCTGTGATGTCATCCAGAACCTGGTCCCGGTCGTCCATCTCAAGGATGGCCCTGGCACAGCAGTAGGCCTGGATGGCGGGATAGGCGAATCGCATAGTCTCCTGACCTACCCGGGCCAGGAGGCTGCATTCTACCAGGGCATCGTAGAGGTTCTCCAGGCTGTACTCGCGATTCCCGCGTGTGGTGGTCATGGTGCGGAAAGCATCGCTCACTGGCCACGTGTTACTGTGGGCCGATTGCATCTCCCAGGCCAGGGCGTAGAGAGTCTGTTCGGCTCGAGAACGCATGCCGTGTTCGGGGGGGACGTCGGTGATCCCATCTTCGACCAGGCTCTGCAGTACTGCCGTGCGCGACCGAGGATAGAGCCCTTCCCGGGCCTGGTTGAGCGTCCTCACCAGGAGCCAGGGGCTGGATGCCAGATCGAAGAGCTGGGCTCGGGCTAGTGCGCCATAGAGTCGGCGACCAGTAGAACCGTCCAGGCCCTTCAGAAACTGCTCGATCTTGCGCCGGGATAGCGGCTGGATGACCAGCAGGTCGGTGATATCCAACAGCCGCGGATCGAAGTAGTCGGGGTCAATGGCCAGCATGTACTCATGCTGAGGATGGTCGCGTACCAGGCCTTGAATCGCGTGCCAGGCCTGGCGGCGCTGTCTGTCAGGCAGGTCATCGCTGCCGTCGAGTAGTACCCGCAGGGTGGGGCCGTCGTCGCGTCGAAGCAGGTCGGACAACCGCCCCGCCGTCAACTCGGGCCAGAATGGCTTGAGGCTCTCCAGCATCAGGGTCTCGACGGGATTGCCCAGGCCCGACCTCACGGATGGATAGTGCTGGAGGCCCACGAGATCCACGTAGATTGGGATAACCTGGCGCTCGGCGTCGGGGCCTGTCCTGAGCTCAGCCGAAGGGCGCAGCGAGCGGGTGGCTGTGATCCAGGCGATGCGGCGCAGTTGGGTGGACTTGGCCGTCCCGTGGCCGCCGATGAGGGCTACGAGCAGCCGCTCGTCCCGGGAGCGGTGCTGCTCGCGATCCAGAGTCACCGTCTGGCCCATCCTGAGCGTAGCCGAAGGGCCGGCCCTGAGCGTAGCCGAAGGGAGATGTTTTCTGGAGAAGAGGTTGAGGGTGGCATCAATCATATCAAGGGATGGCGTGGGCCCCTGCTGGAGCCGCTCGAGACTGCCAGAGTCCTGACGTCCAACCAGGTGTACGACCTCGACGGGCAGGTACTCGTTCTCGGCCCAGGGGTGGTATGGCTTGTGGGCACGAATGGCCTGGAGCACCAGGCGGACCGGGTCGGCGGCGAAGAGCTGGCCTTTCTCCAGTCGCATGAATAGCACCGGGATTGCCCAGTCGCTCTCCTCTCGCTCAAACAGCAGCAGACGCGCCTGGTTCAGCGCCCGATCAATTAAGCCGTGTTCCAACAAGCAGCGGTAGAAGTCGCCCGTCAACTGCCGCGCTAGCGCCATTGGTACTACGTCTTGCATGGCCACCACCGCTGGCACTCCTGCTTTGACCAGTTTGGGCCCCAGGCCCACAAAGGGGTGCTCGGCATCGGCGTCGCGCTTGGTGCTCTCGCAGGCAGACAGGAATACCAGATGCGGTAGGGGGTCGGCGGCCGCCAGCCTGGGCACCAGGTCATCGTCCTTGACCGCATCCCACGTCCCATCCTCTTTCTCCAGGTAGAGCGCGGCGGTGCCCTCGCCGTGCTCACCCCTCCGCTGGAAGAAGCCGTGGCCCAGGAAGTGGAACACGTGACAGCCCGTCAGCAGCCGCAGGATTTCCTCCAGTCCCGTCACTCCGTCCTGAATCTGGTAGCCCTCGTCCTCCAACCGCGCCCGCAACTCCGGCGATATCCCACTCCGGCCAGGCATGAGCGTCACCTGGACCTGTCCACCTCGTCGCAGGTCACCCAGCGCCTGGCGCAGGTTCTCGATCTCCCGCTCAACGTCGAGAGGGATCAGGCCGGGTGGCAGGTCACGTGGATTGGATATGGCGATGAGCAAGCGGATGGGGCGCGCGGTGATCGGCTGGGGCTCGGGGATCTCCAGGCCGGTGTAGCGTGAGACGGGGGTCAATGCCGAGGTTGCCAGAGGGACCAGTTGGCCCCTGTGCATGTGATAGAGCCGCTCCCAGGGGAGAGCGTGGAGTTCAGTGGCGTCATCGTCAATCCAGAGACGGACGCGCAAGCGGCCTTCCGTCCGGGCCTCGGCGCGACCGGTAGCCTTGTCGTAGGCGCGGCGGATAGGCTCAGAGAAGAGGGCGTGGAAGAGTTCGAGCCCATATTTCTCAGGATCGAGTTCGACGGTCAGCAGGGCTTGCCTGTCGAGGCGCAACTGGCCGCCGTAGAAGAAGCTGCCGTCGTCGAGTTCGGCCTCGACAGGATAGGCTTCAGCGTCCTCGTCCCAGCGGCGGATGCGGATCAGGATGTCGGTGTACTCGTCGGACATGGTCGCCCTCCTACAATTTCAGTCGCTGACTGCTTAAGTGGGTCGCCAAAAGTTCCTTGCTACTCAGGCCAGTGGTCACTGAAGGCTGGAAATGGGCAGAAGTGAGATGCCTTGAGATGCCTATAGTATAGCACTATTTGGCAGAGAATTACAAATCGGCCCGCTCCCTAACCGCCACGCCTTGCCACCGCCTGCTCCTGTTTTGCGAGCACCGCCGCTCTTCTCTTTAACGATAGGCACCACCCCCTTTTCGCGTTGAATAGCACTGACCTCTGAATCGGTTGAATTACACGGAGTGCAGCCGTAAGGCTGCCTTGGGTCAGGCTTATGCCTGCGCTCCAGTACCCACCCCGGCGCTGATGCGCACCAATCCATAGTTTACGGTGAAGTGGAAGACTTCTTCAGGAGGTTCACTACGACGTGGCCTGGCATTCGAGCAGAACCGCTAGCGAAGCCAGGCCACGTTATAGTAGCGACGGGCAGATTTGAACTGCCAACCAAGGGCTTATGAGTCCCCTGCTCTACCATTGAGCTACGTCGCCATAACACAGCACGAGCGCTTGTCGGCGCCCGTCTGGTATTCAGATAGCGGGGCCAGGATTCGAACCCGTGACCTCCGGGTTATGAGCTGCAATCCTGGTACGTATACTCTGGACTGTTGGGCCACCTATTTTAGGGTGGCCTTACGCTCTTAGGTTTCTAAGAATCCAGCGCACTACGATACAGTGCGGAGATTATACAAGAGAAGACTCCACTTGTCAAACGCGCGTCGTTGTCTAACAGTTCCAGGTGGCTCAGTTCGTCGAGGTGTATCAGAGACCTGACGTTGCAGACGATGTCAAGGGGGGATCTACTCGTTGCCGTGTAGACCCCACTCTACATCCTCCCTTATGAAACGCTCCATCAACTCAGCGCGATGGGACTCGACAAACCGACGCCAGGCATTCAGCATCAGCTCATCCAGGTCACGAAACCAACCCGCTTCAACCAACGTCTGCATTTCGGCCAGCAAGCGGACTGGTACGTCTGTCTGGATCATCGCCGTTTGGACTTCGCCCATCAGGTCCCCCTTCCGTTCCCAACCACGGTCTCCATCCGATCAGCCAATACGACCAGAGTCATTATGCCTTGAAGCGGGACAGAGGGCAAGGTATAAGAACACCAATGCTCAGTCTGCGCAGTTCCCTCCAATTATGACTATGAGCCGCTTCCCCGCGCACAGCTGGCCCACGTCGAAGTACCACACCCGGCAAGACCGAGGCGGGGAGAGGGCGACTCGGCAGGGATGATGGCCCATCGGATATCCGCTCGCGGGTCGGATGGCTCGCAGGACGTGCTGGACACGCTGGATCCGACGTTGCTTGCGGAGGTCGGGGCGTAGACAGATACCTGGCCCAGACCTGGGCTGGAAGGGCATCGAGGGAGCTGGAGGAATTAGTGAGCGAACACGACGTTATGACGGCGGAGGAGGCAGCGACCTATCTGCGCATCGCGCGGGCGACCCTCTACCGCCTGGCAGCAAAGGGTGAGATTCCTGCCGTCAAAGTCGGCCGGGTGTGGCGGTTCTCCCGGCAACTGCTGGACGAGTGGCTCGAGGCCCAGATGCAGGCGAAACAGGGGGACAGCTCGGTCTCACTTTCATTTGACTGAACGATCCCCTTTCGGT
>CAZZEX010000056.1:0-32028 GCA_964653285.1 uncultured Anaerolineales bacterium
TTCCTGGACGACCGCCAGGGCCTCTTCGCCGCCACGTTTATGAAGGACGTGCTGGGCGCGGCGAACGTCGGCATCCTGCACGACAATTCCACCTACGCCCAGGGGCTGGCCGAGCACACCAAGCGCTACGCGGAGGAAAAGGGGCTCAACGTGGCCTTCTACGACGCCATCAATCCCGAAGATACCGACTTTACGCCCATCCTCACCAACATCGGGGCCGCCGGGCTGGATGCGATCTACTTTTCCGGCTACCACGCCCAGGGCGGGCTGCTGCTCAAGCAGACCGGCGAACTGGGGCTGGATATAACGTGGGTCGTGGGCAACGCCTGCAACAACCCCGAGATGATCCAGATCTCCGGGCTGGAGAACGCCGTGGGCGTCTACGTCACCACCGAGCCGCTGCCCAAGGATGTGGACTACCCCGAGGCGCGGCAGTTCGTGGCCGACTTCGAGGCCGCGTATGACATGTCGCCCGACAGCGTGTGGTGGATGATGGCAGCGGAGGCGTTCAACGTCGTTCGCTACGCCATCGAGCAGACCGAATCCACCGACTCGAAGGTGCTGGCTGAGTTCCTCCACAACGAGGCGAAAGACCTCAATGGCATCACGGGCCCGATCCTGGGCTGGGATGAGAAGGGAGACCGGCTGGGCACCATCCACCTGGCCTACGTCATTGACGAGAGCGGCGCGTTCGTCGTCAACCCGCAGCAGCCGTAGGCTCGACGGCAGATTGGGGGGAGTTCGAGGGACTTCGAACTCCCCCTCCGTCGTTGCTACCTTTCAGCCGCACGGTGGACAATCAACGCCCGCTCCCTCCCCCCCGTGGGGGAGGGCCGGGGAAGAGGCAAACCTCATGCAACTCATCCAACAATTGATCAACGGCGTGACCATCGGCGCCTTCTACGCGCTGGTCGCCCTGGGCTATACGATGGTCTACGGAGTCTTGAAGTTAATCAACTTTGCCCACGGCGACCTTTTTATGTGGGGAGCCTACCTGGGCCTGACCGGACTGAGTGCCTTGTTGGCCCTGCTCGCTCAGACGAGCGCGTGGGCCATCCTTCCGGTTGTCATCATTGTAATGGTCAGCGTGGCCCTTATCGGTGTGCTGATAGAGCGCGTGGCCTACCGCCCTCTGCGCACGGCGGGGCGGCTGGCTCCGGTGATCTCGGCACTGGGGGCTGCCTTCATCCTCGAAAGCCTGGCCCGCAACGTCTACGGCGCCAGTTGGAAGACCTATCCGGCCGGGATCACACCTACGGGGGGAATCACGTTGGGGGGGGGGGTGCGCGTCGGCGTGATGCAGATTATCGTCCTGGTGGTCTCGTTCCTGTTGATGGGTGGGCTGTATCTCTTTGTCCAGCGTACCCGTATCGGCACGGCCATGCGCGCCGTCTCGCTGGACCACGACGTCTCACGGCTGATGGGGATTGACGTTGACCGCATCATTGCTATCGTCTTCCTCATCGGGCCGGGGCTGGGCGGAGTGGCTGGGCTAATCGTGGCTCTCTACTACGGCTCCTTCGACTTCACGCTGGGGTGGGTCTTTGGACTGAAGGCATTCATCGCCGCCATTATGGGCGGCATCGGCAACATCCCCGGGGCCATGCTCGGCGGCATGCTCCTCGGCATCATCGAGACGCTGGGCTCCGGGTACGTATCGCCCCAATGGAAGGACGTGATTGCCTACGTGATCCTGATCGTCATCCTGATCTTCCGCCCCACCGGGCTGCTCGGCGAGCGGGTGGCGGAGAAACTGTGAGGAGGCAACCATGACAGGACTGCTGACACGCCTCCGGAAAGCATTTTCACTCCGGCCGCTCTGGTGGCAGGTGGGCCTCGTCGTGCTGGCGATTCTGCTGCCTCTGCCGATGGGCGACTACTACCGCTCTGTGCTGTGGCGCACCGGTCTCTACATCATGTTGGGCCTGAGCCTGAACATCATCGTCGGCCACGCTGGCCTGTTCCAACTGGGCCACGCGGCCTTCTACGCGCTGGGGGCCTACACCTCCGC
Source organism: uncultured Anaerolineales bacterium (assembly GCA_964653285.1). Lineage (GTDB taxonomy): Bacteria > Chloroflexota > Anaerolineae > B4-G1 > B4-G1 > CAZZEX01. Next base: position 2,012 of record CAZZEX010000056.1, read on the forward strand.
TCTCCTCAACCTCCACTTCCACATCCCGCTTCTCCTGACGCTACCGGCCAGCGTGGCTGTCGCGGCTCTCTTCGGCTACCTCATCACCAGGCCGATCCTGCACCTGCGCGGCGATTATCTGTGCATCGTGACCATTGCCTTCGGCGAGGTGGTGCGGTTGGTGCTGGTGAATAACCTCTTTGGCATCACGGGCGGGGCGAACGGCCTATGCGCCATTGACCGTCCTGTTCTGTTCGGCTTCGAGTTGCGCCAGCCGATCTACCACTATTACCTCATGCTGATCTTTCTGGTCATCACCATCTTCGCCGCGTGGCGGCTGGAGAACTCCCGCCTGGGACGAGCCTGGATGTATGTGCGTGAGGACGAGGTGGCAGCCGAGGCGATGGGGATTGACACCACTCGCGTCAAACTGCTTGCTTTCGTGTTGGGTTCCGGTTGGGCCGGGCTGGCGGGTGCGCTCTACGCGGGCAAGATCACCGTCATCTCGCCCGATCTGTCCAAGTTTATGGAATCGGTCGTGATGTTCTGCATCGTCGTTCTGGGAGGCACAGGTTCCATCCCTGGCATCTTCGTGGGCACGCTGGGCATGGTGACCCTGCCCGAACTCTCCCGTCCGCTGAAGGCGTGGCGAGATGCCTGGCTGGGTGTGGCGATGGTGGTCATGATGATCGCCCGTCCTGAAGGGTTATGGCCCAGCCGCCGCGTGCGGCTGGAGATACGGGGCGCGAAGGAGGAAGCTCTTCCTGCTTCGGCGGCAGGCAGTTGATCCGGCGAGGGGAATACTATGGCGATTCTAGATATCCGTAGCCTGACCAAACAGTTTGGCGGCCTGGTGGCCGTTGACGCCGTTGACTTCGAGTTGAACGAGGGGGAGATCCTGGGACTGATCGGCCCTAACGGTGCCGGGAAAACGACGATTTTTAATATGATCACTGGTATCTATCCGCCCACGGAGGGGGAAATTTTCTTCTGGGGCCAGCGTGTCGCCCACCCTGCGATCACCTGGCGCAAGCGGCTGTCTACGCCCGCATGGTGGGTGAGTTGGCTGCCCGTCCCCACCGTAACGCGGAGATGGGATGACATCCGTATGCTTCGGCCCCACGAGATCACAGAACGTGGCGTTGCCCGCACTTTTCAGACGATCCGGCTGTTCAACAACCTGACCGTTCTGGAGAACGTGATGGCGGGCGTGCACCACCGTACCAACGCGGGGATATTGGGGGCGCTCTTCCGGCCTCCGCCTCAGCGGGAGGAGGAGGCGCACATCGTCGCTGAGGCGGAGCGTTACCTGCAGTTCATGGGCTTGCAGGACTACCGGGATGAACTGGCGAAGAACCTGCCGTATGGCCACCAGCGGCGGCTGGAGATCGCCCGGGCGCTGGCTGCCGAGCCATCCCTCCTTATCCTGGACGAGCCGGCCGCCGGCCTCAACGAGCAAGAGACCCTGGAACTGATGGCGCTGATCCGGGAGATCCGGGACTCGGGCATCACCATCCTGCTCATCGAGCACGATATGAAGGTGGTGATGGGCATCTGCGAGCGCATCGTCGTCCTGGACTACGGGGCGAAGATCGCCGAGGGCACGCCGGCCGAGGTGCAGCGCAACCCGCGCGTGATCGAAGCCTACCTGGGCGAGGAGGAGGTGTAACCGTGGCGCTGCTGAAGATCGAGAACCTGCACACCTACTACGGTCACATCCACGCGCTGAAGGGCCTCAACCTGGAGGTAGAGGAGGGAGAAATCGTCACACTCATCGGAGCCAACGGGGCCGGCAAGACAACGACGCTACGCACCATCTCCGGCCTGATCCGCCCCCGCGAGGGCCGGATTGAGTTCGACGGTCAGGACATCAACGGACTTCCGGCCCATCGCATCGTAGAGAGGGGTATCTCCCAAGCGCCCGAAGGCCGCCAGGTCTTCACCACCCTGACGGTGATGGAGAACCTGAACATGGGGGCCTACACCCTGGGCGGAGACAAGGAAACTATTGAGGAGAACCGCCGCCGTGTCTTCGACCTCTTCCCCCGGCTGGAGGAGCGGAAGAACCAACTTGGCGGCACGCTCTCCGGCGGCGAGCAACAGATGCTCACTATCGGTCGTGCGCTGATGGCCCGGCCACGCATCCTGATGATGGACGAGCCCTCGTTGGGCCTGGCCCCCATGCTCGTCAAGGCCATCTTCGAGACCATCCAGGAGATCAACAGGCGCGGGGTGACGGTCCTGCTGGTGGAGCAGAATGCCCGCATGGCGCTCCGGCTTGCCCACAGGGGCTACGTCCTGCAGACGGGAGAGATCGTCTTGAGCGACACGGCCGCAGGACTGCGGCAGAACTCGATGGTGCAGAAGGCGTACCTGGGGATGGAGTAGAGGGCAAGTTTGCAAGTCTGCAAGTTGGCAGGTAGAAGCCTCCTGTCGGACTGTGCGCCGATGGGAGGCTTTGTGTTGAAGGTTGTATTATGCGAGCTTTGCCCTGATCGCGCCAAAGTCTTTACCCTTCGGCATCACAAACAGGCACGTACCATCGCTCCGTTTCTCCCACAGTTTGCCGATGGCACGTTTTTCTTTCGAGTCGTCGTTGCTCCACCGATCTGCCCCTTTGTATTCGATGACGAGATACCGCCCGTCGCGCAATCGGCACACAAAGTCAGGATAGAACTTGTCGGTGGAGGTCTGCAACCAGAACGCCTGCGAGCCACGCGCCGGGTTGCGCACCCAGAACTCTACCTCTGGCAACGTGGCGATGTATTGGGCGCATTGCTCCTCCTCGCCACTGTCGAACGCCCCTATCTGGGGATAATAATGCTTCTTGAGGTCGTAATTGCCTTTGTAGGGCCGATTGTAGGGATAGCGTTGGGGATCGTAGGTGAAGCAACATTCTGGCGTGACCGTCAGGAGCCGTTCTGCACCAGGCCATCAATCAGGCTTTCGGCGGTCGCTGCAAAGTTAGCCGAGGCGGCGTATGCATAAGCCCGGTTGAGCGCTTCTTGCTGCTTGCGTTTGACGTGCGGCAGACGCATCACGCGCCCCAGGATTTGCTCTACGGCGGTGCCGGAACTCATCTCCGCCACCGAGCAGAGCACGTAGGCAAAGGGACAATCCCAGCCCTCGCGCAATGCCTGGATGGTGATCACAAAGCGGATGGGGCAGCCTTCAGCCAGGATGTCTACCCCTTCCAATCCCCTATCGCTGCCGGTGGCGCGGGCGATCTGCTCCGGCGGGACGTTGAAATCCTCTCTCAAACACTGTTCCACCACTTCTACGGTGACGGGGTTCTTGCCCCGCCTGGGTTGAGCCTGCAGCAGCATGATGGGCCGGACGAATTCGTCGGTAGCCTGTCTCTCCGTTTTGGCGCGGGCGTTCAGTTCGTTGAGCTTGGCGATGGCGTCGGCCAGCAGTTCGCGCCAGTTGGGGCGCGTCTCCAACAGGATGGGCATTTTGATCATGTCCTCCGCTGTCGTACGTCTCTAGGTCATCCAACGCCGCCCGGGGATAGCCAGAAAAGTGATCCATCAGCGCGCCCGACGACTCATACACCTTGCGTCCCTCGGTATCCTCCACGCGGAAGGCCTGGATGGTGGAGACGACGATGGTGGTGCTGGTGTTGAGCGCGGCGCGGGTGACGGAGAGCGCCGTGCCGACATCAAGGATGGTGGCTGCGCCCAGTTTTTCTTCCAGCGCGATCCGGTAGGGGTGGCGACGATCTTTCAGCGCGTCCAGCGTCTGCTCGCGGATGGCGTTAGAGGGCACCAGCCAGAGCACGACGCTTTGGTCGGCTTGCAGCAGGTCTTTGGTGGCGCAGGCGACCGCGTGGCAGGCGACGAACGTCTTGCCGCCGCCGGTGGGGATGCGCAGGCAAGACGTAGGGCAAGCCCGCCAGTTCTGGGATGGGATTGTAGGGCAGCCCCACGCCAAAGGTGTCGAGCGTGCATTGGTAAAAGGCGACGTTGGCCGCGTCGGACGCGCCAACGCTATTTAGTTGGACGCAGGTGCGAAAGTATTGGCGCAGCGCGTCGAGCGCGTGCTGTTGGTATTCGCGGAGTGTGAACATTGTGCCGTATCCTTCGATTGGTTGGTGTGGGATCGCCCCCACGGTAGGGGCTGGGCTTGTCCCTGCCCGGGCGGGGCGCCCACAAGCGGGGTACCCACAAGCGGGGCGCCCACAAGCGGGGCGCCCACAAGCGGGGCGCCCACAAGGGGGGCGCCCACAAGGGGCGCCCACAAGCGGGGTGCCCACAAGGGGCGCCCACAAGGGGCGCCCACAAGGGGGGTGCCCACAAGCGAGGCGCCCACAAGCGGGGCGCCCACAAGCGGGGCGCCCACAAGGGGCGCCCACAAGCGGGGCGCCCACAAGGGGCGCCCCTACCGTGCCGTGGCGGGATTCTCTGCGTCATTGAGCCAATGGGCCGGGTTGTCGTAGATGTATTGCCGAATGGCGTTCAATTCCCGTTCGTTGCGGATGATGCGTTCGTGATAATTGCGTTGCCACAATCGTTTGTCGAACGGCGGCCACCCCAATTCCCGCACACCACGGATGTAGGCATTGGTGACCAGGGATTTGAACGCACCAACGATATCGCCCAGCGTTGGGCGTTGTGCGGTAGGGGCGACCCTCGTGGTCGCCCCGTTTGGGGCAGAGACAAGCCCTGCCCCTACGTTGTTGTCGGAATCCGTGATGGTCACAATCGCGTGGAAATGGTTGGGCATCACGACGTAGGCATCCAATTCGATACTGGAAAACCGTTCCCGCAACTGTTCCCATTCTGTCTGTACCATTCGACCGGCGTCATTCAATACCATTTTGCTGTTTACGATCTCGCCGAACCGGCTTTCGCGGTTCTGGGTACAGATGGTGATGAAGTACGCGCCCGCCTGCGCGTAATCGTATCCTTTCAGACGGATGGAACGGCGATGGTGTTTGTCGGGATCATATCGTGGCATGGTTTTCCTCTGTAGGGGCGACGCATTCCCCGTTAGGCGTTCTGATGACTTGGGCACTGCCCATGGGGAATTGCCCATTGTATCCAGAGTGTTGGAAGGGCACTTCTTTGTGGTGTTCGACAACGGCTTCTTTGCCGATCCAGTTCAAAGTCGGCATGCAGAACTCCCGTGTCTTTTCAACAAGATGGGGCAGGACCTCCGAGGTTTACAGATTTGTGCTCCTCAAGCAACGGGATTGGAACTAGAACCCCTCCAGCCGGCTCAGGTCCACGATGCCCTCGGCCAGCGCCGCGATGTGCTGGAGTTGCGCCAGCCGGTTCTCCCGCAACGCCCGCTCCTCCGCCATCACCAGCACCCCCGACTCTCTGGCGAAGTAGCGGTCAATCACGTCCACCAGCGGCACGAAAGCGGTGAGGAACTCGTCCACTGTGCTCTCTGGTGTGACCTGCGTCCGGGCCTCCCGGTACGCTGCGTACAGTTCCCCCTCCGCTGGCCGGACGAAGCGGGTCGGGTCCAAAGTGAACCGCTCTTTGAACTGGCGGGTGATGCGCACGCAGCGAGCGTAGTTGTCGAGAATGCGGCTCCAATCGTCGCCGGCCACCCAGCGGGAAAGTTCCTCGGCGGCCTGGTGGGCGCAGAAGGGGTCGTCGCCGCGCGCTGCCAGCACCGCGTCCACCACGTCGTAGCGGAACCCCTGCTCGCGCAAGACCCCCCGCAGCCGCTCGACGACAAAGTCGAGGGCCGCTGACAGCCACCCCTCCCCCGGCCCCTCCTGCCCTCTCCCCAGCCCTCCCCCAGTGGGGGAGGGAGAAGGGAGGGGAGGGGAGTCAGCCTCCACTGGCAGCAGGTGGGCCGCCGCCGTCAATCCCTCCCGCACTGAGAAGGGGATCTGGTGGGCGATCAGGTTCTGCACCAGGTCCAGGGCATCCCGCCGCAGGTGGTAGGGGTCGGACGAGCCCGTGGGGGCCAGCCCCACGGCAAAGAGGCCCGCCAGGCTGTCGAGCCGATTGGCCAGCCCGACGACCAGGCCGGGCCGGGTATGGGGCAGCGCATCGCCAGCGAAGCGGGGCAGGTAGTGTTCGAAGATCGCCTCGGCCACGGCGGGGTCCTCGCCTGACTTCAAAGCGTACTCTCGTCCCATCACCCCCTGCAGGCTGGTGAACTCGACCACCATCTGTGTCGCCAGGTCGGCCTTGCAGAGGTGGGCCGCCCGCCGGGCGACCTCCGTTTCATCCTCGCTCAGCCCCACCATCCCGGCCAGTTGGCCCACCAGTTGCTCCAGCCTGTGGGCCTTATCCAGCATTGAGCCCAGTTGCTCCTGGAAGGTGAGGGTGTCCAGCCGGGGCAGGAAGGCTTCCAGGGGCTGCTTCGTGTCCTCGCGGTAGAAGAAGTCAGCGTCGGCGAAGCGGGCGCGGATGACCTCTTCGTTGCCCCGGCGCACGATGTCCAGGTGCTCGTCGCCTCCATTGCGCACGGCGATGAAGTGGGGGAGCAGGTTGGTAGATTGGCGATTGGTAGATTGGTAAATTGGGAAGCACCGTTGATGCTTCTTCATCACCGCGATGAGCACGTCGGCAGGGAGGCGCAGGTATTCCTCCTCGAAGTGGCCCAGGAGGGGGGTGGGCTGCTCGATCAGGTTGGCGACCTCGCTCAGGAGTGCCGGGTCATCGGGGATGCGCCCGCCCACGCTGTGTGCCAGTTGTGCGGCCTGCTCGGAAATGAGTGCTCGCCGCTCCTCGTGGTTGGCCACGATGTGGTGCTGGGCCAGCAGCCCCAGGTAGTCCTCCGCCCGCGCGATCTCGAACTCGGGGGAGCCCTCCGGCCGGGAGCCCCGGCTGGTGCGGCTGCTGGTGACACCCGCGTACCCGAAGGGGATCACCATATCGCCCCCCAAGGCCACCAGCCAGCGAATGGGCCGCGAGAAAGCGACGCCGCTTTCGTTCCAGCGCATGCTCTTCTGGAAACGCAAACTCGCGATCAGTTCGGGCAGGAGGGTGGTCAGCACCTTGGCAGTCGGGTTTCCTTCCTCGCGCCTGGTCGCTACCACATACTCGCCGCCATCTATCTCACGTACCTCCAGCGCGTCCACACTCACGCCCTGCTTGTGGGCGAATCCTATGGCGGCCTTCGTCGGGCGGCCAGCCGGGTCGAAGGCCACGCGCACCGGCGGCCCTTTCACCAACTCCTCGACCGGTCGCTGGCGCGGGGCCAGCCCCTTGACCAGCACTGCCAGCCGTCGAGGAGTGCCCAGGGCGCGCAGGTTCTCGTAGTCAAGCCGCGCCTTCGCCAGGCGGGCCGGGGCCAGATCGCGCAGTTGTGCCAGCGCGTCGTCCAGGTCGCCCGCCGGCAGTTCCTCCGTTCCGATCTCCAGCAGGAAAGCGGTCGGGGCTTCGTGCTTCGTGTTTCGTGCTTCGTGTTTCCTGCTTCCCGCTTCCTGCTTCCTGCTTCCTGCTTCCTGCTCTTCCAGCCAGGGGTATTCCATCCGCTGCCGCTGTTCCACATAGGTCTCCGCCACCTGTCGCGAGAGGTCGCGCATGCGGCGGAAGTAGGTCGCTCGCTCGGTCACGCCGACGGCTCCTCGCGTGTCGAGCAGGTTGAAGGTGTGAGAGCAGCGCAGGACGTAGTCGTGGGCCGGGATGACCAGCCCGGCATCCAGGCAACTGCACGCCTCGGCCTCGTATAGGTCGTACACCTGGGCCAGCCGCTCCACGTCGGCCAGCTCGAAGTCGTAGCGACAGTGCTCGATCTCCGGCTGGAGGAGCACGTCGCCGTAGGTGTGCGTGCCGTCCCAGTCAATCTCCCACACCGAGCGCACGTTCTGCAGGAACATCACGATGCGTTCCAGCCCGTAGGTCAGTTCGACCGAGACGGGGTCAAGTGCGAAACCGCCCGCCTGCTGGAAGTAGGTGAACTGGGTGATCTCCAGCCCGTCCAGCCACACCTCCCAGCCCAGGCCCCAGGCTCCCAGCGCGGGGCTTTCCCAGTTGTCCTCGACGAAGCGGATGTCGTGCTCCTGGCGGCGGATGCCCAGCGCGTACAGGCTCTCCAGGTACAGTTCCTGCGGGTTGCCGGGATCGGGCTTGAGGATGACCTGGAACTGGGTGTGCATCTGCATGCGGTTGGGGTTATCCCCGAAGCGGCCGTCGTCGGGCCGGTAGGAGGGTTCGACGTAGGCCACGTTCCAGGGCTCCGGCCCCAGCACGCGCAGGACGGTGGCGGGGTTCATCGTCCCCGCGCCGACCTTCTCGCTGTAGGGCTGCCACAAGAGGCAGCCGTGGTCGGCCCAGAACTCTTGCAGGCGGCGGATGACTTGTTGAAAGGTGAGTGGATGGTTCATGTGGACTCCATTATTGGTCGGTTTTCTATTTCTCTCTCCTGCTTCAACTGCCGCAGGAACGTGCCCGACTTCACGCTTCGTTCCAGGTGGTAGGTGACGTAGTGCTGCATCACGCGCTCCACTTCTGCGTGCAGCGCGGGCGCAATCTGCTGCGAGCGCAGCCTGGAATAGGGCCTCCGTTGACATTCTTGCAGGAACCACAGCCCAGCAGGTGAAAGGGGTACTATCCCCTGGCGCGCATCCCGTTCGGTGTAGCAATTCCGGCACAGTGCCCCGCCTCTTTCCGGGTCGAAGCCATAAGGCTGTTCGTCCTCCATCGGTTCGCGGGGCCGGAGCGACACGTGGCTGTCGTGCTCGCCCACGCAAGTGTTCAGTTCCGGGCGGAAACCCGCCAGCCCCAGCAGGTGTTGCTCGTAGAAGCGAGTGATCAGGTCCAGGTCTATGTCACCGTCCTCGCACAGCCAGGTAAGCGTGTGGTCAAGCAGGTCGAAGAGGGCCGGGCCGCCCTCCCCCGGGGCAAAGAACCGGTCGAGCAGTTCGACGGCGTAGCGGGCGTACGTCCCGCGTAGCAGGTCGCTGCGCAACGACGTGTGCGGTTCGACGGTATCGGCCTGGCTGACGATGTCCCAGGAGTTCTTCACCCGTGAGATGACGAAACTGGAACGGCAGAAAAGTTCGATGTGGCCCGCCTTGCGGCTGCGCAGTTTGCGTGCCCCTTTGGCGATGACTTCTATCTTGCCCAAAGGCGTGCACAGGGTCAGGACACGGTCGGCCTCGCCCTGGTCGCGCCGGCGGATGACGATGCCCCCGGTGCGGTATAGTCGTTCGGTGCTCACGTTCGCCCCCCTCGGGCGCCATTATACCATCCTGACGATGAAGCGCAAACGATGAACCCCAACAAACCTCCCGCAGGTCGGGCACCTTCGGGAGGAAGTGCAAACGGTGGTCTGCGGGAACTGGCTCGACCTGCTTGCGAGAGGTTGACCTCTTTGCAAAGTTACGCTATACTGACCCCGCATTGGGCCAGGAAGGCTACTCGTGGCTCGTCGGACCCGAAAAGGCGAGCGATCAAAATGAGTACGAGGACATGGAGACCAGAGAATTAGAGCATATCGTTAGCCACAGCCCCGCAGTTGCCTTTCTTTGGCGTAATGCTGAAGGTTGGCCTGTTGAATTCGTCTCCGATAATGTGCGGCAATTCGGATACGACCCGGAAGACTTTCACTCCGGACGCATACCGTTTGCAAGTATCGTCCATCCTGACGACCTGGAACGCGTGGCTGCTGAAGTTACTCGGTACAGCCAGGAAGGGTGCGGGGAATTTGTTCAGGAATATCGGATTATCACAAAGACGGGAGATGTACGCTGGCTTGATGATCGTACCTGGATCAGACGGGATTTAGATGGTGTGATCACGCACTATCAAGGCATCGTTCTGGACATCACCGAGCGCAAGCGGGCGGAGGAGGCGTTGCGGGAGCATGCTGAACGGTTGAGACTCCTGCACGAAATTGATAGCGCCATTTTGGCCGCGCAGTCGCCGGAGGAGATCACCCGGGCCGCCCTGGGCCACATACGGCAACTGGTCTCTTGCCTGGGAACCAGCGTGGTGCTGTTTGACTTTGAAGCCCGTGAGGCTACGGTGTTACTTGCCGACGTCGCTGGCGAATCCACGGTGCGGGCGGGAACGCGCTTTCCGCTGGACGCACTCAAGGATGTTGGGGTGGCTATTGAGGTGCTTCGGCGAGGGGAGATTTGTGTAATGGAGAAAATCCCGGTTCTCGCCCAGGTGTCACCAGTGTTACAGGCCCTGCAGGCGGAGGGACTACGTGCCGCTCTCATCGTGCCCCTCATTGTCCAGGAAGAACTGATCGGCTTCCTTGGCCTGGGGGCGGAGAGGCCCGATGTCTTTGGCGAAAACCAGGTCGAGATCGCCCGCGAGTTGGCCAACTCGCTGGCGGTTGCCATCCAGCAGGCCCGGCTGTTCCGGTCGGTCAGGCAGCAGAGGGAACAACTCCGTGCCCTGTGGGCGCGGCTGGCAGAGGCCGAAGAGGCCGAGCGGCGGCGGCTGGCGCGGGATCTGCACGACCAGGTCGGGGGGAACTTGACTGCACTGGGTATCAACCTGAATCTGGTGCGGATGCACGTGCCTGGGGAGACGACAGGGCTGGTGCGTTCCCGCCTGGACGATTCGTTGGCACTGGTGGAGGAGACGACCGAGCGTATCCGCCGCGTGACGGCCGAGTTGCGGCCGCCGGTGCTGGACGACTACGGGTTGGTAGCCACGCTACACTGGTACGGTACTGGTACGGTGCACGGTTCGCTTCGTGGACGGGCGTCTCCATCACGGTGCATGGTGAGGAGCCGGTCCCCCGACTGGCCGCGCCGGCCGAGAATGCTCTGTTCCGCATCGCCCAGGAGGCGTTGACTAACGTGTGCAAACACGCACAGGCCACGCAGGTGACGGTGACGGTGGCCGTGGACGACGAGGCCGTGCGTCTGGTCGTCGCCGATGACGGAGTCGGATTCGACCCCGCGCAACTGACCACGCCCGACGGACGCCAGGGCTGGGGGCTGATCACCATGACCGAGCGGGCCGAGGTGGTGGGCGGCCGTTGTCGGATCGAGTCTCGACCCCAGCAGGGCACGCGGGTCATCGTGGAGGTGGCTCGATGACTATCACCGTTTTCCTGGCCGACGACCACGCCGTTGTCCGCGACGGGCTGCGGCTTCTGCTGGAGGCACAGGGCGACATCGAAGTGGTCGGCGGCGCGGCCAACGGGCGCGAGGCAGTATGCCAGGTGGCACAACTTTGCCCTGACGTGGTGGTCATAGACATCGCCATGCCCGAACTGAACGGCATCGGGGCGACGTGGCAGATTCGTGAAACCTGCCCGGCGGCCCAGGTCGTCGTCCTCTCGATGTACTCAACAACCGAGCACGTCTTTCAGGCATTGCGGGCCGGGGCACGCGGCTACCTGCTGAAAGAATCGGCCGGCGTTGAGGTGGTTAACGCCGTCCGCGCTGTCCACTCCGGCCATCGCTACCTGAGCCAGAAAATCTCGGATAAGGTGATTGACGACTACGCGCGCCAGCGCGAAGCCGCCGGAGCGAAGAGCCCACTGGAGTGCCTCAGCCCGCGCGAGCGGGAAGTCCTCCAACTCGTCGTCGAGGGCAGGTCGAGCGCAGAGGTCGCTGGCCTCCTCTCTCTTTCCCCCAAGACCGTTGAGACCTACCGCAGCCGCCTGATGCGGAAGTTGGGTATCAGCGATCTCCCTGGTCTCGTCAAGTTCGCCATCCTGAACGGACTGACGCCATTGGAATAGGCCAATCCCCGGCTGACCATCGCACCGTTCGTCCTCGTCCAACTATCCCCACGCCAAAAGTCAAACTCTCCCTACAGACAGGCAGCACGATTTCTGGTAAGATTGCATTGTACTGTACACGCGGGACCAAGACGTATTATAATTTGTATCCTCCCAGGGTACATTCTTGCGCAAGGAGGGCTGGGAAGGAAACGAGATGTCGCTGTCCATGTAGGTAATGGATGGCGGCTTGTTGCTTGTTAGCAGGGGACCACATCGGAACTCAGGTTCCTGAAACAACCAGCCCCGCGTGGCCGACACCACCGGGGCTGGAGGCACCGGGTGGCGGAGCACCCCGTGCAGTCTAATTATACCACGGTTCGCAAACATCGTCACCTCTTCGCCGAGGGCTCTGGCGTCGAAACTACATCGTTGGGTCCTGGATTGTGGCAAATCAGGCTCACGGGGGATTTCTGTGTGTGAGTTTTGTCTGTTTTCAGTGACGCCGCTCCGAAGCGGGCGGGCCGGGCAGAGCGCTTGTGAGTTCAAGTCCAAAACATAATTGGTATCATCCAACCGTTCGTTTGTAAATAATTCTGTAAATAATTCCCTAAAATTCATAAAATTCACTAGAACCACAAAGAAGGATGCCAGGATACTTGACAAATGTGCAGGTTCTATGGTATATTATATATGGGGTGATTTAAGAACTCAGAATAGGACGCGGATAGTCACGGATCAGACAGATTTTCACTGATTTTTCTGTGTTTATCCGTGCAATCCGTGTTGATCCGTGTACCATTCATCTGCCTGTGTTGTCAAAGAGGGGGTTCTTAAACTACCCCATATATGTAAGATTGTAGTCTGTTATGATCTAATATCGTCTCACGATACATCGCTGCGGAGGTGACTGTGAAAGGAGGGGGAAGTCGCCGTCCCTGTATATTAGAGGATGGCGGCTTGTTACTTGTTAGCAGGTGAACCGCATCAGACCTTAGGTTCTTGACATAACCAGCCCCGCGTGGCCGGCACCACCGGAGCTGGAGGTACGGGGTGGCGGAGCACCCTGTGCAGTCCAATTATACCACAATTTGCAGGCGTTGTTTCCTCTTCGCCGAGGGCCTGACATCGAATTTGCATCGTCGGGTCTTGGATCGTGGCCAATCGGGCTCACGGGGGTTTCCCCTCCGTGAGCCTTGTTTGTTTTCGGTGAAACGAACCAGTAAAATCGAAGCCCCGCATGGCTTGGGACCCACGGGGCTTGGGCACCGGGCGGTTGCACACCCTGTGCATTTACATTGTAGGGCATAGGGCTTGTCTTGTCACTCCCCCATGGGTACTGTTGTTCTGGTCGCGCCAGTCTATGATTGGGAGCAAAGGGTTGAATTAATGGAGCTCCGTAGTTATATCACGATCCTGTGGCGACGAAAGTGGGTCATCGCTGTCACGCTTGCCGTGACGGTGACTATCGTCGTCGCAGGCACGTTCACGATGGCACCCACGTATACGGCTTCTGCGACGTTGCGGGTAGCGACGGCCGCTGCCGGGTCGGTCGACTATGCGGACTACATATACGCCGAGCGGCTTATGAACACGTACGCCCAAATCGCCACCAGCGGCCCCGTGCTGGAAGAACTGGTGCAGAGGCTCGACCTCAATGAGCCTCCTCAGATCGAAGTGGAAATTGTAGCCAACACCGAGTTGATGCAAATCACGGTCGAGGATCCGAATCCCATTCTGGCTCGGGAAGCGGCCAATACCCTGGCCGAAATTCTCATTGCTCAAAGCACAGAGCTATACAGCGGGGGCGCAAGGAGCGCCCAGGAGATTCTAGGCCAACAACTGGCTCAGATTGAGCGCGAGTTAGACCAGGCCCGCAGGGAATATGAAAACCTGGCCGCCCAATCCCCCGAGGACGCTGAGCGCATCGCAGCCGCCAGCCGATCCATCGCCTTGAAAGAACAGACATACGCTATGCTATTGGAGCAATATGAGCAAGCGCGCATCAGAGAAGCGATACGGGCCAACGCTCTCTCTGTCGTTGAGCCGGCCGTTGTCCCTGAGACTCCATCCAAACCGCGCCAGGTACTGAATATCGCTCTGGGGTTTATGGTTGGCCTGGCAGGTGGCACAGGCCTGGCCTTCCTGTTTGAGAACCTGGACGATACGATCAAGACGCCTGATGACGTCAGCGGGGCGCTGGGCCTGGGCACCCTCGGCGCCATCGGCCGGCTGGCGAAGGGGGAGGAGCAGTTGGTCGTGGCCGCGCAGCCGCTCTCACCTGTGGCCGAGGCTTTCCGCGCCCTGTGCACCAACATCCGCTTCTCGGGCGTGGACAACCCCCTCCGGACCCTCCTGGTGACCAGCCCCAGCCTCACCGAGGGCAAGTCTATCACAGTAGCCAATCTGGCGGTGGCTATGGCCCAGGCGGGGCTCAGGGTGGTGGCGGTGGACGCGGACCTGCGCCGCCCGCGGCTGGGCCAGTTGTTCGGCCTTGACCTGCGCGAACAGGTCACCACAGAAAGGTTATGGTGGGGGCTCAGCGGGTCGTTGCTGGAGGGGCGTACCAATGGCCAGTTGCGCCCCGTCCAGGTACAGGGGTTGAGGGTCCTGCCGAGCGGGGAACTGCCGCCCAATCCGGCCGAGTTAATGGGCTCCCAGCACATGCAGCGGTTGCTGCACGAGCTGGCGCAGCAGGTGGACGTGGTGCTGATAGACAGCCCACCGGTCTTGCCCGTGGCCGACGCGACGGCGCTGGCCAAGGCGGTGGACGGCGTCCTGCTGGTGCTGGAAGCGGGCCACACCCGGCGGAAGGCGGCGCGGCAGGCGGTGGAGAGCCTGCGCCAGGTGGGGGCCAACCTGGTCGGGGTGGTCCTCAACGGTGTGCCCACCGACAGGGGCAGCTATTACTACTCATACCACGAGACCTATGGGAATGGAAGGGGTAAGCGAAAGCACCGCCGCCGCCGGCTGTTTGGGAAAAGGCGGAAGGCGGATTGACGGGGAGAATGGAGAATGGAGAATGACGGATTGCGGATTGTGGATTGCGGTGGCCTTTGAGAAACTGTACGGGCTGCCTGTCAGCAACTGGCCGACGTCAAAGCCGGGTCCATCGGCATAGTTGTGAATCGAGCAGAGCAAGACGGTAGCTATTCGCATTACTACCGAACGTCGCCTCAGCGTGGTTAGTGTGGGGGGATACCACAGTACTCCGTCAAGCCAGATTTGAAGGGTTCGTAGTAACGACTTTAGTCGTTCCCACCGCTCAATAAGCGACTGAAGTCGCCACTACAACCATCACATTAGAGTTGACAGAGCAGTAGTGAGGCGGGCAAGAGACAAAACCAATGTACCAACAGGTTGCGTACCAACAGGTTAATCTTAACCTATTGCGACGATTTGATCCTTTCGCTCTTAGCCCTCTGGCCAGAGATCATGCCACCTACTATTCCCTCAAACGTGCGCTGGATTTGATCGTAGCCACACTTGCCCTGGTGATCCTGTCACCGCTAATGGCCCTGATCGCTGTGTTGATCGTTCTAGACTCTGGATGGCCGGTGATCTTTGCCCAGGAGCGGGTCGGTTCACGACGATGGACCCACGATGGGTACTCGTATTGGCAACGAACCCTGTTCACCTGCTACAAATTCCGCACCATGGTCCGGGACGCCGATCAGTCTATGCACCAGGCCTTCATTAAGGCTTTCGTCGAGGGACGCGAGGAGCCGTCGGACGCGACCGGCGCGAAGTTCAAGTTGACCAACGACCCTCGGGTGACCCGGGTCGGACGGCTACTGCGCAAGACCAGCCTGGACGAGTTGCCGCAACTGGTGAATGTGCTGAAGGGGGAGGTGAGCCTGGTGGGGCCACGCCCGGTCCCCACGTACGAGGTGGACGAATACCAGGCCTGGCATCGCGAGCGACTGGCCGCCTTGCCAGGAGTTACTGGTCTCTGGCAAGTAAACGGGCGTTGTCAGGTCTCCTTCGACGAGTCGATCCGTATGGACATCGAATACGTCCGCCACCAGTCGCTGGGGTTAGACGTCAAGATCCTGCTTCTCACAATCCCGGCTGTCCTGTCTGGGCGAGGCGCCGAATAAGAGGCAAACGGGTCGGAAGCAGAAGATAGAAAGGCTGATGCTATGACTGATCAATTAGGTATTGCCACCCTTGGCTGCGGCTACTGGGGCATCAACTACGTCCGCGTGTTCAGTGAGTTGCCCCAATCACGGGTCGTTGTCGTGTGCGACCGGCGGACAGATCGCCTGCAAGAAGTTAGGCGGCGATTTCCAGGTGTGGAATTGACCGCGGAGGTCGAGGATGCTCTGCGGCTGGACGGAGTTGACGCAGCGGTTGTCTGCACGGAAGCAACAGGCCATTACAGGGTTGCCCGTCGTTGCCTTGCGGCGGGGAAGCACGTCCTGGTCGAGAAACCGATGACCATGACGATGACCGAGGCCAAGGAATTGATAGCCCTGGCCGAATCAAAGGGTGTGACTCTGATGGTCGGTCACACCTTCCTCTATAATGCCGGTATCAGGAAAGTCAAAGCCTACATCGAGCAGGCCGAGGTAGGCCGGGTCTATTACCTGTACGCCCGCCGCACTAACCTGGGCCCCATCCGCTGGGACGTGAACGCGCTGTGGGACCTGGCCCCCCACGACGTGTCCATATTTAACTACTTGCTGGACAGCGTACCAGAGTGGGTCAGCGCAGTGGGGGCCAAGGTCTTACAGAACAGCCGTGAAGACGTCGGGTTCATCTCGCTCGGCTACCAGGATGGCATCGTCGGACACGTCCACGTGAGTTGGGCCGACCCCAACAAAGTACGAGAGGTCGTCGTCGTAGGCAGTGACAAGCGTATTGTCTTCAACGATCTAAGCGCTCTGGAACGAGTGCGGGTCTTTGAGAAGGGCGTTGCGCCAACGCCGGCTGAGGCGCCCACCTACGGTGAGTACCACTTTCTGATGCGCGACGGCGACATCATCAGCCCTAAAATCGAAGTCAGCGAACCGCTAAAGAATCAGTGTAGCCACTTCCTGGAGTGTGTGACACAGGGCAGTCGCCCACTCACCGGCGGACGGGAAGGCCTGGACGTGGTACGGGTGATGGAAGCTGTTAACCGCTCACTAGAGCGCAAAGGAGCGCCTGTTGAGGTGGTATAGTATCTTGACAGTGAAATTCTTGTACGTTGGGCAAGGAAGTAGGGAGCAGGAGCGGGGAGTGGGGAGTAGGGAGTAGGGAGTAGGGGGTCGTTATGGATATCAGGTCGCCGCAAGTGCCGTTCGTTGACCTGGCCGCTCAGTACGCCGCCATCGCGGAAGAGATCAACGAGGCCATTCTGAAAGTGGTGCAGGGAACGGCCTTCATCCTGGGCCGGGACGTCGGCCTTTTTGAGGAGGAATTCGCTGCTTTCTGCGAGGCCGAGTACGCCATCGGGGTGGACTCCGGCACGTCGGCCCTGGAACTGGCACTACGAGCTTACGACATCGGGCCTGGTGACCAGGTCATCACGGCGGCCAACACTTTTATTGCCACCGCTTTTGCCATCTCCTATACTGGTGCCAGGCCGGTCTTTGTGGATGTCAATCCGCACACCTACAACATTGACATCTCTAGAATAGAGGAAGCGATCACTGAAAGGACGAAGGCGATCGTTCCGGTGCACCTCTATGGGCAACCGGCCGACATGGACCCTATCCTGGAGATTGCCCAGCAGCATGGGTTCGTCGTGATCGAGGACGCCTGCCAGGCCCACGGCGCTAAATACAAGGGGAAGCGTGTGGGTTCTCTGGGGCACGCGGGAGCCTTCAGCTTTTATCCGGCCAAAAACCTGGGCGCCTATGGGGATGGCGGGATAGTGGTTACCAACGACGAACGGGTGGCCGAATCCCTGCGTATGTTGCGCAACTATGGACAGCGCGAGAAGTATCATCACGTGTTGCGAGGATACAATCATCGCCTCGATACCCTCCAGGCGGCTGTGTTGCGGGTCAAGTTGCAGCACCTGGAGGCGTGGAATGCGGCCCGCCGCCAGCACGCACAGCGATATGGCGAACTCCTTGCCCATGTCCCGGTGGTGACCCCTGCGGAAGCGGATTATGCCGAGTCTGTCTACCATCTGTATGTGATCCGGGTCCAAGATCGAGATGGGTTAAGAGCGTACCTCCACGGCCAGGGTATCGCCACGGGAATCCACTACCCCATTCCCATCCACCTGCAACCGGCCTATCGTGATCTCGGCTACGAGAGGGGAGACTTCCCCGTCACCGAGGAATACGCCGGGCAGGTTTTGTCCCTGCCGATGTACGCTGAACTCACACCAGGCTCGATAGAATATGTAGCTCAGGCCATCAGAGATTTTGCATAGGAATATCGGGTTGAGCTACCGGTACGGTAACGCTGACTGACGGCGGATGAACTAGAATGGCACTTTGGGAAGCAAATCGACTGCAGAAACAAGCCGACCAGGTACTGGTGACATTTGCACGGTGGTTTGCGGCGTCAGTAGGCCCGAGCTCCGCGCTACAGTGGACTATTGCCGGCGCAGCAGGCCTCGTGCTGGGTATCTATACGCTGGGGGCCTCCTCTCTTCCATCGAAATGGGCACCTCTCTTCATCCTGGCAGTGCTTTGTCCCTTCATAGCGATGATCGTTGGAAACGTGCGGAAGTTGCTCCTGGCGATCATCATTCTGGACATTCCGTTTCGATTAGATATTCACCTCGGCTACCGGACTGAACTCACCGAACTTGGCGCCCTTGGGGGATGGGTTATTTCTGTCACGACAGTGTGTCTAGCAGTCCTGTACGCTTTGTGGTTGGGCGAGCTTCTGGCTAGAGTCAAACCCCGATCGGGCCCCTTGCTCCGCACGAGTCTACCCCCCGCCTCGTATCTCGTATTCGTCGCACTATCCCTGGTGGTTGCCCGCGATGTCACACTCTCTATGTTTGAGGTTTTCTTGCTTTTGCAAATGTTCCTGTTGTACGTATACGTTGCCGGTACAGTTCAAACCCGACAAGATGTGCTTTTCATTGTCACGATACTCTTCATTGGACTCGTTCTTGAGAGCCTGGTCATGATTGGGCTGCGATACGTGGGGCATAGCTTCAGTATTGCGGGTATGTTTGCTCGCATTGACCCCGGCAAGCGAGTCGGCGGTACGGTTGGGTCGCCAATCAACGCTGCAAGCTATCTCAGTCTGCTGCTGGTACCTGCCATCAGTTTCCTACTGACACGGCTAGGACGATGCTATAAGTGGCTGGCAGTGCTCGCCTTTAGCCTTGGTGGAGTGGCTTTGGTTCTCACGCTTTCGAGGGGGGGATGGGTCGCATTCGTCTTGTCGATTATGATCCTGTGCTTTTTCGCCTGGCGCCGTGGCTGGCTGTCGCTCTCGATTCCCTTCGTCGCCCTCGCTGTCGCAGTGCTACTGTCTTTGCTCTTTGGGGACGTGATTTTAAGTCGGCTATTCGGATATGACATGGGATCAGCACAATCCCGCATTCCCTTGATGAAGCTCGCGTTCCGCGTAATCAAGGATAACCCAGTGCGTGGGGTCGGCGCCAACAATTTTCCCATTATCATGAAGCAGTATGTCACACCAGAGTTTGGTGGTGCATGGCTGTATTCTACTCATAACAAATATCTTCTCGTCTGGGTCGAAACAGGGATTGGCGGATTCATCGCCTTCATTTGGTTTCTGCTCGCGGCCCTTCGCCGGGGATGGCAGTGCTGGAAGTTCGGCGATCGCTTTCTGGCGCCGCTTGCCCTTGGCTTCATGGCAGTCATAGCCGGTCAGATGGTTCACATGCTCATCGATGTGTTCCGCAGTCGCTCGGAAATGCAGTTGTTGTGGCTTATTGCCGGCCTCATCAGCGCAATGCGCAACATGGATAGTGAGGGGTGACAATGCCACAGAATGCAGCGCTGAGGGTTACAAAGAACACAGTTACGCTCTTTATTGGCAGAGTGTCTGCTAAGGTGTTTTCGTTCGCCTTGGTTGTATACGCTGCGCGCTTCTTGGGGGTGGACGGCTTCGGGAAGTACGCGCTGGCACGGGGCTATTTCGAGCTCTTTCTCAGTTTGAGTGCAACTGGATTGAGTATCCTCATCACCCGAGAAATAGCCAGAAGACCTTCATGGGCGAGTCAATATTTGAGTGTGTCAATGATGCTGGTCACGGTCCTGACCCTAGTGGCTAGTGGCCTTCTGGTCATTCTTGCTCATGTTTTCGGCTATGCGTCTGACACGCGGGCAGCGATATACCTAGTCTGTCTGGCGCTTCTGCCTGCTACGATCAGCCAGGTGTTCGAAGCCGCATTTGTGGCCTTCGAGAGGGCCGAATACGTCACATATGGGACATTGTTAGAGAACATTGTGCGCACCGGGCTCGGTCTCATTGCTCTCTTTATGGGCTATGGGTTATTGGCCTTGTTCGTGGTCTTGATCGTTACCCGTATCTGCATGTTGTTGTTCTATCTTGTTTTCTTGAGCCGGCGGGTCTCAAAGCTGCATTGGTACTTTGACTGGGCGTTTCTTAAGCAACTTGTCCGCGATTGGAGGGTTTTCGCGCTGGAGAACTGGCTCTCCAACCTATTTTTGAGCCTCGACGTTATCGTTCTATCTTCCTTCCATGGAGAGCTTGCGGTAGGACTATACGCCGCGGCGTACAAAGTTCTGGGCCTGGGCACTGTCGCCGCAAAGAGTTATACGACGGCAATCTTTCCATACATGTCGCGGCTGTTCAAGGAAGCCAGAGAGACTTTCCAACGGCTCAGTGAAGGATCTCTCAAGTACATGTTGGCACTCGTTCTTCCCGGCGTCGTCACAATCGCCTTTTTGGCTGACCGGATCATCCTACTGCTCTATACAGATGACTACGCCGATTCGATCCTGATCTTGCGTGTGTTGATATGGGTTCTGGTTCTGAGATCCTTGAATCCGTTTCTGAGTCATATCCTCTTCGCCCGAGGCGAGCAGAGGAAATCTCTTCAGGTTGCCGCAATCAGCCTTGCTTTCTATGTAGCTGTCTGCCTCTGGTTCACTCGCCGGTGGGGAGGAACTGGAACGGCCTGGGCACTTCTACTGGCCATGTGTGTAGCGTTTTGTTTGTACTTTGTGTTTGTATTTCGGGGAGAAGGGGCGATGCGCATGCTGCTGACGTTCGGCCGGACGGCACTTGCCGCAGTCAGTGTTGGCGGGTTCGTTCTGACCTTGAGGGACACCCATCTGGTGCCGCTCCTGAGCTCAGCCGCAATATTGTATGTTCTCCTTCTCCTTATCCTGCGCGTGCCCTCATCAAGCGATCTTGAGCTGTTCCGGGGGGTTGCAATGAGAGTATTGCGTCAGGCCGGCACGGTTCTGCGTCGAGCTTGATTTAGGGAGGTGATGTGGTGGCAACTGAGAGAGCGCAGATAGGGATCACAAAGGTAACAGATGTCGACAAGCCAGCGGAGGTCCGCATGGCAATGTTTGATTTGTTGGAACTCATGCAAAGCCAGGTCCAAGTTCCCGCAAACGCTCGGGTGCTGATAAAGGTCAACCTCTGCCTGCTCCTGGGAAGTGAGACAGGTGCCACGGTCGATCCATATCTGGTACGATATCTTGTCGAATGGCTGCTGGAGCAGCGCGACATCAAGGAGGTCATCATCGCTGAGGCTGATGCGACTCACCTCAGTGCAGACCTGGCCTTCAGGATTCTGGGCTGGGATCAGATATTTGCGGGCGTCCCCAGGACGCGATTTCTGAACCTCAGCAGCGATGAACTGGTCAGCGTTGAGCTTGACGGGCTGTTCTTCCAACGACTGGAGATGTCCAAGACTTTTATGGAAGCTGACTATCTCATCTCCTTTGCCAAGCTCAAGACCCACACCCTGCAGTTAATCACTGGCGTGATGAAAAATCAGTGGGGGGCCCTGCCTGAGAAGGTAAAAATCGTCTACCATCCCCACCTGGCCGAAGTGATTTGCGATCTGACGAAAGTCCGCTGGCCTGATTTCTGCCTGGTGGACGGGTTGATCGCCCACGAAGGCGCCGGGCCGGTGGACGGAGTACCGCGGCTAATGGGACTGATCGTGGCGGGTACCGATGCAGTGGCAACTGACCACGTATGCGCCCGGCTCATGGGAAAGGATCCGCGCCGGGTGCCCCACCTGAAACTGGCATCCAGGTATCGTCTGGGGACCGAGTCGTACACGACTCTTGGGTGCCGGATCGAAGACGTTAAAGAAGATTTCGCATTCGTGCCCCGCTGGAGGCAGGTCTGGGAGTCATTGAGAGAGCGCTTGGTTCAGGCAAAATGAGGAGTTATCAATGGATGTAGTACGGATAGGATTCATCGGACTGGGGGGCATCGCAACCAGGTCACACATACCCGCCCTCGCATCTTTGCCAGACGTTGTTGTACAAGCCGGCGCTGAAGTCAACCCAGAGCAGGCCGAGCGGACGCAACGACGATTTGGAATTCCAAAGATCTACTCATCATATCAGGAGATGATCCAAGAAGAACCGCTGGACGCGGTTTACGCATGCCTGCCCAATTTCTTACACTACGAGGCTGCCTCGGCCGCCTTAGCGCAGGGGCTCCACGTCTACTGTGAGAAGCCTATGGGACTATCCTCGAAACAAGCATTGGCACTCGTGACCGAGGCTGACCGCCGCAATCTTGTCCTCATGCCTGGCTATAATCTTCGTTTCCGTGCACATTTCTGCCGCGCCCGACGGCTGATCGAAGAGAAGCGCATCGGCAAGATCCTGCAGGTTCAGGGGATCGCTGCCAAGCCAGGGCCATACATGGGTTGGGATCCCAAGAGCGATTGGTACTTTGATCAGCGCAATGTGGGCGTGCTCTACGATCAGGGGAGTCACCTGCTTGATCTACTCCTGTACGTGGCTGACCTTGACGTTGAGAGCGCCTGCGCGGTTTCTCGAACATCGCTTCCCGGGTTGCCAGTCCCGGATAACATCGTGGCAGCCTTCCGCGGCCGTAATGGTGTTGTAGGCTCGCTGAATATTGCCTGGGGAGCGCCTGCCAGACTGACCATGCTTCAGATCCACGGGACGGCAGGGAGCATCATCGTTTCTGACGACTATTTCGAGCACCGCACACCACGGGGCGGTGGTATAGACAGACTTGCCACATTGCTTGACAATATGCGGGAGATTCTAAGCCGAGCAGGGCGTTCGATTATCCTCCGACAATCAAGCGACACAACCTACGTCGAGGCATCTCACAATTTCATAGAGGCTCTCCGAGGCCAGGCACCCCTCCGGGCCAGCGCGCGAGACAGTGTCAGGGTGCATCGTGGGCTTGAAGCAATCAGGTATTCTCTCCAGCAGGACGGGTCCATAGAATGGCAGCACGCTACATCGCTACGAGGGGGCCATCCCACACCGCCACGCATGGAGAGCTGATGGCTGTCAATGACCATGGGGCAGGTATCGGTGCCTGGAGATCGAATGACGCGTTTCGGGGGTAGGCGCATGAAAGTGGCATTTCTTTCCTTCGATTTTGGAGAATATTGTGTTCGACTGACCAGCGCCCTTGCTCGAGAGGTAGAAATCCTCCTGTTGCTTCCTCACCAGCTAGCTGCGCCTCTATCCAGGCTGCATGGGGACGTGAGCTTTCAACCCTTCAGCCAACCGAGATTGCGTCAGCCCTTGCGGCAGGTTCGGATGATCTACACCATTCTCCAGCACATCAGGAACTTTAATCCAGATGTGGTCCATTTTCAAGGCGGGTATTTATGGTTCAACCTTGCATTGCCACTGTTGGGGCGGTATCCCCTGGTGCTCACGATTCACAACCCCAGGCACCACGTCGGCGATAGGATATCGCAAAAGACGCCTCAGGCGATCTTGGACTTTGGCTATCATCGCGCCGATCAAGCCATTGTGCACGGCAAACAGTTAAAGCAAGTGGTTGTTGACCAGTTGTGCATTCCCAGCGAGATCGTCCACGTCATTCCGCATATCGTGCTTGGCGACGACTCGGCTCAGATTCAGGTCAGGGAGGACGATCACCTGATCCTGTTTTTCGGCCGCATCTGGGAATACAAAGGGTTGGAGTACCTGATCCGAGCGGAACCGCTGATCACGGCCCAGGTGCCTGACGCGAGGATCGTGATTGCCGGCCAGGGAGAGGACTTTAGCCGGTACCGGCGCATGATGGTCCATCCCGAACACTTTATTGTCCACAACGAGTACGTTTCGGACGACAAGTGCGCTGTATTGTTCCGGCGAGCGAGTATCGTGGTACTGCCCTACATCGATGCCTCGCAAAGTGGCGTCATTCCCGTCGCATATACATTCGCCAAGCCAGTGGTCGCCACGACAGTCGGGGGACTCCCCGAGATGGTTGATCATGGTCGGACCGGTTATCTCGTGCCACCCCGTGATGAGAGAGCGTTGGCAGACGCTATTATTCGCCTCTTGCGGGACAAGGAGCTACGCCGCCAACTGGGCGCGAATGGCAAGCGGAAGATTGATGCCGAATGTTCGCCGGACGTGGTGGCCCGTAAAACTCTCGCCGTCTACTGCCGTGCTATTAACGTGGTACATTCGGGTGCCGAAGAGAGGAAATCCGACAGGCTATAGACTAATGCTTTCCAGAGACCAGTGAGGTTTCATCTGGACTGGCCGACGCATTTGTTGGTTTTTGTGGCAAAGTAACACCTGCATCCATTAATCGGTTGAGGAGCTATAGGGACAGTGCACATCTTGATGGTCACTCCCCCACTACCCACCCCCGCACAGCCAAATACTGGGGCCCCTGTGGCGCGCCAAATCGAGTCCCTGCGAGCAATTGGCGCCCAGGTGGATGTGCTGGAAGTCAGAGGCATCCCGAAATTCAAGTACCTTCAGGCTTTACCGTCTCTGAGGGCACTCGCCCGCTCGGTTGACCTCATCCATGCGCACTATGGGTATTGCGGTTGGCTGGCGCGCCTGCAGTTCAGCGGACCGGTGGTTGTCTCCTTTATGGGAGATGACTTGCTGGGCACACCAGATGCCAAAGGGCGACTTAAATCGCTTAGCAAGTTGGTGGTCCAGGTGGATCGCTGGCTGGCACGTACTGTGGACGCAGTGATTGTCAAGTCAGCCGAAATGGCAAAGGTTGTCGCGCCGGTCGAAGCCTACGTTGTCCCCAATGGAGTGGACCTGCAGCTCTTCCGGCCGATGGACCCGTACGAGGCGAGAGCGTTGCTGGGGTGGCCTGAAGGCAAGCGGTATATCCTGTTCCCCGGCAATCCGGACATCCCACGCAAAGGGTTTCCTCTGGCCCGAGCCGTGGTGACCAGGGCCTCGAAGCAGATGAGCGAACCATTGACGTTGGTCCCGTTAAAGCAGGTGGCACCCGACCAAGTGCCGCTCTATATGAATGCCTGCAACGCTATGGTGATGACCTCTTTCATAGAAGGTTCGCCCAATGTGGTTAAGGAAGCTATGGCCTGTAATCTGCCCGTGGTATCGGTGCCAGTGGGGGATGTACCTGAACGGCTGGACGGGGTGGAAGGTTATACAATTTGCCCCCGCGACGCGGAGGCATTAGCGGAAGCGCTGGTCAGCACGTTGGCTGGAGGGCAACGTGCCGACGGGCGGGCAGCTCTGAAGCGCAAAGGGCTGGATCTAGAAAGCGTAGCCCGGCGGCTCATGAAGATTTACGCCGATGTCCTAACGCAGCGGAAGAACTAACCAGTCAGTGCATCCGAAAGCGATCTTTAGTAGAGACGGCCGCCAGACCCTGACGGATACTGAACCTAGATGCTTGTAGCAGTGCAGGCATTACGGAGACGAGGTAAGAAGACAATATGTGTGGCATAGCGGGCATGATCGATCCAACTTTATCACCAACCGAAATCTGGTCAGTGCTCCAGCGGATGACCGCTGTGATGATCCATCGGGGGCCGGATGACGAGGGCTTCTTCATATCGGGCGGCGTAGGCCTGGGCATGCGCCGGCTGAGTATTATCGACCTGGTCAGCGGCAAGCAGCCGCTATACAATGAGGATCGGAGCGTGGTCGTCGTTTTCAACGGCGAAATCTACAACTATCGCGGGCTCACAGAAGAGCTTCGGCGGCGTGGACACGTATTCACGACGGCAAGTGATACGGAGGTGATCGTCCATCTCTACGAAGACTTTGGTGAGGATTGCGTCCACGAGTTGCGCGGCATGTTCGCATTCGCAGTGTGGGACACGCGTAATCGCCGTCTGTTCCTCGCCCGGGATCGGCTGGGGATCAAACCGCTGTACCACACGCAGGTCGGCGAGCGCCTGGTGTTTGGCTCCGAGATCAAGGCTATTCTGCAACATCCCGAGGTGCAAGCCCGCCTGAACCTGGAGGGCTTGAGTAACTATCTGTCCCTAAAATATGTGCCAGCACCTCAGACGATGTTCACCGACATTTTTGCCGTCCCACCGGGCCACACGTTGACGTGCGACCAACATGGCGTGACGATTCGATCGTACTGGGACCTGTCCTTCGCCAACAATCAAAACGTTCGGGAGAGTGAAGAGGCGTATGCAGAGCAACTCGGGGGGCTATTGCGAGAATCGGTCAGGCTACGACTGATGAGCGACGTACCTTTTGGGGCCTTTCTCAGCGGCGGCATCGACTCTAGCACGATTGTGGCTCTGATGAGCCAGTTCTTGGACGAGCCGGTCAAAACCTTTTCGGTGGGTTTCGAGGGTGACGGCGAGGAATTCAGCGAGCTTCCCTACGCCCGCCTCGTCGCCAAGCAGTATCAGGCTGATCATCATGAGATCATCTTTGGTCCTCAGGATCTCATCGATCTCGCCGAGAAAGTCGTTTGGCATCTGGATCAGCCAATAGCGGATGTGGCTGCACTGGCCAACTACATGGTCGCCGAACTCGCCTCGCGCCACGTGAAGATGGTCCTGACGGGCGAAGGTGGCGATGAGTTGTTTGCTGGCTATGCCCGTTACGCTGGTGAGCGGCTGTCCCCATTGTTCCAACGTATTCCGGGCCCCGCCAAATCTCTGGCGCTGGCTGTGAGCGATCGCATCCCGGGGCTGCGCCGGCCCAAGATCGCGCTGTACGCGCTATGCCAGTCGGACGAGGTCACTCGCCTGACCAACTGGTTCCCGCTCTTCAACCACGAGATGAAAGCGACTCTGCTGTCGGATGCGCTGAAGAGAGAGTTGAACGGCGCTTCGGTGGATCGCGTGTTCGCCCAACATCTGGCCCGCACCGATGCCGCCGACCCGCTGAGCCGCATGCTGTATGTCGACACAAAGCTCTGGCTGCCCGACGACCTACTGGCCCGCGGCGACAAAATGAGCATGGCCGCCTCAATCGAGGCACGCGTGCCACTGCTGGATCACAAGATTGTCGAGTTCGCGGCCTCTCTCCCGCCGCATCTCAAGCTGAGGCGACTAACGCGCAAGTACCTGTTGAAGGAGGTAAGCCGGGCCTGGCTTCCCGCGCGGATCATTGATCGAAAGAAGCAAGGATTTCCTATACCAACCTCCGTCTGGTTTCGAAAAGAGGCACGCTCATTCGTGCGGGACATTCTGTCGCCAGCAGCGATCCAGCGGCGCGGGCTGTTCGATCTCGACTACGTAGAAAAGTTGCTTGATGAACACGAAGCAGGTTTTGCCGATCACGGGGCTCTCTTATGGGGTCTGCTCAGCGTGGAACTCTGGCACCGCCTGTTCATTGATTCACAACCACGCGCTGAGCGGGCTGCAAGTTCCGTCGTCACGGTGGACTCAGTGACAATGGGGCGAGGAGGTACCTACGAGGATTAGCATTCTTGGCCTCGGTTATGTTGGTTGCGTCTCCACAGCGTGTCTGGCTTGCGATGGCCATGCGGTGATCGGCGTAGATGTAAAACCTCAATGGCGATATACGAGGTGTGTATGAAGAGATCTGTTGGTAATCGTGTACTCATGCTGCTGGAGAACTGCTCCTATCCACGGGACGACCGGGTGCGTCAGGAGGCCAGGACGCTAGCGGTCGCTGGCTATCAGGTCTCGGTGATCTGCCCTTTGGATCCAGGACAGCCCTGGCGAGAAATACTCGACGGCGTGCGTGTCTACCGGTTCCCTGCACCGCCGCCCGCGAACAGCTTTCTGGGCTATCTCTGGGAGTATGGCTACTCGATGGCCGCGACATTCGCTCTCTCCCTGCTCGTACTCTTGCGTGAGGGGTTTGACGTCGTCCACGCCCACCACCCACCCGACACCTTCGTCTTTATCGCAGCATTCTACAAGTTGTTCGGCAAACGTTTCGTGTACGACCACCACGACCTGGCCCCCGAGATGTACTACGCTCGTTTCGGAGGCAGCGGCAACCGGCTTGTCTACCACGCGCTGGTCTTGCTTGAGAAACTCTCTTGCCGACTGGCCGATCACGTGATCGCCACGAACCAATCGTACAAGAGGGTCGAGATGCAGCGAGGCCATGTGCCAGAGGAGCGCATCACCATCGTGCGCAACGGGCCCGATCTGAACCGCCTGCGGCCGACGGAGCCCGACCCGGATCTGCGACGGATGGGAAAGACGATCATCGTCTATGTCGGCGTGATGGGGTTTCAGGATGGCGTAGACTACCTGCTGAGAGCACTCCAGCACCTGGTCTACAATCTGGGCAGGACCGACTTTTTCTGTGTCCTTGTTGGCGCTGGAGACGCTTCGCCTGGTCTAGAGTCATTGACTGAGCAATTGGACCTCGCCCACTATGTGTCCTTCACTGGTTGGGTGGGATACACAGAGGTCGCCCGCTACCTCAGCGCGGCAGACATTGGTGTAGCACCCGAACCGTCCAACTCTTATAACGACCGCTCCACGGCGGTTAAGATAATGGAATACATGTCATTGGGGAAGCCGACTGTGGCCTTCGATCTCCCTGAGCACGAGGCTACGGCCCAGGATGCGGCTGCGTATGCGCGCACAAACGACGAGCTTGAATTTGCGCAGCAAATCGCCGCGCTAATGGATAACCCGGTACGGCGCAAGAAGATGGGCGAAAAAGGAAGGGAACGCATAGAAAAGGAACTTGCCTGGTCGCACCAAGAAAAGTTTCTCTTGGAGGCTTATGAAGCTCTCGTCTCACAGTGAGACGGATCTGCTCTGTCCGTCTTTTCGTTATCACAAAAATCCCCATGCGGCGAACGGAGCGTATGAAGAGCCGATGTACTTATCTGGACTGGGAGAACTAGGAAAAGAAAGTCCAGGCGCCGCTTGGGGGCGGGCATTTCCACAGCGTGGGGGCAGCCCGATCGTCTGGATAGAATTGAAACTTGGTTTTGCGCAAGACTATGGAGCTACCCGTGTCTACAACTGGTTTGGAAATGGAAAGTTTTCTGCTATTGAACTGGACTGCGGTACATCGCCCGAATTATATGCAGTCAGCGACACGCAATTCGATGGTCTTGCCAGATAGTGTCTTGATTCGGTGTTCGTTAAATCGCTGACACGCTTTGACCGCTTCTTGCTGAACACGTGGGTTGGCGAAGGGCTCGAGTGTGCCAACGATGCGGTCAGCCATCTCGTAGTAGAAGCCATCTTGGTTAAAAAACGTACGCCACAACGTCAGCGGTGTTGTATAGCGATAGGTTGAACTGAAGTAGTGGTTTCGTGCCCACAGCGCACTGTTATGCAGACCAATACGCAAGTGAGCCACGATCTGATCCTTTTCAGTATCCACCTCGAAGAACGTGGCGTGTGGATCGAGTTGGGCAAGTTTATCCGCAGTGCGTGCTTGTTCTTGGCGGTGTGCCTCAATCTGTCGTTCGAGTTTCGCCTTACGAGTCAGGTATCGGGTGAGCCGTTGGTGATAGCGTTCCCGATAGTCTTGCAGTTGTTGCTCGCGCTTCGCGGCGCGGGCAGCCGCTCGAGGCCCCTGCCGTTTCCGGGGACGTAACAAGTCAGCGGACTTTTTGTCGTAGCGTGCGTTTAGGTTTTGGATGAGACGTTCCTGGTCGGCCAGTTGTGCTATTTTGCTATCGTGTTTGCGCTTGACCGCATTCAGATGAGTCGTCAAATCAGTGATTCGTTTAGCGACGCGGCGATCGGGCACCGCGCGCTTGGCACGCAAACCGAAGTTGATGTTGAGATGCACGAAGGCAATTTGATCGCGGAACGAGTTTTCTTGCGCATTCCATCGTTCCAGATACCAGCGAACGATACGGCGGATGTCTGGTTCCTCTTCACGATTGACCGTCGTTATCAAGGCCATCAGGTTATCAGGACGATCCAGATCGTAAATCAACGCGGCGCGTACCTCCAGGTCCTCAGTCAAGCCAAAATCAGCATCCGCCACCCGATGGGTCGGTTGCCCGGTGCGTGGGTCTTCGATCTTGCGAAATCGCCCAGGCCGTACAAAATCTGGGCATGGTTCATTTTGCCCCCGATAAGGCAGAAAAACTGGTTGACAAATTAGGTCACACCTCCGGTTAGCAGGCGCAACAATTTTTAT
>CAZZEX010000057.1:0-30191 GCA_964653285.1 uncultured Anaerolineales bacterium
TTCCACATCCTCTACGACTACGCCCTGCGCCTGGCCGAAATCGAGCACTTCATCGCCGACCTGGAATCTCTCAATACGGCGATGCTGGAGGCGGCCGAGGCTGACTATGCTGCCACCGGTGGCCCCGTGCAGGAGGCGGCGCGCCAGAATCTGGCCTTCTTCGCCGTCGCCACCAAACTGCTGACCCCCGACGCCGATGTGCCTGCCCCCGTGCGCGACGTGGTGGAGGAGGAACTGGATCTCATCGAGGCTCACGCCGGGATCACCTTCTCCCCCATCTTCGGATACCGCGAGGACTACAGCCAGTACGTGCCCCGGGGCCACTACACCCGCAACGAGGACTTCGAGCGCTACTTCCGGGCCATGATGTGGTATGGGCGCATGGCCTTCCACCTGGTCAACCCGGACGACCCCAACGCGGCGCGACGGGAGACGCGGGGGGCACTGCTCATCGTGCGGGCGCTTCACAATGCCCAGGCCGGCAGTGAACCGGCGCTTGACGCCTGGGAACGCATCTATGAGCCGACCGCCTTCTTCGTCGGCACCGCCGACGACCTGACGGTCTACGACTACACTGCCGTCACCCAGGAGGTCTACGGCGGCCTGCCCGACCCCGCCACGCTGGCGGACGAGGCGCAACTGGACGAGTTCATCGCGGCGGCCCGGCAACTGCGGCCCCCCGCCATCGTCGGCGGCTACGTCACCGACCAGGAGGACCCCGAAGAGGTGACGATGGGCTTTCGCTTCATGGGCCAGCGTTTCATTCCCGATAGTTACATCTTCCAGCAACTGGTCTACGACAAGGTGAAGGGGTACCGAGGCAGCGGCGAACCCTTCACCATGTCCCCCTCCCAGGCCGGTCCTATCCGGGGCTTCCCGCGTGGCCTGGACGTGCCCGCCGTCCTGGGTAGTAGACGCGCCCTGGAGATTCTCACCGCCGAGGGCGACACCGACTACGATGGCTACGCCGAGCAACTGGCGAAACTGCAAAGCGAGTTCGCCGCGCTGCCGGAGGAGCAGTGGACCGAGAATCTGTACTGGAACTGGCTCCACACCCTGCGCTCGCTGTTGGAGGTGAAAGGGGTGGGCTACCCGACATTCATGCAATCGCCCGCCTGGACCGACAAGGATCTGCACACCTGGCTGGGCTCCTGGACCGAGTTGCGCCACGACACCATCCTTTACGCCAAGCAATCCTACGCTGTCATGGCTACCAGCATCATGCCCGAACCAAAACCGGCCCGGGGCTACGTCGAGCCGCAGCCGGAGGTTTACGCCCGGTTGGCCGCGCTCACGGCTCAAATGCAGGCGGGGCTGGGTGGTCGTGGCTTGCTCAACGACGAAATGACCCGGCACCTGGAGGGGATGGAAGAACTGTTGCTGATCCTCAGAACCATCAGCGAGAAGGAACTGTGCGACGAACCGTTGACTGAAGCGGAGTACGACACGATCCGCTCCATCGGCGACACGTTGGAGAGCCTGACCACCTTTTCCGAGGAACTGGAGGGCGAGATTACCTCCGAGGCGGATGAGCGGCTGGCGCTTATCGCCGATGTGCATACCGACACTAACACGAACAAGGTGCTGGAGGAAGGGGTGGGCGACGCCTTCCCTATCTACGTCGTCGTCCTGGTGGAAGGGCAGCAGGTGGTGACGCTCGGCTCTGTCTTCTCCTGCTACGAGTTCAAGTGGCCCATTGACGACCGGCTGACCGATGAGTCCTGGCAGGCGATGTCGCCCCGGCCCGACCGCCCGGCCTGGACGGGGAGTTTCATTATCGAATAGCGACGCATCGCTCGCAGCAGGGCCGGACGCGATGTCCGGCCCTTTTGTTATCAAGTCCACCTTGCCTGAATTGCCCCCCTGGGTTACAATGCTACGGCGTATGGACACCGCTGTGAACAGCCAACGCCGGCAACCGCTCACCCTGCTGGCCTGGTGCCTGCTCTTGGTGCTGGCCTGGGGGCTCTGGCTCTGGCGTCTTGACGCCAGCGACCTGACCTTCGACGAGGCAGCCACCTATTTCGTGGCTCACCGGCCCCTGTTGGATATCCTGGATCACCTCCGAGGGGCGGTGCGGGAGCACCCACCGGTCTACTACCTGCTTATCCACAGTTGGATGGCGCTGGCGGGCACGAGTGAGTTCAGCCTGCGTGCCTTCTCCGTATGTGCCGGACTCGTAGCCCTGACGCTGACTGGCTGGCTGGCCCGCCTGGCCCGCCTGCAGACAGGGGTCTCCGCTGGCGCTGCCGGCCGCTTTCGGCCGGCAATCAGTCCTGCAATCATTCCTGCTGCCCTCCTCGCCGTTGTGCCAGGAATGGCCTATTACGCCCGCGATGCCAGGATGTACAGCCTGGGAGTTGTCTGGACAGTGCTCTCGGGAGGGCTGTTTATTCGGGATTGGCTTTTAGCGAGAGAGTGGCCGCGCTGTGCTGTGCTCGTCAGCCTGGCGATCATCAACTTCCTGGCGATCTTTACCCATTACTACTTGCTCCTGCCCATCCTCGTGCAACCCCTCGTCCTTCTTATCGCCCGGCGCTGGCGGCCCTTTCTGGCCTGGTGTGCAGTCCACAGTCTCCTGGCCCTGGCGGGTCTGGCCTGGCTTTGGCTTGCGCCCGGCTTTCAGATGACCACCGCGGGACTGTGGCAACATCTCATCCTCGCGCTGCCGGCATATTCCCAGGTTTTTTACCTGGTGGGCAAGATTCTCTTCAGCCCGGTGGTCCTGGTTCGTTTCTCTCTCCTCTACGGCCTGCTGGCACTGGTCGCTGGAGGTGTCTCTCTTGCCCTCTGGCGCCGCCGGCCGGTCGGTGTCTGGTTGACGCTCACGCTGCTGATGCCGCTGGCACTGGTGTACATCCTGCCCCATACTCCTACCTCCCGGCATCTGATTTTCCTGACTCCTCTGGTGGCTCTGGCACTCGCGCTTGTGTGTGTAACTCCCCTTTACCTTGTTAAATACCGCTGGCTGGCCTGGGGCGTGACCCTCTGTCTGACGCTGGTGACGATGTGGCTGCTGGTCGCCGGTGGACTGTACATAGCCCTGGCGTTCGACAAATCTCGCTATGGCCACACTTTGGAAACAGTCAAGGCCCATGCCCGCCCCGGCGATGGGATACTCTTCTACGGGCCGTGGCAGTGGATTCAATTTCATTACTACGATCCGGGTGGGCTGCCGCCGGTCACGGTCCTGCCGCCCTATGCGCCACCACGTCTGAAGCCGGCCGAGGCCGAGCCGGTGCTGGAGGGACTGCTGGCCCAGTATGACCGGCTATGGGTTCTTCCAGCCGCCGTGGATGACGTGGACCCCTCTCATTACGTGGCTGGCTGGCTCAAGACACACGCTCACGCGGTGTGGGAGACGAGGGATTTCAGTCTCTACCTTCCTCCTCTCCCCTCCAGTGCGCCGACGCAGACGCTAGGGGTGGTCTTTGGTCAAGCGCTGCGTCTGGAACGGATCGCCTGGGAGCCGCAACCCATGCCGGCGGGCGAGCCACTCCGCCTGACCCTATACTGGAGCCCGCTGCGCCGCCTGGAGAACGACGTGCGGCTCACGCTTACGCTGGCCGACCAGGATGGTCACGTCTGGGACGTGGATTATCCCCTCCCTGGCGCGTGGGCCTCTCCTCCTTCCACCTGGCGACCAGGGCAGGTCATCACCGACTACGAGGGATTGATGGTGCCACAGGGTGCACCGCCAGGCGAGTACGTGGTGCGCTTGATGGTGGGTGACGATGTCACCGATGAGCCACTCTTGGTGGAGGGGAACAAAGAGACGGACCTGCTGACAGTCCAGGTTACCGAGTCCGTCCGCGCTCCGGTGCTGTATGGCCTGCCTAACCCTGAGGCGGCCGCCTTCGGTGCGCCGAATGGGGCGACGTGCCTGACGCTGGCTGGCTACGAGCCAGGAGGCCTCCACTTCCAGCAGGGATATGCGGTGCTTTTCATGCTCCACTGGCTGGTCCCAGAGCACCTCTCGCCGGAAGTACAACTCCGTCTGCAGGTGCGGCACCGCCCCTGGCTACCTGGCCTGCGGGCCACTTCCATCGTCACGCGCACTTTCTCGTTGGAAACAGCGCTGCCCCTGGGCGATTCGACCGCCGCGCCGATGCTTCCAGCCGACGCGCTGTCAGGCCCATTCCGGCTTATGTTGCCCTTCGTTATCCGCGCCTCTCCGCTGGTCCCAGGTGATTTGGTCCCCCCCGGCCGTCTGGTCAGCCTGCCGGTCGCGCTGGTGCTTCCGCCAGATGCGCCGACCGGGCCGGCCCAGGTCACGCTGGAAGTGCTGGGGCCGGACGGGTCTCCCTGGCCGACCACCAGGGGAGCCTCGACTTTTTCCTTATTCAACATCACCGTTGAGAACCGGCCCGTGCTACAACGGCTGCCCGATGGACTGACGCCGATTCAGGCCGACTTTGGCCCCTATGGTAACGAGGTAGGACTGCGTGGCTACCGTATTGAGGGGAATCCCTGTCTCGGCGGTCAACTTCAACTCACCTATGCCTGGTACGCCAAAACACGCCCGACGGCCATCTATGCCGTCTTCAACCATCTGATGACCGCCGACGGCACCGTGGCAGCGCATGCCGACGGCTGGCCGCAAGAGGGGCGTATGCTTACCACCCAATGGCAGGCGGGGGAGTACGTCGAGGATAGCCACACGCTGGTGATTCCATCCGACGCGCCGCCTGGTCCCTACACGCTCTACGTCGGCCTCTACGACGCGGCGACCAACGAGCGCCAACCAGCCTTTCAGGACAGCCAGCGTCTGTCCGACGACCAGGTGCCGATTCCCCTGCCTGACGAGGATGGGCGATGAGGGCGAGAGACCTGCTGTGGTGGATGGTGGCAGTACTGTTGGTGGCGGCGGCTCTACGGCTCATCGCCTTTGGAGAAGTGCCGCCGGGCCTCTACCACGACGAGGCGTATCATGGCCTGGACAGCCTGGACGTTCTCCGTGGCCATTTCTCTCTCTACTTCCCGGCCAACAATGGGCGGGAGCCGCTGTTCATCTACCTGATCGCCCTGACGGTGGGGCTGTTGGGGCGGAGCCCCTTCGCGCTGCGGCTGGTCGCTTTCTTCACCGGCCTTCTCACCGTGGCGGCGACTGGGGCGATGGGGCGGGCGCTCTTCTCCCGGCGGGTGGGGTTGCTGGCCGCGGCCGTGCTGGCGGTGACCCTCTGGCACGTCCACCTCAGCCGGGTGGGCTTTAGGGCGG
Organism: uncultured Anaerolineales bacterium; assembly: GCA_964653285.1. Classification (GTDB taxonomy): domain Bacteria; phylum Chloroflexota; class Anaerolineae; order B4-G1; family B4-G1; genus CAZZEX01. The sequence goes on from CAZZEX010000057.1 coordinate 5,219, forward strand.
TTCTGCTGCCCCTGTTCATCGCCCTGACGGTCTGGCAGGGGGCGCTGGGGGTCAGGGGTGTGGAGGAGACAAGGAGACAGGGAGACAAGGAGACAAGGAGAAAACGAAGGTGGTGGCGTCATTGGATTGCGGCGGGTATCTTTTATGGGTTGTCCTTCTACACCTATACCGCCGCACGTTTTACCCCGGTGGCGTTGGCGGCCTTTGGCCTCTATGTATTGGTTACTCAGCCGGCAATTCGCAATTCGCAATTCGCGATTCGCGATTCGCTTTGGCGCGGCGTCGGTCTGGCGGCCTTTGCCGCTCTGGTGACGGTCGCCCCGCTGGCCATCTACACTATGGGCTACCCGGACGTGGTGCTGGGCCGTCTGGGGCAGGTCTCCGTTTTCAACCCGACGATCCACGGTGGCGATCCCTGGGGTACGCTGGGCGCGCACACACTCCGCACCCTGGGGATGTTCTTCGTGCGAGGGGACCGCATCTGGCGGCACAACGTCCCCTGGCGACCGGTTTTCGACCCGGTGCTGGGCGGGGCCTTCGTCCTGGGCCTTCTGGTCGCTCTGTACCGTGCGCGGCGAGGTGCGGCCGCCGGCTTCGTTCTCGTCTGGACGGCAGTGATGGTCCTGCCGACGTTGCTGGCGGAGGACGCGCCCCATTTCCTGCGCAGCGTCGGCGTGCTGCCGGTGGTGGCCTTCCTTCCCGCGTTGGGGCTGGACTGGCTGGCGGACCGGGTGCGCTTCCCCACACCCCCACACTCCCACACCCCCACACCCTCTGCCAGGGGATGGGTGCGGCTGGCGCTGGTGGCTTTTCCCATCCTGTTCAGCCTGGGTAGCACTGCCTGGGCCTACTTCGGCGCTTACGCCAGCGATCCGATGACCGGCTACTGGTTTGAGCGCGGGACGGTGGCGCTGGCCGGGCGTATCAACGGGTTTCTGGGTGTAGGGTGGGACGGAGAACGGATGGTGCGCGGTGGTCCTGCCGACCGGCGGGCCTGCCTGGATCCCGGGCTATGGGAGGAGTGGCCGCAGGTTCGCTTCCTGGTCGCCGCGCCGGAGGCGGTAACGGTAGGGCTGGAGGCTCCTGTAGGGGGGCGGTCATCGCGCCCGTATCAAGGCCCCGTGGCGGTCTTCGTCTGGCCCTATGGCGACTGGCAGCGGGCCTGGGCGCTTCTCCCTGCCCCGGCAGAGGTCACTGTCGAGGAGGGGCCTCTTTCCCAGGGCGACCGCGACCCAGAGCCCTACACGACCTACCTGGCCTTTTTCGCCGATTCCCCGGCCCCGTCCTTGCCGGCGATGGCCCGCTTCTCCGGCGGCGTCGAGTTGCTCGGCGTGGAGGTGACGCCGGCAAACGAGTATGCCTCCCCCCTCACAGGGGGGGAAGTGGTGGGTATACGGGTGCGCCTGCGCTGGCGGGCCACCACGCCACTGGCGGAGGACTACGTCGCCTTCCTGCACTACCTACGGGACGGGGAGCGCATCGCCCAGGCGGACAGCCGGCCGGCCGGAGGACACTACCCCACGGTTCTCTGGCTCCCCGGCGACATTGTCAACGACGATCACTACATAACGGGTGTCGGTGTCCCTCTCCCAGGTCGTGACGCGCTCCGCCTTGGCCTCTGGCAGCCGGAGAGCGATGCGGTGCTGTACTTGCTGGACGAAGCGGAGAATCCAGCGGGGGACTGGATCGTGGTGCCGGCGAATGGCAATTGAGACGTGATGCGTAGTTCGCAATTCGCAGTTCGCAATTCGCAATTCGCAATTTGCGCGTCGTTGGTACTGGTGGCGCTGGTGGCCGCCGCGCCGCTGTGGGGGCCGGGGATGGTCAACACCCGTGGCGGCGGCGACAGCCCTTTCCTCCTCCAGCGCACGCACCAACTGCTGGTCAACCTGCGGGCCGGCATCTTCCCGGTTCGCTGGATGCCGGATGCCGCCTACGGCCTGGGCTACCCATTCTTCAGTTATTATTCCGCGCTGCCTTACTACCTGGCCGGGCTGTTTGCTCTGGCAGGGCTGGACCTGCTGACCGCGCTGAAGTTGGTGCAAACGCTGGGGTTCGTGGCGGCAGCGCTGGCGATGTACGGCTGGATGCGCGGGGTGGCCCGGAGCCGGTGGGCTGCCTGGCTGGCGGCGGTTGCCTACACCGTCGCCCCCTTCCACCTGGTCAACGTCTACGTCAGGGGCGACTCCCTCTCCGAGTTCTACGCCTTCGTCTTCTACCCCCTCATCCTCTGGGCGCTGGACAAAATCTCAAATCCCCGATCCCCAATCCCAAATCCCAAGGCTCGGTGTTCAGCACAGTTGGTGTGGCCTGCGTTGGCTTACGCGGGCCTGATCCTCACCCACAACATCTCCGCCCTCATATTCACCCCCTTCGTACTACTCTACCTCGCGGTACTGTGGCTGAGGAGGGGCATGAGCCGTTGGTCATTTGTCATTTGTCATTTGTCATTGGGATTGGGGCTCTTACTTTCGGCCTGGGTGTGGGTTCCCACCCTGGCGGAGAAGGGCGTCGTCCAAACGGGGAATTTGACCGGGGGATATTTTGACTACGCTTATCACTTCCGCACCACTGATCTGGTCCAGGCCTATCTGCTCTTCGACTATAGCACGTTGGGTGGGGACACGCCCTTTGCGATGGGGTTGTCGCAGGCGGTCTTCGCTATACTTGGGGCACTGGCGCTGATCGTGCGCGGGCTCCGGAGACGTCTGCAGTCCCGGTGGGGGTTTGTCCTGCTCGGCCTGCTAGTTTCCACGGCGATGATCACGCCCCTGTCAAAGTTCCTCTGGGACCACTTACCGCTGCTGCCGATGTCTCAGTTTCCGTGGCGGTTTCTCTCGGTGCAGGCGTTCTTCGCGGCGGCGGCGACGGCGGCACTGGTGCCGGATCAATCCGCAGCCCGCGATTCGCAATTCGCGATTCGCGATTCGCAATTCGCCTGGGTTGCCCTCCCGGTCGCAGTGCTCCTGGTGTCGTCGGTGCTTCTCCCTCTACGTCCAGAACGTCTCCCCATCGGTCCGGCCGACGTAACGACCGAGCGGCTGCAGTTGTACGAACTCTTCACCCAGAATATTGGTACGACCATCGGCTACGAATGGTTGCCCCAGGCCGTCGTCCCGCGCCCCTTCACCTCCGGTGCGTTGATCGAGCCCGGCGTGCAGCCTCGGGCGATCCCTCTGGATGGAGCGCCCGTTGAGGGCGTTCTGGTGGAGCGGAGGTCCACACGCCAGGTGTGGCAGGTCTGGGGTGAGGGCGGGAGCATCGCCTTTCCGCTCCTCTACTGGCCCGGCTGGAGGGCGCAGGTAGACGGCCATTCCGTAGAGGTTTGGCCCGTCGAGGACTCCGGCTACCTGGCGCTGGCGGTGCCCCCCGGTGAGCACACCGTATTCCTCCGGCTGGGCCACACACCCGTGCGGGTTGCCGCCGAAATGGCGTCGCTGGCTGCCGCGATGGCGTTGCTGGCAGTCATCGTCAAAGATCAAATCCGAAGGCCCAAACCCCAGAACCCGAAGCTCAAATTGGTCATTGGTCATTGGTCATTGGTCATTCTCCTGTCGTTGGTCATCCTTCCTCTGCTCGCGTTGTTGCCTCTTCCCCGTGTCACCTTCGATGGCGAGAACGATCTGACAATGGACTTTGAGCACATGCCCTACCTACACCACAACCCGGAGGGCGTGGACTTCGGCGAGGTGGCGCAGCTGGCAGGGTACACTCTCTCGGCGGAGGAGTTGGCCCCTGGCGACACGTTGACCGTGGCGCTGAACTGGACAGGAATCGAGAAGGAAACGTACACTGCGACGGTGCGTTTAGTCTCCCCCGCTGCCATACGGCAAGAGGTAGAGCCGTTGGCCGAGGCGACAGGCCACTTATCACCTGAGCACCCTGTCACCCTGTCATCTCTACGACTGCCTGAGGACGTTCCACGCGGCGTGTACCTGCTCCAATTGCATGTCTTTGGCCCTGCGAGGGAGGGGGATGCAATTGAGTCTCTCCGCGCCCTTACTCCCGGTGGAGGGGTGTGCGGGACCCTTTACCTGCGGCCGGTGCGGGTCCCCTGTGGCCCATCGCTTCCTCCCGACGTTTCCGTGCTGGCTCCCTTTGGCCCGGCGATCCGGCTGCACGCCGCCACTGTCGCTCAGCCTACTCTCGACCGGCTGGCGGTGCGGCTGGCCTGGTCGGCGACGCGCCCGGTGGCGGCCAACTACGGCATCTCCCTGCGCCTTTTAGATGCCGATGGGCAACGCCGTGTCTCGCTGGATACTCAGCCCGGCTATGGCTTTCTCCCCACCAGCCTGTGGCGGCCCGGCGAACTCGTCACTGACCGGTACGTCCTCGACCTGCCGGAGGATCTCACCCCTGGTGAAGGCTACCATCTGGTTGTTATCCTCTACCAGGTGTCCACATGGGAGGCTGTAGGACAGGCGCGGCTGGGGGACTTCGCGCTTCCCTTGGAGACGCCGTTCGAGGCACGCCGGCCGCCCCGTGCCTTCTCTCTTCCACCCCTTCCACATCTCCTGGGAGTGGACTTTGGCGAGGAGATGCGGCTGGCTGGCTACGGCCTGGAGCAGGGGGCGGATGCCCTTCGGCTGACTCTATGGTGGCAGGCGCTACAGCCCCCCCAGGCTGACTACACCGTCTTCGTCCACCTCTTCGATCCGACCGTGGAGGGCATCGTCGCCCAGAACGATGCGATGCCGCAGGGAGGGGCATATCCTACCTCCTGGTGGGCCGCGGGCGAGGTGGTCAGCGAGACGGTGACGCTGCCGCTGGAGGGAGTGCTGCCTGGAACGTACCGGCTGGCGGTGGGGCTCTACGACCTGACGGTGACGCGACTGCAAGCCATTGGCCCCGATGGCCGACGACTGCCCGATAATCGTGTGGTCCTCCCAGAGAGCGTAGAGGCAAAGCCATGAGCGAGAACGAGCCCGAAGTTTCAGTAAAGCATGCACAACCGCGACCACACCGCTATTGGGCTATAGCAGCGGCGGTACTGTTGTTATGGGTGATGTTCGCCCAACTGGTAGGTGGGGCCATCCACGACGCCGTCACTGCCGATGAGGACACTCACCTGGCTCATGGCTATGCATTCTGGCGGGCCCATCTGGACGGCGACCGTGTAGTGCCTCATCCTCCTATCAGCAGTGTGCTGGCGACGTGGCCTTTGCTGCCGCTTCGGGATCTATACCCTTTCTACGATGTCTCCTGGTTACCGCCCTACCTCCTTCCGATACGCGCCTATCATCCGCTATATCGGATCGTTTTTGCTGGCCGGGTTCCGATGATCTTGCTTTCGGTATTGATGGCCGCCGTTGCTTTCCGTTGGGCCGCGTCCTGGTATGGCTACTTGGGCGGGCTGTTGACTTTGATGGTCTGCGTACTAGATCCCAACGTCCTGGCTCACGGTCGGTTGGTGGGCACCGATGCTGGCCTGCTGGCTCTGGGGTTCATCGCTGCCTACATTGTCACGCGGCTATGGTCTCGCCCCACCGTGTTCAACCTGATATTGGCTGCTTTCGCTCTAGAGGCTGCGCTGCGGGCCAAACGCACGGCGATCTATCTTATACCTCCGCTGGCGGTTACGTTCGTAGCCAGCGTCCTGCAGGCTTCCCCCGTGACTTTCCTTCCGACCTGGCTCCGCAAGCGAGTCACAGGATGGCGGGGGATCGCGATGTGGAGTCTGGTCCTGCTGATCGCGCTGGGCCTGCTGACGACTCTGACAGGCCGCTTGCTGTATTGGGATTGGTCTGTTCAAAGCGAGTCCCTCTCTGCACCAACGGCTGCTTATTCTCAAGCGGCTAGTCTGACTGGGGGCAAGCGGGAAAGTGGACATCCAGCCTTTTTTATGGGGCAGTATTCCCCCCAAGTCTGGCCGGCTTACTTTCCGACGGCGTTCGCTATCAAGACGCCGCTACCGACCTTGCTACTGCTCGGTCTGGCCCTGTTCTCCTGTGTGCTCTTACGTCCCCGCTGGTACGAACTGGCCCTGCTGCTATTCCCCATCACCTTGCTGGCGGCTGTTATGTTGTTCAGCCCGCTCAACATCGGCTACCGGCATATCCTGCCGGTTTTACCTTTCCTGTTTGTCTTTATTGGACGCCTGGCTTTGGTGCTGGAGCGGCGCTATCTGAAGGTAGTCGTTCTGGTACTGATCGCCTGGCTGCTTGTCTGGTCGATCTGCATCTACCCCCATCACCTGGCATTCTTCAACGAACTGATCGGCGGGCCAGGAAACGGCTATAAGTACCTCGTGGACTCGAACCTGGACTGGGGACAGGCGAACAAGGAACTGGCTACCTACTTGCACCAGCGAGGCATCGAGCGGGTATGGCCGGCCCTGTTCACTGCCATTGATCCGGCCGCCTATGGTATTTGCTATGACCCTCTGCCCACCCCGTGGGCAGGTGATTGGATCCCTGATTTCCCTCGCTTCAACCCACCGCCCGGTGTCTATGTCATCGGCGCGACCAACCTGCAGGGGGTGTACTTTTCACCGGCTGACCGGGATGTGTTTGACTGGTTTCGCCGGCACGAACCCGTGGACCGCATTGGCTATTCTATCTTCGTGTACGAGGTCACTGCTCGCCTGACAGACCACTACGAATGGGTGGCTGTATGTGGTACCCCTGAGCCTCCCCTCCAGAACGATGAGATTGGCCGTCGGTTCGGCCGGGACGACCTGCGGATCGTGTATTTCAACTGTGAGCATAGCTGGGTATATCCCGCGCTGGGAACTTCAGGATGGTATATCCTGCCCCTGCAAGGAGACCGCCTGCCTGCTCTCAGTGGTGACTACCTCCTCGATGCACCAATCGTCTATGCTGCTCCTAATGCCCCCTCCCCCTACGCAGTTGTGGCATGGGAAGGAGATCGGAGTCCACCCTCGCTTCTCGACGCCCTATGTGTGCGAGAAGACAGGGTCCTGTTTGGCGACAGTTTGAGGTTTGTTGGCCATCGTGTGGTGGAGCCGGAGGGTGGGCTCGTACCCGGCTCGCAGCTCCAGGCCATTGCTGTTGATACCGTATGGGTTGTGGAATCCGGCCCTGTGGAGGCACTAATTTCGATATTTGCCCATCTGTTGACCCCTGAAGGCACACTTATTACAACGGGCGATGGGCTGGGTGTTCCTGCGGTGCAGTGGCTGCCTGGCGATTGGATCGTCCAGCGTCATTCGATGGCGGCGCCTCCCCAAATGGACGTTGCACGTTCTCATCTCCGTGTTGGGGTCTATGATTTAGTGACTGGAGTGCGCTGGATTGGTAGGAAGGAGGGTGAAGCGGTGGAGGACGGTCTCCTGATTGACTCGTGGCAGGTGATTCGAGGCGAAGAGTGATGGGAAAGCAGAGAGAGGTTCTATTAAGAGTAGCCATTTTGGCCCTGTATCTGGCCCTGGCGGTGGGATACAACTTCGTCGTCCCTATCTTTGAATCACCCGACGAGGTGGGGCACTTCTTCACTGTCAAGTACATAGCCGACCGCGGCCAGTTGCCGGTGCCGGAGAAGGGGCTCTCGAAGCAGTACCTCTACGGACAGGAAGGGACCCAGCCGCCCCTTTATTATCTGGGCGGGGCACTGGTACTTTGCCTCAGTGGAGTGAGCACGGAAGATGCGTGGGGCTACTTGCGTGTCAATCCCCACACCACCTGCGGTTCCCCCCATCTGGTGGGCAATAAGGCCTTTCTGGCCCACGACCCGGCACGAGAGACTTTCCCCTGGCGAGACTCAATCCTGGCGCTTCACCTTCTGCGCTTCTACTCGACCGCTTTGGGATTGGCGACGGTCATCGGCGTGTATGCCACAGCCCGGCTCTGTTTCCCTGGCTGGCCGATGGTTGCACCGCTGGCCGCCGCACTGACTGCCCTCAATCCCCAGTATCTCTTCGTCTCGGCCGGGGTGAACAACGACAACATGGTCGTGCCGCTCTGTGTGTGGAGCCTCTACCTGATGCTCCGCGCTATCCACCGTGGTCTCACTCCTGTCGCCTCGGTCCTCACCGGCCTCCTCATCGGCCTGGCCGCGCTCACCAAAGTGTCTGGCCTGTTGCTGCTGCCGCTGGCATGCCTGGCGGTCCTGCTCGCTGCCTGGTTGCAGCACCAGGACAGGCTCAGGGGCCGGTTTCTATCGTTGGTCATTGGTCATTGGTCATTGATCGTTCTGTCGGCGCTGGTCGTTGCTGGCTGGTGGTATGCCCGTAACGCGCTCCTCTATGCCGATCCCACGCTCATCGAGCATCACCTGACCATCGTCAGCCGCCGTGACCCCACGCCTCTACCGCTCATCCTGCACGAGGTGCCCAGCATCTTCTACTCCTACTGGGGCCGCTTCAGTTGTGACCTGTCACCCGGTGGCTGGTACTACGTTTTCTGGGGCCTGGTGACGCTGGCCGGGCTAGGAGGGCTCATCGCGGGCTGGCGACGGCTCACGAACCTTCAGCGGATGGAGTTGCTCCTCCTGGCGGTCTGGTTCCCCCTGGTTTTCCTCGGCTGGTTTCGCTGGAACCTGATTGCCTCCGGCGTGCAGGGACGGCTCCTGTTCCCCGCGACAGTCAGTGTGAGTGTGCTGGTCGGTGGAGGATTGGCAGCCTGGATGCAACGCCAGGACATACCCAGGGGCCGGCTTTTATCGTTGCTCATTAGTCATTGGTCATTGGTCATTGCTTTGTTGGTTTTGGCCTGGGTAGCGCTGGTGTTCTGGGTACCACTTGGGCTCATCCGCCCGGCCTACGCTCCGCCGCTCCGCTATCCCGGTGTCGAGGGGCTGGAGATCCCCCACCGAATTGACGGTGTCTTCGGCGACCGCATCGCGTCGTTGGGGTATGACCTGCGGCCCGCCAACCTGGAGGCAGGCCAGACGCTGGAGGTGACGCTTTTCCTCTCGGCGTTACGGCCCTTGACGGACACGTACTCGATGGGGCTGTGGCTCGTCTCGGCCATCCCCGGTGACACGACGCGCCTGGCTGGCCTGGACACCTGGCCCGGTGACGGCAACTATCCCACCCTCGCCTGGCAGCCAGGGGAAGTCATCGTGGATACCTACCGGCTCACCATCCCAGACAGGGTGGTCCGTGCCCAGGCGTGGATGGTGCAGGTGAACTTCTATCACATAGGGGAGGGGGAGTGGTTCCCCGTAGTCCAGAATGGGCAGGCGATGGGAGACCGGGCGATCTTGGAGTGGGTGCGGGTGGGTGCGTCGAAGCCATCGGAGATGCCACCACAGGCGCGGCTGGAGCAGCCCTCCGTCTTCGGCGAGGCTGTTGTACTGCCGGGAGCGCAGATCACGCCGGAAGAGCATGGCCTGCAGGTAACGCTGTGGTGGGAGGCACTGGCCCCGCTGGAAAGAGACTACACCGTCTTCGTGCACCTGGTGGACGGAGAAGGGCGGCTGGTCGGCACCGGTGACGGGCCGCCGCTGGAGGGAGGCTTCCCAACCCGGATGTGGCGCTCCGGCGATAGCGTGACCGACGAGCACATCATCCCCTTCCCGCCCGACCTGCCTTCCGGTGTCCACACTATCCAGGTGGGCTGGTATGATCCGGCTACCGGTGCGCGGTTGCCGGCGGTGCGAGAGGAGAAGCGGCTCCCGCAGGACGCGGTGGTCGTCGGCACCTGGTCTCAGCCGTGAGCGGGGTTTGTATACGTGCGTGAGACCGCAGCCACCATGACCCCATCCCCTGACATGACCTTTGTCACTTCCTGAGGGTGTACTTTGGCACTTGAGGCACTTGCATTATCTGCTAAAATGAGTATACTATAACGCGTGCCCAGTATGGGCACGTAGTGATGTTTGGTACTCCCTTGCTCAGATTTATATCATTCTGGAGGAAGATGCCAATGGGCACAGAAGTTCTCGACCTGACGACTCTCGATCGCACGCTGGCCAGACAGGTGACGCCGGAGTGGGAAAAACTACTCTCCTGCATCCAATGCGGCACCTGTAGTGCTTCATGCCCCACTGCCTTCGCGATGGACTACACTCCCCGCCAACTGTGGCAAATGGTGCGATTGGGAATGAAGGAGGATGTCCTGTCCAGCCGCACCTTCTGGCTTTGTACCACCTGCAAATCATGTCAGGTGCGTTGTCCGCGAGGTATCCCGATCACGGATACGATGATCGCTCTCAAGGAATACGCCACGCGGGTGGACGTCAACGTCCCTGAGGGGATGAAGATGTTCGGAGAGACGATTACCACCGGTCACAATATTTCCGGCGACGATAACAAGAGCCGCCAGATTTGGAGCCAGAACCTCGCCCACATTCCGCGTGGCGTCAAGCCCCGCCGCAGGAAGGCCGAGGTTCTTTACTTTATCGGCTGCGTCAGTTCCTTCTACCCCCGCGTCTACGGTATCCCGCAGGCGTTCGTGCAGATTATGGAGCGGGCCGATGTGGAGTTCACTACGCTGGGCGGCGACGAGTGGTGCTGTGGTTATCCCCTCCACATCGCGGGGATGGGCGACCGCATGGCGAAGTTGGCCCAACACAACGTCCAGAAGGCGCGGGCCGTGGGTGCCAAAAAGATCGTCTTCACCTGCCCTTCTTGCTATTACGCCTGGACACACCTCTACCCCGAGGTCGTGGACACCTCCGGCATCCAGTTGCAGCACGCCACGGAGTTCCTGGCCGAACTGCTCGCCGGCGACGGGCTCGCGCTGGGGCCGGTGGAGGAGGTGGTCACCTACCACGACCCCTGCGACCTGGGGCGCAAGAGCGGGGTCTACGACGCGCCGCGCGAGGTGATAGCCCGCATCCCGGGGCTGGAGTTCCGCGAGATGTCTGCCAACCGCGAGAACTCTCTCTGCTGTGGCGGTGGCGGCGACGTCGAAGTGGCCGATCGCACCGTTCCGGCTGGTGTCGCGGCGCAGCGACTGGCGCAGGTGCAGGCTACCGGCGCGAAGTACGTCCTCTCTGCCTGCCAGCAGTGCAAGCGCACGCTGCAGGAGGGCGCACGTCAGAACAAGATCCGCGTGCGGGCGATGGACCTCACTGAATTGGTGTGGAAGTCCATGCAGGCCGCCGCCTGAAATGGAGAAACCAGGTTTTTCCGAAAAACCTGGTTTCTGTCTGCCATGTTGCGCTTTTTCCTGGCTGACCTGCACCTTCACACCTGTCTTTCGCCCTGCGCCGGACTGGAGATGCTCCCGGAGTTCATCGTGGAGCGGGCGCAGGAACTGGGGCTACAAATTATCGCCGTCACCGACCATAACTCGGCCGAAAACGGAGCAGCGGTGGTCAACGCCGCCCGAGGCACAGGTATCACGGTGCTTCCGGGTATGGAAGTCCAGACCCGCGAGGAAGTGCACCTGCTCACTCTGTTCGATACGTTGGAGCAGGTGGCCTTTTGGCAAGAGCAAGTCTACGCCAACCTACCGCCACTCAAGAACGACGAGGCGGTTTTCGGGGAGCAACTGATACTCGACGCGGACGGGGATCCGGCCGGCTACCTTGACCGGCTACTCCTGACCTCGACTTATTTCTCTGTAGAGGACGTGGTACAGCGCGTGCGTGAACTGGATGGGCTATGCATCCCGGCCCACGTGGACCGGACGATGTACAGCATCATCTCCAACCTGGGCTTCATCCCGCCGGACTTAGACGTTGTGGGGGTGGAGATTTCAGCCAACATCGGCCCGGTTGAAGCCCGCGAGCGTTTCCCCCAACTGGCACGCTACAGCCTGGTGGCGGATGGTGACGCCCATCGCCTGAAGGAGATGGTGAGGCGCACGACGTTCAAGATGACCGCGCCTACTATCGCCGAAATATCGCTGGCTCTGGCTGGCGTCGAGGGCCGCGAGGTGTGGGTGGACGGTCTGCGGTCGGGAGCGACGGCGTGCTAGAGTTGTCGTTGCACATCCTGGATATACTGGAGAACGGTATCGAGGCGGGCGCGACGCGGGTCGAGTTGCGGATTGAGGAGGATCTGGAAGCCGACCGGCTGACCATCGAGGTCATTGACAATGGAAAGGGGATGGCCGAGGAGACGTTACCCCGCGTGCTCGACCCCTTTTTCACCACGCGGCAGACGCGCCATGTGGGGTTGGGGCTGCCGCTCTTCGCCGCTGCCGCCGAATGGTGCAACGGCGAACTGCACGTAGAATCGCAGGTCGGACAGGGGACGCGGGTAGTCGCCACCTTTCAGCACAGCCATATTGACCGCGCCCCGCTGGGCGACGTCAAAAGCACGCTACTGGCGTTTCTTCTGACCGAGCGACCCGTTGACCTGCACTACGTCCATCGCGTGGACGGGCGCGCCTTCGAGTTCGACACGGCCGAGTTGCGGGATGAGTTGGGCGACGTGCCGCTCACCCACCCGGCCGTGCGCCGCTGGCTGGGGGAGTTTATTGTTGAGGGGGAGATGTCCGTTGCGGGGCTTGCCGCGCTATGAACAAGGCAACAAGACGCCTGTATCTTGAATACAACAATCCGGCTCCAAGGAACCGCACGCTGTTTCTGACCGCGGCCGACCGAAAACGATATGCCGACCTGCCAACGCTTGCCGAGATTCGAATGGATCCGCCTTTCTCTGCACTACTTGACCGCATTTACTCCGGTGATTGTGTAGAAGGAATGTCGCTACTTCCCGATGAAACTATAGACCTTGTCTTTGCTGATCCGCCTTACAACATTGGAAAGGACTATGGCAACAATCATAAGCGGCTTTCAGACCAGGAATATAGAGAGTGGAGCGACCAGTGGATTCGAGAAGCGGTCCGCCTGCTCAAGCCAACGGGCTCCATCTACGTTTGCAGCGATTGGCGTTATTCAGGAATGATTCAGGCACTCTTGGATAGTCACTGCATCGTTAAGAACCGCATCACGTGGCGACGCGAGAAAGGGCGCGGCAGTAGACGCAACTGGAAAAACAATATGGAAGATATCTGGTTCGCTGTCAAGTCAGAGAACTATGTCTTTAATGTTGAAGAGGTCAAGATCAAGAAACAAGTGCTAGCACCCTACCGGGAGAACGGAGAACCCAAAGATTGGGTCGAGGAGAATGGTGAGCGGTATCGCTACACCCACCCGGCCAACATCTGGATAGATACGGTTGTCCCATTCTGGTCAATGCCGGAGAACACACCTCACCCAACTCAAAAGCCCGAGATGGTCGTCGAACGGGTGATAAAGGCCAGTTCGAGTCCCGGAGACGTTGTACTTGATCCCTTTATGGGTTCAGGCACAACGGCAGTAGTCGCTTCTCGGTTGGGACGGCGCTTTATCGGCTTTGAGATCAACAAAGAATACGTTCGCCTGTCCGCGAAACGACTTGACCGGACGCAACGTGGTCTGCTCTAGCGAGGCCTGATGAACATTTTCGACGAATTGCGGGCGCGAATCGAAACCTTCTTGCAGTCACGAAAGTCATTCATTGTCAGCGAAGAGTTCCGCCGCAGCACTCGGGGTGTAGGCGACGCAATTGAGGGCCTGATTGTTGACGAATTCGGAGATATCGCAAAGGGACTCGTTGATGTAGTTGATACCAGTTTCAGCCGCCGGGCGATGGAGGATTTGTCTTTCAGGATTGGCAGCGGGTACTATGCAGTGGATGTGAAAACCCATCGTGAGGAACCGGGCTTTCACATGCCCAATTTGACCTCGGTGAAGCGGCTGATGGACTTTTACGAAAACGATGACAACTATTTCGTCATCGTTATGATAAAGTACCGTCTCACTGATACCGGAAGCCTCGAGGACGTCACCGCCATCGTTGAGCCAATCGAGTGGTTTGATTGGGACTGCTTGCGCATTGGTGCTCTGGGATGGGGGCAACTACAGTTTAGAAGCGCGTCTGACATTCGGGTTAACCGCAGCCAAACTCGGAAAGATTGGCTTCGCTCTTTCACCGGGGAGTTGAGGGAACATTATGCCAGGGAAGAGAACAAGATCAAAGAGCGATTGGACTATTTGGAAGCGTTCGTTGCGAAGAAGTTGGGTTAGCAGCAGCAAGTCAGGATGCACCGCTCGTGAGCCTGTGGATTGAAACCGCATACCAGAGCCTCGCCAGGGCCGGCGAGGAAGTGTGCGGGGAAGCGGTCAGAACCTTTCAAACCGAAGACTGTTTTTTTGCTATCCTTGCCAGCGGCCCGCAGGGTGGGGCGGAGGGTGCTGCCCTGGCCGGGCAGACGACGGAGCGCGCCCTGGAGATGCTGCAGGCGGGAGATGCACCTGACCGCGTGGCGGATTCCCTCATCGTTGCGCCTCCCGCCGGTGAGGAGGTCACCTTTTCCATCCTGCAGGTACTGGGCGGAGACCAGGCCCACCTGGTGGAGTGCGAGGCCTTGCCTCTGTGCCTCATCCGGCGCGGCGAGGTAGAGTTCCTGCCGCTGAGCGAGGAGATCGTCCACGGGCGGCTCCTACGCGCGTGCCGCTTCCGGCTGCGCGATGGCGACTATATGGCGATGGTCAGCCAGGGCTATCTGCGCCCCCGGGGCTGGGGGTGGGGCTGGGCCGACATCGCCGTCGCCGTGCGGCGCTGGACCGACACCGGCTGCGACGCTGGCGAACTCCTGGGCGCGCTGGTGCGCACCTACCGCCGCCTGAACCCCGCACCGCCCCGGCAGAACGTGACCGTCGTCGCCATGCACGTCCGGCCCGTGCGCACCGCCACCGTCTGGACCGGCCCGCCGGCCGACCCGGCCCAGGACGGGGCGGCGCTGGAGAAGTTGATGGCCGAGCCGGGCACGCGGGTTATCTGTGGCGACACCACCGCCCAGATCGCCGCCCGGCTGCTGGGGGCCGAACTGGAGATGGAGCCCCGCCCCGAACACGGCTGGGCAGAGGTGCCGCCCGTCTCACGCCTGGAGGGGGTGGACCTGGTCACGGAGGGGCTGGTGACGCTGGGCGAGGCGCGGGAGCGCATGGCGGCGGCGAAGCGGGTGCGCGATCTGCCCCGAGGGGAAGATGGCGCCACGCGGCTGGCCCGTGTGCTGCTGGCAGCCGATAGGATCCACTTCATCGTCGGCCTGGCAGTCAACCCCGCCCAGGCCGCGGACGCCGCCCGCACTGTCCCGCTGCGGCAGGCGGTGGTGCAGGAACTGGTGCACGACCTGAAGGCGCGGGGCAAGTTGGTGTCAGTTGAATACATGTGAATGTGATCGCATGCGTTTTATGCTTGTCGGGCCTGTCGGATTTCGCCGGGCAATGTGCTCAAAGGGGACGTGCCGTCCCCGTATGTGGTGTTAAGACTGTATGCTCCGAATGTGAGACGCGGACGACACGTCCGCTCTGAGCACACCGCGAGATCCCAGAGAGCCTGCATGTTTTACATAGCCGGACGGTGAACCGATAATGGGTGTCCGAGATCCTGAGACTGAGTGGGTGCGTGTGCAGATTTATCGTCGCATGAGCGGTGAACAGCGCATCGCATTGGCGGCGGAGATGTTCGAGGACGGCGTCGCCATTGTGCGGGCCTCAATTCTCGACCGCTACCCAGACAGCAGCGCTGATGAGCTCAAACGGCAAGTGCGTTGGCGTGTCCTGCCACACGGGCTGGCGCTACAGGTGGAGCGATACCTGCAGAACATGCAAACGAGGGAAAGTCAATGAGCATCCAGGGCGAAATACTGCTCTTTGTCATTGACCAACTGGAGCGGCTGGACGTCCCCTACATGCTTGTCGGCTCGTTCGCTTCCAATTATTGGGGGCGACCGCGCTTCACTCACGACGCCGACATGATTGTCGAGATTCCGGTCAGCAAAGCTGCGTCTCTGGCATCTGCACTGGAGGCCGACTTTTATGCGCCCCAGTTCGCGATTGAGGAAGCGATAGCCAGACGTTCGCACTTTAACGTTATCCACCTGGAGCAATCTTTCAAAGTGGACTTCTGGGTGCGTCGCGACGAGTCTTATGCACGCGAGGACTTCCAGCGCCGACGGCGCGTGACCATGTTTGGGCGCCCGGTGTGGGTGAACAGCCCGGAAGACACCATCCTGAACAAACTGCGTTGGTACAAAATCTCGCCGGTGCTCGACCGTCAACTTCAAGACGCGCTGGAAGTGTACGAGATTCAAGAGCCCGATCTGGACCAGGCATACCTGGATAGATGGGCTGCCCGGTTGGGAGTGGCCGACTTGCTGGCCCGTATTCGGGCCGGGGCTGCGCGCCCGCCGGACGAGAAGTAATCGTTTCGCCATACCTGAGTGTCAGGTTCAACCTATCAGACGAATCTACGAACTACGAATTTACGAATCTACGAATTTACGAATCCAGGAGGTGTATATGACAGCACGGTATCACCAGTTGACGGACGAATCCTGCTATCACAGACGAGAGGTGTAAATATGGAGCAACCTAAAATCGGCGTATATATCTGCGAGTGCGGCATCAACATCGCCGCCACGGTCAACGTGCGGGAGGTGGTCGCCTTCGCCAGCCGGTTGCCCAACGTGACCGTCGCCCGCGAGTACAAGTACATGTGCTCCGAGCCCGGCCAGAATATGATCAAGGACGACATCCGGGAGTTGGGCCTCACCCGCGTGGTGGTCGCTTCCTGCACCCCGCGCATGCACGAGCCCACCTTCCAGACCGCCGTCTCTGAGGCCGGCCTTAACCCCTACTACTTCGCCATGGCCAACATCCGCGAGCAGTGCTCTTGGATCATCAAGGACGTCGCGCCGGCCACGGCCAAGGCGAAGCGGCTGGTCAGTTCGGCCGTCTATCGGGTGGCCTACCAGGAGGCACTGGAGTCACACAAGGAACCGGTCACCAAGGCGGCGCTCATCGTTGGCGGGGGCATCGCCGGCATCCAGGCGGCCCTTACGATGGCCGATGCTGGCTATCCGGTCTACCTGGTTGAGCGGGAGCCCTCCATCGGCGGGCACATGGCGCAACTGGACAAGACCTTCCCCACGCTCGATTGTAGTACCTGAATTCTCGGCCCCAAGATGATGGATGCCGGTCGGCATCCCAACATCACGCTCCTGAGTTACAGTGAGGTCGAGGAAGTCTCAGGCTACGTGGGCAATTTCAAGGTCAAGGTGCGCAAGAAGGCCCGCTACGTGGACGAGGAGAAGTGCACCGGCTGCGGCCTGTGCTGGACCGAGTGCCTGACACGGCGCATCCCGCGCCTGAAACTGATCAAGATGGGCGAGATGAGTGTCGGGGAAAGGAGACCCGGAGAACGATGAGTGAGATTCCAGTAAGCGAGATTCTCGACCGCTATCCAACCGAGAGAGCCTCTAGCCTGGCTGTGCTGGAGGACGTCCAGCGGGAGTACAAGTACCTGCCCCGCGAGGCCCTGGAGACGACGGCCGAGAGACTGAAGATGCCCTTGAGCGAAGTTTACCAAATCGCCACTTTCTTCAAGGCCTTCAGCCTCACTCCCAAGGGGGAAAACGTCATCAAAGTCTGCCTGGGTACGGCCTGTCACGTGGGAGGCGGGCCGCGTATCATGGCAGCAGTGGAGAAGAGCCTGGGGATCAAGGCTGGCAGCACGACGCCCGACTACAAGTTCTCGCTGGAGGCGATCCGGTGTGTGGGAGCCTGCGCGTCGGGACCTATGATGCTGATCAACGAGCAGCCCTATAGTAAGATGACGCCGGCCAAGGCTGACGAACTGGTGGAGCGATTGCGCAGTGGAGAGCTCGCGCCAGAACCGACCGAGGCAGTGACTGTTGAGACCGCCGGGCCACCTGCACCGGTAGACCTATCCGCAGTGCCGCCAGCAGGTTAGGGAAGGAGAAAACCATGCCTAAACTCAAGAGCTTGGAAGAGTTGCAACAACTGCGGAAGCGAGTACAGAAAGAGATCAAAGCCCGCACCCAGGCGAGCACGACCATCACTGTCGGGATGGGCACCTGTGGCATCTCGGCCGGTGCGCGGGAGGTGATGCACGCCATTCTGGCGGAGTTGGAGGAGCGTAACATAGATGCCCACGTGACCACCACCGGTTGTATTGGCATGTGCTTCAAGGAGCCCCTGGTGGACATCCAGCAGGGCGATGAACCGCGCGTCACCTACGGCAACGTCACCCCGTCCATGGTGCCCCGCCTGATCGAGGAGCACTTGGTGCAGGGCAACGTGGTGGCCGAATGGGTCGTCGGACGGATAACGGGATAGGAGGGAACGAATGGCCGAACGATATCGAGCTGATGTGTTGGTCTGCACCTGCCCGGCCTGCACGAAGGCCGGCGCACAGCCGCTACTCCGGGCCCTCACAGCGGAGTTGGAGCGACGCGGACTGGCCGGCGAGGTGCGGGTGGTGGAGACCGGCAGTCGCGGCTTCTGTTATATGGGACCCATCGTGGTTGTCCAACCTGAAGGTATCTTGTACTGCCATGCACAGGCTGCGGACGTGCCGGAACTGGTGGAGGAGACGCTGGTCAAGGGCCGCATCGTCGAGCGCTTGACCTACAAAGAGCCGGTCACCCACCGGGCTGTGCCTTACTATAGGGACATCCCATTCTATGGCAAGCAGATGCGCCTTGTGCTGCGCAACTGCGGGCTGATCAATCCTCACAACATTGAGGAGTACATCGCCATCGGCGGCTACGCGGCGCTGGGCAAGGTGCTCTCCTCCATGACCCCTGAAGAGGTTATCCAGGAGGTCAAGGACGCCGGCCTGCGAGGACGGGGCGGGGCCGGCTTCCCCACTGGGCTCAAGTGGGGGTTCGCCCGCCAATCGCCGGGGGACGTGAAATACATCGTCGCCAACGGTGACGAGGGCGACCCTGGGGCCTTTATGGACCGTGGCCTGATGGAAGGGGACCCCCATGGTGTCCTGGAGGGTATGATCATCGGTGCTTACGCCATCGGAGCCCAGCGGGGCTTCCTCTACATGCGCGATGAGTACCCCCTGGCGATACGAAATCTGACTATCGCTATTGAGCAGGCGCGCGAGTACGGCCTGCTGGGCGAGAACATCCTGGGCTCAGGCTTTGATTTTGACGTCCAAATCGTGCGCGGGGCCGGAGCCTTCGTATGCGGCGAGGAGACGGCGCTGATGGCCTCCATTGAGGGACGCGCCGGCAATCCTCGCCCCCGACCGCCTTACCCTGCGCAGAGCGGCCTGTGGGGCAAGCCGACCAACATCAACAACGTTAAGACTTGGGCTACCATCCCGGTTATCATTGAGCGTGGCGCGGACTGGTATAGCCAGATCGGGACGGAGACCAGTAAGGGAACGGTGGTCTTCTCCCTCGTAGGCAAGATCAACAATCCGGGGCTGGTCGAGGTGCCCATGGGCATCAGCCTGCGGGAGTTGATCTACGAACTGGGCGGCGGCGTTCCCAACGGCAAACGGTTCAAAGCCGTACAGACCGGGGGGCCGTCGGGGGGCTGCATCCCGGCCCAACTCCTGGACCTGCCGGTGGACTACGAGCACCTAAAAGAGGTGGGCTCGATCATGGGCTCCGGCGGGATGGTCGTCATGGACGAGGACACCTGTATGGTGGACATCGCCCGCTACTTCCTCGATTTTCTCAAGGATGAATCCTGTGGCAAATGCACGCCCTGCCGCGAGGGAATCAAGCGCATGCTGGAGATTCTGATCCGTATCACCGAAGGGCGGGGAAAGATGAGCGACCTCCAGGTGCTGGAAGGGTTGGCGCGGGGGGTGAAGGAGACCGCCTTGTGTGGCCTGGGCCAGACGGCGCCCAACTCTGTCCTCAGCACGCTCCGGTACTTCCGCGAGGAGTACGAAACCCACATCCTGGAGCAACGGTGTCAGGCCGGCGTCTGCACCGCGCTGGTGCGGGCGAAATGCACCAACGCCTGCCCGGCCGAGGTGGACGTGCCCAGTTACGTGGCACTCGTCGCCCAGGGCCGCTACGCTGAGGCGCTGGAGGTTCACCGCCGGCGCAACCCCTTCGCCCTGATCTGCGGCCGTATCTGCCCGGCCTTCTGCGAGGCTAAGTGTCGCCGTGGCGAACTGGATCAACCCGTCGCCATCCGCCAGATCAAGCGCTTTATGGCCGATCACGAACTTGGAAAGGCGTGGACGCCCAGGCGGCTCGAGGGGCCCAAGGCGGAGAAGGTGGCGGTCATCGGTGCTGGGCCAGCGGGCCTGACGGCGGCGTTGCGGTTGGCCCAGAAGGGCTATCCGGTCACTGTGTTCGAGGCGCTGCCCGTGGCTGGCGGTATGATGGCCGTCGGTATCCCTGAGTACCGCCTGCCCCGCGACGTCCTCAACGTGGAGATCGAGAACATCAAGCGGGCCGGGGTCGAGATCAGGCTGAACACGGCGCTAGGCAAAGATTTCAGCATTGATGACTTGCTGGACCGAGATGGGTACAAGGCTGTTATCCTGGCCATCGGCGCGCACAAGAGCCGTGAGTTGCGCGTCGAAGGTGAGGAGATGGAGGGAGTCTCCCACGGCACCCAGTTCCTACGCGATATCGCGCTGGGCCAGGCCCCCGATCTGCATAGTAAGCGGGTGGCGGTCGTGGGCGGCGGCGACGTGGCGATTGACGCCGTGCGCTCGGCCTGGCGATTGGGCGCTGCTGAGGTACACCTGGTCTACCGCCGCAGCCGGCCCGACATGCCCGCCCGCGACGACGAGGTGGAAGCAGCCGAGAAAGAAGGCATCCAGTTCCACTTCCTGACCAACCCCAGCCGCGTGATAGGCGACGGCAAGGTGACCGGCGTCGAACTGCTGCGTCAAGAGTTGGGCGAGTTCGATGCCAGCGGCCGGCGGCGGCCGGTACCCATCCCCGGCTCAGAGTTCACAATGGACATAGACGTCCTCATCCCGGCCATCGGCCAGGAGCCAGATCTTTTCTGGCTGGACGGCGACAGTACCATCGAGACCGGACGTGGTGCGACCTTCGCCGTGAGCGATGGGCTGGCCACAACCCGGCGCAGGGTCTTCGCCGCCGGCGATGCAGTGCTCGGCCCGGCTACGGTGATCCAGGCCGTGGCCCAGGGCAATCAGGTGGCCGACGAGGTGGACCATTACCTGCGCACTGGCCGCGTGGAGAAAGCCAGGGTCAGACCCGGTTATGAGGTCATTGAGCAGCGCTTCGACATGGAACAGTACTACAAGGCCGTGCGGCCCAAGGCGCGGGAACTCGCTATTGAGGAGCGACGGGGCAACTTCAACGAAGTCGAACTCCCCTTCGACGAGAAGGTGATTCAGGAGGAGTGCAAGCGCTGCATCCGCTGCGACCTGGAATGGTTGGAGACGATGGGGTTGGAACTTGTCCCTGCCGCCGAGCGGGTTCTGGTCCAGTCTGGCCGACCGGGCTTTACGGAGGAGGAAAACGCATGATCACTATAACCATTGACGGTCAGGAGATTCAGGCCGAGGAAGGGCAGACCGTTCTTGAGGTCGCCAAGGCGAACGGCATCGAGATACCCACGCTCTGCTATCACCCGCTCTTGGAGCCCTACGGGGCCTGCCGCCTCTGCATGGTGGAGATTACGCAACGAGGACGTACCTCGCTGGATACTTCCTGCACCCATCCGGCGGCGGATGGGTTAGTGGTGCAGACCCGCTCACCGGCCGTGCTGGAGGCCCGCAAACTGGTCCTGGGGCTGCTGCTCTCTCGCACTCCCAACGTGCCGATCATCCAGGACCTGGCGCGGGAGTACGGCATCACGGAGCCGCCCTTCCCCACCGACACCCCCGATGAGAAGTGCATCCTCTGCGGCCTGTGCGTGCGCACGTGCCACGAACTGGTCAAGGCCGACGTGCTGAACTTCTCCGAGCGGGGCATCGAACGGCGGGTGGGACCGCCTTTCCTGGAGAAGACCCGCCAGTGCATTGGCTGTGGGGCCTGCACCATCATGTGCCCCACCGGTGCCGTCGAGATCGTGTTGGAGAAGGAGGCGGTCTACAAGGAGAAGCCGCTAGGGCCGACTTCGGCTATCTGGGTGCCCTCAATGCAGGCGGTGCCCCGCGTGCCGGTGATTGACACCGACGCCTGCATCCGCTTCCGCCAGAACGACCGTACCGAGGGCGAGATCGCGGACGCCTGCGGGGCCTGCCAGATGGTGTGCGAGGCCGGTGCGGTGGACTTCGAGCAGCAAGATGAGATACTGGAACTGGACGTGGGGGCCATCATCGTCGCCACCGGCTTCGAGATGTGGGATCCCACCCAACTTTCCCAGTACTCCTACGGCAAGTCGCCCAACATCATCACTGGCATGGAGTTTGAGCATCTCTCCAACGCCGGCGGGCCGACTAGCGGCGAGATCCTGCTGGCCAATGGGAAGAAGCCGCAACGTGTAGCAATCCTCCACTGCGTCGGCAGCCGTGACCACAACGCCCATCCCTACTGCTCCCGCATCTGCTGCATGTACTCGCTCAAGCAAGCCCACCTGGTGCGCGACAAGACCGGGGCCGAGGTGTACGAGTTCTACATGGACATGCGCTCCTTCGGCAAGGGCTACGAGGAGTTCTACGAGCGAGTGCAGAAGGAGGGTGTCACCTTCGTGCGCGGCCGTGGTGCCGAGGTGGAGGTGCTGGAGCCGCAAAATGGGCGAAAGTACGGCCAACTACGCGTCAGGGGGGAGGATGCCAACCTTGGGCGGCTGGTGGCGGTGGATGTGGACATGGTGGTGCTCAGCACGGCCATTGAGGCCCCACATGACGCCGACCGGGTGGCAGCGCTCTTTGGCCTGAGTCGCACGGAGGATGGCTTCTTCGCCGAGGCCCATCCCAAGATGCGGCCGGTGGAGACCAACACAGACGGCGTCTTCCTGGCCGGGACTGCCCAGGGGCCCAGGGACGTGCCGGATACGGTGGCTCACGCTGGCGCGGCGGCTTCCATGGCGCTGGCGCTGCTGGACAAGGGTGAGGTGACCATCTCACCGACGATCTCTGTCGTGGACGAGGTGCTCTGCTCGGGCTGCAAGACCTGCATCGCGCTCTGCCCCTACACCGCCATCAGTTTCATCGAGGAGAAGAACGTCGCCCGCGTCAACGAGGCGCTGTGCAAGGGCTGCGGTACCTGTGCGGCAGCCTGCCCCTCCGGCGCCATCACAGCGCGTCACTTCACTGACCAACAGATTATGGCTCAGATCGAGGGGCTGTTTCGCGTGCTCGAGCCTCAGGCAGTGGAGGTAGGCAGATGAACAATGAGAGCACAGTGTTGATCTATGGGACCAATCTGGGCGGCTATCGGGCCGCGTATGCCCTGGGCAAGAGCGGTCACAAGTTCATCCTGCTCAACCGGGGTTCTTACGTGGATGAGATGAGATATCAGGCGCTGGCCCAAATGCCGCTCGACTTTTGCTGGATCTGCGGGCACATGCCCCAGCGTCTGTTCAAGGCCCTCGGCGCGATGCAGGACTGTTACAACGCCGAACTGCTGGAGGTTTCTGGCGAGGCGGGGCACTTCCACGTCAAGTTCAAGAAGCGAGACAAGGTGGTCAATAACTTCGCCTGCACCGAATGTGACCAGTGCATCGAGGTCTGCCCGGTCGAGGTGGACGGCCACAAGGCGATCCGGGTCGTCCCCGAGGCGGCGTGGGAGAACTGCTACGTGATTGACTTCGAGCACTGCACCCGCTGCGGCAAGTGTGAGGAAGTATGCCCGACCGGCGCCCTCAAGGTCGAGCGGCCGGAGGAGGTGCTGGAGGCCGATGTGGGGGCGATTATCCTGGCCGATACGTTCGAGGAGCCCAGCGATGAGGACCTGCGCGACTTCGCGCTGGGGCAAAGCCCCAGTGTGATCCGAAACTCCGAGGTGGCCCGGCGTTCGCTTCTGACCAACTTCGTGCGCGATTCCGTGCGCCTGCCGTCCGGCAAGATCCCGCAGACGTTCGGCATCGTCGTCACGCCCCACTTCAACCGGCCGGGCGTCGAATACGAGAACTACAACCTGAGCGTGAGCGCCATCTACCGCGCCGTCCGGCTCAAGGATGTCCTCCCGCAGGCCGACGTGACCGTCTTCCTGCACGACTATCGGGGGACGGGGAAGGGGCACTATCGGTGGTACCAGAAAGCCCTGGGCGCTGGTGTGCGTGTGGAGCGGGCGGAAACGCTCAAGATCGTCCCCGAGGACGGCGCTGAGCGAGTGACCATCCACTACGCCTCCGTGGGGGGCGAATCGTACACGCACACCGTCGAGTTGGCCATCCTGGTCACCGGGCAAAGCCCCCCGTTGCAGATGGCCGAACTGTCGCGGCTTACCGGCGTGCAGGCGGACGGGAACGGGTTCTGTCACATCCGGCCCTTCTCGTGCTGCGAGACGGACGTGGACGGCATCTTTGCTCTCGGGGAACTCACGGGGCCAAAGGGCAACCCGGAGACCGTCTGGGAGGGCTGCGCGACCCTGACCGAGGTGCAGAAGTACCTGGGGGAGAAGAACTTTAAGCCGGCCCCCGGCCCACCGCTGCGGGACGTGGAGGGTGAACCTATCCGCGTCGGCGTGTTCATCTGTAGATGCTTTGGCCTGTTCGACGAGCGGATAGACCTGCCGGCACTGGAGGAGCAGGTGCGGGCGCTGCCCGGCGTCGCTCACGCAGAGATCATCGAGGGCTGCTGCACCGGCCCCACGATCAAGGCGACGGCCGAGCGCATCAAGCAGTCCGGCGTCAACCGGGTCGTCCTGGCCGTCTGCACGCCCTTGCAGAAGAAGGGCAAATACGACAAGGCCGTGATGATGGCCGGGCTCAACCCTCTCCTGTGCGAGTACCTGCGCTTCCGGGAGGACGTCATACAGGTGCACACGGACCGGGACAAGATGCTGGAAAAGTCGCTGGCGCTGGTCCGGGGCGGGGTGGAGAAGGTCAAGCGCGGGATGCAGGCCGGCCCGCCCATGGACACGTTCACCCCGCGGGCGCTGGTCGTCGGCGGGGGGCTGGGCGGACTGACCGCGGCTACCGAGATCGCCGCCAACGGCTTCCCCGTCGTGCTGGTGGAGCACGAGGAGAAACTGGGCGGGCAGATGCAGTATCTGGACGAGGAGCAACGGAAGTACGTGGAGGGGCTCATCTCCGCTGTGGAGAGCGTCGACAACGTCACCTGCTACACTCAGGCGCACCTGACCCAGGCGGAGGGGTACGCGGGCAACTACCACGTGGTGGTGGATGCGCCAACGGG
>CAZZEX010000058.1:0-29919 GCA_964653285.1 uncultured Anaerolineales bacterium
ATCCCCGCCAGCATGCTGCTCAGCCCAAAGCTCAGAGTGTATATATTGTTCAACTCGATGCCGACCAGCATAGCGCCTCTCGCATCCTCCGCCACCGCTCGTATGGCCCTGCCCATCTTAGTTCTGCGGAGAAACAGCCAGAAGGCGCCAATCGCGACGACGGCAATTAGAAAACTCATCATTCGATCAATCGAAATGCCCATGGTTGGGGAGAGCTGGATGGAACCTTCCCAATAGTTAGGAATCCCCCTGTATACAGGTTTAAACACCACGAGAGCAATGTTTTGCAGTACAAACGATAACCCTACCGTGACCAGGTAAGCATTGAACAGCCATTCCTCCCCAGACTTCCTGCGTAGGGGGTGGAAGAAGACCTTCTCCATGAGAACGCCAACTATGAAGCTGATCAGTGCTGCAGATATGATTGATAGGATTGGATCAAACCCCAGTATCACGTGAGCCAACCAGCCCGCGTAGGCGCCAATCATATAGAGCTCGCCATGCATAAAGCTGTTGACATTTATGACCCCCATTATGAGGGCCAGCCCCACGGCCATCAGGGCATATAAGCCTCCCCTAAGGGTGCCTGTAACGAGCAAGTTCCATACAGATGCCAACTGCATAGTATACCCCCCTTCTGGCTTGGCCCTCAAGCCTCCCCAGTGCCTAAACCTAGATATGCCCCCTTCACGTGCTCGTCTTCCAATAGCGCTGCGCTTTGGCCTTCCAACACGATTCGCCCTTGCTCCAGAATGTATCCTCGCTCTGCAATCTGCAGACTCATGTTCACGTTCTGCTCGACGAGCAAGATAGTGACGCCCTTTTGCCTCAACTCCTGTAGCGCCTTGAAGACCGATAGCACCAACATAGGGGCCAAGCCTAGAGACGGCTCGTCAACCAGAAGTAGGCGAGGGTCCGACATCAGACCCCGGCCCACCGCCAGCATTTTGCGTTCCCCTCCGCTGAGGGTGCCTGCCAATTGATTTTGCCTCTCGCCCAAGACCGGGAAGAGGTCTAATACATAGTCTAAGGATTCCCGTATCTTTTTTTTATCCCGCCCGGTATATGCGCCAAGAACGAGATTCTCCCGCACCGACATACCTCCGAACAGATTCAAATC
The DNA here is from genome assembly GCA_964653285.1 of uncultured Anaerolineales bacterium. Lineage (GTDB taxonomy): Bacteria > Chloroflexota > Anaerolineae > B4-G1 > B4-G1 > CAZZEX01. Next base: position 1,121 of record CAZZEX010000058.1, read on the forward strand.
CTCTGTGATGAAACTGATCCCTGTCTTCGCGATCTGAGGGGTGGGAAGACCTCTGATCCGCTGCCCCATGAACTCTATTTCGCCGGCCCAGGGTTGAACGACCCCCGTGATCGTTCTCAATAATGTGGTCTTGCCGGCCCCATTCGGCCCGAGAAGCGCGAGGAATTCCCCCTCTGAGACCTTAAGGGACACATCCCACAACACCTGCAGATGACCATAACCTGAGTTGAGGTTCTTTATCTCAAGCAATTTCCCCTCTCCCCTCTTTATGATAATAATAACCCATGCTTCATTAAAGGGAATACTGCTTACCCAGATACGCCTCGGCTACCTTTTCGTCCTCTGCGATTTCATCGGGAGTACCCTCGGCGATTTTCTGACCGTAATAAAGCACCATGATCCTATCGCATATTCCCATTATGACCCTCATTACGTGCTCCACTACGACGATGGTGACGTCGTTTTCCCTTATCTTTCGGATCAAGTCCATTATTCCTAAAAGCTCAGTAGGCGTTAAGCCAGCCGCTACTTCGTCCAATAACAAAAGTTCAGGCTTGCTGGCCAAGGCTCTGGCTAAATCGAGGCGTTTAAGCTGAAGTGTGTTTAAATTCATAGCCAGCGTATCCTTCGGCATAGGAAATTCGACGAATTCAAGCGTTTCCTCCGCCCACGCCTGAGGGTGCTTGATTGGAATATGATTGCCAAAGACCGCAGCGACCATCACGTTTTCAAGGGCACTCATCTTTGGAAAAGGCTCAGTGATCTGGAATGTCCTCGCTATCCCTTTCCTACAGACTACCTCCGGACTTAGCCCTGTTATCTCCTCGCCCTTAAACTTGAGAACCCCAGCATTGGGTTTGTAGACGCCAGCGATGACATTAAGAAGGGTTGTTTTGCCAGCGCCATTTGGGCCTATGAGTCCGAAGATCTCACCTTCCTCTACACCCAGGGATACGTTGTTTACCGCCGTTAATCCACCGAATCTTTTTACTACGCCTTCCGTTTGAAGTATCATACAGTCACCTGCCTTGAAGTTTGGGGCATGGTGGCGGCGGGGCACCAAAGTCCAGCCGCCACCATAGCCCGCCTACTACTTCACCCAGGGAGGTATCTGCAGATCCGCCTGCTTCCAGTCAAGAGGCCAGATAACCACACCCTCTCCGCCAAAGTACTGAATTATGGGGAAGAGGAAGTCCTCCTTGCCAACTACCGGATCGGGAAAACTCTCCTGCGAGAAGCGATATCTTGGCATTACAACGCCATCAGTGTAGGTGAACTCACCGGTCCACAGTTTCTCCTTGCCAAACTTATAGAGGGTCTCACTGCTCAACTCACCGTACTCATCAATGGTAGCCTTGCATATCTCGATGAACATATTCGCCCAGTCATACGCAAGCCCCCCACTAGATGGGCTTGGCTTTATGCCCCACCTTTCCTCGAATTCCTTCTCCCAGGCTTGTGCCTCAGGTGAAGCAAGCTGGGGGATTTGATCGAGGGTGTAATCTGATGCATCGCCGATGAGGTCATACCACTCGCCAATCCATCCAAGCCCATGTGCTATAAGCAAGGACTCGAGTCCCACCTCCCTGGCCTGCTTAGTAAAGGCTGTTACGCCAGCAGCAGCAGTGCAGGTTACAAGAACAACGTCAGCATCCATGTCCTTGTACCTGGTTAGCAAGGGATAGAACTCCGTCTCCTCAAGCGGGAAATAGTCTTCGGCCAAGACCTCCCAGCCCGCCTTTTCAAGGTATTCGTGAAGAGGCTCTCCAACCGCCCGGCCGAAGTCTGTGTCCTCGCAACTTATGGCGATCGTCTTTTTATCAGCGGGCCAGGCGCCAGTCTCAATGAGGTCATCGAAGGCATTCGCATAGGTTAAGGATACCAACCTCTTTGGCATCGGCCAGCCCTTGGCCATCCAGTAGCCGAGCCTATCGGGATCCCCTTGAACCTTCTCGCTCACTACGTGCGTCTCGCCACAGTGGAAGAAGTGGGGGATCTTATACTTGGCCGTAACCTCCATAACGGCGACCGCCACGGAACTGTGCCACCCTCCTGCCCCCGCCTGGATCTTGTCCCTCGTGACAGCCTCTTCGTAGGCCGTGGTTGCTTTTGCCGGGTCCGATTCGGAATCGATCAAGACAAGCTCGATCTTGTAGTCGCCGATCTTATAGTCAATGTTTTCAAATGCCATGGTGTAGGAGTCCTTAATCTCCTCGCCGGTCCTGGCGGCAGGTCCGGTAAAGGGCCCCATGACTCCCAGTTTAAAGACCTTCTCCTCTGCCGGCGCCGGGCCACAGGCGGACACCAGCAAGCCAAGAACTACAGTCACAGTAGTTATGATCAAGAGTTTCCTTTTCATTTGAACTCCTCCTTCAATCTCTTGCTGCCAGGGCTCGTTGCAACGGCCTGGCGTAAGACCTGATCACGACAGGGCGGCCAACCCTGTGAAATGCAGGCTCACTTCAAAGGCCGGACCCTCCTTTCTCGGCTTCGAGTGGTGTGCCATCTGGCCCGCCAGGGGGCCGTCGGCAGCAGGAACGTTGACCCTTTGATGTCTCCGAGCCACCAACCTGCCATCACCACGGCCGCGTGCTTGATGGAATTTCTGAAGCACTGATCTCGCTGACGCGGACTGCGAGGTGGTCGTTCGATTATTTGCAATTTGCCCCAAACTTTCTCGCCGAGCCGCTCAGACATCCTGTGGGGGGAGTTTGACGATCAATGAGATTCTTGGTGTATTTGGTATATACTAATAATATACCACGTCCTTCTCAACCTGTCAAGTCTCCCGAGGGTTTACTATCGGTTGATCTACTTAATAATGTGAGGAGGCAGTCGCGCAGGCACTCCGACTACACTACAGCGCCAGATCGGTCCCCAGGCCCAGTTGCCGGGCTGCCTTCAGCACTGCGCCCGCCGCCGCTACATCCTGCACGGCCACGCCCACCGACTTGAACAGAGTGATCTCCTCCGGCGATGCCCGCCCCGGCTTGCGCCCGGCGGCAATCTCCCCCAGTTCGGCGTAGATGTGGCCCTCGGTCATCAATCCCTGCCGCAGCGGTATAAGCAAATCGCCAGCCTCGGCCAGGCTCGCCTGCCGGTGGTCAATCACAACTTTGGCCCGCAGGACTGTCTCGACCGGTATCTCCTGCATCTGGGGGGTGTAAGCGCCCACACCGTTGATGTGGGTGCCGGGCCGGACGTCGGCGTCCTCAAAAACAGGGCTTGAGGAGGTCGTGGCGGTGCAGATGACGTCGGCCTGACGCACCGCCCCGGCTGGCGTCTCGGCTGCCCTCACTGGCAGGGACAGCCTCTGGCTCATCTCGCCGGCATATACGGCCGCCCGCTCCGGTGCCACGTCGTAGACCCAGGCCGCCTCGATGGGACGCACGGCGCAGACCGCTTCCAGTTGCGTGCGCCCTTGCGCGCCAGCGCCGAAGATGGCAGCAGTGTGCACGTCCTGGCGGGCCAGCAGGTCCGTGGCCGCGCCAGAAGCCGCACCTGTGCGCAGCGCGGTCAGGTACGTCCCGTCCATCACCGCCGCTGGCTCCCCCGTCGTCGCGTCCACGACCACAACCAGCGCGTGGATGAGCGGCAATCCCCTGGCCAGGTTGTCGTTGAAGACGGAGACGATTTTGACCGCCATCTGGTCGGCGGCGGCCAGGTAAGCCGGCATGAAGAGGGTGACGCCGTTATGGCGCGGCACGTTAAGCGCCACTCTCAGCGGCACGTCAGCCTGGCCGGTGGAGAGTTGAGCGAAGGCTGCCTTCATCGCCTCGATGGCCTGGCGCATCGGCAGCGCCCGGCGCACGTCTCTGTTCGAAAGGATACGTAGTTTCATTGCTGCCCCTCCGATCCATAGCGAGCGGCTTCGAGCAGTGCCTCCAATTGATCAAGCGTTCCGGCTGCGCGAGCGCCACGCCGGACGGCCTCCAGATTCAGCTTGCCCCATTGGATGATGAGCACCCCTCGTGCATCTCGCAAATGCTTGTCGGACCCAGTTTCTCGAAAAGCGATCAACTTGGCCAGAATGATATCCTCGGGCGTGATGAAGGTTGCTGAGTCCACGTCAAGGGTCAAGCGCGGCTCGCCGTAGAAGATCGCCGCGAAACCACCCACGACCATATAGGGGATGTCAAGTCGCTCCAGTACGTCAATCACGTAGGTGAAGAAGGCTTTAAGTTCGTAATCGCGGACTCGTTCCACCGCCTCACCTACCCAATTCAAGGTCTCCCTGCACGCGCCTGGTGATGCGCCAGTTGAGTTCGTCGGGGGAAATTAGCGCCGGACTAAAGCCGACTGAAGGGACGTCCGGACAATTTGTTTCAATAGACGATTCACTCGCGCCCGGGAGCCGCAATTTGCCATAGTTTGTGGGTAGATTTGCCCATTTCGTCACAATTTGGGATACACACCCTTATGATACAGATAAGTTTTCCGTCTGTCAAGTCGGTCATTTGTCATTTGCCATTGGTCATTACTTCAGTTTCTCTTCACCGCCAAACTCCCGGTACGGGCTCAGTTCCTCCAGCACCTCCTCGTCCTCCGGCGTGAGCGCCCCTCGCACCGTCCGGGCCAGCAGCGCGCCCACCCCTGGCCCCAGCATGTACCCCTGTCCGCACATCCCGACGGCGTAGATGTACCCCTCCAACTCCCGCGCCCGGCCAACGACAGGGAAGCCATCGGGCGTCATCGGGTAAAGGCCGCGCCAGGTGCGGCGCACCTTGATGTTGGCCAACTTCGGCATCAGGTCCACCATCCGTGGGGCGATCATCGGCAGGAAGGCAGATGTCTCCCGCCGGTCGGTGCCGACGATGGGCGGCTCTGGCGTGATGCAGAAGACGATGGCACCGGTCCCATGTTGGTAGAAGTAGTAGTTCTTAGAACCCCCGGCAGGCCGGATGTCCACCACCATCGGCTCGACGAAGCGGGCCACCGGCTCGGTGATGCCCGCCTCGTGGCTATCTGGTGCCACCGGCACGTCCAGCCCGGCCATCTGAGCCGCCGCCCGCGCCCAGGGGCCACCCGCGTTGATGACCACCCCGGTGGCGTAGCCCCCCTTGTCGGTGCGCACCCCCACCACCCGCCCCCGGCGGCGGATGACGCCGGTGACCCGCTCGCGGAAGCGAAAATCCGCCCCCCGCTCCCGCGCCCGGGTGTAGAAGGCACGGGCAGTGAGCAGAGGGGAGGCCGACCCATCCCCCGGCGAGTATGTCCCGCCGATGAGACCCTCCCGGTTCAGGTCAGGGACCACCTCCAGGAGATCGTCCCGCTCCAGCCAGCGGATGTCCAGCCCGTAGGACTGCTGGATTCTCAGCAGGTCCTTCAGGACGCGCTCATCCCGCTCCCGGTAGGCGACGAAGGAGTAGCCCCCCCGGTACCATTCGATGTTATCGCCGTAGGTCTCCTCCCAGGTGGAGAAGATCTCAATGGAGTGAAGGCAGAGGTGTATCTTGGAGGGAACAGAGTGGGTGGCGCGGATGCCGCCGATGGCGGCCTTGTTGGAGCCCTGGCCCGGGCTGGCGAACTGGTCAATCACCAGCGGCCTGAGCCCGGCCTGGGCCAGGAAGAAGGCGGTCGGCAGCCCGACGCTCCCGGCGCCGACGATGATGGCGTCGTACACTTTGGTGGTCATGTGGGCCTCCTTATGCGTGAAATGTGGCGCGTGTTGCGTACTGCGTGAGGACTGTGTTCATCGAAGTACGTGCCCTGGCCGCCAGGGGTTACTCCCACTTCAACAAGAACCCACGGTAGGTCTCATCCCTGGCCGGGAAACGCTTGTCCTCCGGCAGGCCATCGCTTCCCTTCAGTGCCGCCAGAGCCGCGTTGCGGGAAACTGGGAGGAGCGCGCCGTCCATCGCTGCGACTTCTGTAGCCGAGAACCAGGAAATCCTGTCCACCTCCACCCGGTCGGGTACAGGCTGTCCGGACAAGGGGTGCATCCGAAAGAGCACGAATACGGCCCCACCGCGCTCCGTATACCGCGTGCGCAGGCCGATCGCGTCCACCACTTCCGCTTCCATCCCCGTCTCCTCCCGCACCTCGCGCACGGCAGTCTGGTCGAGCCGCTCGTCGTGGGTGGCGTAGCCGCCTGGCAACGCCCAGCACCCCCTTTTCTCCCCATACGTGTGGCGAACCATGAGCACTCGCCCCTGATGCACTATCGCCCCCGCTGCCCCGACGCGCCATTGCTTCTCGTCAGCCATGTCTCCTCCCTTATGGCTCCTCACTGGTCTAAGGGAATTGTAGGGTCTTTGGGAATTCCCGTGGTTTGAGTTCCGGACTCCCCAACTCGTTGGGGATGCGGTGCGAGGAACCCGAACAAGTTCGGGCCTCCAGTGTGCCCGCCACGGCAGTTCCCAGAGAGCCGAATTGTATAGTCAAACCGCTTTGTTTCTCCAGGGAGTATCTCAAAAGAAGGACTGGTGCAACCAACCCGTACTCCATCAGACCTCCTGTACTGAAATATTAAGTAGTATGTCCCACCTGCAAGACCGCTGAGGTATACTGTGTTACCATCATTTGTGAGGTATTCAGAACCTATACTATATTCGTGATTAGCGCCAGTCCCTCTGTTTAATTCAATGACATGATCTGGACCGAGTGGAGTGGAAAGGAAGTTCTTTGTGTCTCCATCTGCGTCTTCGTACTGGATTACTCCAGAAAACGCACTACCAGTAACAGGATACACTGTGACATTGAGTAAGCATACATCACCGCTGATCTTATTTTCACTAATATAGTATCCACTGTTTTCGTACACTTTTCCATATTCCTGGCGACCATTAAACCAAACCTCATAATGGCCTCCCTCCACTCTGAAGAGATTATTGAAGGCATACGTCCCCGTCTCGTCTGTGAATAAGCCCCAATCCCAAAGCCGACCAACACCCCCACCACCTCCCTCCTCATAAACCGTAATCGTCACATAGACATCGGGGGCAACGGCTTCTGAACTATCCCTCACAACTCCTCGGATAGAGAGATTACCTCCCATTCCTGTATCTACTTCGCCAACGGGCATCTCGCCCTCGGTGACCCACAGGTCGCGCTCCTCTTTGCTCATCGGCTCCGGCGGGGACGGTGGCTGCTCCGGCTCCACGGTCGCCTGGTGGCCAGCGACCACGGTCACACTCTGCTCCTGGGCTGTTAGCACAGCCTGTCCTTCCGCCACTGAAAGGAGCGTCTCTCCGTCAGCCACCTCGACGCTGAAATGGGTATCGCGCACCGCCGCCACCGCGTTGCCCGTCTCCACGGTGAATTCGTGGGGCTGGTCAGACGTCAGATGGACCCATAGCCGTCCTTCCTGCAAGAGCAGCGTCGTCAAGAGCGTGCCCTGGCGCGTGACGCTTTCCTTGACGGTGAAGATGCTATCGGCCGAGAGGCGCACCAACCCCTCCAACAGTTCCAGCCGCGCCGAAGACTCCGCACCCGTGCGCACCTGCCCACCGCCGTAGATCGCCATGTCCACGACGGCTGGCTCCCAATCGCCCCTCGGGCGCGGGTGGGCGTCCACTTTATTGATGGCCTCGACGACCGTCGCTGGTCGTTCCTCGCCTCTGGTGGAGAGCAAGAAGCAAGAAGAGGGCAATGACGATTACAGCCACCAGCACCCAACCTCCGACGATCCAGAGTCTCTTCTTCACGTTCATGTCACATCTTCAAATCTGATAATCCCAACATGCGGTAAACACAAATCGGCTCCGCTTTTCCCTTGGCCCGGAGAGACGGAACGTCCGGGTCTACTCGCACGCAATCCCTGACCTGCTCATAAGTGTCCTGGGTGATCAGGATGGTCGCGCCAGGTTGGCCGTCATCGCCCTCCCGCTCGATGCGGCGGGCCAACACTTCCTTGGTATAATCCTGCACCCGCGAGGCGGTGTTGACCGCGTCGCCGATGACGGTGTACTCCACACGGCGACCGCGCCCCACGATGCCGTCCATCAGCAACCCGCTGTGAATGCCAATGCCGATGCGCAGGGGGCGCTGGTCGCGCAGTGGCCAGATCGCGTTCAACTCCGGCACCAGGGCCGCCATACGCAGCGCCGCCCGCACCGCCAACAGCGCGTGATCAGGCGACGGCTCTGGTGCGCCGAAGAGCACCAACAACCCATCGCCCAGCATTTTGTCCAGCACCCCCTGTTCGGCAAAGATGACCTCGACCATGGCGTCGGTGTAACGATTGAGAAAACGAATCACCTCGCTGCCCCGGCCCTGGCGTGTCAACGTCTCGGTGGACGAGGTGAAGCCCCGGATGTCGGAGAAGAGCACCGTAGCCACGACCTCGGGCCGATCCTCCGCCACTAACTCTTCCCAGTGGTCCAGGACAACGGCCAGTCGCTCCGGGGCCATAAAACTTCGGAAGCGATCTCGGATGCGGCGCTTCTCTCGCTCCTCAATAAGCGCTCGCTCCACCAGGCCGCCAGCAACTGTCATGGCAGCCAGGCCCACCGGCGAGACGGCTGGCAGCCAGAGATCGGCCTGCGCAAATAGGAGGAACGTTATAGCGCATCATCTCAATATTTAGGGGCAAATAGTCCCCATCTGTCGCCGATGGTATGGATGCGCCAACTTGTTGGCGTTTTTGCCGACCGAGACCCGTTTCCGCAAGACCGAAACAAGTTTCGGCATCCACATTCCCCAGTTTATTGAGCAGATACGTTATAGCGAGGTAAAGGAAAGCGCCCCCTCCTACCGCCACCGTCGCCTGGACTGGCCTGAATCGCCAGAAGGCCACGACGGTCAGGGCGACGACTATCAGATTGAGGCATATGGAAAGCCAGGCCGGCACCCGCCGGATGGGGTCGTTGTTCAACAGTGTGGCGACGACGTTGGCGTGAACCTCGACGCCAGGTGTCAGGCCGGCCCAGTCGAAGGGCGTGATGTGGAGGTCCTGTTCCAAGATCGTGGTGAAGCCGATGAGGACGATCTGGCCGGCAAAGACCTCGGCGGGCACTTCGCCGTTGAGCACCTGGTACATAGACACTGTAGGGAAGGTATTGGGTCCGCCGCGAAAGTTGATCAGCAGCTCGGGCGACCTGCCCGCACCAGTGGACGCAGGCAGTTGCCCATAGGCTTGAGCGACCGCGTAGCCAAAGGCTGGATACCACACGTCGTTGTGAAGCCGGTGGAGGACGACCCGCCGGAAGACGCCATCGGCGTCCAGCGCCACGTTGACCAATCCAACGCCATCGGCTGCCCCGGCGAGGATCTCGACCGGAGCAGCATACCGGTCGTACTCATACCCCACGTCCTCTTGATGTTCTATGAGACCAGCCAGGATCACCGGGCTGGCCCGTCTCAGGCTTTGCGCCAGCACTTCGTCGCCACCCGTGCCGGTCCCAGCGTGGGTCCAGGCCACGTCCACGCCGATGACGGCCGGACCACCGGCGGCGATATCGTCTATCAGGCGGGCATATTCCGCGCGCGGCCAGGTACGGAGGTTCCGATCGAGCGCGTTAAAGCTCTCGTCGTTGATGGCGACGATGACGACAGGCGCGTCGGCGAGACGGGCGCCACGCATTCGAAAGCGAAGATCGTAGATCGCCAATTCCAGTGTCTCGACGATACCCAACTGGTTCAGAAGGGTGACCAGCAAGAGCCCAACCCCGACCATAAGGGCCAGACGCTGAAGGAAGGCGCACGATTTCTTCCTCGGGTATGCGGACAAAGAACTTGTTGGTGCCATCGCACCCCTGCCCCTTTGCTTCTAACCCCTTGCTTCCTACCTCCCGCCTCCTGTCTCTTACAATCCCCCCTCGTGCGCCTCCGTCGCGTGGACGACCGGCGTCTCCTTGGCCGGCCCCTCCCCGGTGACGACGCCAGCGAAGGCCCCCAACGGCACCTCCACAAATAGCGGCCGCTGGGTGTTCTCAGTGACCTGCTCCAGCGGGATGCCCTCCGCGCGGAACAGCTGCTTGATCAGGTTGGTGCAGGTCTTGCTACCGCAGGCTCCCATCCCGGCCCGCGTCACCGCTTTGATGTGGTTCATATCCCGCACGCCGGAGCGGATGAGCGCCCGTATCTCCCCCGCCGTCACCCGCTCACAGCGGCAGACGATCTCATCGTTGGCCATCCGTTCCACGGCACGCGCCAACGGCTCTCCCACCGCCTCCTCCTGCACGCGGATGCCGGCGATATGCCTAGCAATCTCCCGTGGAGCCCGCACCCGCACCAGGCAGGCTCGGTTAGCGAACTTCGGCGTCTGCACCTTCGCCACCTCCACCTGGCCTAGCACCACCCCCTCCGTGTCTAGCACCGTCACCGCGTCTCCCTCGTGGATCGTCTCGGGCGGGAACTCATAGGGGATGGTGACGATGGGATGCTCAGGGTTCTTGCGGTAGTCCACCAGCGTGACCGCCAGCCCAGGGCAGATAGCGACGCACTGGGCGCAGCCGGTGCAGCCCTCACCCACGTACTCCGGCAGCCCCCGAATGTCATCCCCCTCAATGACGATGCATCCCTGGGGGCAGACGGAGGTGCAGGGGTTGCAGGGAATCTCCTGGGAGCAGTGAATCACGGGGAACACTCCCTCTTCCATCTCCGGGATGTCCTCGGTGACGACCGCGCCGGGGCGGGACTTGAGGATCTCGGCGGTGGCGTACCACTCCTGCGGTATCTCGCCCACGTCGCGCCCCAGGCTGCGGGCGATCTCCAGCCCGCGGATGCGGCCGGTAAACATCGCCGCCGACGCCTCGGCAATCTCATCCGCGTCCCCCGCTGCAAAGACTGGCAGGCCAAACTCTCGCGCCTTGTGGACGAACTCGTCCACCGGGTCCAGCCCCACGGCAACCAGCACCGTGTCGCACTCGAAAGTCTTCTCCGTGCCGGGGATGGGCCGCCAGCGCTCGTCTACCTGGGCGATGGTCACAGATTCCACCTGCTCTTTGCCATTGGCGCTGAGGACAGTGTGAGAGGTGTAGATGGGGACACCCAGGCGAGCCAGTTTGTCCCTGTGCACCTTGTAGCCACCACACTCCGGCAAAGCCTCGCACAGCCCGGCGACCTGGATGCCAGCCTGGAGCGCGTGGTAGCCAGCGATGAGCCCCACGTTTCCCCCGCCGACGATAAACAGCCGCTCGGTTGGCCGCACCAGGTCGCGGTTGGCCAGTGTCTGGAAGGCTCCCGCGCCGTAGACTCCCGGCAGCGTGTTGCCCTTGAAGACCAGAGACTTCTCCCGCGCCCCGGTCGCCACCAGGAGGACGTGGGGCTGGACGACGACATAGTACTGCCCCTGTCGCAGCACCCCCACCCTGCGGTCGGAGAAGACGGCCAGCGCGGTCGTGTCGAGCCAGACCTGGACGTTCTCGAACTGGCGCACCTCCTGCTCCAGTTTGGTAGCGATGTCAATCCCTCGCGTCCCGGCGTAGCAGGCATCAATCGAGCCGAAGAACTTGTGGGTCTGGAGCACCAGTTTGCCGCCCAGGCGGTGCTTGTCGTCCACGATGAGCGTGCGCACGCCAGCCTTGCCCAGTTCGATGGCCGCCGACAGGCCCGCCGGCCCGCCGCCGATGATGAGGCATTCGACATCGACCGCCTCAATGGGCTGCGTCTGGGGCACGCTTTCGACCTCCGGCAGCACAGGCCGCCCCACCAACGGCTCGACCCGCATGCCAGGCTTCACGAGTACCATGCAGGACTTCACCGGCAGCCCATCCGCCATCACTGCACATTGGGCGCACTGACCGTTGGCGCAGAAAATGCCCTGCGGCGCACCGTCCTTGTAGTGATGGCCAAAGATGCGCACGCCGTTAGCGAAGAGGGCCGAGGCGATGGTCTCTCCCTCGCGGGCGTGCATCGCTCGGCCCTGCCAGTAGAACTCGAACTCCGGCTGCTCCTCGACCGGGAGGATGGGATGTTCACGGATGCGATAATCGGCCATAGTGTCCCCCTGGGAATGGGATGGGCATATAATATGCCAAAATGCGCTGGGGGGCAAGTCAAGAGCGCTGCGTGGTGCAAGGGCCTCCACCAGAGCAGATGGAGATTCTTCGCTACGCTCAGAATGACGGCTAGCCGTCAGGGCGACTTTTGCGATACTGCCCTGTTTCCCTTCTGCTTCAATCCGGTGTACAATGTTATCCCTGAGGACATCCAAGCCTACACCCCGCTTCTTGACTGGACATGCGTAATTCATTGCAACAACTCGTCGAGGCGACGAGGCTCGGAAGGAACGTCCGGCCAAGAAAGTTCAACTGGCAGCAGTCGCCGCAAGTAGCCCGTAGCACCGGCCTGAAACGCCGGCGCTGGAGGCTATTCATCGTGGGTTTTGTGCCTCCCAACGCCGCCTGTTTACGGCGGCGCAAATCCCCCTCAAAGAGGTTCAGCCAATGAAAAATCCATTAAATCCTGCCCATCCGTATTTTAACCACGAAACGTACCTCTCCCCTTTCACCTGGCGCTACGGCTCCGGGGAGATGCGCCACGTCTGGTCGGAGAAACACAAGCGGCACCTCTGGCGTCGCGTCTGGGTCGCGCTGGCGGCCGCGCAGCACCAGGCCGGCCTGGTCACGGCCAGGCAACTGGCCGACCTGCAGGCACACGAGGCCGATGTGGACATCGCCCGCGCCACCGAGATCGAGGCCGAGATTCACCACGACTTGATGGCCGAACTCCGCACATTCGCCGAACAGTGCCCCGCCGGGGGGGCGGTGCTCCACCTGGGAGCCACCAGCGCCGACATCCAGGACAACGGTGACGTGCTGCGCATCCGCGAAGCGCTCGACTTGCTGCTGGAGCGGCTGCACGCACTCCTTTCGGGCCTGGCCGACCGCATCGAGGCCCACGCCGACCAGGTCTGCATGGGCTTCACCCACCTTCAGCCCGCCGAGCCCACCACCGTCGGCTACCGGCTGGCGACCCACGGCCAGGATCTGCTGGAGGACTACGTTGAACTGCACCGTGTGCGGCAGCACATCCTGGGCAAGGGGATCAAAGGCGCGGTGGGCACTGCCGCCTCCTACGCACAACTGCTCGACGGCACTGGTATGACCCCGGTCGAACTGGAGGCGTGCGTGATGGCGGAACTGGGGCTGCACCCCTTCCCCATCGCCACCCAGGTCTACCCGCGCAAGCAGGACTACCGCGTGTTGACGGCGCTGGCGGGGTTGGCGGCCTCGCTCTACCGCTTCGCTTTCAACCTGCGGCTGCTGCAGTCGCCGCCCATCGGGGAGTGGAGTGAGCCCTTCGGGGCGCGGCAGGTGGGCTCGTCGGCGATGCCCTTCAAGCGCAATCCGATCAACGCGGAGAATATGGACAGCCTGGCGCGCTACGTCGCCGCGTTAGCCCGCGTGGCCTGGGACAACGCCGCCCACTCCCTGCTGGAGCGCACGCTGGATGATTCGGCCAACCGCCGCCTCATCCTGCCGGACGCGTTCCTGGCGGCTGATGAACTGCTGCGCCGCGCCCACCGCATCCTGCGGGGCTTGCGCATCAACGACGCGGCGGTGGCCCGCAACCTGGCCGCCTACGGTACCTTCGCCGCCACCGAGCGCCTCCTGATGGAACTGGCACGGGCCGGCGCCGACCGCCAGGCGATGCACGAGGTGATCCGTGGGCACGCCATGGCCGCCTGGGATGCAGTGCAGCAGGGGGAGCCCAACCCGCTGGCCGGCCGTCTGGCCGCCGACCCGGAGGTGCTGCGCCACTTGCCCGCCAGTCACGTGCGCGAGTTACTCGACGCCAGCGGCTACATTGGCGATGCGCCGGAGCGGGCGCGGCAGATGGCGGCTGCGATACGCGAACGCGTTGGAGGAAGTACGCCATGAAACTCGCCCTCCTGGCCGACATCCACGGCAACGGCGAGGCCCTGCGTGCTGTCCTGGCCGACCTGGACGCGCACACCTCGGCTTCGCTCAGTGCGAGCGGTGGCGCCGACAAACTCGTCCACCTCGGCGATGTTGTCCTGCCGGGGCCGGACCCCGGAGAAGTAGTCGAGTTACTGCTGGAGCGTGATGCTATCGGTGTCTACGGCAACACCGACCGGTTTCTGCTGGATACCGACTGGCGTACCTTCGAGCCCCACAGCGAAGAGGAACGGGCCGACCGGGCGCTCTGCCTGTGGGCACTGGAGCGACTGGACGAGCGAGCAGAAACCTGGCTGTGCGCTCTGCCGTTCCGGCGAGAGTTAGAAGCGAGTAACCAGCGATTGCTGCTGGTGCACGGCTCACCCCGCAGTGATAGGGACGTCATCAAAGCCGAGACACCCGACGACGATGTACGTGAGATGATCGCTGGCACTCAGGCCGATCTGATCCTTTTTGGCCATACCCACGAGATACTGGACCGCACCGTGGATGGCGTGCGCCTGATCAACCCCGGTGCTGTGGGCTACCCCCAGGGCGAGAAGGGGACCGCTCGTTACGCGCTACTGACCTGGGACAGTGAGTGGCACGTGGAGTTCCGTCTTGTCCAGTACGACGTTGAAAAGACCATCGCGCAATTGCTGGCGGCCCAACGTCCCTATCGCCTCTGGGTTGCGGAAACGCTCCAGCGTGCCACGCGTGTCCCGCTGACGACGTTTGAGTGAACTCCCAAGCCCCTGTGCAGTGGGATGACGGCCAGGCCCCATGGCGTGGCGGTGACGGCAGGCACACAGCCGGTTTGCTCACCAGGCCGTGATGGTGTACAATTAGTAAGCCGGGACGGGCGAAGGAACTGACTATGGAGCACATACTGCTTGCCACTTACCAGAAGGACATCACACGACACTACGAACTGGCCCAGGCTCACGGCGCAGGACTGGAGCTCCAAGTCTACGGCTACGACATGGACCTGCTTGACAGCGGGTGGCGCGAGTTGGTTGACCAGCACAAGTCTCTGTTGCGTGATTTAGAAGGCGAGCTCGCCATCCACGGCGCTTTCCTCGACCTCTCCCCCGCCAGCCTTGACCAGCGCGTCGTCGCACTGACCCGCGAACGCTACACGTTGAACCTCGACATCGCCGCCGAACTGGGCGCACGTAACGTAGTCTTCCACACCGACTTTATGCCCATCGTGCGCAAGCCAACCTATCGCCCTGAATGGACTGAGCGCCAGGTAGAGTTCTGGGGGCCGATGTCCGAGGAGGCCGCCAAGCGCGGGGTGGTCATCGCGCTGGAGAACATGTGGGAGCCGGACCCGGACGTCATCGGCGATGTGCTGGACCAGGTTGACTCGCCTCACGTGGGCGCCTGCCTCGACGTGGGCCATGTCTACCTGTTCTCCGACTACCTGCCCCTGGAGACGTGGGTCGAGCGGATCAGCCACCGGCTGGTGCATTGCCACATGAACAATCACCGGGGCTTCTGCGACGAGCACCTGCCGCTCGATCTCCCCGGTGGAGTGGTTGACTACAAGAGGGACGTCCTGCCGCTGCTGCGCGCGTTGCCTAACCCGCCTGTCCTTGTGCTTGAGATGGACGAGATCGAGTATCTGGAACGCAGCCTCCGCTACCTGGGGCGCTAGGAACCTATCCAGAGAATCTGCTCCGGCCACCGAGGATGGGGTCGTGTGCCCCGGCCTGAAGAGCCGGGGCTGGAAAACCCTCCCAGTGCACCTCCCAGTGCCGCCTCTTCAGGGCGGCGCGGCCCGACGAACTACCCCACCCGGCACAAGTCCACGAAAAGTTAACGCCATTGGGTCACGGTGCCGCGTCAGGCCCGTGGCGATAGTAAAGCAACTCGCGGGGCAGAAAGAAATAGACGCACATCAGCCCGGCGATCACCCCGCCCAGGTGGGCAAATGAATCCACGAAACTGTAGAAGTATCCGATCGCCTGGAACTCTTGTTCCAACCGCCCGCCCAGGATGTCACGGGTCACGGTATAGAGAATAAACACCCAGGCCGGCATACGCAGTGGGATGGGAATGATCCCGAGAAGTATCAGCGTGAGAATGCGCTGCTGGGGATACAGAAACAGATAGGCAGCCACGATGCCCATAATCGCCCCACTGGCCCCCAGACCGGGTATCACTCCCTGAGTGAGAGGGAGTGCTGTCCGTCCCAACACGCTGCCCGTTCCTGACACAAGCACGCACACCAGGTAGAAAAGTCCGAACTTCGTGGGACCCAGCATGTCCTCCAGTTTTCGCCCAAAAAACCACAGGATGAACATATTGCCTATCAGGTGTGACCAATCGGCGTGGAGGAACGCGGCTGTGATCATACTCAGCGCTCCCAGGCCCTCGCCACTAAGGATGTCGGCTGGTACAAGCATCGCCTGCCACATCGGCCCGCCCTCTGACCAGGCGTCCTCTCCCAGCGGCAGCACGTAGTAGACGAGTATGTGAACGACCGTGTTGAGCAAGACGAGGGCGAGGGTCATATACGGGAAGGCCCGGTAGGATCTCCGGTAATCTTTGAGCGGAAGCAGAAAGACGAGCGACAGGAAAAAGTCGAGCATCAACAGAAAGTACGTCAATGAATTGACCACCGTCCGTCCTCCTATACCTTCAACAGAATTAGTCCAAGTGCGGCCGTCCAGAGCAACATCCCCGGCACGCCCACCCAAACCTGTCGCCTGAGCCCCTTCACTCCTGCCTGTCCGAAGAGCGCGCGCATCGCCGGGTTGCGGGGCACGTCGGTCGCGCAGACCCACAGGTAAGCGCCTGCGCTTGCTGCCACCAGCCCGCCCCACGCCGCCAGGCTGACATGCCAGGGCACCAGCCTCGCGTTGACCAGCGCCGCCAGCGCCGGGCTCAGCATCAATCCGCCCATCCGGCGCAAAGTCTCCCCCCACCCCTGCGCCTGGCGTCCGGGCCGAGAGGGGCGCAACTTCCCTAACTTGCGCCGCGCCTCCCTGCCGATCCGCGAATCGGGCGAGGTCAGTTCGCAGGCCCGCTCGTAGTGCGGGATCGCTTGCGGCCCCCGCTGTTGATTGCAATACACGTCGCCCAGGAGCAGATGGGCCGGCACATACCCAGGCTCCAACCGGACGACCTGCTCCAGCAGTTTGAGGACTTCCAGCGTCGCTCCACCTGCTTCGACGTACAGTTGCGCTAACTCGAAGAGAATCGCCGGGTCGTCGCTGGCTCGCTCTGCTGCCATTTCGTACATTGTACGTGCCTCGGCGGGCATCGCGCGCTGGCAGTAGATCGCCCCCAGATGAGCGTAGAGGGCCGCATTCCCAGGGGCGCGCTCGATGGCCCGCTCGTAGGTGGCGATGGCCAGATCACTACGGCCCACCTTCTCGTGTAACACTGCCACGCTCTCCAGCACCCGCGGGTCATCGGGAGCCTCTGCTTCGGCGCGGGTGGCGGCCTCTCGCGCCAGCACATACTGCTGCCGCTCCAGATACGCCTGGGCCAGCGCGAGGTGATAACGTGCTCCATCTCGGAAGTCCCCCAGAAACTGCCCGCACTCGGGGCACGAGGTCTCCTTCACGTCAACGTACTGCCCGCAGGCAGGGCAGGCGACGATGAGAACCTGCCCACAGTGAGGACACGCTGTCCCAGATGACGGGACGGGCGACTGGCAACGCGGACAGCGTTCTTGCGTGGCGGAGAGTACAGGGGCCTGTTGGTCAAGCCAGGCCAGGCCCGCCTGAGCGTGGGTGTTGTCTGGGTTGATCGCCAGCACATTCTCCATGCAGACGCGCCGATCCTCGAGCGACTCGACGACACCACTTAGCCACAGCCAGGCCTGCTCGTTTCGCTCGTCCAGTTCGGTGACCTGCAGCAGTGCCTGGCGTGCCTCCTGCGTTCGTCCAGCCTTGGCGGCGGCGATCCCGCGCCGCAGTAGTTCGGCTACTCGGGTGGAATTGGGCATCTGATAATCTCCATTGTCAGATTACACGCACATATTAGATTATATGCACGCACCTGGAACGCGCAAACATGGCCCACGCCGTTGGGAGAAGAACTCTTTTCCCATACCCGTGAACCTATTTCCATCACCATCCAGGCGCTGATGGTCTCCCCGTAGAGTGTTGCTGGCTCACCGGGGCCACCTGTGCCGCCCCGCTCCCGCTGGATCGCCAGATCCAGCGGCCTGGTGACGGGAACTGGCGATCCCTTTAGAGCAAGGCGGGGAACAACACTCAAGAGGGAGACTATCCAGGCGCTGGACTGGGTGTAAGTTCCCGGGGCCGCAAGCATAATTTGCGGGCCAAGGCTCGTCTTGACCTTCCTCTGCACCTGTGATACCATCTCACCATCCCCCTCGCGACGCAACCAGAAAGGAATCCAATGATCGGCACAGGCACCCTCATCAACGTCGTCACCGTCCTGGTGGGCGGGACGCTGGGCACATTGCTGGGCACTCGCCTGCCGGAGAGAATGCGCGAGACGATTATGCATGGCCTGGGCCTGCTGACCCTCGTCATCGGCATCCAACTCTCCCTTGAAACCGATAACGTCCTCATCGTCCTGGCCAGCCTGTTGCTGGGAGGTATCGCCGGAGAGTGGCTGCGCATCGAGGACCACATCAACCGGTTGGGACGATGGCTCGAGCGCAGGACCACAGGAAACAGCAGCCTCCCTGCCTCCGACCGGCCACGGGGTGCAGTCCGCCCCGGCGCATCCCGGTTCAGCCACGCCTTCCTGGCCGCAAGCCTGTTGTTCTGTGTCGGCCCGATGACCATTCTGGGCTCCATCCAGGATGGTCTGAGTGGTGACTACACCCTGCTGGCAGTCAAGGCGACCCTGGACGGATTTGCCGCGCTGGCCTTTGCGTCTACGCTGGGGCCTGGCGTGCTCTTCTCGGCTCTCACAGTGCTGGTTTATCAGGGCGCGCTGACGCTGGGTGCTGGATGGGCCAGCATGGTGCTCACCGACCCCATGATCACCGAGATGACGGCTACAGGCGGCGTGCTGATGCTGGCCTTGGGGCTGGGTCTCCTGGAGATCAAGCAGATCCGGGCCGGCAATCTCTTACCGGCCATCGTCGTGGCCCCAATCATCGTCGCTGTAGTCAAGTGAAGCACCTACCGAACCGGCGTGGTAACCATCTGCTGGAGTTTTGCCTCAAACCGACAAGCAGAATAGGACGCGGGTGCGCGCAGGTCCCCGCCGATAAAAAGGCGGCCGTGGCTTTCGTGTTGCTTCGTGACCTTCGGGGCCGATTTGACCGCTTATGCCGCTTGGGGTATAATGGCGCGGCTGTTGGCGATCGGCTGTTGACATTGACAGCACTAACTGCTAACCGCCAGAGGGAGGAGGGATGCCGAAGCGAACGTATCAACCCAAGAAACGCAAGCGCCTGCGCACTCATGGCTTCCGAGCCCGCATGTCTACACCGGGCGGGAGGCGAGTGCTCAAGGCGCGGCGGCAGAAGGGCCGCCGACATCTGGCTGTGCATAGGGAGTGGGCCAAGAAGTTAAATTGGAAGGAAAGTGCACAGCGCCCACGACGCCGGGCCTAGGTTCCGGTGCAGAACCTATATGGGGCGGGCCCGAGGCTCCCACACAGTAGGCAAGGACAAAGTGGCAAAAGCGATCACTTGCTGCGTGGGATGCCCCCGGGACTGGGGTTTCGAGCATTTTGTACCGAGAACGGACCTAGCGATGGAGCGGCGGGTTCGACTGCGGCGCACGGGCGACGTGCGGCGGGTGTACGATGAGGGACGGTCGTGGGCACACCCCTTGCTGGTGCTGGTCGCACGGCCCAACGGCCTCGACCTCTGCCGCGTGGGAGTTACAGCCAGCCGGCGTGTGGGGAGCGCAGTGGCGCGTAACCGGGCCAAACGACTCCTGCGCGAAGCGGCGTGTCATCTCTACCCCCAGTTCGGGTCTGGGTGGGATGTGATGTTGATCGCACGGGCTAGCGTCCTCAAGGTGAAGGAGCCACAGGTCGAAAAGGCATTGGCATCGTTGCTGAGACGGGCCGGATTGAGTACATAGAGGGTTTCGGGTTACAGCGTTTCAAGTTTCAGGTTATTGAAACTTGAGACTTGACTGAGGCTCGACCAGGGGATCCATACGAAAGAAGTAAGGAAAGAATGAAGGCTGTGCTTTTAGGTGTAATTCGCCTCTATCAGATAACTCTCTCACGCGTGCTTCCTCCCACCTGTCGTTTTGTTCCCTCCTGTTCCCAGTATGGCTATGAAGCCATCGCTCGATACGGGGTCCGGCGCGGCGGCTGGCTGGCCATCAAGCGGGTTGCCCGCTGCCATCCCCTCAATCCGGGGGGGTATGATCCCGTTCCCAATCTAGAGGAGGACAAGCAATTGAACCGATCTTGGACAAGGCGCTGGCCGATCCTGCTAGTGATGTTGGCAGCGCTACTTTTAGGCGTGAGCGGCTGTGCAGGTGGGAGTGCACGCCCCACGAGTTGGACAGGGCTGACCGCCGTAGAGGAGAGGCTGTACGCAGCCGACCTGGAGCAAGTCGTGGCACTGAACGCAGCGGACGGTGAGCTTTTGTGGGCTTTCCCAGAGGACCCGAAGGAGGACAGACGCGGGGTGTTTTACGTTACCCCAGCAGTGGACGAAGGGCAGGTGATTGTGGCCTCGCAGATGCCCGCTACAGGTTTCTTTAGTCAGCCCAAGAACATCGTTTGGGCGCTGGATCGTGATACTGGCGGCCTGCTGTGGCACTTCGACGGGGCTGGTGGTCAGTACATCGAGGGCGGAGCACTGGGCGGCGACTTGTTCGTCATCGGCAATAGCGACGGCAACGTCTACGCGCTGGACGCAGAGAGTGGTGCTCTCCGATGGGTTTTCGAGACGGGGCACCGCGTGTGGGCTGCTCCCCTTATCGTCTCGGACATAGTCTACATTGGCTCAATGGACCGCCACCTCTACGCGCTGAACCTGCCTGACGGGGAAGTGCGCTGGGATTTCCACACCGAGGGGGCCTTCGCCGGCACGCCGGCGTTGCGGGATGACACACTCTACATCGGCGCTTTCGACGACCGGCTCTACGCTGTAGACGCGCATACGGGGACCGAGCGCTGGCGCTTCGCGAGTGAGAACTGGTTCTGGGGCAGTCCGGTGGTCTGCAACGACACTGTCTATGTGACCGATGTGGACGGAAGCGTTTACGCCGTGGATGCTGAGACGGGCGCGCAGGTTTGGCGTCAAGCACTCGGTGTACCGGTGCGGGCAGGACCGGCGCTGGTTGAGGATGGGAGCCGGTTGCTCGTCGGGAGTCAGAATGGCACCCTGTACGCGCTGGATGTCGCCGATGGCTTCGTGCTGTGGTCAGTAGAGAGCACAGGACAGGTGCTTTCGACGCCGGTAGTGAGTGGGTCAGTGGTGTACGAAGCGCTGATTAACGGGCCTCATCGGATACGAGCGCTGCACGTGGATAACGGGCGTGAAATTTGGGCCTATTCGCATGCAGTTGAAGAATAGAGATTAGAGAACAGAGAATTAGAGAAAGGGCAAACCGTGTTTGATTTTATCGCCTACCCGATGGCCAATTTGTTGCTGCTCCTATATACCCTCCTGGGGCACAACACCATAGCAGCGATTGCTGTGTTGACCCTCTTGATCAACCTGCTCGTCCTGCCGCTGACGCTGAGTCAGCAGAAATCAGCACGCAAGATGCAGGAATTTCAGCCGGAGATCGAGAAGTTACAGAAAAAATACGGTAAGGACAAAGAGCGACTGTCACAGGAGCAGATGAAGTTGTACAAGGAAGCAGGTATCAACCCTATGGGGGGGTGCCTGCCACTCTTGATCCAACTACCGATTTGGTACAGTATTATCGGAGCCATCAGATACTGCATACCCTCCACGCCCTTGAACCTGTTTCAGTTCTCTCATCACATCTACAAGTGGTTGCCTGGCGTCATAGGGCTTGTCCCGCTGCAAAGTACGTTCCTGGGGATGGACCTGGGCCAACCCCCCAGCCCGGATCAGTGGTGGTCGTATTCCTTGCCTGTCCTGGTCTTCGTCACAAGCTGGTTACAGCAGAAAATGATGACCCCGCCTAGCACCGGTGCTGATCAATCGCAGGCAGCGGCGATGAGCAAGCAGATGCAGATTATGATGCCACTGATGATGATGTTCTTTACCCTCCAGTACACGATGGGGCTGTCTATCTATTTCGTCATCTCCAGCCTGGTCCGGATGGCTCAGTATTACTTTGTGGGGAGCGATCAAAGCGGCGAGAAGGCCAGGAGCAAGGGACTGGCACGGTTGAAGCAGCGGAAGTGATAGGTGGCTCGCGTCAGGCATTTGTTATTAGAGGAGTACGATAGATGTCGGAAATGGAGCAGGCAATCGAGGCGACCGGAGCAGACGTTGAAGCCGCGACTGCGACGGGCCTGGCACGTCTAGGGGTTGATCGAGACATGGTGGAGATCGAGGTGCTGGATGATGGCAGCCGGGGTGTGTTCGGGCTGGGGGCACGAGAGGCCCGCGTGCGAATGACGCCTAAGCCGAAGATCAGGCCGCGTCCGGCTCCCGCAGTGCCGACGGGGCCGATTGCCCTGCCCGCTGCAGAGCCAGTGGAACCCACTGTAGCAGAGAAGGATGAAGCCGAGGTGGCCCAGGGAGTGTTGCTGGAACTTCTGGCCCTCCTGGGTATGGAAAGAGCCCAAGTTGACGTGCAACGAGCCGAACCTACAGCGGATGAGAAAGAACCGCCGCTGATGCTCGATGTGCACGGCCCTGACACCGATGTGCTGATAGGGCGCCGTGGAAATACGCTGGCTGCATTGCAGCACATCACCCGACTGATTGTTGGGCGTGAGGTGGCAGGCCGGGTGCGGCTGGTGGTAGACGTGGATGGCTTCAAGGTACGTCGGGAAAAGTCGCTGCGCCGCCTGGCCCAACGTATGGCGGAGCAAGCCATACGCACCAACCGCACGGTAGTGATGGAACCTATGCCACCCTACGAGCGCCGTATCATCCACCTGGCATTGCGCGATCATTCCCACGTGACCACCCAGAGCATCGGTGAGGGGGACCAGCGCAAGGTCACCATCATTCCACAACACCAATAAGCCGTTAGCCGTTAGCAGTGAGCAGTGAGCGGTTGGCAGTTAGCCAACAGCCCATTGCTATTGGTCATTGGTCATCTGTCATTGGTCACTGAATTAGACTACCTGGTCATCGGTCACGTGACCCGTGACCTAGTGGACGGTACCTTCACGGTTGGTGGGACGGTTTCCTACGCCGCCCGCACCGTGCGGGCATTGGGCTGTCGCGTTGGCGTCGTCACCAGCGCCAGCCCTGACCTCGATCTGAGCCAGGTATTGGACGGTGCCCTGATCACCCGCTTCCCCGCCACTACGACGACCACGTTCAAGAACATCTACATCTCCGACGGTCGGCGACAGGTGCTGCACACCGTTGCGGAGACATTGGTGCCAGAGATGGTGCCGCCGAACTGGAGGGCAGCAATTGTCCACCTGGGGCCGGTGGCCCGCGAGTGTGCCCCGGCGCTGGTCAATGCATTTGGGAATGCCTTTGTGGGCGTGACTCCCCAGGGGTGGATGCGGCGTTGGGACCAGGCTGGTCGTGTGAGTTGCTGCCAGTGGGAGGAAGCAGAGAAGTTGCTCGCCCGTGCCGACGCTGTGGTGCTGAGCGAGGAGGACGTGGCAGGCGATGAGGCACTGGTGGCCCAATATGCCGCCCAGACGCGGCTACTGGTTGTGACCCGGGGGGCAGCGGGCTGTACCGTATACACGGGTGGCCAGTCCCGTCGCTTCCCGGCCCCGGCCATGCCCGAGGTAGACCCCACCGGTGCAGGCGACATCTTCGCGGCCACCTTCTTCGTGTGGCTGCAGCGCAGGGGCGACCCCTGGATGGCCGCGCGTTTCGCCAACTGCGTCGCCGCCCGCTCGGTGACACGGGCAGGACTGTCTGGCACTCCCAGCCCGGAGGAGGTCGCCTGCTGCGAGTGGGATCTAGGGGCCAGGAAAATGAGGTAGGCCAGGATGCCGATCATCTACGCGCTGGCGAACCA
Organism: uncultured Anaerolineales bacterium; assembly: GCA_964653285.1. GTDB lineage: Bacteria > Chloroflexota > Anaerolineae > B4-G1 > B4-G1 > CAZZEX01. Next base: position 24,954 of record CAZZEX010000058.1, read on the forward strand.
GAAGGGCGGGGTCGGCAAGACCACCACGGCGGTAAACATGGGAGCCTGTCTGGCGCAGTGGGGCCAACGCGTTCTGGTAGTGGACGTTGACCCTCAGGCAAACGCCACCTCCTCCCTGGGGGTAAATAAGCGTGCTGTGCCGCTCTCTACCTATGACCTGTTGGTGCGCGATGTCCCCTTGGCTCGCATTGTGCAGTCCACCGGGCGAGATCGGTTCGATCTGGTTCCGGCCTCGCCGGCCTTGGCCGGTGCGACGGTGGAATTGGTCAGCCTGCCGCAGCGGGAATATCGCCTGCGCCAGGCGCTGGCAAGACTGGAGCGACAGTACGATTATGCGCTGATTGACTGTCCTCCCAGCCTGGGCATTCTGACGGTGAACGGGCTGACGGCTGCCACTGATGGGGTGATTATCCCCGTGCAGTGCGAGTACCTGGCGCTGGAGGGCCTCTCGCAGTTGGCGCGCGCGATTGAGTTGGTGCGCCGTGCCCTCAACCCGACGTTGCGGCTGCGGGGACTGGTGATGACGATGTACGACGCCCGCACGACTTTATCGCGGCAGGTCGTCGAGGAGGTGCGACGGCACTTCCCGGGGCGGGTCTTCGACACGATCATCCCCCGCAGCGTGCGTCTGAGCGAGGCCCCTAGTTACGGCGAGTCCATCATATCCTACGCGCCCCGCTCGGCGGGGGCGCTGGCCTACGCGGCGCTGACGCGGGAGTTGTTGGTGGGCGATAGACGATCACATAACTGCTGAGGTGAGAGATGTCACCACGCAAGAGCGGGCTGGGCAGGGGACTGGAAGCGCTGATCCCTCTCGCTGAGGAGGAGACAGCAGCGGTACAAGGCGTGATCGAAGCACCCATCGCTTCTATCACGCCCAATCCTCATCAGCCGCGCGCACCGATTCGCGATCAAGACCTGGTGGAACTGGCCGCCTCCATCGAGGCACATGGGATCATCCAGCCGCTCATCGTCACCAGAGCCCCTGATGGGTATCAACTGATCGCCGGCGAGCGCCGCTGGCGTGCGGCGCGATTGGCCGGATTATCCACAGTTCCCGTCGTTGTGAAGGACGTGGCTCCCAGCGGGATGTTGGAACTGGCGCTGGTGGAGAACCTGCAGCGGGCCGACCTGAATCCGCTGGAGGAGGCCACGGCCTACCGCCAGTTGACCGAGGGATTCGGACTGACGCAGGAACAGGTGGCACGGCGGGTGGGCAAGAGCCGGGTGGCAGTCTCCAACACACTGCGGCTGCTGAAAGCAGCCCGTCCTGTGCAAGAGGCGCTCCTGGCAGGAAAGATTAGTGAGGGACATGCGCGGGCGCTTTTGGGCCTGGAGCAGGCCGAGGCACAGGAGGCCGCGCTCAAGACGGTCCTGAAGCGAGAGCTGACCGTGCGGCAGACAGAGAAGTTGGTGCGGCGTTTGCTCGGCCTGCGCCGCGAGGAGCAGCGGCCCACGCGCGCGATTTCGCCGGAGACGCGGGCGCTGGAATCCCGCTTTCGGGAGGCGCTGGGTACCAAGGTGAGCCTGACACGCAGCGGCGAGAGAGGCCGCGTCGTGATTTACTTCTACTCGGAGGAGGAACTGAACGCGCTATACGAGCGCATCGTCGGGAGCGAATAACACAGGGGCAAACGGAGCGCGAAGTTATACGTATGCTTGCAGACCAACTGTTAATCAACGGGCGGATATACACAATGGACGCCGGGTGCCCTCGGGCCTCGGCGTTGGCTATTGTCGGGGAACACATCCTGGCCGTGGGGAACGACCCTTCGACAGGCTCAGGGCACCACCTGCGCGGCTTACTGGCCCCCGGCGGCAAGGTGCTCGACCTGGGCGGCCGCTGCGTCCTCCCCGGCCTGACCGATAGCCACATCCACTTCACCTGGTACGCCCTCGGCCTGCACGCTTTGGACCTGACCGGGGCGGCGACGCTGAGCGAGATGATGGCATTGGTGGCGGAACGGGCGCGAGGGACAAGGCCGGGCGAGCGGGTACTGGGGCGAGGATGGGATCAGGAACGGTGGCCCGAGCGTCGCTTCCCCACGGCCGCCGACCTGGACAGCGTCGCGCGGGCGCATCCGGTCGTGCTCAGGGCCAAAAGCGGCCACGCGCTGGCGGCGAACTCGCTCGCGCTCCAGTTGGCTGGCATCACCGCTAAGACGCCCGACCCACCTGGCGGACGCATCGGGCGTGACGCCGAGGGCCGCCCGGACGGGATGCTCTTCGAGGACAGCGCGATGAGGTTGGTCGCCGACCTCATCCCGCCGCCCATGCCGGAGGAGGCCAGCGCCGCGCTGCGAGATGCCATCCCGAACGCGTGGCGCGTGGGGCTGACGGCCATCCACGACATGGACGGCCCCCCGGCCTTCGCCGTCTACCAACAGTTGCACGCCCGAGGCGAACTCGGCCTACGGGTAGTCAAGTACCTGCCCGCCGACGCGCTCGACTGCGCGCTGGAGGTCGGCCTGCGCGCAGGGCTAGGTGGCGATTGGCTACGGGTGGGCGGGATCAAGGTCTTCGCCGACGGCGCACTGGGGCCACGCACGGCGGCGATGTTGGCCCCCTACAAAGGAGAGCCGGAGAACATGGGTATCCTGGCCATGGACGAGGAGGCGCTGCGTGAGTTAGCCCGCAAGGCGGTGGCGGGTGGGCTCCCGCTGGCCGTGCACGCCATCGGTGACCGGGCCAATCGCATGGTGCTAGACGTGCTGAGCGACATGGATCGCACCGCCGTAGAACAGGCGGTGCCAGGTCAGGAGGCAGTCCAGCACCGGCTCTTCAGGCCGGTGCATCGCATTGAGCACGTGCAACTGCTCCACCCCGACGATGCGGGCCGGTTGGCCGCGCTGGGCGTGGTGGCCTCAATGCAGCCCCTCCACGCCACGCAAGATCACGAGATGGCCGACCGCTACTGGGGCGAGCGCTGCGCTACGGCCTACGCCTGGCGCAGCCTGCTGGAGGCCGGCACGGTGCTGGCCTTCGGCTCCGATTGCCCGGTGGAGGACCTCAACCCCTTCCTGGGCATCCACGCCGCCGTGACGCGGCGGCGCAGCGATGGCTCCCCTGGCCCAGAGGGCTGGTATCCCGAGCAGCGGCTGACGGTGGAGGAGGCGGTGCGCGGTTACACGCTGGGCGCGGCTTATGCCGCCGGCCTGGAGAGTCGGCTGGGCTCGCTGGGCCCCGGCAAACTGGCCGACCTGGTCGTGCTCGACCGGGACATCTTCACCTGCGATCCAATGACCATCGCGGAGACGCGGGTGGTGGCGACGATGATCGGCGGGCAGTTTGTGTACGGCGAATTAGCGGGGAGCAGTTAGCAGTCAGCAGTCAGCCAGTTGCCAACTGTCTCCCTTCCTCCCGGTAGGGGGAAGGGCTGGGGATGGGGGTCAAGCGTCACAGAGCGACGGTGCAACCCAGGCCGGGTACGTCGGTGGCGATGAGCCAGCCCTCCTGCAGAAGAAAGCCGGGCACGGTGGGGTCGTCCACCAGATCAAAATGACCATCGAGGTCACCGTAGCGGACGTTGGGGCTGCTCAGGGCGAAACTCAGCCCGGCGGCGGTGAGCAGCGCCGGTTCGTTGACGCAACTGACCATCGTGGCCATCCTGGCAGCACGGGCGATGGTGTCCACCTGGCGCGCACAGCGCAGTCCCCCACACGTGACCAGTTTGACGCTCATCCCGTCGGCGGCTCGTCGGGCGGCGATTTCCAGCGCCGACGCCGGCCCCATCACGCTCTCATCGGCCAGGATGGGCACCGGGCTGTGCTTCGTGACCTGGCACAGTCCGTCCAGGTCGTCGGCGGGCGTGGGCTGTTCCAGCATCTCCAGTTTCCCCTCCAGCGCCCGGGCCACGTCCAGCGCCTGCTGGACGGTGTATCCCTGGTCGGCGTCCAGGCGCAGGGTGAAATGGGGCAAGGCTGTGTGGACTGCTCGCACCCGGCGCACGTCCTCGTCAGGGTCAAGGCCGCCCTTGACCTTGAGGATGTGGAACCCTCGCCGGGCGCGGTCGAGGGCCAGCTCGACGGTCTCCTTGACCGGCGCGATGCCAACAGTCACGGACGTCTGGATGCGGTTCCGGTAGCCGCCCAGCAGACGATACAGGGGCAGCCCGGCGACCAGGCCCAGGAGGTCGTGAAAGGCGAGATCGAACGCGCACAGGGCTGCCAGGGTGGTCTCGGTGAGTCGGGCCAGTTCTTCCAGTGCGTACTCGATGTCGAGTGGGTTCAGGTCGCGGGCGCGGTCGGCGCAGGCCCGGCAGGCCCGCACGACGTCCTCCGGCGTCTCGCCGGCGACGGCTGGGTCAAAGGCGGTACAGCCCCAGGCGACCTGCCCCTGACGTGTCTCGACGCGCACGAACACCACCGTCACGTGGTCAATCTCTGGATGGTAGGCGGTCCGGTAGGGCAGGCGCAGGCTCAATTCGACCGGAACGACTTCGACGTTCGTGATCTGCATAGAGCACCTCACTTGACCTGGTTTGTCGGGCCAGACGGGTTTGGTGCGGAGGGATAGAAATACGCACCCCTCCACTGATGTACCGGTAATTTTATCCGCCAAACCGACCTTGTCAAATGAGAATAGAAGTAACCACTCACTCGCTCTCGCCGGATTGCCAAATCCGGCGGCTTAGTGAGCGAAATCCACGTTGATTTGGTCATTCCTGGCCTGGATTTGGCAATCCAGGCCGAGCGGCTGAGTCGTTGCCCAAGAAGTCCATGAAGTGGATGATCGTCTCAATCCCCCTGTAGAAGTTGGGCAGGTGGAACTTCTCGTTGGGGGAGTGCAGCCGATCGTCGGGCAGCCCAAAGCCCATCAAGATCGTTTCAATCCCCAGGACTCTTTGGAACATGGCGACGACGGGAATCGAGCCTCCCTCGTGGACGAAGACAGGCTCCTTGCCAAAAGCCTCAGCATAAGCCCGAAACGCCGCCTTCATCGCCGGGCTATCGCGGCGGACGATGGC
>CAZZEX010000059.1:0-28828 GCA_964653285.1 uncultured Anaerolineales bacterium
CACCCCCCCCCAGCCCCCCCGTTTCGGGGGGGAGCACGATCCCTACCTGGACGCGGCCAACGTGGACCTGAAGGCGTTCCGCGACGAGACCTACCGCAAGTACGTCGGCGCGCGGCTGCAGCCGGTGCTGGACGGCCTGAAGGTGATGAAGCGGCTCTCCGTCTGGGTAGAGGTGACCACGTTGGTCATCCCTGGCATCAACGACGACCCGGCCGAACTGCGGGATGCAGCCCGCTTCGTGGCGGAGGAGTTGGGGGTGGAGACCCCCTGGCACATCAGCTGCTTCTTCCCGGCCTACGAGATGACCGACGTGCCGCCCACGCCGGTCGCCACGCTCCAGCGGGCGCGGGAGATCGGCCTGGAGGCGGGGCTGCGCTACGTCTATGTGGGCAACGTACCGGGCGAGGCCAACACCTCCTGCCACGGATGTGGCCGGCTGCTGATCCGCCGCTCCGGCTACTGGATCCTGGAGAATCACGTCCAACCGGATGGGCGCTGCCCGGATTGCGGCACGCCGGTGGCTGGGGTGGGGATGGGGGGTGAATTTGCTTAATTCGTCGGAGGTGAGACAATGCCTATCGCAGACAGTGCCCTGAACCGCAATTGCAGAGTTTTCGATGAGCGGACGACGCTGCAACAAGTGCTCGATCAGGTCGGCGTAACAGAAGAGGTCTATGTCGTTGTCAGGTTGGCGAGTGGCCAATATGCCGCCGTCCCGTTGAGTGAACTCAAAGAGACGCTGGATGGACTGCAAAGGCTGCAGGATAAAACGCTGATGCTGAACGCTGCGCTGGGCGACCTGTTGGCGCCACTGGCCGCTGATGCGGTCGAACAAGCCAGTGTGAAGACGTGGCAAGCCGAGTCCCTGAGAAGAGGGGTGCCTGGCGGGCGCCTGGTTGTGCTGGCGGACGGTCAGGTAGTGGGCTTGCTGATGCCACCACGACGAGAGACGGTCCGATCAAGTCCGCCGCTACAGGCAAAAGGGTTCGCGTTGAGCGCCGGTGACGAGATGCAGCCTGAGGCTGAACCGGCGAAGAAGATCAACGTCCAGATTAGAGATCGAGATGGTAATCCTCATGACCCCGAGACTAAGCCTATTCAAGTGAGCCGCATCTATGAGTTGGTCTTTGACGTGGCCGACGAGTTGAGTATCACGTCGCTGGTTTCAGAGGCGTTCTTCAAGTACAAGTTCAAATCTGGCGAGCAGGAGGTGACGATAACCATCCGACTCGCGAGCGAGGACTTTGATATTCTCACCGGGCCGCAAGAGATCACCGTGCCGCGTACCGGCGGGTCAAACAGAGCCCGCTTTGATATCAGGCCAAAGGCAGAGGGCCCAGGTGTGATCAACGCTCTCTTCTTCAAGGCTGGTAACTTTATCCAGGTCTTGACACTCAAATTCACCGTTGTGGGTGAAGATGGCAAATTGTTTTCCGAGGCCAGGCTGGGGCGCGCGATGGACGTCGCCTTTGCCGTCCAGCCACGTAGCGTGAGCCTGACGATACTGTACACCGGCTCAGCCTTTCAACTCATTATGACCGGTGCAGTCGGCGCGACGGCGGTTCTGCCCATCACGCGAGAGTATCTCGCCCATAAGATCGCTGAGGTGCGCCAGGTACTGCAGGATGAAGTCATCTACATGAGGGATTCCAACAGAGCCCTCGTATACCAGGCGGGGATAGACATTCCCCCGCAGGCCAACGAGTTAGCCTTGCGACGCCTGGCCGATGTTGGCTACGGGCTCTTTTACGATGTCTTCTATGGCCCTGATGCCGACGCACAGGCGAACCATCTGGGAGATAAACTGCGCGAGATGGCCCGGGGGGAGGAAACGCTCAAGATCCAGATTTTCTCGCAGCACTTCATGTTGCCCTGGGGCCTTCTGTATATGGCCGACGAGGACGAGTACGATCCGGACAGCATCAATCCAGAGTTATTCCTGGGCCTCAGGCACATCATCGAACACATCCCGCTCCAGCCCAGCATGCATGTGACAGATAACAAGATTGACAGCCGCGCTGGCCTGGTCGTCGGCGTCAACGTCAACACCGACATTGATGAGCAGATGGGGGCGCCGCTTGTCGCTGAGCAATTGAGTTACTGGGAGGCGTACCAGCGTAGCGGCGTAAGGGTCGTTCAGCGTGAGACCGCGGACGAGCTAAAGGATGCCCTGAGAAACACCCAGCCTACCACTGACCAGATTCTTTATTTCTATTGCCATGCCGTTTCCAAGGATCTGGCAGAGGGTGGACCGGATGCTTCAGTCCTCGTGCTGAGCGGTCATGAACGCCTGACCCTGAAGGAACTAAAACGGTTTGCATCAACCAGAAAGATTCTGCCGGGCGAGCCGCTGGTGTACATCAACGCTTGCGAATCGGCCGAACTCTCGCCGCTGTTTTACGATGGTTTCGTGCCCTACTTTATGGCCAAGGGGGCCCGCGGCGTCATCGGTACCGAATGCGAAACGCCAGCGTTGTTTGCCATTGAGTGGTCAAGGCACTTCTTCGATCGTTTCCTGGCTGGCGAACCGTTGGGCCGGATTTTCCTGGACCTGCGCCGGAAGTTCTACTACGAACACAACAACCTGTTGGGCCTGCTCTATGCGCTGTACGTTGATGGTGACACGCGAATCGTGCCCGCCGTTTGTCATTTGTCTCCTCTCGCGTTATAATCCCCGCGTCATGAGTAAGATCGCACGCTTCGAAGCCCTGGCGGAACGGCTGGTGGAGGGCACCTTCGCTCGTCTTTTCGCCGGGCGGCTCAGCCCGCTGGATGTCGCCACGCACCTGACGCGGGCTATGGAAGACTGCCAGGTTCTTTCCCCTGATGGCACACCGCAGGCCCCGACTCACTACTGGGTCTACCTGCACCCGGACAACTGCGACGCGCTGGCGGTTGAGCAACCGGCATTGGAGGTGGAACTGGCCCATCATGTCACCGACCTGGCCGCCCAGGCCGGCCTGACGCTGGGGGTCACGCCAGTCGTCCACATCCTGCCCGACGAGGGGATGGGATCCCACGAAGTGCGCGTCGAGGCACGCTGGATGCCGGAGGAAACGGACGAAGCGGGCGAAGTGGTCGAAGTGGAGAGTACTCGCGAGATGGAGACCAGCGAAGAGGAGAGCGAGGCAGCAGTCACGATAGCGCCACTGGGCCGCCCGTTCCTGATCCTGGAAGGCCGTCGCCACGTGAATCTCCTCCACCCCGTGGTGTCCATCGGGCGCGCACTGGATAATGACGTCATCATCGAAGACCCGCGTGTCTCCCGTCACCACGCTCAACTCCGCCAACGGTATGGTCGCTACGTGCTCTATGACCTGGGGAGTTCCGGCGGCACGCAGATCAACGGCTATCCGGTCGAGGAATGTGTGTTGCACTCTGGGGACGTTGTATCTTTCGCTGACGTCCAGGTCGTCTATGGCGAGGACCCGCCTACCCCCATCCCGCTGCCTGGCGGCGAGGATACCCCGCCGCTCGCTCATCGGGAGGTAGAGTCCGGCTAGTGATGGACGTTCTGCTGCTGGCTCTGCGTCTCCTGCTTGTCATCCTGCTCTACACCTTCCTCGCTGCGGTGCTAATGATGCTGTGGCGCGACCTGCGGCAGGCGACCACCAGCCGCGAGGCCGCTCGACCGGCTGGGCAATTGGTCGTCCTGCACACAGCGGATGAGAAACTCGCCGTAGGCACCGTCTTCCCATTGCAGCTGGTCACTTCCATAGGCCGCTCGCTGGCTAATACAATCTCTGTCCCAGATACTTATGCCTCTGCTCAGCACACCCTGCTGACCTGGCGAGAAGGCCAATGGTGGCTGGAGGATCGGAACAGTCGTAACGGGACACTGCTCAACGACACGCGCATCAGCGGCCCCACCGTCGTCAGCGCTGGCGACGTCATCGGTGTGGGGCGCACACAATTGAAACTGGAGATACTCAGCCGTTAGTGGTTAGCCGTCAGCAATCAGCGGCGCACACAATTGAGATGAGTGTGTTTCAGACGAGTTGGAGGAAAGAAGCGGACGCCCCGCGTCTCGAACGCAGCGACTGGCCCTGGCTTGCTAGCCTGCTGCTCATCGGCTGCCTGACACTGGGCGTCTTCGCGCTCACCGCCCACCGCTTCACCGGCGGCCAGGAAGGTGTCCCGCTGGATGACGCCTGGATCCACTTCCAGTTCGCCCGCAACCTGGCTCAGGGCGATGGCCTCTCCTTCAACCCCGGACAGCCCACGTCCGGCTCCACCGCGCCGCTGTGGACGCTGCTCCTGGCCGCCGTCTACTTCACAGGCGGCGAGTTCCCTGTCGCCGGGCAGGCGCTGAGCGGGGCCTGCTTCCTGGCCGCGCTGGTGACGACCTATGCGCTGGGCAAGCGGTTGACGGGCAGCCGTTGGGCCGCCTGGCTGGCCAGCGCGGTCGTCGCCACCAACGGTCGCTTCATCTGGGCGGGCCTCTCGGCGCTGGAGACGTGCCTGTTCGCCACGCTGAGCCTGCTGGCGATCAGCGTCCACCTGACCGATCGCGCCACGAGCCGCTACCGGCTGCGCACAGTGGCCCTCTTCGGACTGGCCGCGCTGTCCCGTCCCGAAGGCTACCTCCTCTTCGCACTCGCCCTGGCCGATTTTGCCTGGAGCAGCACTTCGCGCATCACGCAGCACGCAACACGTATCACGCAACACGCATCACGCATCACGCATCACGTATCACGCCTCCTCCTCCCCGCTGCTCTCTTCGCCGCCATCGTGCTCCCCTACCTCGTGTTCTCCCTGTGCGCCAGCGGCCACCTCCTCCCCAACACCTACCATGCCAAGGCCGTCATTGATTTCCGCCCCGACCGCGATTTCCTCAGCGTGGCGGCCAGGTACCTGATCCTGGACAATCCCTTGTTGCTGCCCTTTTACGTCCTGGGTGTGGGTGTGCTGCTTCGACGAGTCCCCCTGCTGAGCCTGTGGAGCGCGGGCTTGCCGCTCGTCTACGCCTTCCTCCATGCCACGCTCTACCAGCACGGGCGTTACCTGATCCCGCTCATCCCCTGCAACGCGGTCATCGGCATCGTGGGGCTGCTGGAGGTGCAGCGCGGTTGGCTGAGGTACCTAACCCCCCGGCCCCCTTCCCTGGAAGGGAAGGGGGAGGCGGAGACACCCCTCCCCGCATCGGGGAGGGGACGGGGGAGGGGGCTCACGGCATTGGTCAGCCTGCTCGTCATCGCCGGGACTGCCTGGCGGCTGCCGACGATGGCAAGCCTCTACGCCTGGAACGCGGACAACATCAACGAGATGCACGTCGCCCTGGGCTGCTGGGTAGCGGAGAACACCCCGCCGGACGCACTCCTGGCCCTGAACGACATCGGCGCCATCACCTATATCTCTGAGCGGCCGGTGGTGGACCTGGCGGGCCTGATCACCCCGGAGGTCGTCCCGCTCTTGCGCTCCCCCGACCGGGATTCGCGCCTGGCCGACTTTATGGCCGGGCGAGACGTGCAGTACATCATCATCTTCCCCAATTGGTTCCCCGACCTGGCCGCCCGCGACGATCTACTGGAGCCGGTGCACCAGGTGACGCTGGAGCACAACACCATCTGCGGCGGGCAGACGATGGTCGTCTACCGTGCCCACTGGCGCAGATAGAGTTGGTGGGGTAAAATAGAAGATGCCAGCAGATGACTGCTAACCACTGGCTGCTAACTGCTGACGTCAACAAAGGAGTGTAACCAATGACCAAGAACCCCATCCACATCGGCGTCATCGGCGGCAGTGGCCTCTACCAGATGGAGGGGCTGACCGATGTTGAGGAACGGAACATCTCCACCCCCTTCGGTGATCCCTCCGACGCCATCGTCATCGGCACACTGGAGGGAGTGCGTGTCGCCTTCGTCGCCCGCCACGGCCGGGGCCACCGCATTATGCCCACCGAGGTCAACTACCGGGCCAACATCTTCGCCCTCAAGAGCCTGGGCGTCGAGCAGGTCATCTCCGTCTCCGCCTGCGGCTCCTTGCGGGAGCACCTGCACCCAGGCGAGGTGGTCGTCCCTGACCAGTTGTTCGACTTCACCAGGAAGCGGGTGTACACCTTCTTCGGCGATGGGCTGGTGACCCACGTCGGCGTGGCCGACCCCTTCTGCCCGCGCCTATCGGCCCTCCTGGCCGGCGCGGTGGAGGAGGCCGGCGGCACGGTCCATCGAGGCGGGTGCTTCATCACCATCGAAGGTCCTCGTTTCTCCACCCAGGGGGAGAGTTTCGCCTACCGCGCCTGGGGGATGGACATCATCGGCATGACCACCTCCCCGGAGGCCTTCCTGGCCCGCGAGGCGGAGATGTGCTACGCGGTGATGGCGCACGTCACGGACTACGACGTCTGGCACGAGACGGAGGAGCCGGTCAGCGTCGAGGTGGTCATCCGCATCCTCCAGCAGAACGCCGCCCTGGCTCAGCGGGCCATCCGACTCCTGGTCACCCGGCTGGCGAGGGCCGAGCGCGCCTGTGACTGCCAGGACACCCTGGCGACTGCCATCATCACTCAGCGGGACCTGATCCCGGAGGACCTCAAGGAAAAACTGGCGCCTATCGTGGGGAAGTACCTGGCATAGACAACCGGTGTAGAGAGCAGAACGCCATCGCCTGGTGCTGCCGAAACAGAGATTCTTCGCTCCCTTCGGTCGCTCAGAATGACGAGGGCTGGGTAGTTACAATTCTTTTTGGAAATCGAGGAGGCTATCATGTCCGGCTGTGCGGCGACGTCACACCTGTTCATCTATGGCCGCCCGGTGCGGCCGGGCGAGTTCCTGGACCGGGAGGCCGAACTGCGCACTGTCTTCAACCGGCTGCGCAACTGCGAATCCACCGCCGTCGTCGGCGAGCCACACATCGGCAAGACTTCGCTGCTCCTCCAACTGGCCGACGGGGCGACGCAGCGGGATTACCTGGGCGACGACGCCCACTGCCTGGTGGTCTCCCCGCTAGATCTGCAGCCCATCGGTAATGACTACGCGCCGGGGGCCTTCTGGGAAGAGACGCTGGAACCGCTGGGAGAGCACCCCGGCCATGCGGCTACAGCCCGGCGGCTGGAGGCAGCCGCCCAGGCTAACTATGCCCGCCGTCCTCTGGAGCGGCTCTTCAACCACCTGGGCCGGCAGGGACGGCGGCTGGTGCTCCTGCTGGACGAATTTGAGCGGCTGCTGAGTCATCCCAATTTCCAGGACCCGGCCTTCTTCGCTCTCCTGCGCTCCCTGGCCACCCGCACTGGCGGGTTGGCTCTGGTGACCGCCAGCCGCCTTTCGGTGGCACAGATGAATGAGCGGGGCTGGGGGCTATTGGAAACCGGCTCCCCCTTCTTCAACAACGTCATCCCAGTGTGGCTGCATCCCTTCGATGAACAAACCGTGGGCGCGCTCCTGGATCAGGCTGGCGATGCTCTCTCCCTTGACGATCGGCGCTTCGTCCGCCGCGTGGCTGGCTGTCACCCCTTCCTGCTCCAGGCGATGGTAGCAGCTCTGGTCGAGACCAGCGGTGATGACCGCCAGGCCTGCGCCGCCGAAACCTTCTACGAGCGGATTTCCTTCCACTTCGACGACCTGTGGCACTCATTGGACGACCGCACCCGCACCACGGCGGTCATCCTCAGCCTGGTCGAACTGGGGGGGCGGGCGTTGGGGCAGGATTTCTCCTACGGCGAGATTGAGAAGGTGGACGCCTTCGGCCCCGAGTTGCGCAAACTGGCCGAACGGGGGCTGGCCGAGCAGGTGGGCGAGGGCTGGCTGTTCGACCGCCAGCACCTGCTCCTCTGGCGAGGGGAGCGGTGGACGCTGGGGGCGCAGGCATTTGCCTGGTGGGTGCGCGATGTGGTCATCGCCCAGGCCCGCCAGGTGCCGGCCTACGACGAGTGGCTGGCGAACAAACGCTACTGCTTTCTGCTGACCCAGGAGCAATGGGATTGGCTGGTGGGCGCGGTGCGCAAAGCGCCCGAATGGACAGTGCGAGGAGTTGCCGGGCTGGCCCGGACACTCTTCAAGGAGTTACACGTCATTGCGAGTTCCGGGCACTTTTGAGGTATCTTCTCAATATCTTGGGGCAGGGGCAGCGTAGGGCGGTTTTGCTAACCGCCATAGGGTTGGATAGCAAATCCGACCTACTTCCGCCCCAGCTTTTTGAGAAGATACCTTTTGAGATTCTAGCTTGTTGCAGCGGGGGCCAGGCATGGAACTCCCCAACCTGGAGAACGCCTACATTCCGTCTCCCAAATTGTGCGCTTATCTGCTATCAAAGACTCACTCCGTCGGCAGGTGGAAGGCCAGGTTCTTTCGCGCCATCGGCTTTGACGAAACGAACGTAGATGTGCTGGAGCAACGCTTGATAACCATTGCTCACTCCGAAGATGTCAAGGACGTGGTACTGTCGGCACACGGTACGAAATATGTTATCGAAGGCTCGCTCCCAACCCCGGCTGGTAGTCTTGTGCAGGTGCGGACAGTGTGGATTATCGATACAGGTCAAGACCGCCCACGTTTCGTGACCGCGTACCCGATATAGGCGTGATCAGGAGGTGTAACGTGATTCGTGAATTGGATACGGTTGTCCTTACACATGACATTGATGAACACGACCTGGAGCAAGGTGATATAGGGGCAGTGGTACACTGCTATAGCGATGGTGTGGCCTTCGAGGTTGAGTTTGTGACCGCTGAAGGCAGTACGATTGCACTGCTCACGCTCAACCGAGCGGACATTCGATCAGTTGGCGGCAGAGAAGTCCTGCACGTTCGGGAACTGGCTTGAGTGGCGGTATAGTTTCGGCCCATGGTAACAACGCAGTAGCGTATAACATGCGTAACCGGCTACGCCCAAATTGCCTGCTTTCTTGAAGCGGGGAGGAAGTCGCAATGACTCAACCGATCAACCCCTACGTGGCCGGCGCCCCCTTGCGCGGGGAAAGGGGGTTCTTTGGCCGGCAGGACACGCTGGACTGGGTGGCACGGGAACTGCGCAACCCGGCCACCAACGCCCTGGTCCTCTTCGGCCAGCGGCGCATCGGCAAGACCACCCTCCTCCTGCAACTGAAGCGTACCCTCCCGGCCGACGCCTTCCTGCCCGTCTACTTCGACTTGCAGGACCAGGCCACCTGCCCGCTGGGCCAGGTGCTGGCCGACCTGGCTGACACGGTCACTGAGCAGTCCGGCCTGGAGCCGCCCGCCCCGGAGTCCTTTGACGACCAGGGGCGCTTCTTCCGTCACACTTTCCTGCCTCAACTCTACCAGGTCCTCGGAGAGGACTGCCGCCCCGTCTTCTTGTTGGACGAGTTCGACGTGCTGGACCAGGCGGCCGAGGCGGAACTGCCGGAGACGGCGGCAGCCAAGGCTCTCTTCCCCTTCCTGCGCCGCCTGATGACCGAGGATCCCCGCTTGGCTTTCGTCTTCGTCGTCGGGCGGCGAGCGGAGGACCTCGCCCTGGACTTTATCGCCACCTTCAAGGCCTCGCTGGTGCGGGAGATCTGGGTGCTGGATCGGGAAAGCGCTGAGACGCTGGTGCGCCAGGCGGAGGTCAACGACACGCTCCGCTTCACCGACGAAGCCGTGGCGCGCGTCCTGAGCCTCACCCGTTGTCACCCCTACCTGACCCAGTTGCTCTGCCAGCGGGTCTGGGAGCGGGCCTACGTGGGGAGTCTCACTGTGCCGCCCCGGGTAGACGTGCCAGAGGTGGAGGCCGCCGTGCTCGATGCGCTGGAGGCGGGCGACCAGGCGCTGGTCTGGCTCTGGAACGGGCTGAGCCCGGCCGAGAAGATCTACACCGCCGCCCTGGCCGAGGCCGCTGGCGAAAGGGAGACCATCTCTGAGGATCAGGTCATCCAGTCGTTGACGGCCTATGCTGCCCGGCTGCGCGCGCGGGAGGTGGAACTGGCCCCCCGTTACCTGGTGAGGAGACGGGTATTGGAGCGGGTCGGAGAGCAAGAATACTGCTTCGCCGTGGAACTCTTCCGCCGCTGGGTGCGCCAGAACAAGTCCCTGCGTGATGTCAAAGACGAACTGGATCGCGTAGAGCCCTTGGCCGAGCAACTATTTGGCATTGGACAGCGCTCTTTTTTCCAGCGCCAATGGGAAGATGCCGTTGACTTTTTCCAACGCGCGTTGACGAGAAATCCCCGCCACTTCCGCGCCCGGCTCCACCTGGGCGAGGCGCTTTTGGAACTGGGCCAGACCGACGAAGCGGTGGCCGAACTGGAACGAGCCTACGAACTGGACCGGGAGGAGGCACGTCTTCCCCTGGCCCGCGCCCTGGTGGCCCAGGCGAAAGCGCGGGAGGAGGGAGGGGACGAGGACGGCGCGCTGGTTGCTTGCGAGCAGACGCTGCAAATCTCCCCCAACGAGCGGGCAGCGCAGGAGTTGAAAGCCGCCATCTGGACACGACGGGGCGGCGCGGCGCTGGAGCGGGATGACCTGGAGACGGCTCTGACAGCCTACCAGGAGGCGGGCGACGCCAAGAAAATCGCCCAGGTTGAGGCATTGCAACACCAGAAGGTAGAACTGGCGCGCCTCTTCGCCGAGGGGGTGGAGGCCCTGGAGCAGCAGGATTGGAAGCAAGCCCAGCGTGCCTTTGCTGAAGTAGTGCACCGCCGCCCGGACTATGAGAAGGGCGGGCAACTGGCGGTTCGGCTGTTGGAGCGGGCTGTGAAGGAGAGGCGAGCGACTGGCCTGATAGGGCGACTACCCCGCTGGGCCTGGGCGCTGGTGGCGGCGGCGCTGTGCACGCTGGTGGCGCTGATCTGGTGGACGTACGAGCGTCAGCAGACCACACCAACGGCCACGCCCACAGCCACGCCGACGTTAACAGCCACCCCGACAGCCACGCCGACGCCAACAGGCACACCCACAGCCACGCCGACCCGAACGCCGACGCCCACCCCGACCAACACGCCAGCGGCCACGCCGACCGATACGCCGATGCCGACACCTACGCCGACGAACACACCGCTCCCCCAGCCGACATTCACGCCCACCCCTTCTGTACCGACGCCGACATTTACGGCCGAGCCGCCACCGCCGCCACCGCCGCCACCACCAACACCATCCGATGACATTCGCCCGCCGCCGCCTCCTTAAAGTTGATCTGGCCATTCGTATGAAGGGAGGGTACTCGATGAAAGTTAGATGGACTGGCCTCTTTTTTCTTCCGCTGGCTGCAATTCTGTTGAATCTCTTGCCTGGGCTTTTGTCTCCAGCCGGTGGCGGGGGGCCTGCCATCCTGGCTGAGTACCTGCCCACACCGCGACCCTCCGAGCCTTGTGATGTCTGCGAGCCCAATAACTCGTTGAGCCAGGCCTGCGGTCCTCTAGCGCCGGGCCAGTGCTACCAATATTTCGTTCGCTGCACGGCCAAACTCGATGACGACTTTTACTACATAGACCTGGAGACGCCGGGGACCTTCACTGTGGATCTGACCAATATTCCTGCTGGCACCGACTACAGTGTCTATCTCTATGACGAGAACCAGCAGCTCCTAGAACAGTGCTCTTCGGACGAAAGGGGCAATGCTCCTGAGCATGCCACTTGTGACCTGAGCCAACCGGGGCGCTACTACGTCCGGGTCTATCCCTGGACAGGGTGCAGCGAGAACAACCCCTATACGCTGGCCGTCGCTTACCCCATACCGTCGCCAACTCCTATCCCCACCACCACCCCAACCCCGCCTTGCAACGTCCATATTGACGACTTTGGAGACACAAACTACGACAATGACCTGGGTAGGCCATCGGGTGCAGAGTTGTACCCGCCTGGGTGTGGCACCTTGAACGTCAATTACACCAGCTCCGAATTGCAACTCGATTACGATTTGACTTCCCCCGGCGAGTGTACGGCCCGTTACACCACCTCGCTCTCGCTGAGCGCTTCCCCCTACGAAATGCTGACCTTCGAGATCAGGGGCAATGCTACAGAGGCACTAACCAGCACCGTCATCGGCCTGAGCGACGAGGCAGGGCACGAGATGGGGATCAAGGTCGGCGATTTCCTGAACCAGGTCCTCACAGACACTTGCCAGGGGGTGGGCTTGCCCCTTGCGGCTTTTGCCACCACGGTAGACACATCTCGTCTCGACACCTTTTTCGTTGAGTTTGCTGACACCCAGGGCGCTAGCCGGGGCACGATCTACCTGGACAGCCTCAGGTTGGAAAGTCCCCTTGCCCCGATCACCGTGGACAACTTTAACGACCTGGCCGACCCCAATGCTCTCGGCGGTGGATTTGGCATCTATAAAGATGAAAACCCTGGCACCACTCTTGAGAGAGCCTACATCACCGACGGCACCTACGATAACTCACCGGGCAGTTACGTTATCTCTTACACACTGCCTTCAGGCGGATGGGCGTTGTGGGAGACCTACCTGCTGGGGTTGGATGTGTCTGATTATGCCTTCCTGTCTTTCTACATCAAAGGAGCAAACGGTGGTGAAAAGGTCAATCTTTACCTTGCGGACGGGAGCGATCAGGCAGCCTATGTGGACGTGGAAGCCTATGCCCCCATCACCATGGACTGGACCCCCGTCAGGGTGCCGCTACAAGCGTTCGATGGTGTGGTGCTCACGGACCTGACAAAGATCAAGTTCGTCTTCGAATGGGAGCCAATGACCGGCACCATCTTCCTCGACGACTTGCGTTTCGTCGCCGACACGTTGCTGGTTGACAGTTTCTGTGACAACGACGAGAACAACAGCCTCAATGGTGAGATGGGGGTCTTCACTTCGGGGTCTGCCTCCGTAACTTCCACCCTCTCCGGCGGTGCCCTGCGCCTGGATTACGACGTGGCCGCCGGACCGGGTTGCTTCTCCGGCTATTGGTCCAGGGCGCTGCTGGACCTCAACCCGTATCGCACGCTCGCGGTCAGGGTGCGAGGTGAACACTGCGGTCAGGTAGCGACCATCTCCGCCAGAACCATTCCGGTCGAGACAGACAAGATTAAACTCAGCGACTATCTGCTCGACGGGATTACCGACCAGTGGCAGGAAGCCCGTATTCCTTTGGCCGCCTCTTCTGTTATCACCGACTGGACGCGGGGCGACGCCTACGTCATCGCCTTTGAGGCGGACCGGGGTGCCTCAAAGGGCACTACCTGGTGGGATGACGTCACTTTTGAAACTGCCTGCGCCCCTCTGTGGGTGGACAACTTTAACGACGAGGACGAGAATGACTTCAATGCCCTCGTTGGCACGTGGGGTGTCTTCAAGAGTGAAGGGGCCGAGATAGCGGCCAGCACATCCATCACTGCGGCCTACGGCGATGCGGGTGCCGGACTGGTCCTGGCCTACGCCATCCCTGCGGGCAAGTACGCTGGTTGGGAGACCGGCCTGCGCAACGTGGATTTATCCGACTACAATTGGCTGGTCTTCAATATCAGGGGCGCGGCGGGTGGCGAGAAGCCTAACATTTACCTCAGGGATGGCGATGACAAGAAAGGGTTCGTCAACATTGAGGACTATCCCTCCCTGTCCACAGAGTGGCAGACGATCGTCATTTCGCTGCGGCACTTTGGCGACCTGGACTTGACCCGCATCCAGGCTTTGCAGGTCATCATCGAGTGGGAGCCTGACGACGTTGAGGGAATGCTCTTCTTGGACAATATCCGTTTTCTGCCTTCAGCAGATTGCAGCCAGGTTATTACCCAGAACCTGTTTTTCTTGCCCGTGATAGCAAAGGACTACCAGCCGTTGACCCTCGAACCTGTCTGGGACTTTGAGTCCGGCACAGAGGGGTGGACCCATCAGACGTACGTAGACAGCCAGGCGGTAGTTGCCGTGGAGACGTCGTCTTTTCGGGCTCAATGGGGGAACGCTTCGTTGGCAATGGTCGTGGACCTGGTCGGTGGCGATGATAACAGAAGTCAGGGTGAAGCCTTCGTCAACGTGGTAAACCATCCACCGCCAGGAGTCAGTGTGCCGCTGGATCTGAAATGTAAGCCGCTCAGTTGCTGGATTTATGTGCCGACCTGCGGTCTAGGCGATCCGGCCGAACCCAACTTGGTGCAACTCTTTGTCAAAGATGCGAACGGCAAGAGTGAGTACGGCACGCCGGCGCAGGTTGTGCGCAACCAGTGGTTCGAGGTCAGGCTACGCCCCAGCACCCTGGAGCCCTACGAGGGCTGGATGGAACCAGGCTTCAGCCCTGGCGCGATTGATCAATTTGGCGTGAGATTTATGGCGGGCAGTGAAGGGATCTGCTATCGAGGTAAGGTCTACGTGGATGCCTGCGGTTGGCAGGAGATAGATCCCGCCGGCGCAGCCGCCGTAGAAGCCTGCCGGCCCGACGAAGGCGTGGAGCGAATACTCCCTGTACTCAGCGATTCGAGGCATTGAACCGCTGAAGGTGCTGAGGGGCGCTGACGGCGCTGAGCGGTGACGCCTTCAGCGGCCTCAGCGATTCGAGAGAAGAAAGCGGATGGCTACGGGGCCACGTCTTCCGGGCGGGCCAGGCGGTGCAGCCAGGCCACCTGGTCAAAGTCGGCGTCGAAACTGGCGACGGAAGAATCAACGGCAACCTGCACGTCATACCTCTTGGTGCGTTTGAAGCGGCGGGCTACGCCCGCCGCGCGCGGTTGTCTGCCTTCTCCCATTGTACGCCAAATCCTCGAATAGGACAAGGCGGCGTCCCTGGCAGTCTGCGATTCATCCAGACGGGCGCTTGACATTGTCGCAGTTTTGCGCTATCTTAGGTATGAGTGACTTATTGGCTACGGGCTTGAGAGCGAGACGGAGCGTAAGGGAGGTGTCCGATGAAATGCCCGCAGTGTGGCTTTACAAACCGTCCCGACGCCCGCTTTTGCAAGCAGTGTGGCCAGCCCCTGCCGGGTGCTCCACCCACACCTTTGCCACCCGCTGGCCCGATTTGCCCCGCCTGCGGAGCCGCCGCCAGGCCGGGAGTCTCCTTCTGCCCGCGCTGCGGCAAGCCACTGGTTGCTGAACCGGTCCCACCGCCCTCCGACCGTTGGGCGAAGGTCTCCGACCGAGCCCCCGCTCCCCAGCCCTCCATACCGCCCACTCCCGCACCGCCTCCCCCCTCTGCCCCTCCACTTCCCTCTGCCGAAAGCATAGCGGTGCATGTTGAAGGGGAGGTCAGTGGCCAGGTCGCCATCGGGAACAACATCCTCCAGATTGGTTCCATCCACGGCGGCGTGGTCAACATTGCCATGCCTGAGCAACAACTCCGCCCGCGGCCCCGTCCCTCTCCCGTTTTCTTGCGCCCCCGTCCCTTTCCCGACTTGCTGGACCGGGAGACGGAGGTTGGCGCCGTGACCGCTGCCTTCCAGTCTGCCACGCCGGTGGAGGTCCACGGCCAGGCGGGGGTGGGCAAGACTGCCCTCCTGCGCCACCTGGCCCGCCATCCTGCCGTCACCTCCTTCCCGGACGGCGTCGTCTACCTCTCGGCCCGTCGCCAGCCCGTAGAAGATCTCCTGCAATCCCTCTTTGATGCCTTCTACGAAACCGACATCCCCTTCAAGCCCACGGATGCCGAGGTCCGGCATGCCTTGCAGGGCAAGCGGGCGCTCATCTTGCTGGACGACGTGGACCTGGCGCGGGATGAGGTGGAGACGCTGATGGACGTCGCGCCGGCCTGCGCCTTTCTATTGGCCTCGCCGGAGCGGTGCCTGTGGGGAGAGGGACGGGTCTTAGGGCTGCGCGGGCTGCCCCCGAGCGAGAGGTTGGCGTTGGTGGAGCGGGAACTGGGGCGGCCCGTGACCCCGCCGGAACATGCCGCTGCCCAGGCTCTCTGCACTGCCCTGGATGGCCACCCCCTCCACATTCTCCAGGCGGCGGCGATGGCGCGGGAGGAGCACTTGCCGCTGGCGGAGGTGGCTTGCCGGGTGCAGACTCCCTCACCCGCTGAGGCGCTGGCAGCGCAGGTGCTGGACACGCTCCCTGAACCGGAAGGGCAGGTTCTGGCGATACTGGCCGCCCTGGGTGGCGCGCCCCTGCCCGCCGACCACCTGGCCGCTCTGGCGGGACTTCCCAACGTTGCACCCGTCCTGGAGACGTTGCAGCGGCGTGGCCTGGTGCAGGCCCACAGCCCATGCTACAGCCTGGCCGGCACCCTGGGCCAGGCCGTGCAGCAAACGTCGGACCTGACTCCGTGGGCGGAGCGGGCCCTGGCCTACTTTACCACCTGGGCGGAAAGGCAGCGAAATGCCCCTGGCCGGTTGTTAGAGGAAGCCGACCCCATCCTGCGGACGTTGGAGTGGGCTATTGGGGCTGGCCGCTGGGTGGATGTCATGCGCCTGGGGCGGGCGGTGGAAGGCGGGCTGGCCCTGGGCGGGCGATGGTCCGCCTGGGCTCAGGTGTTGCAATGGCTGCTCCAGGCG
Source organism: uncultured Anaerolineales bacterium (assembly GCA_964653285.1). Classification (GTDB taxonomy): domain Bacteria; phylum Chloroflexota; class Anaerolineae; order B4-G1; family B4-G1; genus CAZZEX01. The sequence goes on from CAZZEX010000059.1 coordinate 16,322, forward strand.
GCGCAGGCATTAGGAAACCAGCCTGCTGAGGCCTGGGCGCTGCACCAGCTTGGAACCAGGGCTCTTTGCCTGGGAGATGGTGCCGCAGCCCGCACCTCTCTGGCCAAAGCCCTCCGCCTGCGGCAGGCGTTGGGCGACCGAATCGGGGCGGCAGTCACCTGCCACAACCTGGACCTCCTTCTGGGTCCGCCTCCTCCGCCCCAGCGACCTTCTGGACCTCCGCCTGAGCCTCCTTCGACCCCTTCGCCAGCCGGCCTGGCGGCCCCAGGTATTCCCCTTTTGCTCAAAGGAGCCGTTGCACTCCTGGCTGTCCTGCTCCTGGCGCTGAGTGGATTGGGGGTCTGGTATTTCTACCCTCGGCCCACGCCTACGCCGACGCTGACCAGCACACCGACCAACACGCCGATGCCGGCCAGCACACCGACGCCGACCAGCACGCCGACCAGCACACCGACGCCGACCAATACGCCGACGCACACGCCGACCAATACGCCGACACTGACGCCGAGCATCACTCCGTCGCCGACAATCCCGCCCGACACCATAGGCCCTGATATCTCCGAATACGCCGAGTCCGATGACCCCATCTATTGGCCCCCACGGTACTGCATGCCTGATCAGGTTACTATAAGCGTCTTTGTCTCCGACCCATCGGGAGTTTCCGGAGTGAAGCTGACCTACCGGGTCGTAGATGGCGAGGTGGAGGGAAGTTGGCAGGCGTTGCCAATGAGCCACCCAGAAACGGGCACACATACAGGGACGGGTACATTTGAGGCCACGGTGGTGGCTGAAGCGCTTGAAGCCAGCCTGGACCCTCCATCATCCGGTGCTCCCGCCACTCTGGAGTATTATGTCCAGGCTTTTGATGACAGAGGCAATCGTTCCGAAGGCCCCACTGACACAGTAGGGATTGAATACTGCCTTTATTGAATCTTGGGGAGGAGGCAAGCGATGGTTGTCTTTGACCAGGGTTATGCTCTCGTCGTCGGCGTAGGCGCCGACCTGCCCAACACCGTGGACGACGCCGCCGGCCTGGCGGACATCCTCGAGGACCCTGCTCGCTGCGCCTATCCACCCGACCAGGTTCACCTGCTCACTGGAGAACAGGCCACCCGCGACGCAATTCTCTCCACCCTTGATGCCCTCTCCCAATCTACCAACTCCCAATCTGCCGTCATCGTCTACTTCTCCGGCCACGGCTACCAGGTCGCCTCCCCCACCGGTGAGTTCTACTACCTGTTGCCCTATGGCTACGACCTGTACCGGCTCTACCAGACCGCCATCAGCGGTGCCGAGTTCACCGACCGATTGCGGGCCATCCCGGCCCGCAAACTACTCGTGCTGCTCGACTGCTGCCACGCTGGCGGAGTGGGCGAGGCAAGAGCGCCAGGGCTGCAACTGGCGAAATCCCCTCTGCCACCCGAGGCCCAGCGCCTGCTGGCAGAGGGCAGCGGCCGGGTGCTCATCGCCTCTTCGCGGGAGGATGAGTTATCCTTCGCCGGGAAGCCCTACAGCGCCTTCACCCTGGCGCTGACCGAAACGCTGTGCGGCGCAGGCGTGGCGAAGAAGGACGGCTACGTGCGCGTGGCCGACCTGGCGCTACACGCCCGCGAAGTGGTGCCGGGGCGCACTGGCGGCCGGCAACACCCCATCCTCCACTTTGAGCAGGCCGATAACTTTGCCCTGGCTTACTACGCTGGCGGCGAGACGCAGCCCAAGGGGTTGCCCTTCGCTGGCGAGCCTGAGATCGAACCGCAGCCGGGGGTGTGGACCGTCGCCCTGGACCAGCGCGGCCAGACCGTCCACGGTCCGCAGACCAACGTCGCGGGCGATGTGCATGGGCCGGTGTTCTCTGGCGCGTTTCAGGGTCCTGTCGCAGTCGGCGGCGGGGAAGCGGCGGATCTGCGTGGGGCGCAGGGGGTGGTCTACAAGCCCGCCGGGCCGGTGAAGCAACAGAGCCTGGTCATCACTGGTGACGTCAGCGGTCAGGTGGCGGTGGGAGAGGGACATGTCCAGGCCGGTGAGATCAGCGGCCAGGTGGTGTCGGTGGGTGGGGAGATCCCCCAGGCTCCCCGCGCCAACGACCGGGAGGTGGGGGCTGGGGAGGCGGTTTGTCCCTCGTGCGGCCATCGGCTCAGGCCCGGCGCCAGATTCTGCAACCGGTGCGGGACACCGGTCAGTTCGCGATAGGGAATTCGCCTGCGGCGCCATCTGGCTCGCCGGCCTCGCCTGCTGGAGGGTGCCCCAGGTAGTGCTGCATAAAGTAGGGGTACAGGTCCTGCGCGTCGTTCAACGTCTCTGGCGCTAGCGGCTGCTCGGGCGGCCAGGCGATGAAGGGATGGCCCTGTGGCCCGCCCAGCCCCCCGTGCGTCGCCACCTGCTCCTCGAAAGTCACGACCTTGCCGTCCGCCTCAACCGCCCCCAGCACTATCAGGTCGCCAGCGTGGGGAAAGTGGGCCAGACGGTGAACCTGGGTAGCGGCATAGGATGCGTCGCCGAATGGCATCAGCGGGTGCGGCCACTCCGCTGCCTCATGCTCCCCTCCGGTGACCAACGTGCCCCCCTGGTGCCCCAACACAATCGTCCGCTCTCCCGCCCGCCCAACGAGAGCCCCGATGCCAGGAGTGGTGAGCAGGCTGTCCAGCAACTGGGGGTACAGAAGCATCACCTCGATCAGGTCGAGCGGGCGAGGGCTGACGTTGAAATAGACGTGAGCCAGCGGGCCGGAGGCGCACACGACGATGTCCTGGTGCCGTTCCAGGTCGTAATCCAATTCCTGCGCCGTCAGCACACGCCGATTCACGTAACGCCGGGCTGCGGCGAGCACCCGGCGCAAGCGAGGCGAAAAACGATGCTCCAGGCTCTCTAACTCCTCCAACAGATAATGTGTCTTCTCCGTCGAATGAACTTGAGCACCTGCTTGCTCATCCACCGAGAGTCCCTCTCCAATTTGAGCGACGATGTATTGTCCCAGACTCGTCCCATTGCGCCAACCGAAAGGCACCGCCGGCGAATTCCCGTGATCGGAGATGACGTAAAGGTCGTATTCCCGCCGCTGGTAGCGAGCACGCATACGATTGATCTGGTGGATGCGCTTGTCCACACCGCGCAGGACGCGGAAGGCGGCCGGGTGATCCGGCCCCAGTTTGTGGGCCACCTCATCGTAACTGTTGTAGTTGGCGTAAATGGCCGGCGCACAGCGGTAGATGTCCAACATCACGCCGAAGGTCTGCACCTCGGTGAACAGCGCATCGCTGACCGCGTGTAGAAGGGGCGAGAGAACGTCGAAGGGATTCAGGACGCTAGGCCGTACCAGTGCAACCAGACGGCGGCCCAGCCCGGCCAGGTAACTCGCGGTGGTCAACCCCAGAAGACGCAGCACGCGAAATGGGCTGAGCAGGAACAGAAGAAATAGCCCCATCCCGCGCACACTTTCAAAGAAGCGCTGTCGGTGAAGTGTGCTGAGGGTGAAAAGCGCCAGGTCTGCGTCGCCGTCGAATATGCTCACGTAGCAGGAACCCCCGCGCAGGATTCCCGGTCGCCCCCGGCTGACGCGGGCGCGCACGGCCTGGATTTGATCAGGTCGCTTGGCCAGCACCCCCGCTCCTCGTTCCTTCTCGTACCAGCGGAAACCGGGGATGTCGAAACGATTGCCGAACATGATGCCGGCCTGGACAGCCGGGGTTGTGCTGGGAATCCCACACCGCCAGGGGGCTACAGCCAGGCGACGCTCGGTTAACAGCCGGTCCAGGTGGGGCATGTAGCCAGTGGCAATCGCTTGCATCAGGTGATCGTAGGAAAGCCCATCAATCTGGATGATGATGAATCCACGCCGCTGATCAGGCCTGATGCTGGGCCGGCCCAGGCGCCGGGCCAGCGTGCCGTACTTGCGCGTGTAGTAGGTATTGGTCAGTGCGCCGATGAGGTCAAGGATGCGCTGTGCAAACCAGGTGGACATCGTAGCACCCATTCGCTTTCCGCGTGCCAGGACGCGCCAGAATCTGTGCTGCCCCAGTATACCAGGCTTGAGCCAATTTGTCACCTGGAAAAGAAGTGCAGGGGTAACTGCTCAGGGGCTAGGTGCAGGGTTCAGTACAAAACTGTTGTAGAAACCTTAAAATTTCCCCTTTTTTCCCATTCTCTATTGACAATCCTCTTTTTTTCTGCTATAATGATAACACGTGTTACTGACTCGTGTTACCAAACCGCGTCACCACTGCGCGAGAGGGGTATCCGTGTCCAAGTCCCGTCCCACACAGCGCCAGATCGCTGAAGAGGCTGGCGTCTCCCGCACGACTGTTTCTCTCGTGCTGAATGATGTGCCGGGTGTGCACATCAGCCCCGAGACACGCCAACGCATCATCGAGGTGGCCCGCCGTCTTAACTATTACCCCGACGCCGCCGCTCGCACTCTCGTCAGCGGCCGCACCCACACCATCGGCTTCGTCCTTTGCCAGAGCCCCGACCGTATCTTCGCCGACGCCTTCCTGCCCGAGGTGCTGCGCGGCGTGGGTGACGCCATGCAGGAGAATGGCTTCCGCGTGCTGATCCATTCCGTGGAAGACGTGTCCGCACCCGAGGCCTACATCGGCCTGGTGCGCGAAAAGCATACCGACGGCATCATCCTCTCCGGCCCCCGCTCGGACGACGAGCAACTTCCACGCCTGAAGGCCGAGGGCTTTCCGATGGTGCTCCTGGGGCAGTTGCCCGGCTCGGGCATCCCCTTCGTGGATGTGGACAGTGTGGGAGCAGCGAAGCAGGCCGTTAAGCACCTGGTTGGACTGGGGCATCGGCGCATAGGAATGATCACTAATGCCTCGCTGGCGTACACTGCCGCCCGTGACCGGCTGGCCGGCTATCGGCAGGCGCTGGAGGAGGCGGGCCTTTCCTTTGACGAGGAACTGGTGCGCTATGGCGACTTCCGCGAGGAGAGCGGTCGCGTGGCGATGGACCAATTGCTTGATCTGCCCGATCCCCCTACCGCCGTCTTCGTCGCCAGCGACTTGGTGGCGTTCGGGGCACTGGTGGCGATCAAAGGGCGAGGATTGCGCGTTCCACACGACGTTGCGGTAGTCGGGTTTGACGACGTGCAACTGGCGCACTACGTGGACCCTCCGCTGACAACGGTGCGCCTGCCGGCCTACAAACTGGGCTACGGGGCCGCGATGCTCTTAACCCAACTGATCGGCGGCAGGCCGGTCGAGAAGCGGGAGATACTCCTGCAGACCGAACTCATCGTGCGGCAGTCGTGCGGGGCTCACGTGAGTCCCCGCCCGTAGGGCGATGATTCGCTAGAAGGAGGTGATGTACAGGGGACCTTGATGTGCTGTTCGCGGAGAGTAGCGCACTCTCCACCGTCTGACAAGTGTCTGACAATCTACAATAACCAAAGGAGGAAAGAGAAATGTCTAAGCGTGTATGGTGGATTCTATTTTCAGTGCTGGTGGTGGGCAGCATGCTGCTGGCGGCCTGCGCCAAGCCCACTGCTACTCCAGCACCAACTGAGGTACCACCCACCAAGGCCCCTGCAGCACCCACCGCAGCCCCGGCTGCGAAGTTTGACTGCATGGGCGGCGAGGGCGGCACGGTCTCTATGATCGGCGTGTGGAGCGGCGACGAGGAGGGCACTTTCAAGAGCATCCTGCAGCCTTTCCTGGACCAGTGCGACATCACACTGGAATACGAGGGCACGCGCGATCTGGCCGTCTACTCCACCCGCATCGAAGGCGGCAACCCGCCCGACATCGCCGGCCTGCCCAACCCTGGCCTCCTTGCCGAGTACAAGGACTACATGGTGCCCATCGGCGGCATCATTGACCTGAGCCAGTACTCGCCCGCCTGGCAGAGCCTGGGCAGCGTGGAGGGCACAGTCTACGGTGCTTTCTTCAAGGCCGACACCAAGTCGCTGGTCTGGTACAGCCCGCCGGTGTTCGAGGCCATGGGGTACGAAGTGCCCACCACCCGGGACGAGATGACCGCGCTGATGGACCAGATCGTCGCCGCCGGCGGCGTCCCCTGGTCGGCCGGCATCGAGAGCGGTGAGGCCACCGGCTGGGTGGCCACCGACTGGATCCAGGACATCCTGCTGCGCACCCAGGGCGCCGACTTCGTCGAGAAGTGGGCACGCCACGAGGTGCCGTGGACCGACCCGGCCATCAAGGAGGCATTCGAGATCTACTACGACATCTGCGCCGACGATACCTACGCGCTGGGCGGCGCGCAGGGCACCCTGAACACCAGTTTCCAGGAATCGCTCTACCCGCCCTTCGAGGACCCGCCTGGGGCCTACATGGTGCGCCAGGCCTCCTTCGGCGGCGGCCTGATCGCCGAGCAGTTCCCCGACCTGGTGGCCGGTGAGGACTACACCTTCTTCATGTTCCCCGCGATGGATCCATCCATCGGTGCGCCGATGCAGGGTGGTGCGGACGTGATGGCGCTGTTCAACGCTGACAACAAAGCCGCCGTTGCGCTGATGAACTACATGTTCGGCGAGGAAGGCGGGAAGGCGATGGCTGCCTCCGAGTGGGGGCTGTCGCCCAACAACAAGGTTACCGCGGCCGACTACACCAGCGTGTTGCCGGGCCAGGCGGCCACGCTGATGAACGAGGCCCCGGCCTTCAGTTTCGACGCCGACGACCGCTTCCCCGGCGGCCTGAACGTGGACTACTGGCAGGCCGTCGTGGAGTACCTCGGCGGTGGTGATCTGGACACCATCCTCACGCGGGTGGAACAGCGTGCCAAGGAGGTCTACGGCGAGGCGGTGAGCGCCGAAGAGGATCCGTGCATGGGCGCTTCCGGCGGCACCATCTCCATGATCGGCGTGTGGAGCGGCGACGAGGAGGGCACTTTCAAGAGCATCCTGCAGCCTTTCCTGGACCAGTGCGACATCACACTGGAATACGAGGGCACGCGCGATCTGGCCGTCTACTCCACCCGCATCGAAGGCGGCAACCCGCCCGACATCGCCGGCCTGCCCAACCCTGGCCTCCTTGCCGAGTACAAGGACTACATGGTGCCCATCGGCGGCATCATTGACCTGAGCCAGTACTCGCCCGCCTGGCAGAGCCTGGGCAGCGTGGAGGGCACAGTCTACGGTGCTTTCTTCAAGGCCGACACCAAGTCGCTGGTCTGGTACAGCCCGCCGGTGTTCGAGGCCATGGGGTACGAAGTGCCCACCACCCGGGACGAGATGACCGCGCTGATGGACCAGATCGTCGCCGCCGGCGGCGTCCCCTGGTCGGCCGGCATCGAGAGCGGTGAGGCCACCGGCTGGGTGGCCACCGACTGGATCCAGGACATCCTGCTGCGCACCCAGGGCGCCGACTTCGTCGAGAAGTGGGCACGCCACGAGGTGCCGTGGACCGACCCGGCCATCAAGGAGGCATTCGAGATCTACTACGACATCTGCGCCGACGATACCTACGCGCTGGGCGGCGCGCAGGGCACCCTGAACACCAGTTTCCAGGAATCGCTCTACCCGCCCTTCGAGGACCCGCCTGGGGCCTACATGGTGCGCCAGGCCTCCTTCGGCGGCGGCCTGATCGCCGAGCAGTTCCCCGACCTGGTGGCCGGTGAGGACTACACCTTCTTCATGTTCCCCGCGATGGATCCATCCATCGGTGCGCCGATGCAGGGTGGTGCGGACGTGATGGCGCTGTTCAACGCTGACAACAAAGCCGCCGTTGCGCTGATGAACTACATGTTCGGCGAGGAAGGCGGGAAGGCGATGGCTGCCTCCGAGTGGGGGCTGTCGCCCAACAACAAGGTTACCGCGGCCGACTACACCAGCGTGTTGCCGGGCCAGGCGGCCACGCTGATGAACGAGGCCCCGGCCTTCAGTTTCGACGCCGACGACCGCTTCCCCGGTGGCCTGAACGTGGACTACTGGCAGGCCGTCGTGGAGTACCTCGGCGGTAGTGACCTCGATACAATTCTCGAACGGATGGAGGCACGCGCTAACGAAGTATACTAGCGCCTCGTTCTACTGGTAACACGGGGCAAATCAGGGAGGCCTCGTTGCCGGGGCCTCCCCTTTTCGTTAAATGGATGCTTAAATGGATGCCGAAACTTGTTTCGGCGACCCTGGCACGCGCAGATGTGGCTTTCGTCCGCTAGTGACGCCAACAGGTTGGCGCTTCCAATCGCTAGAGAAAGGAGTACACTCATGGCAGCACCAAAGGGCCAGGTTCCGGCCATTATGAAACAAGCAGGGCACGCGCCGTGGCTCTACCTTGCCCCAGCCTTGCTCATTATGCTCTTCTTCGTCGTGTACCCCACTGTGAACACCATCTATCTGAGTTTTCTGGACACCGAAGGTGAGCAATCGGCGGCCATTACGTGCCAGGAGGGGCAGCCGTGTTGGGGCCCCTTCGAGAACTACCGCCATGCCCTGACCGACGAAACGATGCTCCTGGCATTCCGAAACAACCTGCTGTGGATCATTCTCATGGTGTCGGGCACAACCGCGCTTGGCCTCATCATCGCTGTGCTCGTGGACCGGGTCAAGTATGAGCCCCTGGCGAAGGCGGTGATCTTCCTCCCAATGGCCATCTCGTTCGTAGGGGCTAGCGTCATCTGGAACTACGTCTATGACTATCAGGCTCAGGGCAACCAGATCGGCCTATTGAACGCTATCGTCACCGCCCTGGGACTTGGGCCCGTGCCGTGGACCACGACCGGTCCCTGGATCAACAACGTCGCCCTCATCATCGTCGGCGTATGGATGTGGACGGGCTTCTGCATGACCATCCTTTCGGCCGCACTCAAGAGCGTGCCGGAAGAGTTGCTGGAGGCGGCGCGCATTGATGGTGCCACCGAGTGGATGGTCTTCTGGAAGATCCTGGTACCCATCATCGCACCGACGATCACCGTCGTCCTCACCACAATGACCGTTAACGTGCTCAAGATCTTCGACATTGTGTACGTCATGGGCAAAGGACAACCCGGCACCCAGGTCATCGCCACGCGCATGTACATTGAGCAGTTCAATAAGTCCAACTCCGGCCTGTCGTCAGCCATCGCCATCATCCTCATTCTCGCTGTGCTGCCGATAGGGTACATCAACATCCAGCGGTTCCGGGAACAGGAGGCTATGCGATGAGTGATCGAATCAAATTCATCCTGGGGAAGATCCCCCTTCATGTCGTGATCATCCTCCTCTGCTTGGTGTGGATCACGCCGACCGTCGGATTGCTCGTTGCCTCGTTCCGGCCCAGACAGGACGTGGTCCAAAGCGGCTGGTGGGTGGCCTTCGCGCCGCGCAAAGTAGCGGGACAGGACGTGTACGAGAAATACCTTGCCCCCTATTATGGCCCTGACGGCAAAGCCGTCGAAGGTGTCGATCTATCCGATCCAGAACTGATTGGGCAGTTCCGCCGCTCGATAGAACTGACTGCCTTCCTGCGCGAACAGATGGAAGAGGGAAAGATCCAGTTAGAAGAGATGCCTGATCCACAAGAGATGGCGGATCTGTTGACCTATCTGCGGCAACTTTCGGGCGCTGGGAGCGCCGCCAGCCGGCCACGTTTCACTATCAATAACTACGTAGACGCAGTGGTGGGCTACTCCGGCCGGGCGAACTACATCGAATCGTGTGTCGAGGGCGACCCCGCGGAGGATGACGCCTGCCTCGGCACCGGACTGACCAGTGAGCGCGGCATGGCAACCGCGTTTTTGAACAGCCTGTGGGTCGCTATCCCGGCCACCATCCTGCCCATCCTGTTCGCCTCGCTTGCCGCCTATGCCTTCTCCTGGCTCGACTTCAAGGGCCGCCAGTGGTTGTTCGTCATCCTCGTGGCGCTCCAGATCGTCCCATTGCAGATGACGCTAATCCCCATCTACCGCATCTACGCTAAGGCGGGTCTCACCGGCACCTTCCTGGGGGTGTGGCTCTTCCACACCGGCTTCGGTCTACCTTATGCCATCTATCTCATACGCAACTTCCTGGGGGGGTTGCCCAAGGACCTCTTCGAGTCGGCGTACCTGGACGGCGCATCCCACTGGACGGCGTTCTACCGGCTGGCTATTCCGCTGTCGGTCCCGGCTCTGGCGTCGCTGGCCATCTTCCAGTTCTTATGGGTTTGGAACGACCTGCTGGTGGCGCTGGTTTTCCTTGGCGGGCAGACGCCGGTGCTGACCTGGCAGATCAACAGTCTGGTGGGGCGGTTCACGGGCATGCACCTGCAGACAGCCGCCGCGTTCGTCTCGATAATCCTGCCAATGCTCGTATTCTTCGCCATGCAACGCTTCTTCGTGCGCGGCCTTCTCGCCGGCGCGGTGAAGGGGTAGACATCAGACCTCCGAGGTTTCCAAAACCTCGGAGGTCTCCGAAGGTGCGGAGGACATCATCGTGCTACAACGAGTTGCACTGGAACAGAAACGTCTGGCCGACTACCGCCCCATCGTCGGCGAGGCTAGTCTCGCGGAAATCCATGCTTTGGCCAAACCGCTGCAGGGTGCGCGGGTCGCCCACGTCAACGCCACAGCCTTCGGCGGCGGCGTGGCCGAGATGCTGCAGACGCTTGTGCCGCTGATGCGCGACGCTGGGCTAGACGCCGAGTGGCAGGTCATCGAGGGCCAGGACGAGTTCTTCAACGTCACCAAAGCCTGCCACAACGGCCTCCAGGGGATGGACATCCCCTTCACCGAGGAGATGAAGGCCGTGTGGCAGCGCTACAACGAGATGAACGCCCGCAAGTTCGGGGGGGAGTACGACTTCGTCGTCATCCACGACCCCCAGCCGGCTGGCCTGCTCTACTATCACGGGCGTGAGGGGGGCAGGCACTGGGCCTGGCGCTGCCACATTGATACCTCTCACCCCAACCCCGCCTACTGGGACTTCTTCGCCCCCTACATCACCGAGTACGAGGCGGGTATCTTCACCATGGAACAGTACGTCGGCCCCGGCGTGTCCTACGACTACCTGGCATTCGTCACCCCCACGATTGACCCCCTCTCACCCAAGAATGCGCCGATGACGCCCGAGCGAGCGCGGGAGACCGTGGCTCGTTTCGGCATAGACGTGAGCCGCCCGCTCATCACCCAGGTCAGCCGCTTCGACCCGTGGAAAGACCCGCTGGGTGTGATTGACGCCTACCGCATCGTCAAAGCGCAGGTGCCGGAGGTACAACTGGCGCTCGTCGGCTCAATGGCCGCAGATGACCCGGAGGGCTGGTACTATCTGGACAAGACCATCCGCCACGCCGGCGAGGACGACGATATCCACATCCTGCATAACTTCCACGGCGTGGGAGCGTTTGAGGTCGGGGCTTTCCAGGCCGCCAGCGACGTCGTGGTCCAGAAGTCCACCCGTGAGGGGTTCGGGCTGGTGGTGACGGAGGCGCTGTGGAAGGGGAAGCCAGTGGTGGGCGGCAACGCGGGAGGCATTCCGTTGCAGGTACTGGAGGGTGAGACCGGCTTTCTGGTGGATTCGGTAGAGGAGTGTGGGAAAAAGGTGCTCTACCTCCTACAATGTCCGGAGGAGGCAGCGCGGATGGGTGCAGCGGCGCGGGAGCACGTGCGGCGTAACTTCTTGGTGACGCGCCACCTGAAAGATTACCTGAGCCTGTTCCACAGGACAAAGGAATCCTGACCTCAAGTCGGCGGATTCGACTGTGAACAAGCACCAAGCGTTTCTCGCGTCCCGCCGGAAACACGTGTTAATGATCACCAATCACGGTATACACCAGTGGAAGATTATTCCTGGCCTGCCAGACACAGGAGGGCAAGATGTATTTGTGAACCAATGTACCGAAGCACTGGCGAGACTTGGCTTCAAGATCACAATTGTCAATCGTGGAGGGTATCCTCATCCTGTCACCGGCGAGTGGCGCAGAGGAATCCACTATAAGGACGAAAACCAGCGCATTGTGTACCTGGAGGACGGGGTACACAAATTCGTCCGTGAGGTAACGCCTATCACACCACCATTCCCTACTTCACCTGGCGAAACATGGTGACCGTTCTTCTTGACGAGATCGGCGTAAGTCCTGGAAATGCCTAAGTGTCTGGCTCAGTCGACCGCTGAGAACCCCATCTCCGCTGCGCGCTTCGCCGCCGGGATGTAGAAGCCCTCGGTGTACTCCTTGACCATGCGGCGGGCGCAGAAGGTCGGAACCACGGTGCGGATTGCCTCCTTCATGACCTGCACCCAGCCCCGGGGGACATCGTCGGCATCGCGCTTGTAGAACAACGGCACAACCTCTTTCTCAAGCAAGCGATATAGCGCTTCCGCGTCAGCAGCGTCCTGTGCTGCCGGGTCGTCGTAGTGCTGCCCGGCGTCAATCGCCCAGCCGTTGGCCCCGTTGTACCCCTCGGCCCACCAGCCGTCGAGGACGCTCAGATTGGGGATGCCATTGGCGGCTGCTTTCTGACCGCTGGTGCCACTGGCCTCGTAGGGACGGCGGGGAGTGTTCAACCATACGTCTACCCCCTGCACCAGGTAGCGTGCCACTTGCAGGTCGTAGTCCTCGATGAAGGCGATGCGTCCCCCCATTGCCGGGTCCCTGG
>CAZZEX010000060.1:0-28455 GCA_964653285.1 uncultured Anaerolineales bacterium
AGACGTTGGAAGAGGCCCTGCAGATCACGCCGGAGGTGGTAGCGGAAGCGCTGGGTGGCATCCCGGAGCAGAAGGCGGATTCCACCGTCGGCCCCGAGGCCTTGCGCCAGGCCATTGCTGGCTATCGGGCAAGTAGGAGATAAACATGCTATCAAAATGTTCGAGCGCGTGGGGGAAGATATAGAGGCCGTGCGTCTTCATAGACCACGGCATAGGGGTAGTCATCGGCGAGACGGCGGAGATCGGAGACGACGTGCTGATGTATCAGGGTGTAGTGCTGGGAGGTACAAGTCTGGAGAAGACAAAGCGACATCCCACCATCGGGAACAACGTCGTCATCGGCGCCGGCACGACGCTTCTGGGGCCGATCACTGTGGGGGACAACGCCCGCATTGGCGCCGGTTCGGTGGTGGTCAAGCCTGTGCCAGCAGGGGCAACAGTCGTGGGTGTACCGGCCCATGTAGCCGGCCGGCGGAAACCGGGGGCAAATCTGAACCACGGCAACTTGCCTGACCCGCTACTCAGAGCCATTAGTGAGTCGCTGGAACGGGAGAGCCGGCTGGAAGAGCGGGTACTGGCGCTGGAGAAGGCACTGGCGCGGCTGGTCCCTTCCGCGTTGCCCGTGCAGTCGCGCCGGTGAAACGGCCAACCGAGTAAATCTCGTAGTAGCGACTTTAGTCGCGCTCGTGCAGGACGACTAAAGTCGTCACTACAAAATCGTGATCTACTGAACCTGATTGAAGGGGGAACGGAATGGAGCAACAGTATATCTATCTGGATAATGCGGCGGCTACCCGCCTGGACGAGAGAGTCCTGGAGGCGATGAGGCCTTACCTCTTCGACGTCTACGCCGTCGCCACCTCACAGTTCGGCTACTCGCCAGGGCTTGACGCCCGCGACGCACTGGACGACGCCCGGACGCGGATCGCCGCTGCGCTGGGAGCCGGGCCGGAGGAGTTCATCTTCACCTCCGGCAGCACCGAGTCCAGCAATCTGGCCCTCAAGGGAGTGGCACTGGCACTGGGGGAGAAGAAGGGCAAACACATCATCGTCTCCAGGATTGAGGATTTTTCTGTCCTCCACAGCGCCAGGGCACTGGAAAAGCAGGGCTTCCGGGTGACCTATCTCGACGTGGACGAGTTCGGTCGGCTGAACGTCGGCCAACTGCGCGAGACGATCACGCCGGAGACAATCCTGGTCTCGATCCAGGCGGCCAACCAGGAGATCGGCACGTTGCAAGACGTGGCCGCTATCGGCGCGATTTGTCGGGAGCAGGGCGTGCTCTTCCACACCGACGCCACCCACACTTTCCCCCGCGTCACGCTGGACGTGCGGGAGGTGCCGGTGGATCTGGTCACGGTGACGGCGCACCTGATCCACGGCCCCAAGGGAGTGGGCGGGTTGTACGTGCGGGAAGGCACCCCGTTGGCCAAATGGATGGACGGCGGCTTCCAGGAATCCAACCTGCGGGCTGGGACGGAGAACATCCCCGGCGCGGTCGGCTTTGCCAAAGCGGTCGAATTGGTTACGCCGGGGGAGACGGCGCGGATGCAGGGGATGCGCGACCGGTTGATCGAGCGGCTGTTGCAGATTCCACACTCGCGCCTCAATGGCCATCCCACGCTGCGGCTGCCCCACAATGCCAACGTCTCGTTCCGCTTCGTCGAGGGGGAGTCAATCCTGCTGCACATGGACATGCGGGGGTTCGCCGTGAGTACCGGCTCGGCCTGCTTTAGCCGCTCGTTGGAGGCCAGCCACGTCATATTGGGAATAGGCGGCAACCACGAGCGGGCGCACGGCTCGGTGCGTTTTACCTTTGGTCGCTTCAACCGGGCCGGGGACGTGGACGCGGCGGTGGATGCAATATCGGACGTAATCAAGAATTTGCGGGCCATCAGCCCGTTGGGGAAGGAGTAGTATGCCATTACCATACAGTGAAATCGTGATGGAACATTTTCGGAACCCGCGCAACGTGGGGCGCATAGAAGACCCCGACGCCAAAGCGATCGAGGGCAGCCCCGCCTGCGGCGACATGGTGGCCGTCTACCTGAAGGTGGACCCGGAAGACCTGCGCATCACCGACGTCAAGTTCGAATCCTACGGCTGCGCCTCCAACATCGCCACCGGCTCCATCATCACCGAGATGGCCCAGGGCAAGACGCTGGAGGAGGCCAAGGCGATCACGTGGAAGCAGGCATCGGAGGTGTTAGGCGGACTGCCGCCGATCAAGGTGCATTGTTCCGTGCTGGCTGTGGACGGGCTGCACGCGGCCATCCAGAACTATGAGGAGCGGCACGGCTTGGTCAAGGAGCGTGTGCCGACGACGATCGAGGTGGTGCGCCGGCGGCTCAAGCGCGTGATGAACCCGGTGGTGGGGCTCGACCTGGTGCACACCAAACTGGTCAAGGAGATTGAGGTCGCCGATGGGACGGTGCGCGTCGTGCTGGACCTGCCCGCCGACCACCAGTTCGCCGCCAACATCCACGAGGAGATTGTGGAGAAAATCGAGCCCTTGTGGGACGTGGATGAGGTGATAGTGGAGTTTACGGAGTGAGGTGGAGCGATGGCTGAGATCAAGGTTGACTGCCGGGGGGAGACCTGCCCCGTGCCGCTGGTGGAGACGCGCAAGGCGTTGCGCAAGGCCGCGCCGGGCGACGTGATCGAAGTCGTCGGCACGCACCCGGCGTCGAAAAAGGAGATCCCGATGGCGGTCAAGGCGTTGGGGTTGAAACTGCTAAGCGTCGAGGGAAACGACGCCGAGTGGACGATTCGTATTCGGAGATGAGTAGCGCAAGTTGGCAACTTGCGTTACTGGAGGGAGACAAGTAACAATGGCTAAAGACGTAGTATGCGGTATGGAGGTGGATCCGAAGACCGCCCCCGCCAAGACAGAGCACGCGGGCGAGATCTATTACTTTTGCGCGCGGGGATGCAAGGTGGCCTTCGACAAAGACCCGGAAAAGTACCTGAAGGCCGAGGACGAAAAAGCCCTGAACCACTGAGACACTGAATTCACTGATGGCGCTGAAAAAGGCCCACCATTCAGTGCAATCAGTGCCTCAGTGGTTCAGTGGTTCAAAAGGAGATCAAAGCGATGGCAGATAAGGCGACCATCATCCTGCACAGCGGCGATATGGACAAACTGTACAGCGCGCTGATCGTCGGCAATGGAGCGCTGGCGATGGGCATGGACGCTTCGATCTACTTCACCTTCTGGGGTCTGCAACGGCTGCAAAAGGGCGGGCTGGAGAAAGGACCGCTTTCGAAGATGCACATACTGGGCCTGGGCAAGTGGATGATCGAGATGCGGATGAAGAAAGCCAACGTGGCTTCACTGGAAAAACTGATGACCGACTTCAAAGAACTGGGCGGCAAGATCATCGCCTGCGAGATGACGATGGAGATTATGGGCCTCCGCCGGGAGGATCTGCGCGAGGATTGGATTGACGAGTACGGGGCTGTGGGGACGTACATCCAGGAAGCGCGCGAGTCAGCGATCACGCTCTTCATCTGAACTTTTCAGGACGCAGATTGACGCTGATTCACGCTGTTTTTTCTGTTTCTATCTGCGAAAATCTGCGTGAATCTGCGTCCTACTATCTGTCGGTTCAAGGGATACTAATGCCAAGCAAGACATCCATGGTCGCAGCGCCGGCCTGCGTAGATTGCACCGCAAAGGTCCGGGCGACCATCGGCACCGGGCCAGTAGCGGCGACACAAAATGGCTTTGTGCGCTTCGTATTCTCGGAGCGCGAGACGACGCTGGCCGCCGTCGCCGGGCTGCTGACGCTACTGGGGCTGGCGCTGACGCTGGCTGGTGCGCCCGGCTGGAGCCGGACGGCCCTCTTTGCGGCGGCTATCGTCGTGGGGGGCATCCCGGTAGCGCGCCACGCCTTTCAGGAACTGTGGCTCTCCCGCAGATTGGGCATCAACACGCTGATGGTCATCGCCGTCGCGGGCGCGGCGTTCATTGGCAAATGGGCCGAGGCAGCGATCGTAGTGATACTATTTGCACTGGGCGAAGCGCTGGAGGAGTACGCGGCGGAGGAGGCGCGCGGCGCGTTGGAGAGCCTCTTGGACCTGGCCCCACCGGGGGTGCTCAAGATGCTGCCCACCGGCGAGACCCAGGAGACACCGGTGGAGCAACTGGCCGTCGGCGACCGCGTGCTGGTGCGCCCCGGCGACCGGGTCAGCGTGGACGGGGTGGTGCGGGCCGGGGAGAGCGCGGTGGATCAATCGCCTATCACCGGCGAGAGCGTGCCAGTGGACAAACAGCCGGGCGATGAAGTCTTTGCCGGCACCATCAACACCTCCGGTGCGCTGGAGGTGGAGGTGACCCGCCTGGCGACGGACAATACCCTCAGCCAGATGGTGGCGTTGGTGCGGGAGGCGCAGTCACGACAGGCGCCGGTGCAGCGCTTCATTGACCGCTTCGCCCGTATCTACACGCCGGCGGTGGCCACGACCGCCGTGCTCGTGGCCGCCGTTCCACCGCTGCTCTTCGAGCAGGTATTCTGGGGGAACCACGGCTGGCTGATGCGGGCCCTGCAGATGCTGGTCATCGCCTGCCCCTGCGCTCTGGTCATCTCTACACCGGTCAGCCTGGTGAGCGCCATGACCAACGCCGCCTCCCGCGGGGTGCTCATCAAGGGCGGGCGCTACCTGGAGGCGTTGAGCCGGGTGCGGGTTTTCGCCTTCGACAAGACCGGCACCCTGACCGAGGGGCATCCCATCATAACCGACGTCGTGGACGTCTGCACCTGCGGGGAATGCCCGGAGGATTGCGGGCTGCAACACGCGGCGGCGGTCGAGGCGCAGTCATCCCACCCGCTGGCCCGGGCGTTGTTGACGGAGGCACAGGCCAGGGGGGTGGTGGTGCCACGCGCCGAGGATGTCACCGTGCTGGGCGGGCGAGGGATGGAGGGTAGCGTCAACGGCGCAGCGGTCACCGTCGCCAGCCATGCCCACTTTGACGAGCATTTTCCGCACGACGAGGACGTCTGCCGGTTGGCCGACGAATTGGCCGCCCAGGGCAAGACGGTTATAATGGTCAGGCACGACCCTTCGTCTTCGCTCAGGGCAGGCTGTGTGTGCGCACTGTTCGGCGTGGCCGACACACCGCGCCCCGGCAGCCGCCAGGCCCTCGCCGATTTGAAGACCCAGGGCACCATCTACACCGTGATGCTGACCGGAGACAGCCCAGCCGTGGCGGCTGAAATCGGCCGCCAGGTTGGGGTGGACGAGGTACGTGCCAATCTCCTGCCGGAGGATAAGGTGACCGCCGTCGAGTCGCTAGCGGAGGAGTACCAGACCGTGGCTATGGTCGGCGACGGCATCAACGACGCCCCGGCGCTGGCCCAGGCGGACGTGGGCATCGCTATGGGCGGCGCCGGCTCGGCCCAGGCGATGGAGACGGCCGACGTGGTGCTGATGGGCGACGACCTGGCCCAACTGCCGCTCATCGTCCATCTCAGCCGCAGGACGAGAAGCGTCGTTACGGCTAACATCGTGCTTGCGCTGGCAGTTAAGGCGGCCGTATTCGTCCTGGCGATGGCAGGCCTGGCCACGCTGTGGATGGCGATCGCGGCCGACGTCGGAGCGTCGGTGGTGGTGATCCTGAACGGCATGCGGCTGCGGCGGTAGAACACGGATTGCAGGACAGTAACGGATAAAGAGATATGGACGGAAAAAAGCAAACGCTAACCCTGCCCGTGCAGGGCATGACCTGTGCTTCGTGCGTGGCTCACGTGGAGCGGGCGCTGAAAGACGTGGATGGGGTGACCGATGCCAACGTCAACCTGGCCACAGAGCAGGCGTCGGTGGTCCTCGATCCCAAACTGGTCCCTCTGGACCGGCTGGTGGGCGCTGTGCGCGATACGGGCTACGACGTGGCAACCAAAACCGTCAGCCTGCCCATCGGCGGCATGACCTGCGCCAGTTGCGTGGCCCACGTCGAGGGGGCGCTGGCAGAGACGGCCGGCGTGCTCAACGTCAACGTCAGCCTGGCGACCGAGAAGGCCACCGTGGAATACGTCCCCACCGTGACCGGGCTGCCCGATTTCCGCCGCGCTGTGGCCGAGGCGGGCTACGAGGTGCTGCCAACGGCGGAGGAGCAGGTAGGTCGGAAAGCCATTCCGACCTACGTGCGCAAAATGCAGGACGCCCGCCAGCGGATGCTCCTGGCCTGGGCCTTTACCGGGCCCATCATCCTGTGGATGCTGCCGGAGATGCTGGTGGGAGTGGCCTGGCCCAACCCGACCGTCTTCAAACTGGGGATGCTCCTTCTGGCAGCGCCGGTGCTCTTCTGGGCCGGCCGGCGCACCTACGTGGCGGCGTGGAGTTCGACCATCCACGGCGCACCTAACATGGACGCGCTCATCGCGCTGGGCACCGGGGCCTCCTTCCTCACTGGCATTACCACCTTCTTCGTGCCCATCCCCACCTATGCTGGGGTGTCGGCTATGATTATGGCCTTCCACCTGACCGGCCGGTACGTGGAGGCGAGCGCCAAGGGACGCGCCTCCCAGGCCATCCGCAAACTGCTGGAACTGGGAGCCAAGACCGCCCGCGTCCTGGTGAACGGTGTGGAGCGGGAGGTACCCATCGAGGCGGTGCAGGTGGGCGACGTGATGGTCGTCCGCCCCGGCGAAAAGCTCCCCACCGACGGGGTCGTGGTCGCCGGTGAGAGCGCCGTGGACGAGTCCATGGCCACGGGCGAATCTATGCCGGTCAACAAGCACCCAGGCGACGAGGTGATCGGGGCCACGGTCAACCAGGACGGGCTGCTGAGAATACATGCCACCCGCGTGGGCCAGGATACGTTCCTGGCCCAGATGGTGCGCCTGGTCGAGCAGGCCCAGGGAACCAAAGTGCCCATCCAGGCTTTCGCCGACCGGGTGACGGCTGTCTTTGTGCCCGTCGTGGTGGGCGTCGCGCTGTTCATCTTCCTGGCCTGGTTCCTGTTCCCCGAGACGCTGCGCCCCATCACCGTGTGGGCCAGCGGTTTCCTGCCCTGGGTGGACCCCAACCTGGGCCGTTTCACGCTGGCACTGATCAACACCGTCTCGGTGCTGGTCATCGCCTGCCCCTGCGCGTTGGGGCTGGCCACGCCCACGGCGCTGATGGTGGGCAGCGGCATTGGCGCCGAGAACGGTATCCTCATCCGCTCCGGCGAGGCCATCCAGGCCATGCGGGACGTGCGGGTGGTGGTCTTTGACAAGACGGGGACGCTGACGAGGGGTCATCCTGACGTAACTGACGTGATTGCGAAAGACGAGGAAACGAGGAGACAAGGGGACAAAGAGAAGGGGAGAGGGGGAGACGGAATTCGCAATTCGCAATTCGCAATTCGCAACTTGCTACGCTGGGCGGCGTCGGTGGAGGTGGGGAGCGAGCACCCGCTGGGCCAGGCGGTGGTGCGCCGGGCGGAGGAGCAAGGGCTGGCGTTGGGTGAGTTGCGCGACTTTGAGGCGTTGCGCGGCAAGGGTGTGCGGGGCGTCGTTGACGGAAAGAGCGTATGGGTGGGTAGCCGGACATTGCTGGAGGAGCACGGCGTCGCCGTAGCCACGCTGGAAGACGAGATGCGCCGCCTGGAGAACGATGGCAAGACGGCGATGCTGGTCGCCGTGGACGGGGAGTTGGTGGGGCTGCTGGCCGTGGCCGACACGCTCAAGGATGACGCCATTGCCGCCATCCGTGAGTTGAAAGCGCTGGGGTTGGAGACGGTGATGCTCACCGGCGACAACCGGCGCACAGCCGAGGCCATCGCCCGTCAGGTGGGCATCGTCCGCGTGCTGGCCGAGGTGCTGCCGGAAGCCAAACTGGCCGAGATCCAGCGGCTGCAGGGCTCGGTCGGAGACCTTCGCCCAACAGGTGGATTGGTCGCCATGGTCGGCGACGGTATCAACGACGCCCCGGCGCTGACTCAGGCCGACGTGGGCATCGCCATCGGCAGTGGCACCGACATCGCCATCGAGGCCGCCGACATCACGCTGGTGCGTGGCGATTTATCCAGCGTGGTCAGCGCGGTGAAACTCTCCCGCGCCACGTTCAACAAAGTGGTGCAGGGCCTCTTCTGGGCCTTTTTCTACAACGTGGTGATGATCCCGCTGGCAATCCTGGGGATGATGCACCCGGTGCTGGCCGAGATAGCGATGGCCACCAGTTCCGTGACCGTGGTTACCAATGCCAACCTGCTGCGGCGGGTGGATATCCAGCCTGCCGATCCTGCCGAATCGCGCATTTGATGGTATAATGTGCTCGCTATGGACCGCCATGCTTTTGCGCGCCTCGTGGCCGAGGCCCTAGACGACCTGCCCGAGACTTTCCGCGAGAAACTGGATAACGTCGAAATCGTAGTCGAGGAGTGGCCAGACCGGGAGACGATGAGGCTGGCCGGGGTACGCCATCCGGCACAACTTCTGGGCTTCTACCACGGCGTCCCGCAGACGAAACGTACCCACAACTACGGACTCGTCCTGCCGGACAAGATCAGCATCTATCAACGCCCGATCGAGATGCGCTGTCGCACGGCGGAAGAGGTGCGCAGGGCTATCCACCACGTCCTCCGACACGAAGTAGCCCATCATTTCGGGATAGATGACGACCGACTACGAGAGATTGGGGTGTACTGACGATGGAAGAATCGTCCCGCGGCCCCAACAAGGGGGCAAGGCTGAAGCGGGGCGTCCACTCCCTTCCTCCAACTCATTCGAAACACACCCTACTGACTTTGTCGCTTCTGCTAGCCGATAGTATAATACGTACACTTACGAGAGTGACTCAAATCAGCGGCGGCCCCCGATAGAAGAGGAGATGGAAAATATGAAACAGCGTACATCAACCACCCCGGCATCAACCTCGTTCGTCCCACCAACGCCGACCTCGGTCAAAGAGACAGGACTGGCACTGGGATTCCTGACCGACCTGGCGCTCAAGATCATGTACTTCGAGGGCAATCTCTCGGGTCACGAACTAAGCGAACGCATGAAACTCCCCTACACTGGCGTGATAGACCAGGTGCTGGACTTCCTCAAACGGGAGCAATTATGCGAAGTGAAAGGAGCCGGAGGATTCGCAGAGGCGGCCTACCAGTACGCCATCTCCGAGAAAGGGCGCGCTATGGGACGCGAGGCACTCAGCCGCAGCCAGTACGCTGGCCCTGCTCCGGTCACGCTGGATGCCTACACCGAAGTGATACACCGTCAACCTCTGGGCAAAGTCGTCATTCACCAGCGTACGATGCGCCAGGCTTTGGCCCACCTGGTCATCAACGAGGACACCTTTTCCCAATTGGGCCCGGCAGTCAACTCGGGTCGTTCCATCTTCCTCTTTGGCCATCCAGGCAACGGCAAGACCGCTATCGCCGAGAGCATCGGCAAGATGATACTGGGCGACGCAATGTACATACCCTACGCGATAGAAATAGGGGGTCAGGTCATCAGAGTCTTCGACAGCGTCAACCACACCCAGGTTAAGGTCCCATCCTCCAGAAACCGGACGCACGACTCGCGTTGGGTGTACATCCGGCGCCCCGTCATCGCCACCGGGGGCGAACTGACCTTAGCGACGCTCGACCTGGTATACGACGAGACCAACAAATACTACGAGGCACCTTTCCAGATGAAAGCCAACGGCGGCATGCTGCTGATTGACGACTTCGGCCGCCAGCAGGCCCGACCCCGTGACTTGCTCAACCGCTGGATCGTGCCTCTAGAGAAGCGCGTGGACTACCTGGCCCTCCACACCGGCCGCAAGATCGAGGTCCCTTTTGACGTCCTGATCGTCTTCTCAACCAACCTGGCCCCCCGTGACCTGGTGGACGAAGCCTTCCTGCGGCGCATCCGCCACAAGATCGAGGTCGAAGACCCTTCGTGGGACGAATACCGTGAGATCTTCCGCAGGGTATGTGAAGTCAAAGACATACCTTACGACAACCGAGGGTTGGCCTACTTGATCCAGGAACACTACCTCAAACCCAAACGTCCCGGGCGGGCCTGCCATCCCCGCGACATCGTGGACCAGTTGGTAGACATCGCCCGCTACCTGAACGTAGCGCCCACACTGAGCAAAGACCTGATTGACCGCGCCTGCGAGGCCTACTTTGTTGAGATCTAGTAGAACCAACACGCTCAACATTGCCCACCGCGGGGCCAGCGCCGCCGCACCACCCAATACATTGGCTGCCTTCGAGAAAGCCGTAGAACTGGGCGCCGATGGAATCGAATTCGACGTCCACCTCTCAGCCGACGGCGTGCCGGTTATCATCCACAACTTCACCGTGGACGACACCACCGATGGCAGCGGGCGAGTGGCAGACATGACGCTCGCCCAACTCAAGCAACTTGACGCTGGCTCCTACTTCGACCCGGCCTTCGCTGGCGAGCGTATCCCCACGCTGGAAGAGGTGCTGGAGGCAATGGGGAGGCGGCTGCTCTTGAACATCGAACTGAAAACCACCGGCCTGCGCGACAACGGGCTGGCGCAAGCGGTTGTCGCCCAGATCGAGCAACACGGCCTGGGCGACAGTGTGCTTTTCTCATCGTTCAACCCCTTCTCCTTACGGCGGGTCAAGAGGATCGCCCCCCACATCCCCGTGGGCCTTCTCTATGCCCCTGACCTCCCGCTACCCTTGCACCGTGCCTGGCTGGCCCCTATGGTCCCCCACGAGGCTCGCCATCCCAAGCACACGATGGTAGATGCACACTACATGGCCTGGGCGCAACGGCGCGGCTACCGGGTGAACACCTGGACGGTGGACGACCCGGACGAGATGCGCCGCCTCATCGGTCTGGGCGTGGACGGCATCATCACCAACGTCCCCGACGTGCTGCGCAGCGTACTCGAGTCACAAGAGTGATGATAAGTTATGTCAATGCATGACCCGAAACGCAACACCACCTTCCACGACGCCCACTCTCCTCCGGCCTACAACCCTCACCCGCTACACATCGCCCTTGCACTTAGCGACCTGCTGGGACGCACCCATCCACTGATGCTCACACCTGCCTGGCTGGCATTGACCGCCACCGCGTGCTGGCCATGGGGCGCTCTGCGCCTCCCGGTTGCCGCCCTGTCGCTGGTCTTCACTCTCGCCGACGGGATTGGCCTAGCGCTGCTCCCCCGGTTGGGACGGTCCTTCGGCCCCATCACCCCGCCGCTATTGGCACTGGCCCTTATCCGCACGACCCTCACCTTCGTGGCCGGCCTGCTCTGGGCAACCTGGCCCGGTCTGCTGCTGACCGCGGTGCTGGACTGCGCCATCTCCGCCGCCTCCTTCTACGCCACCTGGGTTGAGCCCTTCCAGATCAAGGTCACCCAGGCCGAACTACACTCCCCCAAACTCAACGGCCACACCCCGCTGCGACTGCTCCACGTCACCGACCTGCACGTCGAGCGTGTCACTGCTCGCGAGGAAAAGTTGCTCCGCCTGGTCGAGGAACTAGCCCCTGACGTCATCGTCCTCACCGGCGACTACCTCAACCTGTCATCCGTCTATGATCCCCAGGCCCAGGCCGAGGCGCACGACGTGCTGGCACGCCTGTGCGAAATCGCCCGTGGTCCCATCTACGCCATCACCGGCAGCCCGCCGGTGGATTCACACGACGTCGTGCCGGCCATCTTCGAGGGTCTGCCCATCACCTGGCTGCTGGACGCAGTTGAAGAACTACACGTCAACGGCCACCTCATACGGCTTGCCGGGCTGCGCTGCACCCGCGAGCGTCACCTGGACGCACCTCGCCTCCGCCGGTTGATGGACGACGGTAGCCCTGAGGACACATTCACATTGCTGCTCTACCATTCCCCTGATCTGATGCCGGAGGCAGTGGAATTGGGCGTAGACCTATACCTCTGCGGCCATACCCACGGCGGGCAGATCCGCCTGCCCCTGTTCGGTGCGCTCATCACCAGTTCCGATTTCTGGAAGCGATACGAGATGGGCCGCTACGAGGAGGGAAACACGACACTCTACGTGAGCCGTGGGTTGGGAATGGAGGGCCTGGGCGCCCCGCGTGCCCGTTTCCTCGCCCCGCCCGAGATTGTCCTGTGGACTTTGTCTTCCTGAGCAAATAGCACTGGCCTGGAAGAGCCAGTGCCAGTTTGCCTCTCGACCCAACACCGCCTGTTCACGGCGGCGCGACTTGCACACCGTGCTTGCCCAGGCCCACCTATATGCTATAATCTAGCCTATGCTACCATTACTGATCGCCTTCATCGTCACAGCCCTAGCATTCGACTTCCTGAATGGCTTCAACGACAGCGCCAACATCGTCGCTACCATGATCTCATCGCGCGCCATGAGCCCGCGATATGCGCTGCTGCTCAGCGCAGCGGCACACTTCACCGCCCCCTTCATCTTCGGTGTGGCCGTCGCGACCACCATCGGCCACGAAGTGGTGCAGCCCTACGCAGCCACGATGGCGGTCGTACTGTCAGCACTCCTCGCGGCAATTGTATGGGATGTAATCACCTGGTTGCTCGGCATCCCATCCAGTTCCTCCCACGCCCTGGTCGGCGGGCTGGTCGGCGCGACCATCGTGGGCTATGGAGTGGAAGCCGTACAACTTCACGGGCTGCTCAAAATCGTCATCGCGCTCCTGCTAGCGCCACCGGTGGGACTGCTCGGCGGGTATGTGCTCATGAAATTGGTGCTTTTCCTATCCCGGGGAGCCTCGCCGCGCATCAACCAATTCTTCAAACGAGCACAGACTTTCACCGCGTTGGCATTGGCGCTGAGCCACGGGACAAATGATGCGCAGAAGACGATGGGCATCATCACGATGGGACTGGTGGGGGCCGGGGTCTTGACGCAGTTCCACGTGCCGTTGTGGGTAATCGCCGCCTGTGCCGGCTCCATTTCCCTGGGAACGGCCCTGGGCGGCTGGCGCATCATCCGCACGCTGGGAGGGAGATTCTACAAGATCCGCCCGGTGCACGGCTTCACCACCCAGATAACATCGGCAGTAGTGATCCTGGGAGCCGCGCTGCTGGGTGGCCCGGTCAGTACCACGCAGGTAGTCAGTTCAGCCATCCTGGGCGTCGGGTCGGCCGAGCGAGTGAATAAAGTGCGCTGGAAAGTTGCCGGCAACATCCTCACCACCTGGGTGCTGACCTTACCCGCTGCGGGACTTCTGGCGGCGCTGGCGTACCTGGTGGTGCGGCATGTCGTCACGTAGGAGGGAGACATGGGCTGGTTACAACGCCTCTTCAAAGCACAGCCGGATCGGTTTATCCAGTTACTGATCCAGCAAGCCGACTGTACCGTCAAAGGCATGGAAGCACTACAGGAGTACATGGACGATCCATGCAAGGAACGGGCCAGAGTCGTCACGCGGATGGAGAAAGAGGCCGACGAGGTGCGGCGCATCTTGATTGATGAACTGAATCGCACCTTCGTCACACCGATTGACCGCGAGGACATCCACGCTCTCTCGCGCGCCATTGACGATATCATTGACTACGGCTACACGACGGTCGGCGAAATGGACATCCTCGAGGTGGAACCCAACGACTATCTGCGGCGCATGGCCTCCCTGCTGTGTGACGCCGCACGCGAAATCCACATGGGCGTACTGCGGCTGGCCGATCACCCCGGCGTGGCCGAGGATCACGCCGTGCGGGCCAAGGCACTGGAGAACCGCACAGAGACAGTCTACCGAGAAGCGATCGCCGAACTGTTCCATAGGCCCCAAGATATCGAGCACGTAGTAGAGATGCTTAAACTGCGCGAAATCTACCGCCACCTGAGCAACGCGGCTGACCGAGGGGACGAGGCCGCCAACGTACTTTCCGATATTGTGGTCAAGATGACCTGAATACGAAAGACCGATGTCTGAATACGGCGAACCCCTGACCGAACGTGAGAAGGAAATCCTGCAGATGGTGGCAACCGGCGTCACCAACCGCGAGGTCGCCTACCGGCTGAGCATCAGCACCAACACCGTCAAGGTCCATCTGCGCAACATATTCACCAAACTGGGGGCCGAATCACGCACCGAGGCGACGATAATCGCCGTGCGCGAGGGGTGGGTGGTCGTGGAGGGCGCTGGGGAAGCAACAGAAGAAACGGTAGAGACCCAGCCCCCGGTGCCGCCGGTCGCCCTGGAGCCTCCCCTTCCCTGGTTCAAGCGGGGGGCATTGATCGCCGCCCTGCTGCTCGTGGTGACCGGGATAGCCGTGACGTGGCCCCACAGCAAACCGCAGGCAGAGGCCGGGCCAGGCCTGCCACGAGTCCCAACGACGGAACAACCACCGCCGCTTGTGGCGGAGACCGGGGGATCCCCCTGGCATGAACGGGCTCAGATGCCCACCCGCCGCGCCTACCTGGCGCTCGCCGCCATCGAAGGACATATCTTCGCCATCGCCGGCCAGAGCCCAGAGGGAATCACGGCTGCGGTCGAGATATACGACCCTGACGATGACATTTGGACTCGGGGAAGCGACAAGCCTGCCCCGGTCACATACGTCTCGGCCGCCGTGATCGGAACGGACGCGTACGTGCCAGGTGGTTGCGACGCTGAGGGTACACCGACGCGGTTGGTCGAGGTCTACGATGCCCTGACCGACTCCTGGCGCGAGGCCAGCCCGCTGCTGGAACCACGCTGTGCTTATGCGCTGGCAACGCTGGACCAAAGACTCTACCTCTTCGGAGGGTGGGACGGAGAGCAGTACGTCGCCACCGCGTACGTCTACGACCCCCAGACAGACACCTGGGCCGAAGCAGCCCCGATGGACACAGGCCGGGGCTTCGCTGCGGCCGCTCCTCTGGAAAGCCACATCTACGTCGTGGGTGGGTACGACGGTAAGCGAGAACTGACCACGTGCGCGGTCTACGACCCGGCAGCGGAGAGGTGGGGGGAATGCACACCGCTGGCGGTGGGGCGAGGGGAACTGGGGCTGGTAACCCTCAACAGCCAACTTTACGCCATTGGTGGGGGCGGCTGGACCAGTTACCTGGGATTCAATGAGCGGTACAATCCTACCGACGGCGTCTGGAACCCCATCGAAACACCGCTGGTAGGAAAGTGGCGTAGCCCAGGCGTAGTCGTGTTCGAGGCCACCATCTACGCTATAGGCGGCTGGAGCAGTGACTATTTAAGCATGAACCAGGCCTACGAACCACTCCAGTTTCGCATCTTTATCCCCATGAGTCATCAGCAGTAGAGAGCTTTCTACCAACTACGATGGGCGAAGGTCTCCTGACCGAGCCCAAGGACCTCCCGCCTCGGTCGGGAGACCTCGGCGAACAATGAGCGGCGGACGTCGACTCGTCGGTTTGAGGCAGAGCTTCGCTGGATAGTTATTCTCCGCATGGGGCGCCTCCGAGACGGGGGCTCGGAGCAGCGGCTGAGAAGGTACTGATGTAACGAAACTGCAACTCACCTGAAACGTTCCTGAAACCCACAACCAGGCCACCTTCTGGTAAACTACAGTGATAAGCAGGGCTGATTCCGCGATCTACCATCCGCAATCTTATGACTACCACGCACATCCTGATCGTAGACGACGAACCAAGAGTGGCTTTCTTCCTGAGCAAGGTGCTGGAGCGCTCGGACCGGAATTACCGCGTGAGCGTCGCTCACTCTGGGGAGAAGGCGCTGGAGATGCTCAATGGCTCCTCCGTGGACCTGTTGGTCACCGACTTGCGCATGCCGGGCATCAGCGGGCTGGAACTGATACGCTGGGTGCGGGCGTTCAGTCCCCAGACGCGCACCATCCTCATCACAGCCTATGGCAACGACGAAGTTGAGGCAGAGGCCCGCCACCTGGAGGCGTATCGTTGCATCACCAAGCCATTCGCCATCGGTGACTTCACGCGGGTAGTACAGGACACACTGCGCGACATGGCTATCAGCCGGCCCGGCCTCGTCGTCCTCTCCGACGAGTCTTTCGAAGCCATCACCCGGCAACTGGAAAACTTGTGTAATGACGTCGGTGCGCAGTGCATCTTTCTGGCCGACATGCTGGGGCAGCGCGTGGCAGAGACGGGAGTAACCAAGGGGCTTGACACCGCCACCCTGCTTTCGCTACTGGCTGGCGGCTTCGCCGCCAGCAGCGAACTGGCCTGCCACTTCGGCAGCGGCCAGGCGGTCAACCTCAACTTTCACGAGGGTTCACGCTACGACATCTACTCGGCCAGCGTGGACGACAATCTTTTCCTGGCCATCATTTACGACCGGCGGGTGCAGGCCAGCCGCATCGGCATCGTCTGGCTCTACACGCGGCGCGCGATTGAAGGCCTGCTCTCCACCCTCTCGACCGCTGCGGCCACCGCGCCAGCTCAATCTCTGGACACGGATTTCGGCTCTATGTCACAGCGCCGGGCCCGCCAGGCGGGCAATTTTGATCCCTATCTCACGCCAGGTGATCTTTGAAACCCCCAGTTTCTGGCGCAGTTTATCGGCTGGCATCCCCGCCCGGTAGTCGCGCACTGCGCAGGTCCAGCGCAGCATCTCAAACGAGAGGCCGCGAGGGAGTTCGGCC
Organism: uncultured Anaerolineales bacterium; assembly: GCA_964653285.1. Taxonomy (GTDB): domain Bacteria; phylum Chloroflexota; class Anaerolineae; order B4-G1; family B4-G1; genus CAZZEX01. Next base: position 16,483 of record CAZZEX010000060.1, read on the forward strand.
TGCCGCGCCACGTTGGCCAAGACGTACTCCAGGTTGCGAGCGGTACAGGAGAAGAGTGATTCCTGCGGTTGGTACCGGGCGCGGTACTCGGCCAGCACCGCCGGCCACCACATCGGCAGGCGCAGTTTGCGCTCTTTGTGGCGACGGCGGGGGTTGGCATAGCGGATCCACAACACGGGCTGGGTGGGATCGCTGAAGTCGAAGTGGTTCATCACGATGTTCATGCACTCGCCCTTTTTGATGCCGGTGTGGAGCAGCAACGTCACCAGCAGGTAGGGGCGAGCATCCGGTTTTTCGGCGCGGCGCAGCGTCTGAGTCACCCCCAGCACCCGCTCCACCTCGGCATCGGAGAGGACCTCGGGCAGCGGCGTCATCACTGGCTTGTGCACCACGGGGGCAGCGGGATCGTTAGGAAGCACCTCCGCCTCGGCCAGCCAACCGAAGAAGACTTTGAGGGTGGTCACGCGCCGGGCCAGCGACTTGGGGTTACAAGGCACGCCACGCTCGTGCACCAGCCAGTGGGTGAAGTGATTGAGACGCTGGGTGGAGATGGCACCGATGGGGGTCCCCACCCCGACGAACCGGGCCAGGATGTTGAGGTCGGAGAGGAAAGCCTTGATGGTGTTTTCGGCGAAGCCCTGCTGCTGCATGTGAACCTCGAATCCGCCCATAGCAGCACGCAGCGAGGAGTGAGCGTCCAGGCCCGGTGGAGCCACGACTTGTGGAGACTCCTCCATGGAGACAGGGACATCCGCATCGGACAAGACCAATTGTTCAGCCATTTCACACCCCCTCTTCGCGTAGCCGTTCGCCCCGGCCTATTCTATGCTCAAGCGACGAGAATGTCAAACGCAGACTGGTAATGGGAAAACGTGTAACGGCTAACGGCTAGGGCAGCATCAGCGCGGCTGTATAGGCCTCGACGAAGCGAGAATGGGTAGTCAGTTCGACGTACTCGACGCGGCGGGCGATTTCCTCGGCCACCCTACGGCAGTGGCGGGACACCAACACCAGTTTTGCCCCCATGCCGGCAGCGTTGCCCACCTGCACAAACCGCTCTTGGGGCAGCGGCGGGAACATCCCCACCGCCAGCGCGCTGCCCACGTCCAGGTAGGTGCCAAAAGCCCCGGCCACCACCACCCGCTCGACCTGCTCCGCTTTCAGCCCAGCCTCGCCCAGCAGCACCTCGATCCCAGCACGGATGGCCCCCTTAGCCAGTTGAACCTCGTTGATGTCCTTACGGTTGATGACTACGTCACGGGGCGCCTCTCGTTCGCCAGCCGGGACAAGCAAAAACTCGGTCTCTCTACCTGTCCCACGGACACGGGGGTGGCTGCCCGGCTGCATGGCACCGTTCTCCCGCAGCACACCGATCTTTCGCAGTTCGGCCACCCCGTCCAGGATACCAGATCCGCAGATGCCCACCGGAGGCGCACCATCAATCGTCTGGTACTCGACCAACTCGTCAACCAGCCGCACCCGCTCAACCGCACCCGGCGCGGCCCGCATCCCGTCGTGGATGTGGGCTCCCTCGAAGGCCGGGCCGGAGGCGCAGGAGCAACTGAGTAGCCGCCCATCCACCGCCAGGCTGATCTCCGTGTTGGTGCCGATGTCCAGGCTCACGGTGATCTCGTCGGCCTCGTGCATACGAGTTGCCAGGAGCATGGCCACGTGGTCTGCGCCGACGAAGCCAGCGATGTTGGGCAAGAGGTGCACGTTCGCGCCGGGGGCCAGATGTACCCCCCCCCTTGCTTCCCCCTTCAGGGGGGGAAGGGAACAGCCCAGTTCCCGCGCCTTGATGTCATAGGGATAAGCGAGGGCAGGCACATAAGGAGCCAGGCCCAGTTGCTCCACCGGCAACCCCAGCACCAGGTGATGCATACAGGTGTTGCCCACCAACACCACCTCGACGATTGCAGCGCTGTCGCGCCCAACTTGCGCGCACAACTCGCCGGCCAGGTCATCCAGCCCGCCGACGAGAACGCGCTGGAGTTCCCGCGCCTGGGCCTCCCCATCCATCGCGTAGGAGATGCGGGTCATCACGTCTTCTCCATAGGCGATCTGGGGGTTCATCGTGCCGGCGGCCGCCAGCGTCTCGCCGCTCTCCAGATCCATCAGGTAGGCGGCGACTTTGGTCGTGCCGATGTCCACTGCCAGCCCCAGCGGTGCGGTGCCGGCCGGTGCGACGGCGATGACCTCGCCGTCTCGAATGACGAGGCGGACATGCCATCCATGCTCCCGCAGCAGGACGGGGAGTTGGCACAGTGCACCATGATCGAACCGCAACCTCCCGTCCCTGGAGGAGGGGGAAAGGTGAGGGTATTGCTGGTGGAGCGCTTCGCACAACCGCGTCGTATCCGCCCGCAGGTCGGTCAGGCTGGGCGGAGGCGGCGCCACATCGAAACCGCGTATAGCCGGGTCGAGTTCGACCGCCCGCTCAAGGCCCTCAATCTGTGCCCGCTGCGGGGCAGTGATGGAAGCCAGCGGAACGTCCACGCGCACGTCGCTCAGCACGCGGGCCTGGCAGGCCAGCCGGAGGCCGTCGGCCAGAGCGTCGTGCTCAGCCTCGGTGGGGGGCGTGACCTGGCCGGCGGCGACGCGCACACGGCAGGTTCCGCAGACGCCCGTGCCGCCACAGACGGCGTTCAGCCCCACACCGGCCTGGCGTGCGGCCTCCAGCAGCGTCGTACCCTGCGCGACGCGCGCCCGGCGGCCCAGGGGCTCAAAATCCACAGTGAGTTCGTCAGCAAGTTTATCAGTCATAGCAAGTCCTTTCGTAATCACGATGTCTCATTTCGCACGCGCCAGGGGCAACGCTCGCGCTTCGAACAGAAATCACAGGTAACTGCGTCGGGCCGCATCTCCGGCCCCAATCCAATGACGAAAGATCCGGACTTGAACGGCAGCATAAGGCAACTTTCGGTCAGCCGGACACCAATCTCCCCGGCGGGAACCAAACCGAAAAGCACCCGTTGCTGCCAGATCGACCAGCCCTCCTGGCCCGGGCTGGCACGCATACCCGAGCCCAATCCACACGCCGAGGCCTCATCGCGTATCCAGGCGACGACTATCCCGGAGACCTCACTGAGAGCGGCGATACCAGCGCCATCCCAGGCCATTGCCTGCACGGGGTCGCCAGCGGCGAAGAGGGCATCCACCCGTTCCTCCAGCGCTGGCCCTATGGTGCACACAGCGAGGGCAACTTCCGTCGCCCCCGCCAGCGCCCGGGCCACCAGCGGCCCCTCAAAAACCGCCCCACCCTCCAGAGTCACCCGCTGGCGCTGGAAGTCGCGCACCGGCAGGATGACGTACAGCGCGGCGGGAGCAAGCAGGGCTGGCACCTCACCAAGCATGTGCTGCGCTACTGCGACAATATCCGGGCGGGCGCGATCCGGGTCAACGCCCTGGCCCCGCAGTACCTGCGCCACGTCAAGCGAGGGTTGGAAACCGGTGACGGCAGGCATCAGCACAGGCTTGCCAGGCTCAATGCTCATTCGCTTCGACCTCCCCTCCCTCGACGACGGGCAGCAGGAGCAAGAAGAACGCCGCGCCGCCCCCTGCCAGTGAACGCATGTCCTCGACTTTGCCCAGGTAGTCATCTGGGGCGGCGGGCTTGTGGCGATAGACTTTTCCCATCGGTATCCTCCTTAGTTCTCTTCCTTCTCCTCTGCTTCCTCTGCTTCCCCTGCTTCCTCCGCTTCCCCTGCTTCCCCTGCTTCCTCCGCTTCCTCTCCTGGCCCCGCTGCCTCCACTTTCGGCCTGCGCTCCCTGCGCGGGCGGTACGGCAGATTCAACCCCAGGAGCAGCAGCCAGCCAACCAGAAAGGCCAGCAGGCCGATGGCCCCGATCCCGGCCAGTTGGGCGATCAGTTGGCCAGTCCCATCGCCGATGAAGCCCTCCACTGGGAAGAAACCGGTCACGCCCTGTCCGGCCACGGTGTGGTACTCCTCCAAACCTACGCCGTTCCAGCCCTGCCCCCAGCGCCCATCGGCGAAGAGCGGTACCGCCAGCGCCCCCCACAGCCCACCCACAACGCCCAGCGATACCGCCGCCGTCCCGTCAGGCAGCCGCAGCACGCGCTCCACCAGGTAGACCCCCAGCGGCAGGAGTAGCCCGGCCAGCGCGCCGGTCACCAGCGCTGCCCACGGCGGCACGAACGGCGCACCCGCCGAGACAGCGACGAATCCGGCCGCCGCCCCCCGCGCCGCCATCAGCGGGTCGGCGTGGCCCACCGCGATCCAGCAGCAGGCCTGCGAGACCAGGACCGCCCCCGCCCCGGCCAGCAGGCCGTTGGCCGCGATGCGCGGCAGGCTCAGTTCCGCCCCGACCACGTGGAAGGGGACGCTCAGCGACCAACCCAGCCAGCCCAGGCCAAACAGCAGCGCGCCCAGGTTCGCAAGGAGCGGGAAATGGGCTGGCGGCATCTGCTCCGGCTGGGCAGGCTCACCGCGTGGCAATCGCTGGCCTGACCCCACCAATGCGCCTAACGCGGCCATCCCGCCCAGCAGGTAAACCACTACCGAGCCAGCGTGGTCCACAAACCCATGCCCTCGCTCGAGCGTGATCCCCAGGTGGGCCAGCCAGCCTCCCCCCCAGACCCAGCAGGCTGCCAGGGGAAAGAGCACGGCCGCCACTACCAGCCCACCGACGGCGACCTGCCAGCCCCGCGCGCGTCCGCTCAGACTCAGCACCGGCAGCAGCACCGCTGTTGCCACCAGCGGCAGGTAGGTCACGAACAGCGCCAACGCCTCGGGCGTGGCGGCATCGTCGGCCAGGAAGAAGCCCGCCAGGCCAATCATCCCCCACGCCAGTCCCCCCTCGCCGGCAAAGACGCGCACCAGCCCCTCCAGGCCCGGCTGATCGCTCATCAGGCCCGCGCCGCCCAGGTGGAAGGCGAAGCCCACTGCGAAGTAGCCCAGTGCCGCCAGAGCCAGCACCAGCGCGCCCACCGTCGCCGACCGGCGCGCCCGCTGCGGCTCCATCCCACCCCAGGCCAGCAGGAACAGCCCTACCGGAATCAGGTAGCCCAACAATGCGGGAAGCCAGGTCTCGATTGCCATAATTACCCCTTTCGAGTAGAATGTGCCAATCTTACCAGACTTTGCCGTTTTCGCCAAGCGCAATGAAAATGAATGTGCCATGAACGACGAACCACCACGGCTGCTGGCCGATGGCATGCTGGGCCGGTTGGCAAAGTGGCTGCGGCTGCTGGGCTACGACACCGCCTACGACAACACCGCCACCGACCCCGAACTGGCTCGCCGCGCCCGTGCCGAGGGCCGCGTGCTGCTCACCCGCGACCGCGAACTGTCGGCCCGCCGCGGCCTGCGCACGCTGCTGATCCAGTCAGAGGTGCTGGAGGAGCAAGTGCGCGAGGTGGGGGACGGGCTCGGCCCCCCACCCCACCCGCCCCTCTCCCGCTGTGCTGTGTGCAACGCTGCACTGGAGCCTGTCTCTCCGGCAGCAATCGCCGACCGCGTGCCTCCCTACGTGCTGAAGACCCAGACTGAATTCCGCCGCTGCCCCGGCTGCGGCCGGGTCTACTGGCCGGGCAGCCACCTGGAGGGGATGCGCAGCCTGATGGAGAAACTCGCCATACAGAAGCCTGACGATGCCTGACTGCCCCCGCTGCGGCGGAGGCATCGGGCCCGGGCCACACCTTTACGTTTTACTCTTATGATGTATAATCCAGGGCAGAGAAGCGAGGGAGCAAAGAATTAATGGAACAAGGGAGCAGGAGAACACAATCCACGGAACCCACGACCTCCGCGCAGTTGGTGATCATAGCGCAGTTGCGGCGGCAACTTGCCGACCTGATGCGCGTCGAGGAGCACACGGTGGTGACCCCTCCAGACGCGGTGATCGCCTTCCGAGGCCAGGTGTACGGAGACACGGAGACTGCCTTCGAGCACATGACGCAGCGGTTTGCCACCTATGGCTACACCGCCTCGCTCCGCGATCGGCCAGATGGAGGCCACGAGGTGATCGCCGTCAAAGGCGTGATGGAGCGCAAGCCGGGCCGGGTGTGGATCAACGCGATCCTGTTCCTGGCAACGCTCTTGAGTGTGCTTTACATCGGCGCTGCGGGGGCGCTGCAAGAGGCCGGGATGATCACAGCCGAGAGCCCAGAAGCGCTGACCGTGCTGCTGACTCACCTGCACTGGGGGCTCCCCTTCGCGGGCACGCTCATGGGCATCCTGCTGGCCCACGAACTGAGCCACTACTTCGTCGCCCGACGGTACGGCTCGCCGGTCAGCCTGCCCTACTTCATCCCGATGCCACTCAGCCTCATGGGGACGATGGGCGCGGTCATCGTGCAGCGAGCGCCGATGCGCAACCGCAAAGCGCTGTTCGACATCGGCATCGCCGGACCCCTGGGCGGCCTGATCGTCGCCATTCCCTTGCTGATCCTGGGGCTGGCGCTTTCCAGCGTCGCGCCGCCTCCTCCCGACGTAGACGTCGTCTTGCAAGAGGGCAATTCGCTGCTCTACGTGGGCGTCAAGTACCTGATGTTTGGGAAGATCCTCCCCAGCAACGGGGAGGACGTGTGGCTGCATCCGGTCGCTTTCGCCGCCTGGGCCGGGCTGCTGGTCACGATGATCAACCTGATACCGGTGGGCCAACTGGACGGCGGGCACGCCATTTACGCGCTGCTGGGCCGCCGGGCCTGGGGCCTGGGCTACATCGTCATCGCCGCGATGGTGGGCTGGGGAGGGTGGCTGCTGATGAGCGGCAACGAAGCTGGCGGATTCTGGCTGACGTGGGGCTTCCTGAACCTGCTCCTGAACCCGCGTCACCCGCCGCCGCTCAACGACGCCACCCGGCTCGATGGACGGCGCATTGCACTGGGATTACTGATGTTAGCGATCTTCATCCTGACGTTCATGCCCGCGCCACTGCGGGAGATCCACCTACGGTAAGGAGCACCCAATGATACACGGCGTCGAGATCAAGGAACTGGTAACTAACGTAGACGAGCGCGGCTTCTTCCGCGAGATCATCCGCTCCAGCGACGAGATCTTCCCGGAGGGCTTCGGCCAATGGAGCCACACGATGTCCTTCCAGGGCGTCGCCAAGGCGTGGCACGTGCACCAGAAGCAGACAGACTGGTGGTACGTGGCGGTGGGCACCATCAAGGCGGCCCTCTACGACACGCGCCCCGACTCACCCACCTACGGCGAGTTGCAGGAGTTGCTGATGGGGGAGGGCCAGCCGCCGGCGGTGCTGAAAATCCCGCCCGGGGTGGCCCACGGCTACCGGGTGCTGAACGGGCCGGCGCACGTCTTCTACATCACCTCGCACGAATACGACGGTACCGACGAGGGGCGCATCCCCCACGATGACCCCAAGATCGGCTACGACTGGACGGCGAGGCCGAAGATTACTTAGCCTGTTTTTCGCACCCTGTTGTAGTAAATGGAAGCGCCAACTCGTTGGCGTCTTTGGCAAGCACGAAACCGCATCTGCGCGAAGGGTGTCTGCGCCGGGGCTACCGAAACGAGTTTCGGCTTCCATCTGAATCGAAAAGTGCGAAATATAGGCTTAGCGGTTAGATGCGCGTGCAATCCGCTGCTCCAGTTCGCCCAGCCGCAGGTCGGCGGTATCCACGGCCGGGACGCCCAGTTCGCGCCCGACGAACCCGCCGTGGCAGTCGGAGCCGCCAGTGATGAGCAGACCGTGGCGGGTGCACCAGTCCAAACAGAAGCGGGTCGTGGCCTCGTCGTGGTAGTGGGAGTAACACTCCAGCCCGGCGATGCCCAAGTCGAGGAAGGGCCGCAGCGTCTCGCCCGTGACGCCCGCGTGGCGCAGGCTGATGCCGGGATGGGCCAGGATGGGCACACCGCTGGCCTCCCGGATGGCGGCAACAGCCGCGGCAGGATGAGGGAACGACGGCCATTCCGTGGGCAGATGGGCCATCAGGTGGCAGGAATAGTCGCGCACGTCGGCGCAGAAGCCCCGGTCAATCAAAAAGTTGAGCCCCTTCCAGCCGCCCCGGGTGGGGTCATACTCGTAGGTGGTGTAGTCGTCCAGGTCAATGGGGTGACCGGCGGCGATGAGGCGCTGGATAGCATCGCCGCTGGCCTGCTCCAGCCTGGCCCTGTTTTCACGCAACAGCGCCAGCCACCTGGGGTTGTCCAGGTCGAAGCCGTAGGCCAGGACGTGGAAGAGATGCCCGTCCAGGAGCGTAGAGACCTCAACGCCGCGCAGGAAGGCCAGCCCCACCTCACGAGCCAGCGCTTCAGCCGGGCCCACACTGGCGACGGAGTCGTGGTCGGTGATAGCGAAGAGGCCAATGCCCCGGGCCTGTACCTCAACGATGACTTGCTCCGGCGTCCAGCAGCCGTCGGAGGCGATGGTGTGGACGTGTAAATCGGCGCGCATAGAACTCGGATTCCAGGACGGTAACGGATTCACGAATTTACGAATTTAGGCTCTCTGGGAACTGCCGTGGCGAGCACACTGGAGGCCCGAACTTGTTCGGGTTCCTCGCACCGCATCCCCAACGAGTTGGGGAGTCCGGAACTCAAACCACGGGAATTCCCAAAGACCCCGAATTTACGAAGCACGAATTTGCGAAGCGTGAACTACAAACTTAGCGCCACACGACGATCTCCGCCTCGCCGGGCTCTACGAGTTCGATGACCACCCCACCGCCCTCAGCCCGCCAGCGGTCGTGCGGGCGGTGATTGACGGTCACGCGCCGGGCGGAGAGGAAGTCGTTGAGGACAACCACCGGCGGGGTGGATAACGGGCCGACGCTCAACCGCAGCGCGGTCTCATCGGCGGTATAGGAAAACCCGACCGGCGGGGCGTCCTCGTCGTAGAGAATGAAGCGCCCGCGGCCGGCGGGGTAGATGTCGAGGACCAGTACCGCGCCGACGGCCTGGTCGGTGTGGTCCACCTCCGGCCCCATGGGAATAATCGCCCCACGCCGGACGAAGAGGGGTAGAATCTCCAGTGGTGCGGGGTAGTTGAGCCAGGTCGGCCCCTCGTGGAGTTCCCGGCTCCAGTAATCCACCCATTCCCCGGCTGGCAGGTAAACCATGCGCCGCCGCGCGCCCCGCTCCAGCACCGGTGCGACCAGGAAACTATCGCCGAAGAGATACTCGCTATCCAGGTGCCGCACGTTGAGATCGCGGCTGTACTTGAGCACCAGTGCCCGCACCACCGGCAGCCCGGTCTGCGCGGCCTGCGCAGCGGTGGAGTAGATGTAGGGCAACAACCGGTAGCGCAGTTTGGCGTAACGGCGGAAGATGGCCTCGGCCTCCTCGCCAAACTCCCACGGCTCGCGGGGAGTGGTGCCGTGGCAGCGGCTATGCGAACTGAAGAGGCCAAACTGCGCCCAGCGGACGTACAACTCGGGGTCGGGCTGGCCGAGGAAGCCGCCGATGTCGTGGCCGTAGAACGGGATGCCCGAGAGGCCGATGCTGAGCGCAGCGCGGAGTTGGTTGGCCATGTAGGGGAAGTCACTAAATGGGTCGCCGCCCCAGCAGGTGGGGGTGCGCTGCGAGCCGGCCCAACCCGACCGGCCCCACACCAGCCCGCGCCCGGTCACCTCCTCGGTCACCTCGAAGACAGCACGGTTGTACAGGAGCGGATAGAGGTTGTGCACCTCCCGCCCGCTCATCCCGTTGTGATAGACGCCGTCCTCCGGCGCAGCCTCGCCGAAATCGGTCTTGAAGACGGCCACGCCCTGCTCCAGCAGCGGGCGGTGGAGCGACTGCCACCACGCGACCGCCTGCGGGTTGGTGAAGTCCACGACCGCCAGCGGCGGGACGACCTCGGTCCAGGCACGGATCATATACGGTTCGCCATCCTCGTTCTTCACGAAGTAGCCCCGCTGGCGCCCCTCCTCGAAGATGGGCGCGCTCCCGGCCACATAGGGGTTCTCCCACAGGCAGAGTCGCAGCCCGCGCTGGCGCAGTCCTTCGATCATCCCACCCGGGTCGGGGAAGCGGGACTCATCCCACTGCAGGCCACACCAGTGGGCCGGTTCGCCCATCCACCAGGGATCAACGTGGATCACGTCGCAGGGGATGTCGTGGGCGCGCAGCCCCTCGGCTACCTGCTCGACCTCGGCACGGTCCTGGTAGCCGCAGCGGGACATCCACAGGCCGAAGGACCAGCGGGGTGGGACGGGCGCGTAGCCGGTGAGGTCGCAGTAACGACGCAGGATGGCGGCCGGCTCGGGGCCATAGATCAGGAAGACGTCCAGTTCCGGCCCCTCGTGGGTGAAGCCGTGGGCCAGGAGAGAGACAGTGGCCAGGTCGAAGGTGACGCGGAAGGTGGTGTTGACGAACAGGCCATAGCCCCGGGTGGACCACAGGAAGGGGACGTTCTTGTAGGTGGTGCGGTGGGAGATGCCGTAGGCATCGGTGGCCCAGAGTTCGAACCGCTGGCCGACGCGGTTGATGCGGGCGAACTGTTCGCCCAGGCCATACAGGTCCTCGTCGGGGGCCAACTCGAAGGCCTCGTGCACCATGACGCGCCCGCTTGCGGGGTCGCGCAGGAAGCCCAGGCCGGTCAGGATGGGAGCCGGGCGCATCTCAATCGAGTCGTCAGGCGTGCGCTCGCTTGCCTCGCGGCAGATGACCTCTCCGACGGCGTCCAAGAGGCAGATATGCCAGGGGTCGCGGGCCACGTCAAGACGCACAAACGGAGTCGCCAGGTGCAGATTGTCGGAGTCCTCCGCAAGCATGAACGGGGAGGGCTGCCACCCCCCCCCTGCCCCCCCCATTGGGGGGGGAGAGAGGGGAGGGGTGCGGGCTGGGCCGAGGTTCTCCGGGCTCATGCGCAGCCGCACCACCTCGGGCAGGACGAAATCCAACGCCACCTCGACCGGGGTGCCGGCGCTGGTCTCGGCGTGGAACCGCACGCCGTGGGAGGTACGCTCGAAATCGCGCCAGCGCGCCAGGCGCTCGTAGGCGGGTGCAGACGTGATGGTCTCCATAGGTCGTGCCTCCTTCAGCCTTTCCCCTCTAACTGCTGCCGCACCTGGCGGAAGAAGGCCAGGCGCTCCTGGTCCTCCATCGGCCCGCAGAGCGCCTCCCCCTCCCGGCACAGCGCCAGCGCGTGGGCGCGGTCCAGTTGGCCGGCGTGCTGAGCCAACATCAGGTGGCAGATGACGCAATCGCGCAGGGACTGTATCCGATAACGAATGATATCCGCGGCGCGGAAACACTCGACCGCCTCCTCGATGCTCTCCAGCGCTCTTTGCAGCCAGGCGACCTGCTCCTGGGGTGCCTCCTCTGCCTCTGCTACTGCCCTGTAGACGACCGTGGCCGAGCCTAAGGACATCGCCAGGCCGGCCTGGAGGCCCAGCGCGCGGCGGATGCGCACCGCCTCCTCGATCGCCGCCACCGCCTGCCCCAGAAGTTCCCCCCGCCCCGCCCGCGTCTCCTCCAGCCCCGCCAGGTCGCTGTAGAAAGCCGAGGCGTTGTTGAGCGACGTCGCCAGGTCGGCCTGGAGGCCCAGCGCGCGGCGGATGCGCACCGCCTCCTCGATCGCCGCCACCGCCTGCCCCAGAAGTTCCCCCCGCCCCGCCCGCGTCTCCTCCAGCCCCGCCAGGTCGCTGTAGAAAGCCGAGGCGTTGTTGAGCGACATCGCCAGGTCGGCCTGGAGGCCCAGGTCGCGGTACAGGCGCACCGCCTCCTCGATCGCCGCCACCGCCTGCCCCAGAAGTTCCCCCCGCCCCGCCCGCGTCTCCTCCAGCCCCGCCAGGTCGCTGTAGAAAGCCGAGGCGTTGTTGAGCGACATCGCCAGGTCGGCCTGGAGGCCCAGGTCGCGGTACAGGCGCACCGCCTCCTCGATCGCCGCCACCGCCTGCCCCAGAAGTTCCCCCCGCCCCGCCCGCGTCTCCTCCAGCCCCGCCAGGTCGCTGTAGCGGTTCGCGGCGTTGTTGAGCGACGTCGCCAGGCCGGCCTGGAGGCCCAGCGCGCGGCGGATGCGCACCGCCTCCTCGATCGCCGCCAC
>CAZZEX010000061.1:0-6949 GCA_964653285.1 uncultured Anaerolineales bacterium
CCAGGCGGAGGTACCACTCGTCGGACAGGTAGGCAAAATTGACCCCCAGCCGCTCGCGCAACCGCGCCTGCCAGCCGGTCACCTGCTCGAAGACGACCCGCATCTCGGCGTCCGTGTGCACGCGACAACCACCCCGGTGGAATCTCGTCAGGCCCACCGGCACGACGCTGACCGAACGTACCGCCGGATACAGGCCAGCCAGGTCACCGATGGAGCGGTCCAGGCGAGGGCCGTCGTTGAGGCCGGGCACCACCACGATCTGTGTGTGTACCTCGACCCCCAGGCTGACCAGGCGGCGGAGTTGGGCCATCACGTCGGGGGCAGCGGGGTTGTGCAGCACCCAGCGGCGTAGGTCAGGGGCAGTGGCGTGGACCGAGACGTAGAGCGGGCTGAGGTGCTGCTTACCGATGCGCGCCCAATCCGCTTCGTCCAGGTTGGTCAGCGTGATGTAGTTGCCGAAGAGGAAGGAGTACCGGTAGTCGTCATCCCTGACGTACAGGGAGCGGCGCAGGCCCGGCGGCATCTGGGCGACGAAACAGAACTCGCAGCGGTTGTTGCAGCGGCGGATGCCATCGAAGGTGGGATGGGCGAACTCCAGGCCCAGCGGCTCGTCGTACCGCCGCTCAGCCCCGACAGTGAACTCCTTCTCCTTCCGCCGCACTCTCAGTGTTAGCCGCTCCTCGGCAGAGTAGAACCGCACATCAATGACGTCCCGCAGCGAGCGACCATTGATGAAGATGAGTTCGTCCTCCGGCTGCAGGCCGACTCGCCCGGCCAGGCTATCAGCCCCAACCGCGGAAATTGTACCTCCCATCACGCTGGCGCTGGCTCAGTCACGCGCGCAGCCATCACCTGGACCAGCAGCCAGGAACTACCCAAAATCTCCCCACCTCTCTATTCTCCATCCTCCGTCAGCCGCTCCACCTCTGCCAGCACCTCTTCGATGCTCAGGTCGGTCGTATCCACGACAACGGCATCGTCGGCCACACACAGTGGTGAGACTTCCCGGTTACTATCAATCTCATCACGGCGACGCATTGAGGCCAGCACTGGTGCATAGTCAGCCTCATCCCCTCGCGCCTGCATCTCCCGCCAGCGACGTCGCGCCCGCTCCTCGACGCTCGCATCCATGTAGATCTTGAGATCAGCATCAGGCAAGACGACGGTGCCGATGTCGCGCCCCACCATCACCACCCGCCCTTCCGCCACCACCCGTCGCTGCTGCGCGACGAGCGCTCGCCGCACACCTGGGTAGGCCGAGACGGGCGAGACGTTAGCATCCACCTCCGGCGTGCGTATGGCCCAGGTGACGTCCACCCCGTCGGCCAGGACGGTGTACTGGCGGCCATCGTCCAACGCCGGGAGGATGACGTCAATGCGGAGCCGCTCCGCCAACGCCGTCACCGCCGTCTCGTCCTCGATGGGTACGCCCCGAGAAAGCGCCGCCCAGGTCACAGCGCGGTACATCACACCGGTGTCGAGGTACAGATAGCCCAGCCGCCGGGCGAGCAACTCGCCGATGGTGCTCTTGCCCGAGGCAGCCGGTCCGTCAATGGCAATCATAGATGGTTTTACCGTCGTTTCTTGCTCCTTCGTGGTTTCTGCACTGCCGACTGCAGGGCCTTCACCTCTGCGCCGGTGAGTCTCCGCCACTGCCCCGGCTTCAGATCACCCAGGCGCAGTGGGCCGATGCGCACGCGGATGAGCCGGTACACCGGGTGACCCAGCATGGCCGCCACGCGGCTAATCTGCCGCTTGCGCCCCTCTCGCAACACCACCCGCAGCCAGGTGCTGCCCCCCTCCCGCCTGACGACGGTCACCCCTGCCGGGGCCGTGCGTCGCCCATCCAGGAACACTCCGCATCGCCATTTTTTCAGCGTCGCCTCGTCCGGCTCACCCTTGACCAGTGCGCGGTACTCCTTCTCGTGGCCGAAGCGAGGATGCGTGAGCCGCTGGGCCAGGTCCCCGTCGTCGGTGAGGAGCACCAGCCCCTCGCTCCGCAGGTCCAGCCTTCCCACCGGGAAGAGACGGCCCGGCAGCGGCACCAGGTCCCGCACCGTGGAGAGGCGGCCCGAGCCGTCCCTCTCGACGGAAAGGACGCCCCGAGGCTTGTGGAGGGCCACGTAGGTACGACGGCGCTTCACCCGCACCGGCCTCCCGTCCACGGTGATACGATCACAGTCCGAGTCGGCTTTCTGACCCAACTGCGCCACCTGGTCGTTGACCGCCACCCGCCCCTGGCGGATCAGTTCCTCGCAGGCGCGGCGGGAACCAAAACCGACACGGGCCAGGATCTTCTGCAAGCGCTCTTCCATAGGCGTGGCTCCTCACACCATAGCCCCTACCCGTGCCGCACCATCAGCCCCAGGATCAGCAACGCCGCCCCGATGAGCAGCAACCCCACAGCCCCCCACCCCACAGACCCCCCGGCGGACGGAAGGACTGGCACAGGCGTGGACGTCGGCGTGGGCGTGACCGGATGCACCCTGAACTCGGCGATGAGGTAGGGCCTTGTGGCGGGGTCATCGGCGGCAAGCCAACGCGCGACGAGCAGATCGCCTGCCGTCTCCGGGTCAGCATTGGGGTCGGGCGCAGGGGCCAGGGCCAACCCATCGTCGGACACCTCCCCCGCCAGACAGGCCCGCATCAGTGCAGTGACGTCCCACGTGAGCCAGGTCCCCGCCACCTGTCCGAGCGGTACAATCGGCACGGTGGGCGACAGAGGGGAGGTAGGCGTGGGCAGTGGCGAGGTAGGAGACGTGGGTGTGGGTGTGGGTGTGGGCGGTGGCGAGGTAGGAGACGTGGGAGTAGGACCGGGCGTGGATATGGATGTGGGCGTGGGCAGTGGCGAGGTAGGAGACGTGGGCGTAACCTGGACCATCCCGTGGCCGGCGGGCTTGGAGAACAATTTGGATGTCTCGGTCGCTGTCAAGGTCAGCGTGGGGGTAGGGGTAGGAGTAGAAGTGGGAGTAGGGATGGAAGTGGGGGTAGGGATGGAAGTGGGGGTAGGGATGGAAGTGGGGGTAGGGATAGGGGTAGAAGTAGGGGTAGGGATGGGAGTGGCAGTAGGGATAGGGACGGACACCGGCAACGTCGGCGTGGGGGTAGGGGTAGAAGGGGGGGTAGGGATAGAAGTGGCAGTGGGGATAGGGATGGACACTGGCAGCGTCGGCGTCACCACGTCGAAATGGGCCACCGTGGCTGCGACGGGCGGAGTGAGAAGCGCAGGCCAGGTAGCCGGGTCCCCGCCCCAATCCCCCTCCTCCCACGGTTCAAGGACGCGATAGGCACCCAGCGTCACCTCTCCCGCGCCCGAACCGCCATCCACGTACGCGTACAGCGTGGCGCGCAGGATTTCGGTGCCTGGCGGGAAGACGTCAAGCGGGAAGTGCAGGTAGGCACGCGCGTGCACGACATCGCCAGCGGAGGTGCTACAGACACCGAAGGGGAATACGTGCGTAGTAGCGTACATCGCCAAGCCCTCCAACAGCCCGGAAGTGACCCCAATGCTGCGGTCGGGCCAGACTTGCAGTACGCGGGAATCCTGTGCCCCGGCGGGAAGCATCGGCCCAACCAGGCACAGCAGCACTCCCACCAACCCCAGCAGGGAAGCAAGGCAGCAAAGCAGCAATTTGCGGGAGCGTCCCCCCATCAGACCCCTTCACCGGCCGGCACGCTGTCCAACGATGGCAACTCGTCCAGGCTACACAGCCCGAAGTGTTGCAGGAACTCAAAGGTGGTGCTGTAGAGAATAGGGCGGCCGACCGTCGGCGCTCGCCCCACTTCCTCGATCAGCCCGACGCCCAACAGAGTACGCAGGACGCTATCGGAACTGACACCCCGGATAGCCTCGATCTCGGGACGGGTGATCGGCTGGCGGTAGGCGACAATGGCCAGCGTCTCCAGAGCAGCCCGCGAAAGGCGCGTGCGTGCCTCCAGGCCCAGGAGGCGTTCGACGCACAGCGCAGCCTTCGGCGCGGTGATGAATTGCACACGGCTGCCAGCCCGTTGCAAGCGCAGGCCGCGCCCGGCGTAGGTAGCCTCCAGGTCGGCCAGCGCCCGCTCGACCTGCCCGGGCGTGACCTCCAACACCTCCGCCAGGCGACCAATGGAGACCGGTGCATCGGCCACGAAGAGCAGGCTTTCCACCCGCGCCGCCAGACTCAGGGCGCCGCCTCCGCAGGCGCATCCCTCTTTCACGTCACTACCGCTTGTGCTACAATCCAAGGAGACCCCAGTTCAATCACCCTCGGTTAACGAACTCCCGACGAAAGTCGGAGAAGCAGTCATAGCGGTTCCCCAGAGCCCTCCGGCAGGGCGGGCGGCCTCTCTTTCGGCTCGGCAGGAGCCTGCGGCGCTTTGGGATAGGGCACGACGCGCAGGTTAACCTTGGGAGGCCGGGCCAGTTTGAGCCCCATCTTCTCCTCCACTACCTGACGAGCCATCTCCACGATCTGCCCGGCCTTCTCCGGCACGTTAACCCCGGACGCCGTCTCCACGTCCAGTTCGACGACGACGCCGCCTCGCTTGCCCGACACATTCGGCCTGGTGCGCAGGACGCTGGAGAGTTGGTCCACCTCGTATTTCAGCCGGTCGGCGATGGAGGCGACGCTGATCAGCACCTCCCCACCAGCGGTCTTTTCGACGCGGATGGCCTTCGGAGCGGGCCGGCGCACCTCAAGGATGATGAGCAAGACGAGGATGACGTCCACTGTCAGGGCGAAAAGAATGCCCAGGGGCACGCGCACGTACCACTGAAGGCTGTCGAGAAACTCCACCAGCGCGGTCGACTGTCGCGCGACCGTATCAAACACCCACACCGGCACCACCAGTGTAACGGTGCACAGCACCATGGCGATCAGCAGCAGGATCACCAGCGCCACACGGTTCACTTTATTCATCGTTTATCCTCCTGTGAATTCTCTCCGACCACAGTTCCATCAGCGGTAGGAAAGCCCTCCCACATAGACTTTTCTCGGGTACTGATTATAGCATTGCATCTCGCTTTGGACAACGTAGCGCCAGCGCGACGACGACCGCCAGGCCAACCAGACCCGCCAGGCTGACGCCCGCACCGACGCGCAGGCTCACCGGGCGGAAGGTGAAGACGACGCGATGCCGCCCGGCGCCCAGGACGATGGCACGGAAGAGCAAGTCAGCCCGCCAGACGGGCACCGGCTCGCCGTCCACCGTCGCCTCCCAGCCGGGGTACCAGGCATCGGTCAATACGAGATAGCCCGGCACCTGGGCAGCCACCTCAATCTCAACGCGCTCCGGTGCGTAGTGCGTCACGCGGGCGAACCCGGCAGCAGGCTGTGGCAGGCTGCGAACCGGCCCGGGACTTACGTCCCCTGTCAGCACAACCTCCGCCGCCGGATCGAACGCCGGAGCCTGCATCAGGGCCAACGCCGCCTCGGCGCCAGCGGCCGCAGCCGCCCTATGGACGAAGAACGCCCGTGGCAGCACGTCCAGGTTCTCGTAGATCTTGACGTCGCCGGAGTGAGTCAGCCGGAAACGGCCCCGGTCAGACAGAACCAGCGCCTGAAAACCACCGGTGCGCTCGTCAATCAGGCTCACCCCGCGCACGACCAGCTCTCCCTCTGGCAGCGTCGCCCGCACCACGACTGTGGCTGGCGTGGCTGGCTCCTGCCACCGCAACCGGGTCACGTAGTCACTCCCCTCCGGTTGTCCCGGCCAGAAGTGGCCGCCGACCGTCGCCGGCGCGTGGGCCACGCCCGGGCCGTATAGCCCTTCGGCGGTGTGCTGCCCAGCGCGCAACTCGAAGGTGCGCGTGAGCCCTTCGCCGAAGCCCACCTCTACGATGCCGACGGACATGCCTTGGGGCAATACCGCCCCTCCACGCAGGTAGGAAACAAGCCCCAGCGCTGTCGCTTTAAACTGCGGCACGTGCGCGACTGCAACCGTCTCCCCGCGCGCCAGTTGCGCCCCGAACTGGAGGTCGTAGAACACGTCGTCCAGCCAGGCATCGTGGAGCTTATCGGTGATGACGTGCTGGACGTTAAACAGGCTCAGCCAGCGTCCATCGGGGATACCGGTCAGATTCTCACGCAGCCGGCCGTCTATGGAACCTGCACCTTCAGGCAGGAATAACTCCTGCAGCGTGACGTAGCGTGCCAACGGCAGCACACCGCCGTCGTAGCCATCCACAGCGGGGACACCGAAGGCCAGCGGCAGATTGGGGCTGAGCACTTCCTTGTGCTTGACAGCGATCACGTAATCGTAGAGCGCGTCGGCGGAGAGTTGCGACCCGTAGATGATTTGAATCTCGGGGAGGTCGCCGGGGTCAAAAGTGATGTCGGACATGCTGATAAAGCGGGCTCCAACCTCTCCCCCAGCCCCTCGGGGGGCGGTCAGCAGGTGGGCGATGGCCGGGCGCAGGCTGGTGAATGCCTGGGGTGCAGTGGCCCGGCTGTGAGGAAGCGCAGAGCCCGCTGCGAAGAGTTCCACGATCAACAGCACCAGCAGGCTCACCGTCGCCAGTCGCGGTGCGCGCGTGGCCGCCAGGAACAGGCCCAGCGTCAAGGCAATCCCTACCGCCCAGCCGGCGACGGTTGGCCAGCCCACACTCCCCCCCTCCCCAACACGCACACCCACCACCGCCCACCCTGCCAGCACGACGAGGGCGACCACGAAGGATAAGAGAGCGCGCCAGTCAACGCGCCTGCGACAGCGGTACAACGCATTGGCACCCCACCCCGCCAACGCCGCCACGCCTGTGGCGTAGAGTGCCAGCCAGCGGGCCGGCACGCGGAAGTGGGCAAAACCAGGGACGAAGCGGGCCAGAAGGAGATAGAGAGGATTGTAGAGGCCGAGGGAGAAGAAGAGACCCAGGGAGAGGAGGAGGACTGCAGATTGCAGATGGCGAATGGCGATTGGCGAATGGCGATTGGCGAATGGCGAATGGCGATTGGCGAATGGCGAATGGCGA
>CAZZEX010000061.1:7049-27860 GCA_964653285.1 uncultured Anaerolineales bacterium
TGGCGAATGGCGATTGGCGAATGGCGAATGGCGATTGGCGAATGGCGAATGGCGAATGGCGATTGCAGCGAGGGCCAGGCCGGCGACGCCGACGTAGGCAACGTGCTCGATGTGTTCAGGGGACACAGGCTCAGCGAAGCCGGGCAGAAGGGCACGCGCCAGGTAAAGCGGCGAGAGGGAGAACGAGACCCGCTCGTTGAACGGCAGCCCTCCGGCGCGCACCGAGCGGCGCGAAAGTTCCCAGGTGGGGATCAGTTGCACCGCCGCCAGCGCCGCCCCCAGAGCCGCCACAGCAGCCAGGAGCGCGGCTCGCTGTGCCAACGGCCTCCATTCATGCCGGCGCAGCCCATTCCATAACGCCGGCCCAAGCCCGTAGGCCGCCAGCCCGACCAGCGAGATGAAGGCCGTCTGCGTGTGACCAGCCAGCAACACCAAAGCCACGACAGCGGCGAGACTGGCGAACGCGACTTTGGACTTTGGGCTGCGGGCCTTGGGTTTTACACCGCAGTTCATGTCATACAGCATCAGTATAAGCGGCAGCCAGGCCAGCCCCTGCAACTGGTTGACGTGCTCTACCTGCGCGCCCAGGTAGCCTCCCAACGCGAAGGTCGCCCCTACCGTCCAGGCACCGACCCGCCCCAGCCGTAGCGAGGTGCGTCCCCAGAGATACCCATTGAGTGCCGCCAGGCACAGATGCAACACGATGGTCAGGTGGATAGATTGATGAGCCGGCAGAAGGAGCCACAGCAGCCAATTGAGGGGATAGAAAACCCCCACCTGGCTATTGGCCAGGAAAGGCGCGCCCATAAAGAGGTAAGGATTCCAGAGCGGCAATCGCCCGGCCCGGATCGCCCGCGTCGCCTCCGCCCAGTGGGGGTAGAAGTAGGTGAACACATCACCACTGGCCAGCACCCGCCCTGCCAGCGCGATCTTCCAGAAGCAGGCGATCACCACTACCCAGAGCAGGATGACAGCCAAAAGGTCACGGAGGAGACGGGAGATTGATAGATTGGTAGACTGGTAGTTGGTAGATTGAGTCATCGGTCTGAGAGCGGCTGAATATGATAGACGGTGAAGGAGAGTGTGCCGTCGCGGCGGGTCGTGGCCAACACAGGCTCCCAACCGTAACCCACGCTGCCCAGCACCCACTCCACCCGCGCAGGCGACGCCCAGGATGGGAACACCATATAGCGAGGTTCAGTCGTACCAAAAACCTGCACATCCCGCGCCAGCCAGGCCGGGGTCGGCCAGTAGGCCAGGTAGACGGGCGCATCGAACAGGTAGTAATCGTAATGCCAGCCCAGCCAGTGCTGATAGACGACCGTGCCCTCGGGCAGGCCGCGCAGGAACGCGGTGACTTCATCAATACCATCGTAAGCGCCATGGTCACCGCCGACGGGGTAGCGGCTGTGGGCGGCGTTGAACGCAGGCCAGGCCAGGCAAATGAGCAATGAACAATGAAGAATGAACAATGACCAATGGCCAATTGTGGATTGGAGGTAGGAGGCAAAGAGAGCCAAAACGCGGCCCAAGAGGAGGGCCAACACGGGCACCAGTGGCAGCAGGTAGCGGTCCCAGACCGGAAAAGCCCATAGCCAGTGGAGAAGGAAATAGACGAGAGAGAAAGAGATGAGTAGCAAATCTACGAAGGCATCTCGCGTATACCGGCGGCGTGTGGCGGCGCTCCACACCAGCAGGCCCGCGCCCACCAGCAGCGCGCCGTTGACGCTGGGTGAGACGAAAAAGTAACGCGCCAGCTCGATCCACCCGCGCAGCCGCGCCCATAACTCCTGCGGCCAGACGAGGCGCAGCCCCCCGTAGCCGGTGACGCCCATGCGCCAGAAACTCTCCGCGCCCTGCGCCACCCGTACCCCGTCCCAGGCAAACACCAGCCCGACCACCAATGAAAAGCAAATGACAAACCTTGAGATTTGGGATTTGGGATTCGGGATTCGGATCAGATTCACTCCAATTGCCAAAGGCAAGAACACCAGGCCAGTCTGCTTCGTCGCAAAGGCCAGCCCCGAAAGCAACCCCGCCCACCCCGGCCGGCCGCGGGCCACTGCCACGCAAGCCGCCAGTCCCAGCGCCACCATCAGCGGGTCGGTGAAGGCAGTGGCGGAGAAGAGGATGGCGAAGGGCGAGAGGGCCACGCCCACGGCCGCCGTTGCCACCGTCCAGCGATCGCGATACAGGGAATGGGCCAGCGTCGCGACCAGCGGGACCGCCAACAGACCCGCCGCCAGTCCCGCCAGTCGCACGGCGAACTCGGAATTGCCAAAGAGCGTCTGAGCCCCAGCCACCAGGTAAGGCAGCAGCGGCGGCTTGTAGACCGGCACCGTCGCCAGCCACGGGTCCTGCCCCCGCCCGATCAGGAGCCCCCAATAGCCATACAGCGCCTCGTCGGGGTGGAAGCGGTTGTCTAAGATTGGGGGCAGCCGCAGCACCCACGCCAGCAGCAAGAGTGGTACCAGCGTCCAGCGATCTCGCCCCCAACGACAAGACCTCACCGGGTGAAGCGATACTTGAGCAGTGTCCACAGCACGATCATACCATCCCACCAACTGATCTTCTTCCCCTCTTCAAACTCCCGCCCGGTGTAGGAAATGGGCACCTCGTAGATGCGGTAGCCGCGCTTGAGGATCTGCGCTGTGATCTCAGGATCGAAGCCCCAACCGGGCGCCCGGAGATCGAGTTGCTCAGCCAGCTCCCGCGTGAAGACTTTGTAGCCGGTCTCCATATCGCTGAGGATGGTGTCATACAGGATGTTGGTCACCAGCGTGAGAAAGTGATTGCCGACCATGTGCCAGAAGAACATCGCCCTGGTCGGCCCGCCGCGAAAGCGCGAGCCGTAGACCACCTGGGAGCGGCCCTCGACGATGGGTTGCAGAAGCGCCACATAGTCGCGAGGGTCGTATTCCAGATCGGCGTCCTGGATCACCATCACGTCGCCGCTGGCGTGCTGGAGCCCGGTGCGCACCGCCGCGCCTTTGCCCTGGTTGCGCTCGTGGGATAGGATGACCACGTCTGGCTCCCCCTCCAGCGTGCGCAAAACCTCCCGCGTGCCGTCCGTCGAGTCATCGTCTACGATCACGATCTCCCGCTCGAACTCGACGGCGGTGCCATTATCTGGCCCATAGCCTACTGGCACCGTCAATTGCACCGCTCGCACACGCCGCACGATCTCAGCGATGGTCCCGGCCTCGTTGTAGACTGGTATAATGATTGAAAGTTTCACCGCGGCCTCCTATAACCGATGGGCGCATTATAGCCGAGGGCCGCAAGCATGGCAAGCCATTGCGCATCTACGCGACTTGGGCTAGAATACGTAGGGAATTTCATTCCAATGAACAATGAGCAGATAGGAGCCAACCTGGAGGTATGATCGTCTTGAAGCAAGTCGGTGCTGTCATTCTCGCCGCGGGCGCATCTACCCGCTTCGGCCAACCCAAGCAACTCCTCGATTGGGGCGGTGTGCCGCTTCTGACCCACGTCGCCGACGTGGCGCTATCTGCGGGGCTTGCGCCAGTGATCGCCGTGCTGGGCTGCCAGGCGGAGATCGCCTGCGCGACACTGGGTCGCTTTGTAAAGCCCGTACAGACTGTGATAAACTGGCGCTGGGAGGAGGGGCTGAGCACCTCGGTACAGGTGGGGCTGGCCGCACTCCCGCCCGAGACGGAGGCGGCGATCTTCCTGCAGTGTGACCAGCCGCTGGTCACGCCCGACCTGCTGCGGGCGCTGGTGGCCCGCTTCGAGGAGACCGGCGCGCCCATCGTCCACCCCACGCACGCCGGTCGGCGCGGCACGCCGGTGCTGTTCGCCCGCTCTCTCTTCCCCGACTTGGCCGCCGTTAGCGGCGACGAGGGCGGACGGAGCCTGATGACTCGCCACGCGAAAGACGTCGCCACCGTCGAGGTAGCCGACCCAGAGATACTTGCGGACGTTGACACGATGGAAGATTACCAGCGCCTCCTGGCAACACGCAACACGCAACACGCGACACGCGACCTGCGCAATATCCACCACCTCATCATAGACATGGACGGCGTCCTTTGGCGCGGCGATGAACCAATACCCGGCCTTCAAGAATTCTTCGCCTTCCTGCAGCGGAATAGCATTGATTTCGTCCTGGCCACCAACAACTCCAGCCGGCTGCCGGAGCAGTACGTGGCCAAACTGGCCCGCTTCGGCGTCGAGGTGGTAGCCGAGTGCGTGCTGACCTCCGCCCAGGCCGCGGCCGCCTACCTGGCAAGTTTCGCCCCGCCGGGCACCGGCGTCTACGCCATTGGTGAAGAGGGGGTACAGCGGGCGTTGGAGCAACACGGATTCGTGCTGACCGACAAAGGAGCCACGTACGTCGTCGTCGGCTGGGACCGGCAACTGACTTGGGACAAATTGGCAACGGCGGCGCTGCTCATCCACGCCGGGGCCGGCTTCATCGGCACGAACCCAGACACCAACTATCCCACTGAACAGGGTCCGGTGCCGGGCAATGGCGCGCAGTTGGCGGCACTGGAGACCACCACTGGCGGCGTGCCGGTCGTCGTCGGCAAGCCGGAGCCGTGGATGTACGAGGAGGCTATGCGGCGGATGGGGGCACGGTCGGAGACCGGCCCCAGCAGATCGGGGACTGGCACCAGCCAGAGAGAGACCACCGCCGTGGTCGGCGACCGGCTCGATACCGACATCACCGGCGGCGTGCGGGCCGGCCTGACCACCGTGCTTGTCCTTTCAGGCATCTCCACCGAGGCGGACCTGGCCGCCTCGCCGGTGAAGCCTGACCTGGTGTGTGCGGATATCGGGGAGTTGGTGCGGGTGTGGGTGGATCAATTGCGCTCATAGGCGATGTGTCTCAGAATGCGCTAATAAACTTGCCAGGCTAATCAATTCCAAGGCAATATTCCAATTTGACTTGCGATTCCTCTCACTGTCTTGTATAATAGGGCTGGAGGTGCGACATGACTATACTAACCACAACTGTCACCAAGCGTGCGCAGACTGTCGTCCCGGCCCCTATCCGCCAACAGCATAACATTCAACCGGGCGATAGACTGGCCTGGATAGATGACGGGGAGGCAATCAAGGTCATTCCCCTTCCTCGGGACCCGATTCGCGCCCTCCGTGGTTGTGCTAAAGGAGAGGCATTGGTTGAACGGTTGCTCGCATCAAGGAAAGAGGAACGGGAACGTGAGCGCCGATAGATACCTCCTGGACACCTCGGCCATCTTGGCCCTAATGGAGGACGAAGATGGCGCAGATCGGGTGGAGGAAATCCTGCACGAGGGTGAGGTGCTCCTCCCATTCCCGGTCCTGCTGGAAGCCTACTACATCTCACTGCAAGAGAGGTCTGAACCAGTAGCCGATGAGCGCTATGCCCTGCTTCGGCACCTCTCAGCCACAGAAATCTGGTCCGTAGATGAACCCACTCTGCTTACGGCTGCACGTCTGAAAGCACGGTTCCGCGTCTCATTTGCGGATGCTCTCATTGCCGCTTTTGCTGTACGCTCATCTGCCATACTGGTACATAAAGACCCCGAATTCGAGGTGCTGGCCGACCAAGTCCGTCAGGAACCGTTGCCGTACAAGTGAGACCAGGGGGTAGAACATGGAACCTATCACAGGCAAGCATGAGTAACACGCAATCCGCAATCCGCAATTCGCAATTCGCAATTCACCTCTACGACCTCGACCTCCCCACCCTCCGGTCCCTCCTCCAAGAGTGGGGCGAGCCAGCCTACCGCGCCAGGCAACTCTGGGAGTGGCTGTATCTCCACCTGGCGACCGACTTTGACCAGATGACCAATCTCCCACTATCACTACGCGAAAGACTAGCGGCGGAGACGACCATCGGCGTGCCGCAAGTGGCGGATACGGTGCAGTCGGCCGATGGGGAGACGCGCAAGGACCTACTCCGGCTGGAAGATGGCGAGACGGTCGAGGCGGTGCTGATGCGGTACGAGCGCCGCCGCACCGCTTGCATCTCCACCCAGGTGGGCTGCGCTGTGGGCTGCGCCTTCTGCGCCACCGGGCAGATGGGGTTCCACCGCAACCTCAGCAGCGGCGAGATCGTCGCCCAGGCATTGCATTTTGCGCGGGAACTGCGCACCGAGGGGGAGCGACTGACCAACGTGGTGCTGATGGGGATGGGGGAGCCGCTGGCTAATTACGATGCTTCGCTAGCCGCCATCCGCCGCCTGATCCACCCCCAGGGCTTCAACCTGGGCCAGCGGCACATCACGCTCTCCACGGTGGGGCTGGCGCCGTCCATCGAGCGGCTGGCGGGAGAGGGGTTGCAGATCACGCTGGCCATCTCCCTGCACGCAGCCACCGACAATCTGCGCGATCAAATCGTCCCCATCAACCGCCGCTACGGGCTTGACGCCCTTTTCGAGGCCTGCACCCACTACGTCGAGCGCACCGGACGGCGGATCAGTTTCGAGTGGGCGCTGATCGAAGGGGTGAATGACACCCCGGAGCAGGCCCAGGCGCTGGCCGCCCGCCTCACGGGGCTCCTGGCCCACGTGAACCTCATCCCGCTCAACCCCACTTCGGACTACGAGGGCCGGCCGCCCTCCCGCGCTGCGCTGGCTAATTTCACCGCCGCCCTGGAGCGGCACCGCATCCCCTACACATTGCGCGTGCGCCGGGGACTGGACATCCAGGCCGGCTGTGGGCAGTTGAGGCAGCGCGCAACAAGTAGCCAGTTGCCAAATCTTCCAACTCGTTGTATCATATCCCCCTGATGACCCAGCCAATCAAAATCGCCCCCTCCATACTTGCCGCCGACTTCGCCCGCCTGGCCGAGGCAGTCGAAAGCGCCGAGGCCGCCGGTGCGGACTATATCCACGTGGACGTGATGGACGGCCACTTCGTACCGAACATCACCATTGGCCCACCTGGCGTGCGAGCCTTGCGGCGCGTCACGGATTTACCGCTCGACGTGCACCTGATGATCAGCGACCCGATACGCTACGTGCCCGCCTTCGCCGAGGCCGGCGCTGATGGGCTCACCGTCCACGTCGAGGCCACGCCACACTTGCATCGCGCCCTGCAGCAGATTCGAGCACTCGGGGTGCGGGCTGGCATCTCCCTGAACCCGGCCACGCCGGCATCCGCCATCAGCGAGGTGCTGAAGGACGTGGGCTTGGTGCTGGTGATGACCGTCAACCCAGGCTTCGGAGGGCAGGTTCTCATTGAGCACACGCTGGACAAAATCGCGCGGGTGCGGGAGATGCTGGATAGCGCCGGGAGTGAGGCGGAGTTGGAGGTAGATGGCGGCATCGGGCTACAGACAGCGGAGCGAGTCGTGGCCACCGGAGCGACGGTGCTGGTGGCCGGGACAGCCATCTTCGACGCGCCGGAGGGGGTGGCAGCGGCGATCAAGGCAATCCGCGAGGCGGCCCGCAGGGGTCAACGCGCACGGGGAGAAAGCGGGCGAAAAAGAAGCCCCCCATTGTAGGGGGACCGATACAGAACGGGGCTCCCCTCCTCGTTCTCCTCCCCGGAGCGGAGGCAGGGGACGGGAGAGAGGGCTAACGAGCCTTGTTCAACGTCCGCAGGCAGCGAGTGCAGAGATACATCCGGCGCATCTGGCCGTTAATCTCCACCCGCACGCGCTGGACGTTGGGTTTGAACTGACGGTTGGTTGCCCGCTTGGAGTGGCTGACGTTATGCCCGAACTGGGGGCCTTTACCACACATTTCACATTTCGCCATAGTACTCACCTCACAGCAATTCGCAGTGGGGTACATCATACCACAACAAGTGCTTTCACGCAACCATTGGGAATGGCCTCGTCTTATTCGCCGAAGGTCTCTGACCGCGGCGTAAAAGGCTCGGTCGGGAGACCCTCGCCCATCAGCCTGAGCAGTTACCACCAGTCTATGAATCTACCGATTTACCCACTTGCCAACCCAGCGGAGGGATGTATGTCAGAAAGACAACATAGTCTGGGACACATTGAGGTCTCACCCACAGCCATCGCCAGCCTTGCGAACGAGGCTGTGCTGACCTGCTACGGCGTCGTCGGGACCGCAGCCAAGGACCTGGCCACCGGCATCGCCAACGTCCTTTCTCAAGACAGCAAGCGCGGGATCGAGGTGCACATTGAGGACGGGCAGATCACCATTGACGTTTACGTAATCATTGAGTACGGCACCCGTATCGCCGCCGTGGCCCGCAGTGTTATGAATGTTGTAAAGTTCAGCGTCGAGCGGGCGCTAGGCATACCCGTCGCCGAGGTCAACGTTCACGTCGAGGGGCTGCGCATCAGCGATACCGATTGAAGGAAATCAGTGACTTGATGGACAAGAAAGGTTCAACGGCTGTACAGCGGTCTCCGCGCCTGTCCACAGATGGTCAGGGCTTCAAGCGATTGGTCAAAGCCGCGCTGGCCTGGCTGCAACGTCACCAGACCGCCATCAACGTGCTCAATGTTTACCCGGTTCCCGATGGTGACACAGGGACCAACATGGTGTTGACGATGCAATCCGCCTGGGCCGAGATCAAAGACTCTCCAGAGCGCAACGTGGGGCAAGTAGCCCATCAGATGGCGCACGGCGCACTGATGGGCGCTCGAGGCAACTCCGGCGTCATTCTCTCTCAAGTCTGGCGCGGGTTTGCGCGCAGTCTGGACGAGAAAGAGACCTATCACGCTCAAGACCTGGCCGCTGCATGCCGGGAAGCGACAGTGACCGCCTACAAGGGCGTGGTCAGGCCAGTCGAGGGCACGATCCTCACCGTCGCCCGCGCCGTCGCCGACGCGGCGACGCGGGCAGCGGAAGAGACAGAGGATCTGGTGCACGTGCTGGAGCACATGGTGTTCGCCGCCCACGAAGCCGTCGCGCTCACCCCTTCACTGCTCCCGGTGCTCAAAGAGGCGGGGGTGGTGGATGCCGGCGGCCAGGGATTATTCGTCATCCTGGAGGGCATGTTGCGCTACATGCGAGGAGAACCCGTCGCCGAGAATGTACAACTGGTCGAAGCGGTAGACCTTATGTCCACAGGGTTGGAGCCTGGCGAGGTCGGCTACGGCTACGACGTGCAGTTCCTCATCGCCGGACAAGAGCTGGAGATGGACACCATCCGTCAGAGGATCATGGAAATGGGCGAGTGCCCGCTCGTCGTGGGCGACTCTACGATGGTCAAGGTGCACGTTCACGTGCCCGACCCTGGCATCCCCATCAGTTACGGAGCCAGCCTGGGCTCGCTGCGCGACGTCGTTGTGGAGGACATGCAGGCCCAGTATCAGGACTTCATCGTCGAGCGCGAGTTGCCGCCGTCTCCATCGCCCCAGCCCTCCCAGGAGATCGGCGTCGTGGCCGTCGTCCTGGGTGATGGACTGGCCCGCGTTTTCAAGAGCCTGGGAGTAGGCGCCATCGTGTACGGCGGCCAGACAATGAACCCCAGCACCCAGGACTTGCTAGAGGCGATCGAGAATCTACCAGCCGAGCGTGTGATCCTGCTGCCCAACAACAGCAACGTCATCATGGCTGCCGAGCAGGCCCGCGCACTTAGCAACAAGCCCGTGGCCGTCATCCCCAGCCTCTCCACCCCGCAAGGCATCGCGGCGCTGCTGGCGATCAACTACCAGGCCGATTTCGAGGCCAACGTGGCCACGATGACGAGCGCGATGGAAGAAATCGAGACGGGCGAGATCACCACCGCAACCCGCTCCGCGAAGATCAACGGTATGGAGATCGCCAATGGACAGATTATCGGCTTGCACAACGGGGAACTGAAAGCGAGCGGCACGACGATCGAGGAAGTCGTACAGACATTGTTGGAGGAGATGAATTCAGCCCAATGCGAGATCATCACCCTGTACTACGGCGACCCCGTCAGCGAAAGCGACGCCAACGCACTGGCTGACCTCCTGCAGCGGAATTGGCCTGACCAGGAGATCGAAGTCATCGCCGGTGGACAGCCCCATTACCATTACATCCTCTCGGTGGAGTGACCGACACCACTGATTATTAACTGCTAACTGCCAATCTTGGAGGTTCCGTGCCCAGAGTCCACATCGTTACCGACAGTGCAACAACCACCAAACCGGCCGTCGCCAAACAGCTCAACATCACTATCGTACCCCTGACCGTCCGCATTGACCACGAAGACTACCAGGATGGCACGGACTTGGATCACGAGGGGTTGCTGCTCCGTATGGCTCGCGACCGCATCCGGCCCGGCATCGTCGGCCCGACTGCCGAGCAGTTCTGGCACGTATACAGCCGTCTGACACGCCGTACCAATCAGATCATCTCGCTCCACTCCTCGGCCAGTCTCAGCCCCGTCAACCGTGAAGCCCAGATGGCGGCACGCGAGTTCCTGGGCCGCTGCGATATCGTGGTTATGGATTCGGAGACGCTCTCCCTGGGTCTGGATATCCTGGTGCAGAAGGCAGCACAATTGGCCAACGAGTCCGTCTCATTGGCCGAGATCATGCGCCAGATTCGGGGGATCATCCGACGCATTTACATCGCGCTTATCACCGACACGCTGGACTACCTGGAACACAGCCGGCTCATCAGCCCAGCCCAGGCCATCCTGGGCACTATGTTGGGCATCAGGCCCTTTCTGGCGATCGAGGAGGGCAAGATTATCCCTATGGAAAAAGTTCGCAGCCGCGAACGTGCGATAGACAAACTGGCCGAGTTCGCCAATGAGTTCTCCGACATCGAACGGGTGGCCATTTTGCAAAGCACCCCCTACCCCACAGAGGAGACGAGGATGCTGCAAGAGCGATTGGAACTCATCGCGCCGGGCCACGAGCCTCCCATCCTGCTCTACGGCCCACTGCTGGCGTCCCACATCGGGCCAGACGGGATGGGCCTGATAGTGTACGAGGGAACGGGCAAGGAGATATTATTCTGATGAACCGAGTGCGCATTCTCACCGATAGTACATCTGACGTGCCCCCCGAAGTAGCGGCCCGACTGCACATCACCATCGTGCCGGCCTACATCCAGATCGGCAATCGTAGTTATCGAGATGGACCTTATTCTGGGGGGCTCAGCCGGGAGGAGTTCTACGCTCAACTGCCCACTATGCCGGTCGTGCCGACCACCGCCGTGCCGCCGGCCCACGAATTCGCCATGGCGTATCGCAGCCTGGCAGGTGAGGCAGACGAGGTGATCGCTATCGTGATCTCGACCGACCTGAGCGGGATGTACAACGTCGCACACCTGGGTGCACAGGAAACGCCGGACTTGAAAGTGCACATCGTGGACTCAGGACAGGTCACAATGGGGCTCGGTTGGATAGTCATCGCGGCGGCCGAATCAGCAGCAGACGGCAAGAGCGCCCAAGAGATCCTGGCTCTGGTCGAGGACATGAAGCAGCGGGTGCACGTCTACGCGATGCTCGACACGCTGGAATACCTGCGCCGCAGCGGACGGGTGAGTTGGGCACGGGCGAAAGCCGCTCAGATCCTGCGCGTCAAGCCGGTTGTGGAGGTGCTTCTGGGCAAAGTCAGGGATCTGGGACGTGCGCGGACGAGACGCCGGGCCATCGAACAACTGGTGGAACTCACACGCGCCTTGGGCCCGCTGGAGCGGTTGGCAATCCTCCACTCTTACGCTCCCGAGGTAGACGACCTCCGCAGCCGCCTGACCGATCTTTGTTCACCCAGGCGACTGCTCACCGTCGCAGCCACCACTATCATCGGCACCCACGTAGGGCCGCGAGGGCTGGGCGTGGCGGCCGTGACGGCTGGATAGGACATGACGACGCCCATTAAGAAACTGACCAAGATCCTCCGCCTGGAGGCGGAGAGGTATCAGGACCGGGCCGTCTTTGGCGGCCTGACCCGCTACGCCGACACCTGGTCGCGGGAGGCCCAGGCCATCTTTGGACCTGAGGCATCCGACTGGATCCAGGAAGTGGCCGACCGGTTGCGCGTCTACAGCAGCCTCCCTGAGCCAGCCGTCCGCCAGGAGACTGTGGCCGCGTTGTTGGAAATGCTCAAGGCCGCCCCCGCCCCCCAACAGAGGGAAAACGGGAAAGTAGCGCCTGCCCCACCAACTCCCCGCCGGGCTGAGCCAGTTTCCAGTCCACCTGCGCCTGCCTACGCCCGCACCGGCCTCGATTCCCAGGTAACCGCTCTGCAAGGAGTTGGACCCAAGCAAGCCGAGCGGCTGACCAAACTGGGCATCCACACCATCCGCGACATGCTCTACCTTTTCCCCCGCCGTCACGACGACTACTCGCAACTCAAGCCGATCAACCGCCTCGAGTACGGCGAAGAGGTCACCATCATCGCTCAGGTCTGGGACGCTGGCGCACGTGAGACCCGGGGAGGCGGCAGCATCTTCAAGGCCATCCTCTCTGACGGCACTGGCTTCATCGAGGCCACCTGGTTCAACCAGCCCTACCTGGCAGATCGTGTCAAGCATGGTCAACAGATCGTCATCAGCGGCCGGGTGGACGAATACCTTGGCCGGCTGTGCTTCACTTCTCCTGAGTGGGAACCTCTGAAAGAGGAACTGCTACACACGGCCCGTCTCGTGCCGGTCTACCCTCTCACCGAGGGCATCAGCGCCAAGTGGCTGCGCCGCCTGATGAAACGCACCGTGGACTACTGGTCCAGGCGGTTGCCCGACCACCTGCCAGCCTCGGTGCGCCAGGAGACGAGCCTGCTGCACCTGGAGACCGCTATCGCCCAGGCCCACTTCCCGGACAGCAAGGAACTGTTAGAGCAAGCCCGCTACCGGCTGGCCTTCGACGAATTATTCGTGCTGCAGATCGGCCTGCTGCGTCGGCGCCACCTGTGGCGCTCGGAACCAGGCAAACCGCTGCCGGTGAACGAAGCCACTCTCAACGACTTCATCCGCACTCTGCCGTTCGAACTGACCCGCGCCCAGCAGCGCGCGTTGCGGCAGATAGTGGCCGACCTGCGTTCAAGCCAGCCGATGAACCGGCTCCTGCAGGGGGACGTGGGCTCAGGCAAGACGGTCGTGGCGGCGGCGGCGATGGCCCTGACCGTGGCTGCCGGTGCCCAGGCGGCAATGATGGTCCCCACCGAGATCCTGGCCGAGCAGCACTATAACACCCTGACCCGGCTTCTTCCCCTTTCTTCGGCGAGTGGGCCAGGTAATCTGTCCAACGTCCGCCTCCTCACGGGCAGCGTCACCGGACGAGAGCGGGAAGAAATCTACGCCGGGCTGGTCGATGGCAGCGTGGACGTCGTCGTGGGCACCCACGCGCTGATCCAAGAGGGTGTGCAGTTCAAGGAGTTGGCGTTGGTGGTGATTGACGAACAGCACCGTTTCGGTGTGCGCCAGCGGGCGGCGCTGCGGCAGAAAGGATACAATCCCCACCTGCTGGTGATGACCGCCACCCCCATCCCCCGCTCCCTCGAACTGACGCTGTGGGGCCACCTGGACGTCTCGATCATTGACGAGATGCCGCCGGGCCGTAAACCAGTCGTGACCCGCTTGATCCTGCCCACCGAGCGGGCACGAGCCTACAGTTTCGTACACAGCCAGGTCGAAAAAGGCCGCCAGGTGTTTATCATCTGCCCGCTGGTCGAGGAATCGGAGAAGGTCGAGGCAAAGGCTGCTGTTGACGAGTATAAGCGCCTCCAAGAGCACATCTTCCCCGACCTGCGACTGGGCCTGTTGCACGGGCGGATGAAAGGGGAGAAGAAAGAGGCCACGATGGCCCGCTTCGCCCAGGGGGAACTGGACGTCCTGGTCGCCACCTCCGTCGTCGAGGTGGGGATTGACGTGCCCAACGCCACAGTGATGCTCGTCGAGGGGGCCGACCGCTTTGGCCTGGCGCAACTCCACCAGTTCCGGGGCCGCGTGGGCCGGGGTGAGCACGCCTCTTACTGTCTCCTCGTCTCCGACTCCGCCTCCCCCGAGGCGCAGGAGCGACTGCAGGCGGTCGAGGCCACCAACGACGGCTTCGCACTGGCGCAGAAGGACCTGGAACTGCGCGGGCCGGGAGAGTTTCTCGGCACCCGCCAGTCGGGCTTTCCAGACCTCAAATTGGCCAGCGTGACCGATCTGCGGCTCATCGAGGCCGCCCGCGAGGCTGCCCGCCGCTTTTTCAAGACCGACCCCGAACTAGCCAACCCGGACAACCGGCTTCTTGCCCGCCGGGTGGCACAGTTCTGGAAGGGGGA
Source organism: uncultured Anaerolineales bacterium (assembly GCA_964653285.1). Taxonomy (GTDB): domain Bacteria; phylum Chloroflexota; class Anaerolineae; order B4-G1; family B4-G1; genus CAZZEX01. Next base: position 21,175 of record CAZZEX010000061.1, read on the forward strand.
AGGAGAAGTCAGTTGACCCGCATCGCTATCTACCCTGGCACCTTTGACCCTATTCACCTGGGACACGTGGACATCGCCACCCGGGCGGCCAATATCTTTGATGAGTTGGTGGTCGCCGTCTACGACCGGCCAGCGAAGAGCCTGCTGTTCACCGTCGAGGAACGAGTTGAGTTGGCGCGCCGGGCTTTGGACGGCCTGGCAGGAGTGCGCGTGGTACCTTATGGCGGATTGACGGTGGATTTCGCACGCCAGGTCGAAGCGCAGGTCATCGTGCGCGGGCTGCGAGTCATCTCTGACTTCGAACTAGAGTACCAGATGGCGCTCACCAACAGCCAACTTGCGCCAGAGATCGAGTTCGTGTGTCTGATGACGCGCCAGACCCACGCTTTCCTGAGTTCCAGCATCGTCAAGGAGATCGCGTTGCTGGGGGGCGACGTGAGCGCGGTGGTCCCGCCTCACGTCGTGGCCGCGATGGAGGCAAAACGACGCGAACGAGAGAAGAACCATGAACCCGTGCCGCTTTTTTCACTGCGCGATTGAACGTCGGAGGCCGACATGGACATTCTATACCTGGTAGACCGTCTGGAAGAGATCATCAAGGGGAGCAAACAGTTGCCCTTCAGCAGCCTGCGGCTGGTGGACGAGCGCCACATCTGGCCCCTGCTCGACCAGATGCGCATTTCGATCCCCGATGAAGTGCGGCGCGCCGAGCGGATCGTCCGCGAGAAAGAGCGTACCATGGCTCAAGCCCAGGAGGAAGCGGAACGCATCGTCACGCTGGCACGCACCGAGGCAGCCCAACTCACAGCAGAGCACACCATCGCCCAGGCTGCCGAGGCCCAAGCCGCCTCTATCCGCGAGCAAGCCAAGCAAGAGGTAGAAGGCATCCGCACCGGCGCCGACAACTACGCCTTCGACGTCCTCTGTAAACTGGAGCAGAACCTAAAGCGGGCGCTGACGGTGACCGAAAACGGCATCCGTGCCATCCAGGTCGAACGCGAGAGAAGCGAGAACAAACCGCCCGCCAAGGAATAGGACGATAGCGACGATGGCGAGACACCTTGACAGGTTCATCGCTCACCCCTATAATACGTCTCCCTGCAATCCCGTAGGGGATGCAACGGGTTAATCAGAAAGGAGCACGAAGAAACTATGGGGGCAGTACCCAAGCGTAGAATATCGAAAGGCCGTCGGGGAAACCGTCGCAGCCATTGGAGACTAAAGGCCACGCGATTGGTGACCTGCCCACAGTGCGGCGCACCGGTGCAACCACACCACGTCTGCCTGTCCTGCGGCACCTATCGCGGTACCCAGGTCATCGAGATCGAAGAGGAATAGCAGGAAGCAGGAAGCAGGAGGCAAAAGACAAGAAGCACCAGAAAAGGGCTGGTTTGAGCAAGACTCTGTGTGCCCACCTCTTTCCGGGCCAGGGATCCCAATACGTGGGAATGGGGCGCGATCTTCACGCCACCTTCCCTGCAGCCCGCGCTGTGTTCGCCCAGGCTGACCGTATCCTGGGCATTAGTTTGTCGCGGCTGTGCTTTGATGGACCAACCGAACCACTGAACGACACATTGAACACACAGCCAGCCATTCTCGCCACCAGCATCGCCGCGCTGCGGGTGTTGGAAGAACGCGGGATGGGCAGCCCGGCCTACGTGGCCGGGCACAGCATGGGGGAATTCAGCGCACTGGTGGCGGCGGGGGCCCTCTCCTTTGAGGGCGGGCTGAGGCTCGTGCGCGAGCGCGGCCGGTTGATGAAGCAGGCCGGGGAGCAGAGCCCCGGCGGGATGGCGGCCGTGCTGGGGCTGGAGCGTGAGCCATTGGAGGCAATCTGTGCCGCAGTGCGGAAGCAGAGCGGTGAGTACGTGGGAATCGCCAACGACAACTGTCCCGGCCAACTCGTCATCTCCGGGGCACTCGCGCCGCTGGAGCAGGCGATGGAACTGGCAAAGGAGCGGGGAGCCCGGCGCGTGATCCGGCTGGCCGTGAGCATCGCCGCCCACTCCCCTTTGATGGCCGAGGCTGCCGCCGAATTTCGCTGCCTCCTCGACGCGACGCCGTTCCACGAGCCGGCCGTCCCGCTCGTGGCCAACACTACCGCCGGCCCGCTCAGTGACGCCGACGGTATCCGCGACGCCCTGGGACGGCAACTCACCTCCCCGGTGCGTTGGAGCGAGTCGGTGCGCTGGATGATCGCGCAGGGGGTGACGCGCTCCGTCGAGGTGGGACCGAAGGAGGTGCTCACCGGCCTCCTGCGGCGCACAGACCGCGCGGTGGAGGGGCTGAGCACCGCCCAGGCCCTGGCCCGGGAGGCGTGAGGCCAGGGAATGGAAAACAAAGACCCGGATTCGCAATGCCGCAATATTGCGAAGTACTTCGCGTATTCCAAGCGAGAAGGCAAACTAGTATGGGAACGATTCAAGTCACGCCGGGAGAGCCAGGATGTCTCGTCGTCCAGTTTCCCTATTCACCGGAACGGGTGGCGGCCGTCAAGAGTGTACCTGGCCGGCGGTGGCATCCAGAGGGGAAGTACTGGACCGTGCCCCATACGCCAGAAGCGCTCGAACGGATGCGTTCCTCGTTCACCAGCGACCGGGTAGTCGTGGCTCTCGCCCCCCCTCGGTCCCCCCCAATCCTGGGGGGGAAGCGGGCGGTAGAGGCGGCGTCGCCGGAACTGCCGGTGGCGCAGGTGAACGAGGTGGTGACCGCACTGGACGAGGAGTTGACCCGGCGGGGATACAGCGCCAGGACGCGGGATAACTACCGTCTGCAAACGCAACGCTTTCTCAAGTGGTTGCGGCGTGACCCGGCGACGGCAAGTGGAGAGGAATTACGGGCGTACCTGTTGGACGTACTGGACAGCGGGCTATCCGCCTCATACGTGCGGCAGGCCCGGGCGGCGTTGGTCGTCGTCTACGAGAACCTGCTGGAGCAACCGGAGAAGGTGGCCGACCTGCCCAGCGCGAAAGAGGAGAAGAGTCTGCCGATGGTGCTGAGCCGGGAGGAGGTGAAGCGGCTCTTGAAAGCAACCGCCAATCTGAGGGAGGAAGCATTGCTGACAGTGATCTACTCGGCGGGGCTGCGGGCGAGTGAAGCGATACAGTTGAGAGTAGATGACATACTTTCGAAGCGAGGCCAAATCCGCGTCAGAGGCGGGAAGGGGAAGAAAGACCGGTATACCATTCTGGCGGATAAGACGGTGTCGCTGTTGCGGATTTATTATCGGGCATACCGGCTGGGAGAATGGGTGTTTCCAGGGCAGGAGCCCGGTACGCACATGTCCAGAAGTAGCGCACAACGCATCTTTAAACGCGCCCGCGAGAAAGCGGGGGTCAGCACCAGAGCAACCATCCATACGTTGCGGCACTCGTTCGCGACGCATTTACTGGAAAATGGCGTTGACATCCGGTACATCCAGGAGTTGCTTGGGCACAGTAACATTCGGACGACGCAACGATACACGCACGTGAGCAGACAGCGGGTGGACGAAGTGAAGAGCCCGCTGGACTGACTTGACGGAGCAGGCGTCCTGGGATAGAATCCGCGTATAGGTACGTTTGTGGTCACTTGTGACCATAAACATATAGTTATGTGCCCTTGTACGAGACAAGACCTCTCCCACGTATTCTTATGGTTCTGGGGGGTAGTTTGATGGCAATAGACTGGAGTAAGATCTCTCCCGTGGAATTCGAGAAGCTCTGTTACCGACTTCTTGAGGAAGAGGGCTTCTTCAACCTTGAATGGTACGGCGCGGCTGGACAAGACAGGGGCCGCGATATCATCGGCTTTCGAGACGAGACTCCATTGCCTGGCCAACGAGTCCAGAAGAAATGGCTTGTCCAATGCAAACGTTTCTTGACACCACTGTCGAAATGCCATCTACACGACGAACTGGTGAAAGCCGTCGAACATCAGCCCGACGGCGTTCTCTTTATGGTCTCAAACGCTCTATCGGCCAACCTGCGCGATTGGTTGAAACCTGCCAGTCAGCAGTTCGCGTTTGAATACGTGTTTGTGTGGGATGCTGTTCAGTTGGAGTCGCTGCTGAGTAGACACCCAAGCATTCAACAGGAGCTCTTTGGCACACGGGACAGGGCTGCTGATGAGCTTCTCCAGACCATTACGGGAGGGGAGAACAAACGTGTTGAGTTCAGAGAGACTGTGCCGTCACCCGAAGCACTAGTTCGCGAGATTTGTGCCTTTGCAAATACAAGCGGCGGCAGAATTCTCTTGGGAGTGTCAGACGACGGTGCCATCGTAGGTTTCAAGGACGCTCAGATTCAAGATAAGGTACAGAGCTGGTGCAATGATCTATGTGATCCCCCGATTCGCGATATCGAAACCCGCGAGTACGCTCTACCAGACGGCACAGTAACAGTCATAGAGATCCCTGAGGGTGATGACAAACCCTATCTAGGGAGCCATCAAGTCTGGTTACGTGCCGGCATGAGCGTCAGAAACGCCACCAGGGAAGAAACCGGACGGTACTTCGCTAGACGAGGGTTCTTCCAATACTCCCCAGATCTTGATTTCGCGCTTGATCTCAAGGCCTACAGAGGACAGTTATCCACGTTCATATCTTCTCTAGAAGAAGGTGACTCCCCGCTTGAGCGTGCCGAGCATATGGAGAAGCTGCTTGAAACGCTTCTGTCAGGCGTTAACGGGTTTGGGGTTCGGTCACGTGTCAGAACTGCTATAACCGAACTCGATTTCATAATCACCAACAAGGGTACGAACCCGTTCCTATCACGATTTGACCTGTACATATTGGTCGAGTGGAAAGCCACCAACAGACCTGTAGGCCTAGAATCCATAGACTATCTGGCTCGCCGCGCCTCGATGATTGGCACCAAGACAGCCATTCTCTTTACAGTCAATGGTCTCACAAAGAGTGCTGTCGAGCAAGTCAGCTTGCTTCACAGAACTCAGTCTCTCTACGTCATAGTGCTTGACCGGAAGGATTTGGAAAGCATCGCAACTGGAGAGAACTTCATCTCGATTCTGGAGACAAAGCACATCGCATTGGCCCTTGACTATTAGTTGATCTATTGAGGAGGGCACATAACCACTCACTGCACCTGACCTGCTAATCGCGCGCCGAATTCGAAAGCGGATTTCGTTGTTGTGGGTCATCTTGGATAGGAGGATACGCTGCAAACCCGCAGGCAGGTGAGTTCGATACCGTTAGGCCGCTTGCCACAATCGCAATACCGTTATAATATCAGCACAGGCTCATTGTTCCGTCAAGTGCGACAATTTATTGCAAGACTGCCATGATTTCATGGGGCGATGGTGTAATGGAAACACACTCACTTTGTGAGAGTCTACTTGGGTTCGATTCCCAAGCGCCAAAGAGCATTAGATAGTTTCTAGTGCCTTTTGGCGCCTGGGGATCCACAAGATGAAACCACCGAAAAAACTGTACCAGTTCCATGTTGCCAACCTTCAAGAGATTGACCGTGCAATGAAGAGAGTAGCGCGTTCACTCCGTGCCGCGATTTCTCAAGGTGACGAGATTACAGTCTCATCGTTCATGCGCCTATATGCACTTCTGTTAGGAGCATGGGCAGAATGTCGCTTGAGAAAACTCGTCTACGAACCAAAAGGGTTTGACGACTCGGAACGAGACACGATACGCGCCGAAAACACACAACTGAAGCGATGGCAAAAAGCGGTAGAAGTGGCCTTCCGCCGACAGTACAAAATTCCAAAGGCCCCCATAACAGCCAACGTTTTACCCCACTCAGCGCATTCACGATACGTGGCCCTTTCGGAAATGCTTGCAAGAGATCTCGGTTCGATTATCGAGTTGAGAAACAAGCTAGCTCACGGCCAATGGGTTTATCCACTGAATAAAGACGGCAACGATGTGGCACAAGAGCAGATGGACGCTCTCAGGGTTGAAAATCTGCTATCCCTGCAATTTAAGAAAAGACTACTTGAATCACTTTCAGCAATCATCCACGACTTGGTAGTATCTAAGCCGACATTCGAGAGAGATTTCGATAACCATTTTCGGATAATTGTTGAAACACGGCGGAATCTCCAGAACCGTGATTACGCGACTTGGGCACAGAGCATGCGGCAAAAATACCAGCGCGGCAAAGCTAAAAGGTCACGTCTCGTCAGTTCATAGGGGCGCGGCCCAACACCGCATCTGCGATCCGTTCACCCGAAACCGTGCGCCGCGACTAGTTCGCCCAAGCACGGGGGATGGGTGGGTAAGGTTTGCAGTTAATTTGAAGAACCTTATACAACTGTGTGTCCAAGTAGGTGCGACGAGCAAAGTTGTTCGTCAACTCCTATCCCCCAGGTGGTGGGGAGAGAGTGCTGCCCTACGGCGGGAGAATGGCTATCAAACGTCGGCGTGCAAGGGTAGAAAGGGGATAAACTGCCAGCCGAAAGCGGCGACGCCTCGAACAGGTGGCCAAGGTCAGGATTTTCGACAAAGGCACGTAAGCGTCGTGAGTTAGAACCTGCCAAACGGCTGAAGTCTGTAGAACAGACAAAGGCAGGCCCAAAAGGGAAACGTCTCCATTCGGCCACGTAGTATAGCGGGGTACGTGGTATTCACTCGATACGAGGGACACGGCGTACAGCATCGTCCTAAAGTCACGGAAAATGGACATATGGAACGGACATGCTTTGTCAAGCTCGGCGATGGCCGATAGGCGCGCGAGAAT
>CAZZEX010000062.1:0-27569 GCA_964653285.1 uncultured Anaerolineales bacterium
ATGCTTACTGGAAGGAGGATGAGATCATCGTCCCGACAGGCATTCACATCGCGGTAAGGGCACTAAAGCCTGTGGCTGTTCCTAATCGCGGGTCGTGTCCCCCTGATTTCGCAGAGAAGAGGAAGATGGACAATGACAACGTCGGCACCAGCCCCCAGGGCTCTGGGCAAAGCGGTGGGCGAGGAGACCTTAAGAGCCGATTTGGAGCGTTACCGTGAATTGGCGTTACAGTCAGGCGCTTCAAGTGCGGCAATCATTCCTGCCAGCACCGTCACCGTAGATGAGCGGGTGCGGCTGAAATGTTTGGTACCCCGCTGTCTCCGCGCCGGGGAAACCCCCAACTGCCCTCCTTACGCCCCGAACCTGGACCTGGTACGCCGAGCCTTGAGCCGGTTCTCCTGGGCGGTACTGTTCAAGTGCGACGTTGAGCCGCTAGAGGAGTACGTCCCGGGGAGGGGAGCGACCAAAGCGGAGCAGCGGCGCACCCTCTCCTTTCACCAGAAGAGTGCCGAGGTGGTCTGCAAGTTGGAGCGCCAGGCTTACAAGGACGGCTATTATCTAGCCATGGGGCTCGGCGGTGGATCCTGCAAGGATTACCTGTGTAAAGGGCTGATATGCCAGTTTCTGGATAGTGGCAGGTGCCGTTTTCCCCACCGCGCCAGGCCGGCGATGGAAGCTATGGGCATAGATGTAGTGGCTCTGATCAACAAAGTGGGGTGGGAAGCCTATGCCCTGCTGGGTGATCTCAGCCTCGTCCCTTGTGCCGTCACTGTGGGTATTGTCTTCATTTGCTGAGCGAGGTGAAAAATGCCCAAAGATGTAGTAGAGTTGGTGGAAAGGTATCTCTCGGAGGACCCGAGTAAGTGGGCCAAGCTAGCCAGTGACATCCAGTGGCGTCGCCTGCAACTTCTGCTGTTGAGAGAAGTCCTCGTGGAGCTAAGGGATTTGAAGCAAGAGGTGGCGGAGTTGTCCTCTGAGTGTCATTCACAACCCCGGGGCAATAATGACATAGATCCAAATGGACATTTGAAAGGAGATAAACCATGAGAATAGAAGAAGCGGTTTTCGAAAGGGGTAAGCTGCTTATAGAGGAAGAGAAAGGTCTTCCGGCGGGCACTCTTGGCACCGGCCGGGTGTGGCGCAAAGAGTTATTTGAGGATGTCGAACACTCAGGACACATCGTCATCTGGACGTTGGAACCAGGCGGGCAGGCGCCGTTGCACCTCGAAAAGAACGATGAGGTCTTTATCGTTATTTCAGGGGAAATGGTCACTTGGAATCATACCGAAGAACATATATTGACGGCTGGACAAGCATCACTTACCCTGAGCGGGGAGTATCACGGTCTGCGCAATGACAGCGATGATCTGTTAGTGGTGCTCATTGTATATTAATTGGTCTGGCGATTCGCCATTCGGCTGAGCGTTCGACCGAGCTCATGCCGAGGGCTCACGACGAAGCCTCAAACCGACAAGCCGAATGGGACGCAGATGTAAGGGAAGGGACGATTATGCATGTTCGTGGTGTAGAACTAGCAGTTACGATCACAGGACAGGGCCTGCCATTCATCTGGGGTCATGGACTGACCAGTAGCCGAGCAACAGAAGACGAGGCTGGCCTTTTCAATTGGAGTGGCGTCGCTGAGGTTGCCCAACTGATACGCTACGATGCCCGCGGTCACGGCGCATCCGGAGCTAGCTTCGCCACGGTGGATTACCAATGGTCGAATTTGGCGCGGGACATGACCGGTATTGTCGATGCCTTGGGTATCAATGACTTTGTAGCTGGTGGTGCCTCGATGGGCTGCGTAACGGCCTTATTTGCCGCTTTGGTTGCTCCTGGTCGGGTTGCCGGGCTTGTACTCGTTATCCCTCCCACTGGCTGGGAGACCCGAGCGGCACGAGCCGAAATCCGTGAAACCCTGGCGAGCATTGTCGAGACTCAAGGGCTAGATGCCTTGGCAGAACGACTGCAGCAGCAGCCACAGGCCCGGTTCTTGGCAGAGGAGTTTCCTGAAGAGAGAGAAATCCGCCTACGCCACGTTGTAGCGATGAACGAGCGAGTGGTTTCTTGCTGGTTTCGTGGAGCAGCCCAATCGGAGTTGCCACTGCCAGACAAGGTGAAGAGTTTGACTATGCCGGCTTTGATTCTAGCCTGGACCGACGATCCTGGGCATCCACTCTCTACGGCTGAAGTCCTTGATGTGCTATTACCCAATTCTTCGCTCCATATTGCTAGCAGTCTGGCTGAGATTCACACTTGGCCTGGACTGGTTCGAGATTTTCTAGAAGGGATATAGGAGGCTATGGTGATGAGGGTAGGAATAGCCGGCGCGGGTGCGGCGGGAAAGTTCCATTTCGAGTGCTGGAAAAGGATTCACTCGGTTTCCATCGAAGTCATCGGTGTAACAGACATTAGTTTGGAGAGCAGGGAAAGGTTTGCCAAGCGGAGAGGGATCAGGGCTTTCTCAAGCCTTGATGAACTACTCAGTGCGGTGGACGTCGTCGACGTCTGCGTCCCACCCTATGCACACGAAGAGATGATCGTTCGCGCTGCTGAGGTGGGAAAAGATGCGATTGTCGAGAAACCGTTTACCGGCTACTTTGGACCCAGTGAGGGCCATGATGAGTTCCGGGCATACGGGGTGCCGAGAAGCAAGATGCTCTCCGAGGTTATCGCGAGCATGAAGAGGATAGAGGAGGCGGTGAAACGATCAGGAATCATCCTTGGCTATGCTGAGAACCTGGTCTATGGCCCTGCATTGCAGAAGGAGCGCGAGATCGTCGAGAAGTCCGGAGCCCAGATACTCAGAATGATCGGTGAAGAAGCGCATAACGGGTCCGCATCTCCTGTCTACGGCATGTGGCGGTTCTCCGGTGGTGGCTCGCTCATAGGAAAAGGGTGTCATCCATTGGGCGCGATTCTCTACCTTAAGAGAGTGGAAGGTATAGCCAGAGATGGGAAACCGATCCGTCCCCGGACCGTCAGTGCCAGGGTGCACGAGATCACCAGGCTGGATACCTATCAGGACAAAGGGTTCCTGAGAACTGACTACGACGACGTCGAGGACTATGGTTTCATGCACGTCGTCTTTGAAGATGGGACCATTGGTGATGTCGTCACGAGCGAACTCGTGCTGGGTGGAATCTCCGACTGGGTTGAGGTTTGTGCGAACAACCACCGCGCACGATGCCGGATGAGTCCAACGAATCTGGTTGACGGATATTATCCGTCAGGTGAAGAGGTTAGGGACATATACCTGATGGAGAAAATAAGCACCCAGGAGGGATGGGTTAACACCGCCCCAGATGAGAATTGGACAATGGGATACCAATCTGAGATGCAGGATTTCGCTGAATCGATAAATGCGCGGACGCAGCCGCAATCAGGTCTACCTCTCGCGATAGACACGACCCTGACGATCTACGCTGCGTACGTGTCTGCGGAACAGCGCGGCACGGAGGTAGATATCCCAATTGAAGAGTCCGTCGAATAGACTGAGAGGGTGCCTGAAAAATGCCTGTAGTGACGACTTTAGTCGTTAATTGCAGGGATTATTGGGCTGGAGAACGACTGAAGTCGTTACTACGAACGCCTGGTTCGACGGCTGAATGTTCTCACAGATCTAAGCCACAAGGATGGTAGAATGAGTCAGATTACCCATGTGAAGGATGCATTGCCCGGCCCGGAAGCCAGGACGCTACTGGATATCGGTAAGCAGTACGAAGTTCAGTGCCACGGGTACCAAGCCCCGGTTGTCTGGGACAGGGCAAAGGGTGTCGTCGTAACCGACGTTGATGGGAACCAGTACATAGACTGGACATCCGGGGTGTTGGTAACAAACGTCGGGCATTGCCACCCCAAGTTGGTGAAGGCGATACAGAATGCCGCTGAGAAGGTTCTGAACTGCTATGAATTCCCCACAGCGCCACGCGTGATGCTGGCGAAACGCATGGTCGAGATCACGCCGCCCCACCTGGACAAAGCGTTTTTCCTGACGACCGGCAGCGAAGCGACGGAAGCAGCCATGCGCGTGGCGAAGAAATACACTGGGAACTTCGAGATCGTGTCATTCCACGGAGGTTTCCATGGACGAACGGCCGGCGCGAGGAGCGCCGGTGGACTCGGCGGAGTCAAGAGGGGATATGGTCCTCTCACGCCAGGCTACATCCACGTACCGTACCCGCATTGCTATCGCTGTCCATTCAAGGCGGAGCCGGAAAGTTGTGGTTTTCTCTGCCTGGAATATATTGACACAGTGGTACGCAATCTCTCGACTGGATCACTTGCGGGCCTGATCGTGGAACCATACCAGGGCTCCGCGGGTTTCATTTTCCCACCGGAAGGGTATATGAAGCAACTCGAGCGCTGGGTGAGAGACCGGGGACTGGTGTTTATTCTCGATGAGGTGCAATCTTCATTTGGCAGGACAGGCAAGTTCTTCGCCATGGAGTGGGAGGATCTCAAGCCCGATCTCGTCTGTGTGGGCAAGGGAATCGGGAGTGGAGTGCCGATTTCGGCGCTCATGGCTACTTCTGAGGTCGTAAGCACACTCAAACCAGGGGATCTGGGCAGCACACTGGGAGGAAATCCGTTCTCATGTTCGGGAGCGCTTGCTGTGATCGACATCGTGCAGGAGGAGAAGCTCGTTGAGAATGTGGCCAGGGTCGGAGAAATCCTGAAGCGACGCCTCCTCGAGATCAAGGAAAAATCCAGATACCTGGGTGATGTACGTGGTCGTGGCATGGTGCTTGGTCTTGAGTTCGTGAAGGACAAGAAGACAAAGGAACCGGCTCCCGATATCACCATCCGGGTGATAAACGAAAGCGCCCAGAATGGCGTGCTTGTGGGCAAGGTCGGTATCTTTGGCAACGTGATTCGTGTCGCCCCCCCTCTCATTATGAATGAGGAGGAGGCGCACGAGTCGCTCGATATCATGGAGAAGGTAATTCTTGGGCTATGAGGAAGACCATTGAGCTGCTGTGCGACTTGATTCACTATCCGTCCACTTCCGGCCAGGAGAAGGAGGTCATTGAGTTCATCGCCCAGGCTTTTGAGCCCGTCGTCGATGAGGTTGAACTTGTACCGATTCCCGTAACCATCGTGGATGACCCAGACTACTCGAGCCCCATTCCTGGGATAAACTACGACGGTCACTACAACGTGCGTGCCGTCGTGAAAGGAAGCGGAGGAGGAAAGTCGCTGATTCTCAACGCTCACTCCGATGCAGTTCCACCTTCGGAAGGACAAGACTCCCCTTTTGCCCCAGTTGTCAGAGATGGCTTTGTCCACGGGAGAGGTGCATGTGACGATAAGGGCCAGATCGCCGTGATGTGGAAGACACTGAGGGACCTTAGAGCCGACGACATTAAACTCAAAGGGAATCTCATCATACACATTGTTGTGGAGGAGGAGAATGGGGGAAATGGGACGCTTGCCTTAGTTCGAGAACTGGCTCGAAGAAATGAAAAAGCCGATGGTGTGGTTGTTCTGGAGCCTACCGATTTGAAGATCGTGACTTCGTCAAGAGGCGCCGTCTGGTTCCGCATAAAATGCCTGGGACGTCCTGGGCACGTAGGCAGTGCCGAGTCCAGCATAAGTGCGCTTAAATCGGCGATTGACGTTATGGGGATTCTGGAAGCGTACCATGATCGTCTTCTGTCGGAGTCAAGGGACGTGCCTCTCTTCGACGAATATAAAAACCCCATGCCGGTAACTATCGGCAAGCTCAATGCAGGTAGATGGCCCGCCACAGTGCCAGGTGAGGCAGTCCTGGAGGGAGTTTTTGGTTTCTTGCCGAACAGGACAAAGGAACAGGTCATGGCTGAGATACGTCAGCTCATCACTCAGCAAGGTGACCCGTGGCTGAGGGAGCACTTCAGCCTTGACTTCACATTTCGCCACGATGGCCACGTGACGCCACCGGATGCTCCGATTGTAGTGTGTATGAAAAAAGCGGTGGAGAGTGCTGGAGAGCGAGCAATACTGTCAGGTATGCCAGGTTCCAGCGATACCTGGCTGTACAACAACCAACTGGGAATCTCCAGCATCCTCTTTGGAGCCGGGAAACTGGCCGACGCTCATTCGAGCCACGAGATGGTGTCCGTGGACGACATTGAGAAGGCGTCAGATGTCATGAGGCGCTTTATCTGCGATTGGTGTAATCGCGGAATCTGAAACTGTGCCGCATAAGAAATCTTGAAACGAGGAAAGCACAGATGGATCTATTCGATCTGACAGGCAAGAAGACATTGGTAACGGGGGCAGGGAGCCCGAGGGGCCTGGGACGCGGGATGGCCCAGGGACTGCAACAGGCTGGAGCGGAGGTGGCTATTCTCTCCCGCTCCGCCAGGGTGTTCGACGTGGCCAAAGAGGACGGATTCATCGCCGTTCAAGCAGACCTCTCAGACCGGGCCGACCTCAAACGAGGGTTTCACGAGGCTGTTGAGAGGCTGGGCACGCTCGACATTCTGATAAACAGCCACGGTATCACCCGTCGCCATAAGGCGGAGGTGTTCCCAATCGGGGACTGGGATGTGGTGCTTGAGGTCAACCTGACCTCCGTGTTCGAGCTGTGTCAACTGGCGGCGCACATCATGCTGCAGAAGGGTTACGGCAAGATCATCAACGTTGCCTCGATGCTGACCTTCTCTGGAGGACTCCTGGTTCCCTCGTACGCGGCCAGCAAGGGGGGCGTCGGCCAGCTCACGAAAGCACTCGCCAACGAGTGGGCAGGGCGAGGCATCAACGTCAACGCCATCGCGCCGGGTTACATGGCCACGGATATGACCAGGCCCCTGAAGGATGACCCGGTGCGTAACCAACAGGTCCTGAACCGGCTGCCCGCCGGCCGCTGGGGGACGCCGGATGACCTGAAGGGTGCCGCCATCTTTCTAGCCTCTCGGGCCTCGGACTATCTGCACGGCGTGATCCTCCCGGTGGACGGAGGATGGCTGTCACGATAGGAAGAAGTGAGTTATGAGTGACGTTGCACCGAGAATCATTCTGGACACTGACGAAAGCACTCTCGGACCAGCACTGGAAGTGCTCTCCCAGATCGAAGCTACCATCACCCCCGGCTGTGATACGGAAGACAAGATGATCGCCGCTGGACCCGATGTTGACGCCATGATAGTCTTCCTGGCCCGCACCCCGGTCACACGGAGGGTCATAGAGGCCCTGCCCTCCTGCAAAATCATTGCCCGGGCTGGTATAGGTGTGGACGCCGTTGACCTGGATGCGGCCACGGAGAAGGGCATTTTGGTGACCAACGTGCCCGATTATTGCGTTGACGAGGTATCTTTACAGGCTGTGGCCTTGCTGCTCGCCTGTGCCAGAAAGATCCCCTACCTGGACCAGAGGGTGCGGGGTGGCAGTTATGACGGCCTGGAAGCGTATCCCATTCATCGGCTGGCGAGTAGCACCGTTGGTCTGGTGGGTTTCGGGCGGATCGGACGAGCGGTCGCGCACAAGTTGCAGGGCTTCGATCTGCAATTGCTGGTCAGTGACCCGTTTGTACCCGCAGGGACGATCCGAGAGCACGGTGCGGAGCCAACGGATCTGGAGACGCTATTGCGGCGCTCGGATTACGTCTGTCTACTCCTGCCTGTCACCCTGAGCACACACCACTTGATCGGCGAGGAACAATTGGCCATGATGAAACCCACGGCCTATCTGATCAATACTTCGCGGGGCAAGCTGATTGACCAGCCCGCGCTCACCCAGGCGTTGCAGAACGGGACGATCGCCGGTGCCGGGCTCGACGTCCTGGAAGAGGAACCGCCCAACTGGAGCGATCCACTGCTCCAACTGGACAACGTGGTGTTGACCCCGCACGCAGCCTGGTACTCTGAAGAGGCCACCCAGGACGGCAAGCAAAGGGTGGCCGAGGAGGTTGTGCAGGCCCTGACCGGCCAACGGCCGCGTAATCTGGTGAACAAAGAGGTCTGGGAGCATAGGCGCTGAGGGCGGCCGTAAAAACATAACTGCTGCCAGCCCGACGAGATCTCTCGGAAAGTGCCGTTCGCACCTCTGCCTGCCTGATGAGGAGCGAGGCATCCCCGGATGCCGAGCGTGGCCCCCCGCTATGGTGTTTGCACTTTCCCATCCACGATTTGAGGCGTCCGGCAGTCCGACCCGGGCAGCGTGTTCATAACCTCGATCACGAAGCCGACCTCGTCGCTGGTATCGAAGTGGATCCAGGTAGTGCCAGGACGCAGACCCGTGCCGCTCAACGCCGGCTCAATGCCGTGCTCGGCCAGATAATCAATCACCTGCTGAATGTCGTCTACGTCGAAACGAATGTGATGGATGCCCTCTCCGTGTTCGTCCAAGAACTCGGTCAACGTACTTTCCCCTGTCAGTGGCTGGACAATCTCCAACTCGATGGGGCCCAGTTCGGTGAATGCTATACGATGGGAGAACTGGCCCGGCTTTCCCCTGTAGGTCGTTTCCATGTCGGCACGATCGGGGGGCGGATACGTGATGAAACGAAACGGACCCAAACCAAAGACCTCAGACAACACTTTTACGGTCCGGTCCAGGTCTCTGACCATCACACCGATCTGCACGAAATTGCTGAACATCTCCTTGCTGGCGGCCCCGCCGGGGGCGGTTTCATCTGGCATCACTCATCCTCCCGTGCCTTTCGGCTGCTACGACCAATCAATCACGCTCTGAACAGCCTGCTGGATCTCGCCCGCACCAGGCACGATGTACTCGGACATGATCACGTTGTGCGCGATGGGCACGTGCCGGGCGCCAACACGGCTGATCGGCGCGTCCAGGTACTCGAAACAGGCTTCGCCGATGAGCGCCGCTATCTCCGCCGTCGGGCCCGCAGTCTTGCAGTCTTCAGCCGCCACGACGACCTTGTGCGTTTTGCGAACCGATTCGAATATCGCCTCTACGTCCAGTGGGGCCAGCGTGCGCGGGTCAATTACCTCGACCGAAAGCCCCTGATCGCGTAGTTCTCCCGCCACCTGGGTGGCCAGGTGAGCCATATACCCAATGGCCACGACGGTCACATCGTCGCCAGGGCACAGTACCTGGGCCTCGCCGAACGGAATCAGGTACTCCTCCTCCGGCACTTCCCCCTTGACGTTGTAGAGAATCTTGGGCTCGAGGAACAGTACCGGATTAGGGTCGCGAATCGCCGTCTTCAGGAGCCCTTTCGCATCGTACGGCGTCGAAGGAAAGACAACGTAGAGCCCAGGAACGTGCATGAACCAACTGGTCCAGGTCTGCGAGTGTTGCGGACCGATGCCCATCGCGCCGCAGGGAGCGCGCAAGACCATGGGCACGCAGTACTGGCCGCCGGTCACATAATGTGTCTTGGCGGCAGTGTTGACCAGCAGGTCCATGCCCAGGGTGATAAAATCTTCGTACATGATCTCAGCCACCGGACGCGAACCGGTCATCGCCGCCCCTGCTGCGACGCCGACGATGGCCTGCTCCGCCATGGGCGTGTCCAGAAGGGAATCGCAGAAATCCTCGCACAGGCACTTGGTGACTTTGAAGCAGCCCCCGTAGCCACCGGGCCCCCCATAGATGTCCTCACCGATGATGAAGACGCGCTCGTCGCGTTCCATCTCTTCCCGTAGGGCCTCGCCGATGGCGTCTCTGAAAGTAATCTCACGAGTGATCATACTATTCCACCTCACTTTGGCAAAGGACGAACTCCATGGCGGCTTCAGGGCGAGGCTCAGGGCTGTCCAACGCGAACTCCTCGGCCTCATCCACCTGTTGCTTGACCTCGTCCGCGATCTGTGCGATGCGCTCGTCATCCAGGATACCGCGTTCGCGCAACGTTTGTTCGAACCGGGGGATTGGATCCCGTTTCAGCCACTCGTCAATCTCCTCTTGCGGCCGGTAGGCGTTTTTGTCGAAAGTCGAGTGTCCTCGGTGCCTGTAGGTCTTGCATTCGATGAGGGTCGGGCCCTCACCCGCCAGGGCACGCTCGCGCGCCTCGCGCACGGTTTCGTAGACAACCAGGATATCATTGCCGTCAATAACCAAGCCCGGCATGTTGTAGGCGCAGGCCTGGTCTGCAACGTTCTCCACGGCCGTCGTACTGACAAAGCTCGTCCCCATCGCATATTGGTTGTTGACGCATACCCACACGACGGGGAGCTTCCAGATCGCCGACAAGTTCATGGCCTCGTGGAACGTGCCCTCGTGCGAAGCGCCATCGCCAAACCAGGCCAGGACGATGCGCCCCGTGTTGAGACGCTTCTGCGTGAGCGCTGCACCGGACGCAACCGGAAAGACTGGCCCGATGATCCCCTGCACACCAAGGTTGTTGGAAGCGGCATCCGCTATGTGAGAGGAGCCAGCGCGACCACCACAGCAGCCAGTCGTCCGGCCTATAATCTCGGCCATCACCCGCTTGGGATCGGCCCCCTTGACGATATCGGCCGCATGTCCACGGTGGGTGGGGATGATATAGTCTTCGTGGGCCAGCGCCATGCAAGCACCGACGTGGGTCGCTTCCTCACCGATCCCCAGGTGAATAGAACCCGGTACGAGCCCCCTGTTCGCGATCTGCTCGGCACGTTGCTCGAACAAGCGGCCCAGCACCATGTACCGGTACATCTGTAACATAAATTCTTCGCTCAACGCCATGCTCGCCTCCTGGTTGTGATGTTGCTCCAATCCCTATCATCAGGGTGTGTTTCATTTCGATTGGACGTCCGGCTTCAGCCGGAAAATCCTCGCTGAAGCGGGGCGTCCACTCCCTTCCTCCAACACTTATGAAACACACCCTTATCGTATCATCTCAATATGTAGGGGCGAACCCTCGTGGTCGCCCTCTTGGGCAGGTACAAGGCCTGCCCCTACCCCGGTTTATTGAAAAGATACCCCTTATCGTTATATGAGGGCGGGACGAGGGTTCTCTATCAGCGCTTTGACCCGCTGCAGGAACGCCGCCGATGCCGCCCCGTCCACCACGCGGTGATCGGTTACTGCGGTGATCCACGTCACCGGAATAGCCCACAGCCTGTTATCTTCCAGCACCACCTGGGTTCGCTTGGCACCAATGCCCAGAATAGCGCTCTGGGGGGGGTTAAGCAGCGGGATGGACAATGTGATGCCCATCATGCCCACGTTGGTCATCGTGAACGTCCCTCCCTTCAGGTCCCGGGGGAGCAGCCGATTGCGCTCTGCCGCTCGCTGCAGACGGACGATCTCGGCGGCTATCTCTGCCAGCGAGAGCTGATGCGCGTTCCGCACGACGGGCACGACCAATCCCCGGTCGGAAGCCATCGCCACACCCAGGTTGACCGTGCGATAGAGACGAATCCCCTCATCCGTCCAGCTCGCGTTCAAGGCAGGGCAGCCTTCCAAGGCCCGAGCGACCAACGCTGCCAGCATGTGGGTATAAGTCAGGCGAGGCCCATGAGACGCTTCCCAGTCGGCCAAAAGCTCGTTTCTCAACAACTCCAGGTTTGTCAGGTCCACCTCGCAAGCGGCAGCAGACTGTGGGATGGCCGCAGCCTGGCTCAGGTGCGAGGCCATGGTACGCTGCAATGGTGTGAGCCCGAGCAGCTCGAACTCAGCTTCACCCTCAACTGGTGGCCCACCTGCACGCACCGCTTCCTTGCGTGCCTCAACGTATGCCCGTACGTCCGCCTCGCGTATGCACTTTTGCCCAACGTGCTTTTGCACGTCCGCCAGATCAACACCAAGTTTACATGCCAGGCGCTTGGCCACGGGTGACGCAGCCACCGCCCTTGGTTTTCCGGAGGTGACAGCGGCCTCCTGGGAAGGGCCAACTGCCTGTGGAGGACTGACAGCCTTTCGCTTCTCGGGCGGCTGAAGCGCTTCAGTCTCTGGGATGGCTTCGCCCGGTGCACCGATCCATGCCACGGGGGTGCTGACAGGGACAGTATCACCGGCCAGCACCAGCACTCTTAACAGCGTCCCGGCCTCCTCTGCGGGCACCTCGATGGCGGCCTTATCGGTTTCCACAACGAAGAGTGTTTGACCCGCCGCAACCTGTTCCCCCTCCTCACACAGCCACTCTATGACACGGCCTTCCTCCATCTCGTACGTCAACTTGGGTAGAATCACTTGCGAAGCCAAAGTACCGATCCCTCCGACACGTAAGGTTAGGCTTTCCTCGCTGGGACAGGGTGATCGGTGGCGCAAACGGGCCGGGGCAGCCCAGCGACTAGCTCATCATCTTCTCATAGGTAGACAGCCAACCGGTCAAAACGACGGAAACGCCGGTCCGTTGTACCCTCACAGCACTCCAAGGATGGGCCAGAACGGTGGTGGTGCCAATTGAGGATTTGGATGCCGGTATACCGTATACTGATAGTACATCAGATTTCGCCAGATGTCAAATCCGCAACGGGGTCGGATATCGTGCAGAACTTGGGGGGGCTTTTTCAAAATCAGGCTTGACATTTGACAGATTCTGGTGTATAATTGGTATACAGTATACTAAGTACAGTATGCCCAACCTCCAACTCGCGCAGTCACTGCTCCGGCCCACCCAGGAGGTACACGTGGACGTACCGCAAGATCCTCTAAGCCCTGTTCCCCAGCGAACGCTGAGTGGCGAGGCAGCCAAACGACTTCGTGACGCCGTCAGGAACGGTTCACTGCCGCCAGGCACACGACTCGTCGAACGCGAACTCGCCGAGCGGTTGGGCGTGAGCCGTATTCCGATTCGAGAGGCCATCCAGCAATTGGTCGACGAGGGATTGGTCAAGAAGATCCCACGCCGGGGCACCTTCGTCTACGCTCCTTCAGACGACGAACTCGAAGAGATCGCCTCAGTGCGTGTCGCCCTTGAGCAGCTTGTCATGGAACGAGTCATGGCCCACTGGCAACCTGACCACGAGGCCCGCTTGCGACAGATCATCAACGAAATGCAACGGGCAGCCTCCCGAGAGGACCACCAGCGAGTTTTCGAACTGGACACTCAATTCCACCACACCCTATGGGAAATTGCCAACCACAGCCTCTTGTTCGAGGTTGTTTCCAGCCTCCGCTTACGCATCAGTCGCTTCCTCTACGAAGCGACCATCGCCCTGTCGCCCTCCGAACTCAAAGTGCACGCGGCTGGACATATGGACCTCATCGAAGTCTTGAAGGGTGGCGACGTGATAGCCGCTAAGGAAGCAATCACCAAACATATCTTAGGTGCAAAGAAGCGAATCCAGACTCAATGTGAGCGGCCTCCATCACACGACGTTTGAGGATGAGAGAACTCTGGTGGGCGCAGTTCTACTCCTGGCATCGGACGCTGGCGGCTACATTACGGGGCAGAGTATCGGAGTCAACGGCGGGTTCTGGCTGGCATAGGAAACGGGAGGGGGGAGAATGAACATCCAGCCAATGAAGGTTGATATCCCGCAAGGGGTGCTGGATGATCTGCGGGAAAGACTGGCCAGGGTGCGGTGGCCGAACGAGATCCCGGGTTCGGGATGGGACTACGGGACTAATCTGGGCTACATGAAGGAGTTGGTTGATTACTGGCTGAACGAGTACGACTGGCGAGCCGAGGAGCGCAGGCTGAATCAGTTCTCGCATTACAAGGCGGATGTGGGAGGACTCGGGATACATTTTATTCACGAGCAGGGAAAAGGCCCCCACCCGATGCCGCTGCTCATCATGCACGGGTACCCCTGGTCGGTGTTGACGCTCTATAGGATCATCCCGATGCTGACCGACCCGGCCTCGCATGGTGGAGACCCAAAGGATGCCTTCACCGTGATCGCCCCTTCCCTGTGCGGGTTCTGCCTGTCGGATCCACCGATGGAGAAGGGGTTTAGTTTTCCCCAACACGCGGACAAGTACCACGAACTCATGACGGATGGGCTGGGCTACGAGCGGTATGGCGTCCAGGGTGGCGACTGGGGCGGCATCATTGCCTGGCCTTTGGGTTATCACTACCCCGACGAACTCATCGGCATTCACATCAACTACATGGGAATACGGATGCGCGACGAAGTGCCGCCGGAAGAAAGGGACCCCGACATCATTCGAGGTGTTGGCCTTCAAGGCGCTCCTATCAAACCGAAAGATCCTGACCAATTGAGGTTCTGGAAGGCGGCTGAGCATTACTGGATGTATGAAGGGGCTTACGCGCACACCAACATGACCCGGCCGCAAAGCCTGGCATACGCTATGACGGACTCACCCGTTGGTCTGGCAGCCTGGTTCATTGAGAAGTTCCGTGCCTGGAGCGATTGGGACGATGACTTTGAGACCCTCTTCCCCAAGGACGATCTGATCACGAACGTCATGCTCTACTGGGTTCCGAACACCTTCTGCTCGGCCATCCGGATTTATTACGAGTCGCATCACCACCCCTGGCGGGTAAAGCCGGGGGAAAAGATGAGGGTACCCACCGGGATTGCGGCATTTCCCAAGGACATTGTGCCGATTGTCAAATCACAGGCAGAGAAGTATTTCAACGTGGTGCGGTTCAACGAATTCCCACGCGGCGGGCACTTTGCGATTCACGAACAAGCAGAGGTGCTGGCGCCCGACGTTCGGGAATTCTTCCGCCCCCTCCGAGAACAGGAATGAGGCTGGTTAAGAAGACATCTATACCAACAGTTGTCGTTGCTTATACTGGTTTGGGGATTGACACCTCCGTTTTTTGTGATAAAATGAGCCTGATGATTGTTAACCGTCAACAGTTTTCCGTCTGCGGCTAGGCCTTGCCTACCCTCACGATTGGCCTGATGGCCGGGATTATCAAAGACTGAAACGGGGCTACGTGGAAACGCGAGGTATATACGCTCAAAGGGGATGTGCCATCCCCGTCTGTGGGACCGAGACGCGGCCTATCACCACATGTGGGACGCGGGCGGCACGCCCGCCTGGAGCACCCCACGAATCCGCGTAGAGCCACCAAAACTAAGGCTAAGGCTAAGGATAAGGATAAGGATAAGGAGAACTGACCTGTCATGACCCACCCACTGTTTGACCTGAGCGGACGCGTCGCGCTGGTGTCTGGAGGAGCCAGCGGCCTGGGGCGCGCTATATCTATTGGCTTCGCGGAGGCCGGCGCAGACTTGATGCTGCCGCTCCACGTCAATGTCGCAGGGATGCAGGACACGGTCGAGCATATCGAGAGGCTCGGGCAGCGCGCAGTGACGGTACCCTGCGATATATCAGACCCCGATCAGATTCGTGCTATGTTTGCGAAGTTGGATCAGGAGTACGGCAAAATAGATATCCTCGCCAACGTGGCCGGGCCGGCGGTTCTGGGCAAGCCGGAGGAGATTTTGCTGGAGGATATCCAGAAAACCCTGCAAGCGCTCATCATCGGGCGCTTCTGTTGTTGCCAGGAAGCAGGCCGGCGCATGTTGGCAGCGGGCAAGGGCAGCATCATCAACATCGGTTCGCTGACCAGCGTCACAGCGCTGGGGCGCGGTCACATCGCCTACAGCATGGCGATGGGTGGCGTGATTCAGATGACTCGCGAACTGAGCACGGAATGGAGCGGGCGAGGTGTGCGCGTCAACGCTATCCTGCCAGCCCAGGTCGTGAGCCCGACCCCGGGGTGGGAGAAACGCTTTCGCGAGGAACCTCACTTGAGGAACGTTTTCTTGCGGGGTATCCCAATGTGTCGCCTGGGTACGCCCGATGACATCAAGGGTGTGGCACTCCTTCTCGCTTCCGACGCCTCAGCCTGGATCACCGGCGCGCTGATACCCCTGGACGGCGGCAACCTGGCCAAGAACGCCGGAGGTTCGCACCCCGGTATGCCCAAACTCCAGCAATCATAAACAAGGAGGATCGCCCAGTGGCAAAAAAAACAGGTGCAGATTTGAGCAAAGATCAAATGCTGGCCTTGTATCGCCAGATGCTGGTGATCAGGCGTTGCGAGGAACAGTTGGTGAGGTCTTACCAGGCGGGTCTCATCTATGGAGCGTGCCACACATACATTGGCGAGGAAGCCATCGCCACGGGGGTCTGTGCACACCTGCGTGTGGATGACGCGGTACTCAGCACCCATCGCGGCCATGGCCACGCCCTGTCCAAAGGGGTGAGCCCCCGCGAGTTGATAGCCGAGTTATATGGACGGGCCACAGGTTGCTCTGGGGGGCGGGGCGGGAGCATGCACCTGTTCAAGCCTGAGGTAGGGCTGCTGGGCACGAGTGGCATCGTCGCGGCCAGCATCTTGTTGGGAGCCGGCGCTGCCTATACGTTCAGGCTGCTCAAGACGGATCGAGTGAGCGTGTCGTTTTTCAGCGATGGCGCTGTTAACAACGGTGCGTTCCACGAAGGGATCAATCTGGCCACTGCCTGGGGGTTGCCGGTGATCTTTGTCTGTGAAAACAACCTGTATGCAACCGAGGTGCCGTTCTCCGAGGCCACCAGGAACCCGAGTGTGGCCTCACGTGCGCAGGCCTATGGCTTGCCCGGTGTCGAAGTGGATGGGAACGATGTCTTGGCCGTGTACGAGGCGGCCGGAGAGGCCGTACGTAGGGCTCGATCTGGAGAAGGGCCTACTCTCCTGGAATGCAAAACCTACCGGACGCGCCCGCACGCCGAGGGCATGCGCGACGCTGGCTATCGGACCAAGGAAGAGGTCGAGGAATGGAAAGCCCGTGGTCCAATCAAACGGTTCAAGGAGAGGCTACTGGACGATGAAGTGGCAACCCAACAGGAACTGAACCAGATTGATGCCGCGGTCAAGGCGATCATTCAGGAGGCGCACGAGTTCGCGCAAAATAGCCCCATGCCAGATCCGGCGACTGTACTGGACCACGTTTACAGCACGCCATAGTGAGGGAAAACAACATGCGTGAATTGACTTTTGTAGAGGCCGCCCGTGAGGGTTTGGCCGAGGAAATGGAAAAAGACCCGACAATTTTTGTCGTGGGTGAAGGGGTCGGTGCACGGGGCGGCAATTTCAACACGACCACCGGCCTGTACGCTCTCTATGGGCCGGAGCG
Organism: uncultured Anaerolineales bacterium; assembly: GCA_964653285.1. GTDB lineage: Bacteria > Chloroflexota > Anaerolineae > B4-G1 > B4-G1 > CAZZEX01. Next base: position 16,926 of record CAZZEX010000062.1, read on the forward strand.
GTTGCGCGACACGCCGATTTCCGAGCGGGGCTTCACGACCCTCTGCACCGGCGCGGCTATGGCCGGCGCGCGCCCGGTCGTAGATTGGATGTTCCTGGACTTTGGCGTGGATGCAATGGGAGACCTGATCCACCAGACGGCAATGATCCAGTGGATGAGTGGCGGACGTTTGAAAATGCCAGTGCTGCTACGGGGCTGTATCGGCGCCCTCGGTTCGGCTGCGGCGCACCATTCCGGCAATTACTACCCGCTTTTTATGCACATCCCCGGTTTCAGGGTGGTCGTGCCGACGACACCGTATGATGCCAAGGGATTGATCAAGACCGCGATCCGCTCCGATGACCCCGTTCTCTTCCTGGAGCACAGAGGTGTACTCACCAATAAAGGGCCGGTGCCGGAAGAGGAGTATCTCATCCCCTTTGGTGAGGCTGCCATTGTCCATGAGGGAAACGACGTGACCATCGTGGCCATTGCCTACATGGTGAACCACGCCTTGAAGGTTAGCGAACAACTTGCGGATGAGGGCGTCTCAGCGGAGGTCATTGATCCCAGGACGTTAGTGCCTTTGGACATTGACACGATTCTCGAATCCGTCCACAAGACCGGCCGGCTGCTGATCGTAGACGAAGACTTTGCTCCTTGCGGCGCTGGGGCCGAGATTACTGCACAGGTTGTGGACCGGGCTTTCGACGACTTGGATGCGCCGATACGCCGGCTAAACGGCGCTTCCACGCCATCTCCTTACAGCCTGCCGCTCGAAGCGGCTGTCTTGCCCAATCCCGCCACCATTGCCCAGGCTGTCCGAGATCTGCTTATGGAGTAGGTCGTTTCCACGTCACTTGCACAGGATCGGTGCCAGGAGGAAAAATGGCCTTCGAAGTTGTAATGCCTCGGCTAGGGTGGTCAATGAAAGTAGGCAGCCTCGTCGAGTGGTACAAGAAAGACGGCGAGTTTGTTCAAGAGGGAGAGATCCTCTTTACCGCGGAAGGCGAAAAAGCCATCCAGGAGGTTGAAGCGCTGGAGAGTGGCATATTGCGTATTCCGCCGGATTCGCCGCAACCCGGTAAGGAAATCTCTGTGGGAACAGTGCTGGCCTACCTGGTTCAGCCGGACGAACCTGCTCCGTTTGAGACCGCAGCCCCCCCACCTCCCGCGACTTCTGTCGAGCAGCCAGCGATCGTCGTCCCGCCGAGTTCCACGAGTGGGTCTCCCTCAAGGGGTGCGAGACGTGAACGACCAGCCTCTAAGCCGGCTGTCAGCCCGCGGGCACGCCGCCTGGCGGCCGAACTGGGGATAGACTGGACGGCGCTTCAGGGAAGTGGGCGCACCGGGCGTATTGTCGAGCGGGATGTCCGGCAAGCGGCGCAGGAAGGGGAAAAGGAGAAGGAGGCTAAGGTTAAGGTCTCGCCTGTTGCGCGACGCATGGCGGAGGCGGCCGGCATTGACCTGGCTGAACTGGCGGCTCAGAAGGCCGGTGAAAAGATCAAGCGTGAGGATGTGGAAGCAGTTATCGCGGCTCGCGAGGCAGCCGCCGCACCGCCCCCCCCCACCCCACCTGTGGGCCAGGCGGTGCCCGTCACCCATATCCGGCGTCTCATCGCCCAGCGCATGGTCGAGAGCGCACACACCACGGCCCCCCTCACCCTCACTACCGAGGCCGACGCCACCGAGTTGGTGGCGCTGCGCGAACGACTCAAGGCGACTCTCGGCCCGCGAGGCAAGGTGGTGCCCACCTACAATGACTTGATCGTCAAGCTCACTGGCCTCGCCTTGCAGGAACACCCGCTGCTGAATGCGTCCTGGAAGGACGGCGAGATCGTCATCCTGGCGGACATTAACATCGGGACGGCAGTTGACACCGCAGCCGGGTTGCTGGTCCCGGTCATCCGGGACGTGCCGGCCAAGAGCATCCAGCAGATCGCGGAGGAGGCACGCGCGCTGGCAGAGAAGGCCCGCGCCCGCCAGTTGGCACCCGACGACATGCAGGGTGGCACGTTTACTATCACCAACCTGGGGACGTATAACGTTGATGCTTTCACGCCGATCATCAACCTGCCGGAGTGTGCGATCCTGGGGGTGGGGCGAATCGTCAGCCGGCCGGCTGTGTGGAACGACGAGGTCGTCCCCCGCAAGATGGTGGCCCTCAGCCTCACCTTCGACCACCGGGTGGTGGATGGTGGGCCAGCGGCGCGCTTCCTCAATACAGTCCGCGAATACGTGGAGCAGCCGTACCTGTGGCTGGTGGCTTGAGGGAAGTCTTTGAGTGTTCACAGGGGAGATCTGTTATGGAAATGAGTGAGTCAACGCCAAGGCGCTCCACGGGAGTAGTGTATGCTTTCCGCAGGGTGCTGAGTATTCCTGAGATGGGGGTTCTCGTTCCCCTGGTGGCACTTTTATGGGTCTTCAACTCTATGGATGAGGCCATGCTGAGCCACGACAACATCGTGGTTATGCTACGCACCATGTCCTATACGGGCATCATCGCCGTCGGCCAGACTCTGTTGATGATTGCGGGCGAACTGGATCTGTCTGTCGGGATGGTCGCCGGTCTCAGCGGCGTTGTCTCTTCCTTGTTGATGGCAGAACACGGTTGGTCTGGAGGGCCAGCCTTGCTCGCTGGACTGCTTATCGGGTGCATCGCCGGCCTGATCAACGGCCTGGTAACAGTCAAGGTGGGACTACCCGCTTTCGTCACAACGCTGGGCATGCTGTTCATGGCCCGTGGGATCAGCTTCGCCCTGACCAACGGCTACTTTGTATATGGGATCGCGGACTGGGTCGGGGAGTTTGGCACGGCGACTCCGCTGGGCCTTTCCTGGAATTTTCTGATCTTTGTGGCCCTGGTGATTATCGGTGATTTCATCTTACGCCAGACCATCTTTGGCAGCATGATCACTGCCACCGGTGGCAACAAACAAGCGGCACAAGTCGCTGGCATCAACACCGATCGGGTCAAGATCGCTTGTTTTGTCCTGACCGGAATACTCGCGTCTATTGCTGGCTTGCTGGTCATGGCCAATCTGAAAACGGGCGATCCGAACGTTGGCACTGCCTGGGAACTACGGGTGATCGCCATTTGTGTGATCGGCGGGATCAGCCTCTTCGGCGGCGTCGGAACAGCCCTGGGCACATCATTGGGGATCATGCTCATGCAGGTTGTACGCAGTGGACTGGTCATCGTCGAAGTGGACATCAATTGGCAGAATGTGGCGGTAGGCATAATCTTGGCCGCTGCCGCCTCTGTGGATATGCTCAGACGCCGGGCCAAGAAGTATTAAGCCTGGCACATGTAAGAGCAGGGAGTCGACATGGAAATCAGTGAGACGAGGCCAAAGATGAGAGGAGGGGGTTCTCTCCGCAGGATAGGTAAAATCCCCGAGATAGTAGTTATTATTCCTCTCGTGATCTTCGTATTGTTCTTCGGCGTCATCAACAGTGCCATGTGGACCAAATTGAACCTCTTGGTCACACTACGGGCCCTGTCCTATGCTGGCATCATCGCCGTCGGCATGACTCTTCTGATGATTGTGGGCGAGATTGATCTATCTGTCGGGTCAGTCGCCGGTCTCTGCGGCGTTGTTTTCGCCTGGCTGATGAAAGAGGCGGGATGGTCGGTGGGAGCAGCCGCGCTCGGGGGCCTGCTTACAGGAACCATGACTGGCCTGGTCAATGGCCTGATGACTGTCAGGGTGAGGCTGCCCGCCTTCGTCTCAACCCTGAGCATGATGTACGTCGCTCGCGGGATCAACTACGTCCTCACTGAAGGTTACCCTGTTTACCCGCTGCCCGATGTGGTCGGGGAGTTTGGCGCGGTGAAAGCGCTGGGCGTCTCCTGGCCTTTCGCGATCCTGATTGTGCTGGTGATCATCGGCGATTTCCTCTTGCGGCAGACCATCTTTGGCAGTATGGTCACCGCCACAGGTGGCAACAAAGAGGCGGCCCGGATCGCTGGCATCAAGACCGATTGGGTCAAGATCGTTTGCTTCATCCTGACCGGCATGCTCTCGGCTGTTGCTGGCATGCTGGTCGTGGCGCGCATAAAAACTGGCGATCCTATCATCGGCTATCAATGGGAACTAGACGTCATCGCCAGCGCAGTGATCGGTGGGGTCAGCCTCCTGGGCGGCACCGGAACGATCCTGGGGGCGTTTTTTGGCACTATTCTCATGCAAACCATCCGCAGTGGGCTGGTCATCATCGGCGTGAGTGCCCATTACCAAAACGTGGCCATAGGGGTGATTTTGATCGCTGCGGCCTCTGTTGATGTGATCAGGCATAGGTCGCGACGGCCATAGTTCTCGAAGGAGAACAAGCCCCACCAAGCAGAATCGACTGAATAGGAGGTGGTCATATCCAACGAAGAACAACCACAGTAGGAAACCCCAGTGTTGGTATTCGCCAGTTCACAGTAGTGAACCAAGTTCAAGGCTAATGAGGAGAAATGAGATGTCTAAGAAGTATCTTTGGACCGTTCTAGCGTTGGGCGTGATCGTATCCCTGCTTGCGGCCTGTGCGAAGCCCACCGAAGCTCCGCCAGCCCCAGCAGCGACCGCAGCCCCAGCAGCGACCGCAGCCCCAGCCGGGGTTACAGGCAAGTTCTACTGGGTGCAGCCGCTCAAGGGACACCCGGTACACCAGTTGACCCAGATCGGCTTCTTGCAAGGCTGCGAGGAACTGGGCATGGACTGCCAGGTCGTCGGCCCGGACGAGCCTGACCTCGAGGCGACGATCGCCATGGCCGAGCAGGTGCTGGCGAAAGGTGACGTGGCCGGCATGTCGCTCTGGACCGGGTCGCCAGCGTGGAATGACTTCATCGAGAAGGCCGCCGCGGCCGGTGTCCCGATCGTCTTGCCCCACTTCCCCATGCCTGAAGGGACGTACCCTGAGGGTGTGGTGATCGTGGGCTGCAATCCGACAGACTATGGCATAGAAGAGGCGCGGGTGCTGTGTGACGCCATCGGTGACCAGGAGGGCTCGGTGGCCGTCACCCAGGGTTCCTTCAACACGACCGAGAACGCGGTGGCCGAGGCGTTCACCAAGGCTATGCAGGAGTACTGCCCCCAGGTGACGGTGCTCGAGCCGGAGGAAGAAGGGTTCGACGCGCCGAAGGCGATCGCCAAGGCCGTCGCGATCATGCAGGCCCACCCCGACCTCATCGTGGCGATGTCCACGACCGGCGGTGGCCCGACGACCTGGGCCGGCGCGCAGAAAGAGACGGGCAAGCAGATCTTCGCCATCGGCAATGACTACACGCGGGTCAACCTGGACCTGGTGAACAACGACGAGGTCTACGCCGTCGTGGGGCAGCCGCTGTTTGAGGAATCCGAGGCCGCCGCTGGGCTGCTCTACAAGATGGCGAGCGGTGAGACTGTCCCCTACTGGACCAAGATGCCCGCGCCGATCATCACCAAGGACGAACTGGGTCAGTACTACGCCATGCTGGACATGGTCGAAGCCCAGATGGCGGGAGGGGCTCCGCCTGCCGAGGTCACAGGCAAGTTCTACTGGGTGCAGCCGCTCAAGGGACATCCGGTGCACCAGTTGACCCAAATCGGCTTCCTGCAAGGCTGCGAGGAACTGGGCATGGACTGCCAGGTCGTCGGCCCGGACGAGCCTGACCTCGAGGCGACGATCGCCATGGCCGAGCAGGTGCTGGCGAAAGGTGACGTGGCCGGCATGTCGCTCTGGACCGGGTCGCCAGCGTGGAATGACTTCATCGAGAAGGCCGCCGCGGCCGGTGTCCCGATCGTCTTGCCCCACTTCCCCATGCCTGAAGGGACGTACCCTGAGGGTGTGGTGATCGTGGGCTGCAATCCGACAGACTATGGCATAGAAGAGGCGCGGGTGCTGTGTGACGCCATCGGTGACCAGGAGGGCTCGGTGGCCGTCACCCAGGGTTCCTTCAACACGACCGAGAACGCGGTGGCCGAGGCGTTCACCAAGGCTATGCAGGAGTACTGCCCCCAGGTGACGGTGCTCGAGCCGGAGGAAGAAGGGTTCGACGCGCCGAAGGCGATCGCCAAGGCCGTCGCGATCATGCAGGCCCACCCCGACCTCATCGTGGCGATGTCCACGACCGGCGGTGGCCCGACGACCTGGGCCGGCGCGCAGAAAGAGACGGGCAAGCAGATCTTCGCCATCGGCAATGACTACACGCGGGTCAACCTGGACCTGGTGAACAACGACGAGGTCTACGCCGTCGTGGGGCAGCCGCTGTTTGAGGAATCCGAGGCCGCCGCTGGGCTGCTCTACAAGATGGCGAGCGGTGAGACTGTCCCCTACTGGACCAAGATGCCCGCGCCGATCATCACCAAGGACGAACTGGGTCAGTACTACGACATGTTGGACATGGTCGAAGCCCAGATGCAGTAACTCCGAGGAGGGAGCCGATACTGAGGGTATGGCACACTGAGGAGTGCTGCTGAAATCCCCGGCTTCGGGCGCTAAGTCCGCTCGAAGCCGGGGCACCTGGACGCAAAGACCCGGGATTTTTATGCAAAGGGAACCTGTGTGGAACCCGAAATGGACTTGCAGCAGAGTGCTATCTCACTTGTAGAGCGCCAAAAACCCGGTTTCTGATCCACTAAAGTTGTGAACGACAGGGGAGGCCGGCTGAAGTCCGGCCAGACGGCTAGAGGAGACTTCTATGGAAATGCCAAATGTGAGTTTATCCGATACCACGCTGGGGCCGGTCTCCGACCGTGCCCTCTCTGCCACCCAACCCAATAGCAAACCCATCCTGGAGATGAAAGGCATCTCGAAGGCGTTCGGGCACGTCCAGGCGCTGGATAAGGTTGATTTTGAACTCTACGCGGCCGAAGTCCTGGCGCTGGTGGGCGATAACGGCGCTGGCAAATCCACGCTGATCAAGATCCTCTCCGGGGTCTACGAAAAGGACGAGGGCGAGATTTACATTGATGACGAGCGCGTGGAGATCAACATGCCATCCGACGCTCAGCGACATGGGATCTCCACTGTGTATCAGGACCTGGCCTTAGTTGACGTCCGCGACGTGGGGTCCAACATCTATCTTGGCCGCGAGCCCCGGCGGCTGGGTATTCTCATCAACTTCCCCAAGATGTACGCCGATGCGAGAACAGTGCTCAATACCCTCCGTATGACTATGCCTTCGGTGCGGGTCAACGTCGGAGAGTTGTCGGGTGGCCAGCGGCAAGCGGTTGCGATCGGCCGTGCCCTGGCGCGAGGCGAGCGCATTTTCTTAATGGATGAGCCCACAGCCGCCTTGGGCGTAAAGCAACAAGAGAAGGTCAATGAGCTCATCAACGACCTGAAGGCGCATGGGAAGGTCATCGTTGTGATCACCCACAACCTGGCACACGTTTTCGAGATCGCTGACCGGGTGATTGTGTTGCGTCGTGGCAAGCGTGTCGGGACGCGAATGATGAACGAGACGACGACGGAAGAGATCGTCGGGCTGATCACAGGCGCTGTCCGAGGAGATGTTGACTGATTGACGGACTCCGTCGCCCGTCAACTGCACACTCAGGTCTGAATATCGCCATGAGCGTGATCCGTCCCGGCGACGTGAACACCGTGCTGACCAACCTGAAGCGTGAGCCTTGCTCCAATTGGTTAACACCTGAGCAGGTCGCCCCAGCCACCCTGCACGCCGCGCCCCCCCTCGCAGGTCAATGTCTCATCGCCCTGTTTCATCCTGGAGGGTGCTTGTTGTCCCATTTATATGAGAAATGGCTATGGCTACGATCGGGGATTCGATGACTTTGCCCTCATCCGAGGACAGAGCGTCCAGTCGGGACGGGGCGACGTGACCCGGGACTGGCGCTACGAGGAGGACCGTTTCGCAGCAGCAACCCTGGGTATGGCCGAGAAATGGTTGGAAAAGCACTAGGGATCCTGCGGGGTCGTTACGAAGCGAGATCATTCATTTATCGAATTGTAAGCGGAGGAAGGCCATGTCCGAGACTGTTCACGCCAAGCCAGTACGGATTCATTGGGACAAAAATAAATGTACGACCTGTATGTCTTGCGTGGTGGTTTGTGCCGAGCGTCATACGGGTATGAGTGCGCTGTCCCGATCTCGGATTCAGATACGCGTGGATTTGCCAGGTGGCGATTATACCGCAGAATACTGTAGGCAGTGCAAGAATGCCCCCTGTGCGGCCGCGTGCCCAGAGGAAGCCATCCAGTTTGACGAGCGGCTTCGCACCTGGCTCGTGGACGAGGATGTGTGCACAGGATGCGGTCAATGCATCGAGGCATGTCCATTCAACGCCATACAACTGGATCCGACCACAGGTTTAGCCGCAAAATGCGATCTCTGCCTGGGAGCCACGCGGTGCGTCGAGATATGCCCGGCGAACGCTCTGGTTGTAAAAGGGCTTGCCCTGAGCCTGCCTGTCCTGAGCGTAGTCGAAGGATCGAAGGAGCCTGCCGAAGGGCAAACCGAGGGGGCTGGCAATGACAAATAAGAAAATGGGGGGATGGGCCGGAAAGATCCTGCGCGTGGATCTCAGTTCGGGGAAAACTTGGACCGAGTCTTCAATCGAGTATGGCCAGAAGTACATTGGAGGGCGAGGCATTGCGGCCCGCATCGCCTGGGACGAGATCCCGCCTGGGACTGGCCCCTTTGATCCGGAGAACCGCCTGGTCTTCGGTGTTGGCCCGCTGACGGGTACTTCTGCGCCGAACTCCGCCCGCACGACGGTGTGCAGCTTGAGTCCGCAGGCGTATCCGTATGAGTGGTTCTCCTACTCCAGTGTAGGCGGTTACTGGGGGCCGATGCTCAAGTACGCCGGTTATGATGCGGTCGTCGTAGAAGGCAAGTCAGCACAGCCCGTTTACCTGTGGATTCATGATGACAACGTAGAACTGCGTGATGCCAGGGATCTGTGGGGTCAGGGCACTTTCGCTACGCAGCAGCATCTCACGCGCAAGCACGGTTCGGACGTGCGGGTGCTGACAATTGGGCCAGCCGGTGAGAATCAATGCCGCGTTGCGATCATCGCGACAGGCGCAGGTTCGGCAGCAGGTCAGGGCGGTTTCGGCGCTGTCATGGGTGCGAAGCGGCTCAAGGCAGTCGCCGTGAGGGGGACACAGGGGATACCGCTCGCGCACCCAGAGGCCTTCTCCAATTGCACTCTCAGCATCACCAAAGAACTCCAGGCAACGATGGGGTGTCCAGAGAAACCCGAGTTGGACCCCCATAAGGTGCGCGACTTTGGGCAACGGCACGTCGCCTGTAGCCAGCATTGCGCCAGCCCCGCGTGTTGGGTCAGCCATTCCTACTCAAAGGTGCCCGGCGTGCTTCATCCAGAGAGGGAATATAGTGGGACTATCGTCTGCGAGAGTGTGATCTTTGGTGGAGTACCGGAGACCTTCTACGATTGGAAGGTTGGCTTTCAGGCCGGATTTGAACTGGCCCAAATCAGCCAGGATTATGGGATCAACCACTGGGAACTTGGCATTGGGATGGGGCCGTGGCTCAGGAAATGCCACCAGGAAGGCCTGCTCAAAGACCTCGACGGCGAGCCGTTTGATCTGAATGCGCCCCGGTGCTGGGATACTCTATTCCGCAAGGTTGCCTATCGAGAGGGGATTGGCGAGGCTCTCGCAGAAGGCACGGTACGTGCCGCGAAGATCCTGGGCCTGGGTGAGGAACTCGTTCCCGAGTTCTACACCGCCTGGGGGTTCGCGGGTCACTGGGATGGGCATGGCGATAAGATCAACGTGGTTATCTTCCCCTATTGGTTGGTGACCGCCCTGCAGTGGGCAATGAGTACGCGTGACCCCATGTCCAGCGGACACGGATACGCCCAGAATATCATGAATTGGTCACTCATGCGCAGCCCCAGGGAAGGTCTGGATTGGGAAACGCTGGCTGACGTCGGCGCAAAGGTGTACGGCACCCGACAGGCTGTGCATCCGGCCAGCGGATACGAGGCCAAGGCATATCCGGCAGTTTGGCACGGCCACCGCAGCGTGATGAAGGACAGCCTGACATTGTGCGACCAGATATATCCGCGCATCTTCAGCAACAAGACAGCGGATCATTTTGCCCGCGCCGCAAATGGCCTGGAGGGACCATCGTTCGAGTATCACATGTTCAGACTCGCGACCGGCATGGAGATAAGTAAGGGTGAGTTCGAGCAGATGGCGGAGCGAGTGTTCAACCTCGAGCGGGCCGTGCAGGTGCGTAACTGGGATCGCTCAAGGGACGTGGATGAGCAGGTGATTCCCCACTTTGACCAGATCGAGAACTGGGTAAATCCGTTCCTGGGGCAGGGTATGGGCCTTGATCGGGAGAGGTTCGCCAAACTGCTCGATGAATACTACACCCTGCGTGGCTGGGATCCGGAGACCGGCCGGCCCACGCGGGCCAGGCTTGAGGAGCTGGCACTATCTGACGTCGCCGACGAACTCGCCGAGCGTGGGCTGGCGGAATAAATGGCTGACACGATTGCCAAGAGTCAGGGTAAGGAGAAAGAGTATCTTCTCAAAAAGCTGGGGCGGAAGTAGGTCGGATTTGCTATCCGACCCTATGGCGGTTAGCAAAACCGCCCTACGCTGCCCCTGCCCCAAGATATTGAGAAGATACGAGAAAGACTCCTGGTATCTTCTCAATAAACTGGGGAATGTGGATGCCGAAACTTGTTTCGGTCTTGC
>CAZZEX010000063.1:0-27085 GCA_964653285.1 uncultured Anaerolineales bacterium
GTTACGAACTGGTTACGCTGAAACGTAACCAGTCAATTGACTTGTCCAACCCTCCACACGGGCACTGAAACTCGGGTGCTTTCCTATGATCTCTGCGTCGACATCTGTGCCGTCGACGGTAGAAAAGACCCCAGAGCCCACACGGGCACTGAAACACTACGATCAGCATCAAGATTACCATTGTTTCTAAGTTCGTGTAGAAAAGACCCCAGAGCCCACACGGGCACTGAAACTCACGTGTTAGCATTTCCAGAGTGTTTCATAAGCCCCAGTTCACCCCAGGACGCGCTACTCGCAGGCAATCTTGGCCCTCGGACACAAGGCCAACACGCCGCGATGGCAACACTACCACGTTGTGGCCCCAGTTCGAATCACTGAAGCACTGATTGCACTGACTTTCACTGAACGGCGGGCCTCTTTCAGTGTCATCAATGAATTCAGTGCCTCAGTAGTTCAGAAACCGCGAGTACAACCCACGGCGGACTTATGAAACACGCTGATGTTCAGTAGCAGAATCGGGGTCACCCCGCCCTCTCGTAGAAAAGACCCCAGAGCCCACACGGGCGCACTGGCGCTGCGCGCCCCAATCACACCAGCCCAGAAAGACAAAACCGTCGTCGCTATGGTCCACAAGCGGAGAGCGTCTGGACCACGAAAGTCGCGAAAGAACGCGAAAGCCACGAAAATTTTCGCGGCTTTCGTGCCCTTTCGCGTGCTTCGTGGTCCAAGTCCCCGTGTCCAGGTCAACGCGCCAGGTTTGTAAAGTAGACCGCATTTCCCCAGCCTGATGAGGAGCAGAACCACGTGAGCCAGTGGAGCCAGATCGCCGCTGGCGCCCACCGATCCCTGACCTGCTAACTGCTGGCTGCTGACCCCGGAGGGGCTTTGACCGTGGGGCTGGCCTGTGGTATACTCGACCTGTCCAGAGGAGAGGGGAGAAATGTGGTGGGGAACAACAGAGGAGGCAGTATGCTGAACGACAGAGCACGTGAGATTCTGTTCTGGTTTACCGTCGGTATGATCGTACTCGTCGCGTTAGTGGCAGTCATCACCATCCTGCGGGCGTGCGGAGGGCCTGTATCGGTGGAACCCCCTCTGGCGATCAGTCCTGGCGAGATCAGCCTGTGCCCTGGTGAGCAACACCAGTTCATCGTCGAGGGAGACGCTGAGGTCACGTGGGAGGCCACGGGGGGCACGATCAGCGAGAGCGGCCTCTTTGCCGCCAGCGACGCCCCAGGTGACTACACCATTACAGCCACCCGACGTGACTCACGCAAGACAGCCAGGGCTATCGTGCACGTCGTCGCCTGCACTCCGACGCCCACTCCCGTACCATCCCCTGTCCCCACGCCCACCCCCACCCCGACCGCCACCCCGACGCCGGAGCCCACTCCTCTCCCGCCCGCCGACCCCCAGGGCGACGTGGGCGCCTACGGGAGCGGAGACCCGGTCGAGGGGGTGCCCGCTGGCGTGGACATCAGCGCCGCCAGCGTGGCACCCGACCTGCGGGTGGTGCTTCAGCCCACTGAAGGGGTACCACCGGAACTGGTCGGCTGGGCCACCGAGGGCGAGATGCTGCTGTGGCTCTCCCTCCACGAGCCGGTCCCCGCTCTTCCGGCGGCGTTCACCGACTGGCTCTTCGCGCTGGACCTGGACGGGGACACGGACACCGGCCGGGCGGCCGGTGCCGGCCGCATCAATCCCGACCTGGGGACGGAGGCTGCCGTCGGCGTCTCATACAACCCGGCCAACGGAGAATACGAACCATACCTCTGGATATGGGACCCTGCGCAGGAAGAATGGACAGAGGAGCCTGACGTGGTGCGTTTCTACGTGGACGAGTCGCGCACGCTGATCGGGCTGGCCTTATCGCTGGAGACACTGACACAAAACGTGGCCCAGACGACCGGCGTGACGGTCGTGCCCGAGGCCGTGAAAGGCCGGGCGGCGGCGCTCTCCTTCGCGGGGGAACAGGGAGTGGTAGATTTCTATCCCGACCGGCCCTGAGTCTGTGAAATGAGTCTGTGAAAGGAGCAGGTCAATGGGACTGATGGACAAACTGCGCAGAGGCATCGCCGAGGTGGCCGAGGAGACCGAGAAAGCAGCCCGCATCGGGCGGCTGAAGACCGAAATCTCCGGCTTCAACGAGCAGAAGACGCAGACCCTCCACGAGATCGGCCAGCGCGTCATCGCCATCTACGCCGAGGGCGGGCACACTGATCCGGACTTCTCCGCCGAGTGGGAGAAGGTCCAGGGATTGGACGCGGAGATCGCCCGGCGGAAAGCGGAGATCGAGAAGACAAGGGCAGAGGAGTAAGCCAGGGAACGCACAAGAGTCACTACGGCATGGCCAAGACCCCGGCGATCCGCTCCAGCGCCCAGTCCAACTCCTCCTTCGTGATGACCAACGGTGGGGCCAGGCGGATGACGGTCTCGTGGGTGTCTTTGGCCAGCACGCCCCGCTCCTTCAGCGCCTCGCAGAAACGGCGGGCTCCCCCCGCCTCTGGCTTGAGCACGATGCCGACAAAGAGCCCTTTGCCCCGGCAAAGCGCCACGTGAGGGCTCTGAATCTCTCGCAGGCGGGCCATCAGATACTCCCCCAGTTCGGCAGCGCGCTCGCAGAGGTGCCCGTCCACGATGACCCGCAGCGCCTCCCGCGCCACTGCACACGCCAGTGGATTACCCCCGAACGTCGAGCCGTGGTCGCCCGGCCCTAAGACGCCCAGCACCTCCCGCGAGGCCAACACTGCCGAGACCGGGTACATGCCGCCCGAAAGCGCCTTGCCCAGCGTCACCACGTCTGGCCGCACTCCCTCGTGCTCGCAGGCCAGCAGTTTGCCGGTGCGCCCCAGCCCACTCTGGATCTCGTCGGCGACCATCAGCACGTCGTGACGGGTGCAGATCTCGCGCACGCGCCGGACGTACCCCTCCGGTGGGACGACGACGCCGCTCTCGCCCTGGATAGGCTCGACGAGGAAAGCCACCGTGTTGGGTGTGATCGCCCGCTCCAGCGCGCCAGCGTCGCCGTAGGGGATCAACTTGAAGCCAGGCGTGAAGGGGCCGAAGCCGTCACGATACTGCTCCTCCGAGGAGAAACCGACGATCGTGATCGTGCGCCCGTGGAAATTGCCAGCGCAGGCGATGATCTCGGCCCGATCGTCTGGCACACCCCTGACCACGTAGCCCCACTTGCGGGCTACCTTCAGCGCAGTCTCCACCGCTTCCGCTCCGGAGTTCATCGGCAGCACCATCTCGTAGCCGGTCAACTCGCACAACTCCTGCGCCAGCAACGGGAGTTGGTCGTTGCGGAAAGCCCGCGAAGTCAGCGCCAGCCTGTGGGCCTGCTCGACCATCGCCCGCACGATGCGGGGATGGCAATGGCCCTGGTTGAGCGCCGAGTAGGCCGAGAGGCAATCCAGGTACTTGCGCCCCTCCACGTCCCAGACCCAGACTCCCTCCGCCCGGGTGATGACAACGTCGAGAGGCTGATAGTTATGTGCGTTGTACCGACTTTCCAGCGCGATGTAATCCCGTGCCCTCAATGTATCCACCTTCCTGTGAGTATGGGGTCAAAGCCGTCAGCAGGGACATATTACCACGATGCGTTAATTCGGGCAAACGTCGTTGGCCATTTGCTCCTTGCTCTGTGCTCATCGCCCATTGTTCATTGTTCATTGTTCATTGTCCATTGTTCACCTGTCATTTATCATTTGCTCGTTGGTCATTGGTCAGGTATAATGTGGATTGATGGCCGAGTTCGTCCACCTCCACGTGCACAGCGAATACTCGCTCCTCGATGGTCTCAGCAATTGCCGGGAACTGGCTGAGCGCGCCGCCGAACTGGGCATGCCGGCCCTGGCCCTCACCGACCACGGCGCGATGTACGGCGCGATCCAGTTCCATAAGGCGTGTAAGGCTGCTGGCATCAAGCCGATCATCGGCATGGAGGCTTACCTGGCCCGCCGAGGCCGCCGGGACCGGGACGCGCAACAGGACCGCAAATCCCACCACCTGATCCTGTTGGCCCAGAACGACACCGGCTACCATAACCTGATGCAGTTGGCGACCATCGCCCAACTGGAGGGCTTCTACTACAAGCCGCGCATTGACAAAGAGACACTGGCCGGGCACGCCGACGGGCTAATCGTCCTCTCTGGCTGTGGCTCTTCAGAGATTGCCCGCCTGATCCAGGCCGGCCGGCTCGACGAGGCGCGCCGCTCCATCGCCTGGTACTGCGACGTCTTCCCCGGCCGGTACTACCTGGAGTTGCAAGAGCACGACATCCCCGAACTGGCCCAGGTCAACCGCCAACTGATCGCCCTCGCCCGCGAGTTCAACCGGCCGCTGGTCGCCACTAACGACGTCCACTACGCTCGCCGCGAAGAGGCGGGCATCCACGACGTGCTGCTGTGCATCCAGACCGGCAAGACCACCAACGAGCCGCACCGCATGCGCATGGACGGCGAGAGTTTCTATCTCAAAAGCGCCGAGGAGATGGCGGCTCTCTTCCCTGAAGTGCCGGAGGCATTGACGAACACGCTGGTCGTGGCGGAGATGTGCGAACTGGAACTGGAGTTCGGTCACTACCACCTGCCCCTCTTCCAGGTACCAGAAGAATACGACACGCAGTCCTATCTGCGTCACCTGTGCGAGGAAGGGTTGCAACAGCGATACGCGGTCATCACCCCCCAGATTCGCGAGCGGCTCGAGTACGAACTGGACATCATCCATCGCATGGGCTTCGACACCTACTTTCTCATCGTCTGGGATCTGTGCCGCTTCGCCAGGGAACAAGACATCTGGTGGAACGTGCGGGGGTCAGGGGCCAGTTCCATCGTCGCCTACAGCCTGGGCATCACCAACCTGGAGCCGCTGCAGCATGGGCTCATCTTCGAAAGGTTCCTCAACCTGGGCCGCGTCACCATGCCCGACATTGACCTGGATTACCCCGACGACCAGCGCAACCAACTGATCCGCTACACCGTCGAAAAGTATGGGCAGGAGCAGGTAGCCCAGATCATCACCTTCGGCACGATGGGGGCCAAGGCATCCATCCGCGACGTGGGGCGGGCGCTCGACTATCCCCTGCCGGAGGTGGATCGCATCGCCCGCCTGGTGCCGGCCGGCCCCAAAGTCAAACTGGACAAGGCACTAAAGGAAGTACCCGAACTGCGGGAGGCTTACGAGACGCAGGAGCATATCCGGCGGCTGATTGACACCGCACGGGGCGTGGAGGGGAACATACGCCACGCCAGCACCCACGCCGCTGGCGTCATCGTCTCCGACGCCCCTCTGGTCAAGTACACACCCCTGAACCGGCCCACGCGCGGCGGCGAGGGTGACGAAATCGGTGTCGTCACCCAGTACACGATGGAGGAACTGGAGGAACTGGGCCTGCTCAAGATTGACTTCCTGGGCCTCTCCACCCTCACCGTCATGCGCCGCGCCTGCGAACTGATCCGCCGGCGGCATGGCGTGGACTTGAACCTGGACAACATCCCCACCGACGACGGGAGAATCTACGACCTGCTCTCGCGAGGGGATGTGATGGGCGTCTTCCAGGTAGAAGGGCAGGGCATGCGGCGGGTGCTGATGAAGATGCAGCCTACCCAGTTCGATCACATCATCGCCACCATCAGCCTCTTCCGCCCTGGCCCGATGGAGCACATTGACGACTACATTGACCGCATGCACGGCCGCAAGCCGGTCGAGTACCGCCACCCCAGCCTGGAGCCGATCTTGCAGGAAACCTACGGCATCATCGTCTACCAAGAGCAGATAATTCGCATCCTGACAGACATCGCTGGCTACTCTGCACCCGACGCTGACCTTGTCAGGCGCGCTGTAGGAAAAAAGAAGCGGGCTGCACTGCTCAAACACCGGACCTCTTTCGTCAAGGGAGCAGTAGAGCACGGCGGCCTGCCCCACAGGACGGCTGAGGCTATTTTCGACGACATTGAATACTTCGCCCGATACGGCTTCAACAAGGCGCACGCCGCCGACTACGCCGCCCTCACCTGCCAGACCGCCTACCTCAAGGCCAAGTACCCGGTCGAATACATGGCCGCGCTGCTCAGCGTCGAACGACATGACACCGAAAAGGTCGGCCTCCTCATTGCTGAGTGCCGCCGCATGGGGATCGAGGTGCTCCCCCCTGACGTCAACCACTCCGGCCTGGACTTCACCATCAAGGAGCCCCCCCCCAGCCCCCCCTACGAGGAGGGGAGCACCCCCCCCAGCCCCCCCTACGAGGAGGGGAGCACCTCCCCCGGCCCTCCCTACGAGGAGGGGAGCACCCCCTCCAGCCCCCCCTACGAGGAGGGGAGCCCCCCCCCCAGCCCCCCCTACGAGGAAGGGAGTACCCCCCCTGGCCCCCCCGAAGCAGGGGGGAGGCCAGCGATCCGCTTCGGGCTGGGCGCGGTCAAGAATGTGGGCGAAGGGCCGGTCGAGACGATCCTGGTCGCCCGTCAGGCAGGGGGTCTCTTCCGCGACCTGGACGATTTCTGCCGCCGCGTGGACCTGCGGCAGGTCAACCGGCGGGCGTTGGAAAGCCTGATCAAAGTAGGGGCCTTGCACCCCTTCGGCACACACTCGCAACTCCTCCCTATCGTGGGCCGCATCATCGGGCTGAGCGCCAACCTGCACCACGCCCGGGACGTAGGACAGATGAGTCTGTTCGGCGCGGCCACCGGCGTGCGTTTGATGGCCGAAGAGACGCTACTGCCTCCGCTCTCCCAAGCGCCCGAAGTCCCGCAGAAAGAAATCCTGGCCTGGGAAAAGGATTTGGTCGGCGTCTACATCTCCCAGCACCCGCTGGCGCAGATTCTGGTCAGACTGCGAAATGTCGTGACCGCCTACGCCGGGGCATTGAGCGAGGAGATGAGCGGGCAGCAGGTGGTCGTCTCCGGGATGGTACAGCGGGCGCGCCGTCACACGACGAAGAAAGGGGACGAGATGGCCTTCGTGACGCTGGAAGACCTGCAGGGCACCTGCGACGTCGTCGTCTTCCCCCGGGTGTGGGACAAGACGAAACACCTGTGGCAGCCGGAGCGCATCCTGGTAGTGGGCGGCAAAGTGGACGCCGGGCGACGGGATGAACCGAACCTGCTGTGCGACTGGGTGAAGACGCCCGACGAGGTGGTCATTCCGGACGAGCATCCCCCCCCCTCCTCCCCCCAACGGGGGGGGGGCAGGGAGGGGATGCGCACCGTCCGCGTGACGCTGACCCGCAGCGGGGAGCAGGCCCAGGACGTGCAAACACTGCGCCAGGTCCATAGCCTGCTGGTGGGGCATCCCGGCTCGGATCGTTTCATCATCCACCTGGTCGGCGGTGCGCGCAGACCGGTCGAACTGGCGTTCCCGAACGACACGACGTGCTACTGCCCGGAACTGGCACAGGAACTGGTGACTATCGTCGGGGCGGAAGCGGTACGGGTAGAGTGACGGAGGAAAGTAATAAAGGAGGAGAGGAGAAATGAGAATTGGTATCCTGACAGGAGGGGGGGACGTTCCCGGATTGAACCCCTGCATCAAGGCGCTGGTTAACCGCGCCATTGACGAGGGGCATGAGCCTCTCGGCATCCGTCGTGGCTGGCGGGGGCTTCTTTCCTACAATCCCGACGACCCCGCTACCCACGAGGAGTGCACCACACCGCTTAATAAACTTACAGTGCGCACCATAGACCGTACCGGCGGCACTTTTCTGCACACCTCGCGCACCAATCCCAGCCGTGTGCGCCCCTCACACGCGCCAGACTTCCTGCGCCCTGAGGGGGAATTGGACGACAGCCAGACGCTTGACTTCACCGACCACGTGTTGAAGGTGCTGGAGTACCTCAAGATTGACGTGCTGATCCCCATCGGAGGGGAGGATACGTTGGGATATGCAACTCGCATCCACCGCGAGGGCTTCCCCATCATCAGCATCCCCAAGACGATGGACAACGACGTCTTCGGCACGGATTTCTGCATCGGCTTCTCCACCGCCGTCACCCGCAGCGTGCAATTCATCCACCAGTTGCGCTCCACGGCCGGCTCCCACGAGCGCATCGGCGTGATCGAACTGTTTGGGCGGCACTCTGGCGAGACATCGCTCATCTCGGCCTACCTGGCCGGCGTGGATCGGGCCCTCATCTCCGAGGTACCCTTCGACATCGAGAAACTGGCCAGCCTGCTGATACAGGACAAGGAGACCAACCCCAGTCACTACGCCATGATGACCATTTCGGAGGGGGCCCACGAGATTAGCGGGGAGGTCATTCAGATCGGTGTGGCCGACCCCTATGGCCACAAGAAGTTGGGCGGCATCGGCGCGGTCACGGCGGAAAAACTGGAGAAGATGACGGGCGTGAAAACGATGTGCCAGGAGTTAGCATACCTGATGCGATCGGGCGTGCCGGACGCGCTGGATACTATGGTGGCGGTCAACTACGCCAACACTGCGTTGGACCTGCTCGCCTTCGGCAAGTTCGGGCGCATGGTCGCGCTGCGGGATGGACGTTACATAGACGTCTCGGCCGAATCGCCCACGCTGGGGGTCAAGCACGTGGACGTGCGGGCCCTCTACGACGTGGATAACTATCGCCCCAAGGTCTGGCACGTGCTCGGCGAGCCGATGTTCCTGTATTAGTGCGTAGGGGCGCGGTAACCGCGCCCCTACTGATTGCTGGGAGACAGAGATGAAACGCATTGGTGTACTGACGAGCGGCGGGGACAACCCGGGCCTCAACCCCTGCATCCGCGCTGTAGTGCGCACAGGGATCCACCTGGGGTCGGAGATGATGGGCATCCGTCGGGGCTACACCGGCCTGATAGGCGGCGAAATAGACGAGATGGACGCCCGCTCAGTAGGCGGCATCATCGGGCGCGGGGGGACGATTCTGGGTACTGCCCGCTGTCCCGAGTTCTACGATCCCAAAGGACAGAAAGAGGCACTGCGCACCCTCAACCGGTTCGGGATAGAAGGACTGGTAGTCATCGGCGGCAATGGCTCCTTGACTGGTGCGTTGGCACTGTGGCGCATGGGCTTCCCGACCATCGGCATCCCCAGCACCATTGACAACGACATCAACGGCACCGACATCTCCATCGGCGTTGATACGGCGCTGAACACCATCCTGGATGCTATAGACAAGATCAAAGACACTGCCTCCTCCCACAATCGAGCCTTTCTCATTGAGACAATGGGGCGCGAGTCGGGCTACCTGGCGCTGGCGAGCAGCATCGGCGGCGGGGCAGAAATGGTACTGATCCCGGAGGTAGAGACGACGCTTGAGGATATCTGCCACACGATCGAGGAGGCCTACATTCTGGGCAAATCACATTGCATCGTCGTCGTCGCCGAGGGATGGAAGCCAGGCACGCAGGTGTTGACCCAGCAACTACGGGAGCGGCAGGAGGAGTTGGGCTTTTCGGTGCGGGTCACGCAACTGGGACACGTGCAGCGGGGCGGCTCTGCCAGTGCCTTCGACCGGCTGCTGGCCACTCGACTGGGGGCGGCTGCCGCACGCGAACTGGTCGCTGGGAACGGTGGGAACGTGGTTGGGTGGGTCAAAAACACCATCGCGCTGACGCCCCTGGAGAAGGCAATCGCTTTTGAGAAACAGATCAGCCAGGAATTGTATGAGTTGGCGAAGATTATGGAGAAGTAGACAAGTAGCCGCTAGCCGCCAGCCGGTAGTCATTAGCCGTCGCTGCTGACTGCTGACCGCTGACTGCTAACGACTAAACAATCAGCGGCTCTCGGTACAGGCCAAAGACCTCCCGGAAGACGTCCATGATCTCTTGCAGCGTGGCATATACGCGCACGGCGTCGAGGATATAGGGCATCGTGTTCTCGGTACCCTGGGCGGCGATGCGCAGCCGGTCGAGGGCCTGCCCCACCGCTCCGTTGTCCCGCTCCGCCCGCACCTGCGCCAGCCAGGCACACTGCCGCTCGCACCCCTGTGGGTCCATCTCCAGTAGCGGCACCCGTAGCGGCTCATCCGCCACGAACTCGTTTACCCCGACGATGATGCGCCGTCGCTCGTCAATTTCGCGCTGGTAGCGGTAGGCAGCATCGGCGATCTCCTGCTGGAAGAAGCCAGCCTCGATGGCCGGAATGACCCCACCCAGAGCCTTGATCCTCTCGAAGTAACCGTAGGCCTGCCGCTCCACACGGTCGGTAAGCGCCTCGACAGCGTAGGCCCCACCCAGCGGATCCACGGTGTTGGTGACGCCCGACTCGTGGGCGATGATCTGCTGGGTGCGCAGCGCGATGGTGACGGCATGCTCGCCAGGGAGAGCCAGCGCCTCATCCAGGCTGTTGGTGTGCAGAGATTGGGTGCCGCCCAACACCGCCGCCAGCGCCTGGATCGCCACCCGCACGACGTTGACCTCCGCTTGCTGCGCGGTGAGCGAGCAGCCTGCCGTCTGAGTGTGGAAGCGCAACCACCAGGAACGGGGATCCTGCGCGCCGAAGGTATGGCGCATCTCCCGCGCCCAGATGCGCCGGGCAGCGCGGAACTTGGCGATCTCCTCCAGGAAGTCGTTGTGGCAGTTGAAAAAGAATGAGAGACGCGGTGCGAAGGCGTCAACGTCCAACCCGCGTGCCAGCGCCCAGCGGACGTACTCCATCCCATCGGCCAGGGTGAAAGCCAACTCCTGCGCGGCCGTCGATCCGGCTTCCCGAATGTGGTAGCCGGAGATGGAGATGGTGTTCCACTCCGGCAGATGCTTACTCCCAAACTCGATGGTGTCGGTCACCAGCCGCATGGAGGGCTTGGGTGGGAAGATGTACTCCTTCTGAGCAATGTACTCCTTGAGAATGTCGTTCTGGATGGTGCCACCCAGTTGGTGCATGGGCACTCCATGCTTTTCGGCGGCGGCGATGTACATGGCCCAGACGACCGCCGCCGGGGAGTTGATGGTCATTGAGGTGGTCACCTTATCCAGAGGGATACCATCGAAGAGAACCTCCATGTCGCGCAGCGAGGAGGCGGCGACGCCGCACTTACCGAACTCCCCCTCTGCCTCGGGCGCGTCGGTGTCGTAGCCGTAGAGCGTGGGCAGGTCGAAGGCGACGGAGAGGCCCGTCTGCCCCTGTTCCAGGAGATACTTGAAGCGAGCATTGGTCTCCCCGGCGGTGCCGAATCCGGCGAACATGCGCATGGTCCACAGCCGGCCCCGGTACATCGTGGGATGGACACCCCGGGTGAAGGGGTACTCACCAGGGAAGCCCTGTTCCTCTACGACATCGCCCTCCACGTCCAGCGGGGTGTACAGCCGCTCGACAGGTTCGCCGGAGGTTGTGACGAACTGCTCGTACCGCTCAGGACGCCGGTCGAGGGTCTTTTTGAGTATCGTTTGTTCCCAACGTTGCCGGGCCTGTTGGATAGTCTGCAAGTCGTCGGTCATTGTTCAACCCCCAGAAGATAGCGTTGCTGCGATTATACCCTGCTTTGGCGGGAAATGGAAGTCCACTAATTGATCTACTACGAAATCCCGCGCCGCCGTAAAACAGGCTATGCTGGGCCGCACCGCCGTAAACAGGCGGTGCTGGAACTATCTACCAGATTCCCAATCTACCAATGATGGCCTGGCCCTCCGATCCCAGCACCCACTGGGCAAATTCGCGGGCCTCGCCAGCCGGCTCGGCGGTGGCCGCCAGATAGAACGGGCGCGAGAGCGGGTAACTACCGTCGGAGAGGGCATCTGTGGTCGGCAGAATCCCCTCCACCGGTAGAGCCCGCACCCGGTCGTCCACCCAGGGCACGGAGACGTAACCCAGCGCGCCCGGGGTCTGCGCCACGTGCTCGACAACGGCCTCGCTGGAAGGCATCACCACACTGGTGGGCGTAACGTCGCAGCCACCCAGCACCACGCTCTCGAACGCGGCGCGGGTGCCGGAGCCCTCCTCGCGGCTGACGACGGTAAGCACCATCCCCCCCCACTCCTGCACCTGGCCCCGGAAGATCTCCTGCAAGCACACCAGCCCAATCTCCGTGAATGGCGTAGCAGGGTGCACAATGACGGCAACGCCGTCACGGGCGCATGGATGGGACCACAGCGGCCCCTCACCAGCAACCTCCTCCAGCCACGAGAGGAGCGCCAGGTCCGCCCCGCCCGCCCGCAGCGTCTGCTCGGCCACCGAGGAGTTGAACACCTCGACCTGAACTGTGACCCAGGGGTGAGTCTCCTCGTAGGCGGCGACCAGTTCTTCGGCCAGCGGCCCGCAGGAATCGGCCGCCACCAACCGCAGAGTGACAGGCTCGCGAGTGACAGTGAGCGGTTGAGGAGCGCAGGCAGCCAGGAGGAGCAAGATGCAGGAGGCAGGAGGCAGGAAGCGAAAGGGCCAGGCGGTCAGGAGGAACGCCAGAATCCCCTGCACAACTCTTGCGAATCGCGAACGACGAATTACGAATTGCGGGTTCAACGTACAGGATGCGGGCATATCTTGTATCCCATTGTACCCCGTATCCGAGAGACAAACAAGTCACATCGCCTACATCCCCCGTACCAGCACCACGAGCAGGCAGGCGACGCCCGCGACAGCGCAGTAGATGGCAAAGGGGTAGAGAGGGCGGCGCTGCAGGTAGCGCAGCAGGAAATGGATACAGCCGAAGCCGGCGACGCTCGCCGACAGGAAGCCGACGACGAGTGCCGGGATCTGCGCCGCCAGGCCGCCCATCTGCACCAGACCCACTACCTTGAGCAGCCCCGCGCCGAGGATGATGGGGGTCGCCAGGAGAAAACTGAACCTCGCGGCGGGCTCCCGCCGCAGTCCCCGCACCAGTCCAGCAGCGATAGTCGCGCCGGAGCGGGAGATGCCGGGGAGGATAGCCAGCGCCTGGGCCAGCCCGATGAGCAGTGCATCGGGCCAGGCCAGCATGTCCAGGCCACACTCACGGCGACCAAATCGCTCGCTGGCGGCCAGGAACGCCGCCGTGACCAACAGGAAGCCAGCCACTGCGACGGGGCGGGCGAACATCCCCTCAAAGAAATCCTCCAGCAGCCAACCAATCAGCGCCGCAGGTAGCGTGCCCAGCAGGATGAACCAGGCCAGACGGGCGTCCGGGACCTCTACAAAGTCTTGCACAGGTGGTAGCCGCAGCGGTTCCTGAGCAGCAGATTCCAGACTGAAGGCATCCTCGCCCGCCCACACCTTTCCCCTCGCCAGGGCGATTTGTAGGCTGCGCGAGGTTCGCCTGTACCAAGAGCGAGAAGCCGCCTGGACAAGCAAGACCCAATCGCGCCAGAAGTAGGCGACGACGGCCAGCGCAGTACCCCAGTGAACGACGGCGTCGAAGGCCAGACCAGGTGCGGGCCAGCCCAAAAGCCAGGGCACGAGCACCAGGTGGCCCGAACTGCTGACGGGAAGGAACTCGGTCGCGCCCTGAAGGATGCCGAGAAGGAAAGCGTGGAAGAGGTTCATGGTGTGTGCTCCTGAGTGTTGGTAGACCGGTAGATTGGTAGGCTGGTAGATCGGTAAATTGGTAGATTGGTAGGTTGGTGGAGGCGGGCGAGGATGGCGGAGGCGTCCTGGGGGCCAGCGGGCCTCACGCGGCCTCGCTCCGCTACGGTCGGCACGACTTCGACAGCGACGATGCGGTCACCTTGCAGTTTGACGCGCAGGATGGCCCCCTGGCGGCAGTCGGCGGGGTAGGGCTGGTCGAACAGGAAGTTGCCCAGGCTGTACGCGACGAGCGTCTCACCCACCCACTCGACCCGCTGCAGGACGTGAGGCCCGTGCCCGACGATGAGATCGGCCCCGGCCCCCGCCAGCGCCCGCGCGATGGCCCGCTGGCGCGGGCTGGGCGCAGCCTGGTACTCGCCTCCCCAGTGGATGGAGACGATGACGATGCCTGGCCGCTCCGCTGCGGCGGCTACCGCCTCTGCTGCGGCTTCCAAATCGAGGGGCGCGACGCTGTCGTCGAAGGCCAGGCAGGAGAGAGTAGATGAGGAATGAGCAGGAGTAGATGAGGAACGAGTAAATGAGTAAAGGGAAGAGGCCACGCCAACGATGCCTGTCCTCGCGAGCACCCGCTGCGTCTCGGCCAGGCCCGCCTCCCCTGCATCCAGCGCGTGATTGTTGGCCAGGGAGACGACGTCGAAGCCAGCCGCACGCAGGGCGGCGACGGCCTCCGGCGGCGCACGCAGGTCGTATATCCCCCCCTCTGTCCCCCCCACTGGGGGGGATGAAGGGGAGAGGGCGGTCGTCAGCGGCGACTCCAGGTTGGCGAATGCAACATCAGCCCCGACCAGCCCGGCCTGCACCTCGGCGAAGGCCGCCTCCCAATCCCCATCCAGCGCCTGCGCCACCCCACGGCCCAGCATCACGTCGCCGACGAGCGCAAGCGTGAGGGACGAGGAACGAGGCTCGCCAGGGAGGAAGCAGGAAGCAAGGAAGCAGGGAAGCAGGACCATTGCAATGCCGCGTGACTTCCTCGCTTCTTCCCCTCCTCGCTTTCCTACGTCCCGCTTGGGTTTATGCACCGGTAGTTCACTCGCTAACGAAGGTAGCCGTCCACTCTGGTCGGTCAGGCGCTTCGCCGGCCGCCAGCATTCCCCGCCATTTCTCGTCGGTCAGACGGTCGGCCATCGGCCAGGGGAATTCGTAGTACGAGTAGACGCCGCCTTTGGCGATGTGCAGCCCGCCAACCCCGTCCGGCACGACGACGTAAATCTCAGAGATGTAGCCAGTGCCCTCCTCCAATACACTCCCGAGGGGGTCAGTGGCGACGTCGGCGACGACGGGGGCCTGGTCGTCCTGCTCGAAAAAGGGCATGCCTTCACCCTCCTGGTCAGCGGCGGCCAGTGTCATCACTTCCAACTCGCCCCCGTAGAACTTGATGCGCTCGTAGTCGTCGTTGGTCAGCGGCTCGCCCGCCAGTTCTCGCTGCGACACATCGAGCAGGAACGCGAGCAGGTCATCAAGTCGCCACAGATTGGCGGCCGTGTTCTCGGTCAGCAGGCCACGGCTCTCCAGCCCATCGGCCGTCTGCCGGGTGAGCGCGAGGAGGCGGGCGTAGGCATCCGGGTTAGGCTCGACCCAGCCGTGGGGCGGCTCTGGCGGCTCGCCACCGCCGCCCAACTCCGCCATCACCTGCTTGGCGTAGAGGATGGTGTCGTGCTTCAGTTCGGTCCAGGAGCCCAATGCCGCATGCAGATCCTTGCGCGTCCAGGCCTGGGTCTGCATGAAGGCCGGGTACTGCGCGCCCTTCGGCTCCAGGAGCGGCCCGAAGGCGTAGAGCCAGGCCCAGTAGAGGTTCTGGGTCCAGGAGTCCATCTGCAACGCGCCGACCTCCTCCTGGAGTTTGACCATCTGTTCCGGGTAGTGGAGGTAGGCGGTCTCGCCCATCTCGTCGAGGATGGAGTAGGCTTCCTCTGAGCCCAGCGCGGCCATCACGTCGAGACCCTTGGGCAGCATGCGGGGGTTGGCCATCGTGCCGACCTCGCGCCAGATGAGTTCTTCGAAGATGTAGGCATCGAGGACAAAGCGTTGGCCCATAAAGCGGAAGCCCTGTGTCACTTGCTCCTTGTCCTCCCAGATGTAGACCCACATGGAGTTGATCTGCGGCGGCGGGAGATGGCGGGCGGCCTCGACGAAGGCGGCGAACTTGGCCTCGTCGGCGATGGCGGAGGCGGGAGCGTCGAGGCCGAAGACAGTGTCCCACAGCGCGCCGTACTCGTGGAAGCCCAGGTCGTCCGCCTTGCCGACGATGAAGACGGTGGGGTCGTAGACCCGCGCCCAGACGCCGGCGGCCGGCTGGCCATTCACGTCGGCATTGCGCAGGATGTAGGTGATCAGAAGCGCCATACGGGTCTCGTCGGGCCTCTGCAGGCGCATATTGATGCGGCCATACCACATCATGGCGCGGAAGTAGCGCTGGAGTTGCTCGCTGCGGGTGTAGTGGCCGCGAGGCACGTACTGGGAGTAGTCCTCGCACAAACAGGGCTGGTCGAGGCACTCCGGCGGGGGCATCGTATCGCAGGGGTCACAGTTCTCCGGGCAGCCCTGGCTGAAGATGGGGCTGGCGTCCATACCCCCATGGGCCTCGATGAGCGCCAGTTCCGCCTGCACCAGGTCGGCCACCTCCGGCGGGGTGACGGCAGCGGGGTTAATGAGGGCATCGGCGACGGCGAAATAGGCGACGACGCGCCGGGCGACGTCCTCCAGTTCGGTGCCCTGCAGGTCCGCGCGGAGATCTATCGCCGATTGGAGACAGGCGGCGGTGAGGGCGCGGATTTCAGGCTCAAAGCGCTCCCGCTCCAGGTCACGCAGCATCTTGTCGAAGAGCAGGTGGTAGACGTGGTAGACGGAGTCGGTGGTGACGAAGACAGGGATTTCGTCGTAGCGGGCGCTCTCGTAGACCTGGAAGAACTCCAGCCAGCCGGCCGGCACGACGACGAAGCCGTTCCGCGCCAGGAGTGCCGCTTGCGCGTCGCTGAACGTGAACCGGTCGTAGTTGCCCAGCGTCGCCAGGTCCACCGGCAAACCGTACCCCTCGTAGGCTGCGGGCAGGCTGACGGAGATCTCAGGGTAGGCGGCGAAGCCCGGCCCGCGCACGTCAGGGGGCGGAGTGGGCGGGACGGCGGTAGGTGAAGCCGCGGGCGGCAAGGTAGGTGGGGCTGCGGTAGGGGGCGGCATCATGGTCACCGGGGGCGGCGTCGGCGTCGTGGGCAGGTTGCAGGCCAGCGTGGCGGCGATGAGGGGCAGCAGTGCGATTATGCTTGCTCTTGACTTATGCATTGGAATACCTCCTCTTATGTTTCAAAAGAGCATCTCACGGTGCTAAGAACTGCCAGGTGCCCGTCCTTACGTCCCAGCTATTGATCTGGGCAATCTGATCGCTGAAAATGCGCATAAACGCTTTGCCCTGGCCAAGAGATTCGCCGGTCTGCTCCTGCCATGTGGTGGTGAAGCCCTGCTCTGGAGCCGTCGCCCAACCCAGCCCATCTCGCACGCCGGTGTTTTCGCGCCAGAGCTTGCCGAATCCCCGGATCGGCTGCAGCAACCCCGCTGGAGGCACAATCGCTGGATCGCTCTCAGGCATCCCCTCGGTCCAGGTGCCCTCGTAGTGCTCGTACGTGCCATCGTCGTAGAGCACGAGGATGAAACGCTGCAGCGTAAAGTCCTCCCCGTGAACTTCTTCCAGCCAGATCATACGTCCGTGCTCGAAGGGCTGCTCTGCTGCCCAGGTATCGCTTGCCTCGTACCGCGGGCAGGCTGCGGGCGCAGGCGCAAAGAAGTACTCGTATTCGCACGCCCACTCGACCGTGACTGATTCGAAGACGTGGTTGCCTGCGGCGTCGTAGGCCATCAGCGTCATCGGCGGGTTGCGGTAAAAGGTGCCGGCGAGTTCGACGGTGAGCGTGCCGTTGGGAGGCACACCCCACTCCTGGAAAAAGCGGTGCGACGTGCCGCTCCAGATCGTTCCCCTGACGGCACCGGTCGTCTGCCAGTTGAAGGTCAACCGCTTGCCCGTGGCGACATCTTCCACGTCAACGATAAAGAACAGTATGGCCAGCTCTGGGGCCGCCGGTTGTTCGGTGACAGTTGGCGCAGGTGGCGAAGTCGCGGGAGGGGCTTCAGTCGGGGACTCTGTCGGTACTTCTGTCGGTACTTCTGTCGGCGCTGCCGCAGGCTGCACAGTCGGGGCTTCGGTGGGCGTCATAGCTGACAACGTCGGTTGTA
The DNA here is from genome assembly GCA_964653285.1 of uncultured Anaerolineales bacterium. Lineage (GTDB taxonomy): Bacteria > Chloroflexota > Anaerolineae > B4-G1 > B4-G1 > CAZZEX01. The sequence goes on from CAZZEX010000063.1 coordinate 17,675, forward strand.
CGGGCGTGGGAGTAGGCTCCGTCACCGCCTGGCAAGCGAGCGATGCGACGATCAAAGAGCCCAAGGCCAATAACACAAGCCTACTTGATTTGGTTAGACGGTACATTTCTCAATACTTCTTATGTGGGTAAGGGGCAGACTTTCTCAATGAACAGCAATGGCCAGTATAGCGCCGTTATCCATATCGGTCAAGCGGAGTTGGCGGAAGGTGCCGGGGGGCGAGCGCCATTCCAGTGTGAAGCCGAAGCCGTTCCAGCGCCAGACGTCCACGTGGGTGGCGGGGCCATCGCGCCCCGTGGTGTAGTCCCCCTCCAGCGTCACCACCTCGCTCTGCCCGTCCCCGTCCACGTCCCCCACTGCCAGCGCCAGGAGTGGCGCAGGCAGCGCCGATCCGGCCCAGGTTTCGCGCCCGCCGTAGGGATCGAGCAGGATGAGGTGGCAACTATCCCCCGCTGCGTCGTGGAAGCCGGCGATGGGACTGGGAGCAGAACTCCAGCGCTGGATGGGCCAGTCGCGCCAGGGCCGCCAGACCAGGAGCACCCATTCGGGAGAGCCATCGTTGGTGACGTCGGCCAGGATCGAGACAGTGACGTGCCAGGCATGAGGAATGAGGGGAGAACAAGGAGACCAGGAGACGAGGGACGAGGGAGAAAGAGGAGGCAAGGAAGCAGGAAGCAGGGTAAAGGAGTCGTCGTGAAAGGCGTAGACTTGCCAGGGGGCCAGGGGAGCAGAACGCGGGAGCGACGCGAGGAGAACAATTACGGACATCGTGACCACACCCCGGACCGTCATCCACGACCTGTCATTGTTCATTGTTCATTGATTCATTGCTCATTCTCTGCCAGAACGCTTCTTGATACGCCTGGAAGCCCCCTTCCAGGATGGCCTCCCGGAGTTCGCGGGCGATGGTGAGCATCAGGTGAAGGTTGTGGAGAGTGAGCAGGTGATGGCCCAGGATTTCGTTGGCGCGGGTCAGGTGGCGGAGGTAGGCGCGGCTGAAGTGGGCGCAGGCATAGCAAGTGCAGCCGGGCTCCAGCGGCCTGGGATCGTCGGCGAAGCGGGCATTACGCAGATTGAGGCGACCGGTGCGCGTGAGCGCACCGCCGTTGCGGGCCAGCCGCGTGGGGAGCACGCAGTCGAACATGTCCACCCCCCGCGCCACACATTCCACCAGGTCCTCTGGCGTGCCCACTCCCATCAGGTAGCGGGGCTGGTCGGCCGGCAGGAGCCCGTCCAGGAGTTCCAGCACCCCGTGCATCTGCTCCTTGGTCTCGCCCACGCTCAAGCCCCCGATGGCGTAGCCATCGAAGCCCAGGTCGGTCAGGAAGCGAGCGGAGCGCTCCCGCAGGTCGGGGAAGACCCCGCCCTGGACGATGCCGAAGAGGGCCTGATCGCGGCGGGTTTTGGCGGCCTGGCACCGCTCGGCCCAGACGCAGGTGCGGCCCAGCGCCTCGACGTTGTAGTCATAGTCCAGGGGCGAGGCGCACTCGTCCAGGCAGGTGATGATATCTGCCCCCAGGTTCTCCTGGATGGCAATGACCCTTTCCGGGGTGAAGCGGTGTTCGGAACCATCTATGTGAGAGCAGAAAGTCACCCCGTCGGCGTCAATCCCGCGCCGCTGGGCCAGGCTGAAGACCTGGTAGCCACCAGAGTCGGTGAGGATGGGGCCATCCCAGCCCATAAAGGTATGCAGGCCGCCCAGCCGGGCGATGCGCTCGTCGCCGGGGCGTAGATGGAGGTGATAAGTGTTGGAAAGGATGACCGTCGCGCCCAGGTCCTCGAGGTCGCGAGGTGAGATGGCCTTGACGGTGGCCTGGGTGCCGACAGGCATAAACACCGGCGTAGGCACCTGCCCGTGGGGGGTCTGGAGCAGCCCGGCACGGGCGTGGCCGTCGGCGGTGAGTAAGTCGAAGTGGAACATCATTTCTCAGCAGCCATGGCGGCTCGCTGGCCCGCCTCCACTCGCCACGATGAAGCAGCGAGTCGGGGCAAGCGCAACGAGCCGCCAACAAAGCGTTAAGCGCCACGCGTGCTCAATCCTTCACAACGTACAGTGCAAACTGCTACCAATCAGGGCCAGCCTCGCATCACTATCGGCACGTAGAGATACCAACCGGCCTTGACTGTGACACTATCGCCGCCCTTTGCGCCCTCCTCAGTCGTGACTTGGACCACGTTGGTCAGCGGCCCGACGTAACCCACCTCTGCGGTGACAACGACCGTCTCCGTCCAGACGCCACCGGGCCTGGTGATGGGCGCTGTCCAGGTGATGGCTGTCCCGCCAGGCAAGACCAACGTCCTGTCGAACATTTCTTCGCCGAGCGTGGTGGAAAAGGGCAACGTGTCGGTGATGGTGGCGTTCAGGTTCACGTCGCTGGTGTTGGTCACGCGGATAGTGTAGACCAGTCGCCCACCGGGCCGCACCACGTCGGGTTCGGCCTGCTTGGTCACGACCATTCCAGTCTCGTCAGCGCCAATGTCATAGCCGCTGCCCTGCGGGCGTGGCTGGCCATCTATGTCGCCACCCACACCTGCGTTTACGCCCTGATCAATGGCTGCCGATGCCAGGCCGATGTGATAGTTACCACCGTTGGGGTCCACGAAGGCCGGATCGCCGTCAATGCCGTGATTGGCGGCGAAGTTGCCGGAACCGTCCACCTTGTCCTGCAACCCGGTCTCCCACAACGTTTTGTCCAGCGTTGCCGAGCAGTCCTTCTCAACCCATACCCCGCCGGGCCGACCGATGATGGTGTTAATGAGAGTCAGGGTCGCGGTAGGGCCGACGTTGATCATCCAGGAAGTGTTCGACGAGGTGTTGGTCACAAAGGTATTGTGCAGCAGCCGGCCCTGGCTGGGGCACTCGCCGGGACAGGCCGGGTGGTCGGATATCCCGTAGACACGCACTGATGATCCGTCTGTTGAGCGGTTCCGTGCCACGATGTTGTTGGTCATGGTGAAGGAGCCACTACCGACAATCTCAAGCCCACCAGCCTGCGACGCCTGATTGCCAAGAATCGTATTGGCCTCGAAGGCAACCGCGCTCTGCATCACGTACACTCCACCTCCGCCCAGGCTGGCCACGTTGTTCATCACCACGCTCTTGCCCAGGGTCGGCACGCCGTACCAGAACGCTACCCCCCCGCCGTAGTCGGCCGTGCTGCTCAGGATGCGGCATCTGTTGATCACCGGGCTGGCGTTGTGGGCATAGACCGCGCCGCCCGAGTCAGTCAGGACGCGCCCGTTGCGCAGGGTGAAGCCATCCAGTATCGGGGACACCGTGCCGGTGATGTAGACCACCCGTCGGACGTTCTCGCCGTCCAGCGTGGTGGTGTAGACGCCGGGCAGCACCTCAGTGCCGGTGATGCCATTCCAGCCGCCGTAGAGGATGATGTTCTTGGTGACCGTGATGACGGCTGCACCGGTGCCGGTGTAGGCGCCCCCGGCCACGTAGATGACATCGCTGTCCACGGCCTGTCCTAGTGCCGTTTGCAGGGCGCACGGATTGGCCTGGGTACAGTTTGTGCCGGTGCCATCAGTCTTGACGAACAGCGCCCCTGGATCAGCGCGAGCTATCTGAGACGCTCCGTCTAGCAGCAGGAACAACCCAACCAGGAGCATCCCCCCAACCACCAGACTGAAGACAACACGCATGTTCTTGCTGACGCTCATTTTTCGCTCCTTTCCTTCAGCATACGCAGCCTAATCGGAAATAGACGAAGTACTTCGCCTATCGCTCCGGTACAGGCCAGTAAACGAACTCGCCAACCAACGCACTCGAAGCCTTGCCTTAACCTTACTCCCAGCGATCACCTCCTTCCCCCAGCGGATCGTCCAGCGGGCTGCGGATGTGGCCAGGTACTTGCGGCTCACGTAGGTGTGAGTTGCTGAATGTAGACAAGTTCCTGGATGTAGATGTAGCGGAGGTCGCTCCCGGCCTCCAGCAGGTGGGTGGCGAAAGCGTGCCTAGGGTATGCACTGTGGTCCGCTCGCAGATGCCCGCTCAGTGCGGCCACGACAGCTCCCCTGATGCTCACGCGACTCCCTGGTCCAAACCTATTTTATCACAACTCTATGCTAATTGTCAACTCCCCCTTCAAGAGAAGCGACCTTGCCTTCATCCTTCCTCAGTGCTACAATACCACCGCGTTCAGCAACGAGCATCCAGCATCAAGCAAAGGAGGTATCTTTTCAATATCTTGGGGTAGAGGCAACGTAGGGCGGTTTTGCTAACCGCCATACAGGGTCGGATAGCAAATCCGACCTTTCGTCCCAGCTTTTTGAAAAGATACCAAAGGAGTATACGACAAATGCAACCTGTAACCTCAAGTTCACAATCGGACTTCCTCCTCCGCGCCGACCTGCAGGAGATCGCACCGTTTGTGGCCGATCTGATCCGCTGGGAGGAGGAACGACAGGCGCGTAAACTCATCCTCATTCCCTCTGAGTCCTACGCCCCCAGGGCTGTCCGCCAGGCACTGGGATCCGTCTTCCAGAACATCTACGCCGAGGGGTATCCCCCGCTACGGATGACCCGTGACCCGGAGGTGCGGCTGCAAGACGTGGCCTGGCAGTTGGCCTTCTACCGCCGCTACGCTGACCGGCGCTTCTACAAGGGAGTGGACTACGTCCACTTCGTCGAGTGCCTGGCCCAGCGGCGGTGCGCCCAACTCTTCGCGCATGGCTCTATTCGACCCGAACACATACATGCCAACGTTCAGCCCCTCTCCGGCGCGGCGGCCAACCTGGCCGTCTACTGGGCCCTGATGGAGCCAGGGGACACGCTGATGGGGCTGGACCTCTTCCAGGGCGGCCACCTGACCCACGGCTCGGAGTTCAACATCTCCGGCCAGCGGTACCGGGTAGTCTCCTACGGCGTGGATCCCAGGACAGAGCGACTGGACTACGACGCTGTCCGGGACCTGGCACGGGAGCACCGGCCGAAAGTGATCGTCGCCGGGTACACCTCCTACCCCTGGGCCCCCGACTGGGAGGCCTTCCGCGCCATCGCCGACGAGGTGGGAGCATACCTGATGGCCGACATCGCCCACACCGCCGGGATGGCCGCCGCCGGGGTCTACCCCAACCCGGTCGGCATCGCCCACGTGACCACTTTCACCACCCACAAGACCATCTGCGGCCCACGGGCCGCAGTGATCATGACCACGGACGAGGAACTGGCCCAGGCGATTGACATGGCAGTCTTCCCCGGCGAGCAGGGCGGCCCCCACGTCAACAAATTCGCGGCGCTGGCGGTCGCCTTCCACATCGCCCAAACCGAGGAGTTCCGCCAACTCCAGCGCCAGATCGCCGCCAACGCCCAGGCCCTGGCGAAAGGGCTTCAGAAGCGCGGCCTGCGCCTGGCCTACGGCGGGACAGACACTCACCTCTTACTGGTAGACCTGAAATCCATCCCTACGAGTCCCCCCCCCCCGCTCCGGGAGGGGTGCTTCCCGGTGTGGGGAGAGCCTGCCGTCCGCATCCTCGACCTGGCTGGCATCGTGGCCAACAAGAACACCATCCCCGGCGACACCGAGACCTCGCTGGCGATGGGCATCCGCATGGGCACCCCCTGGGTCACCCAGCGGGGGCTGGACGAGGCGGATATGGACACCCTGGCCGGCCTGATCCACCGCATCCTGGTGAACATCAAGCCTTTCGCCTACAACGGCCTCATCGGCACCTTGCCAAGAGGCAAGATCGAACTGGACGTGCTGGAGGAGGTACGGCGGGGGGTGGCGCAGTTGGCCGAGAAGGCTGGGATTGACTTTGAGTTCGAGCCAAGTGGCTATCCACACTACCCAACAATGAACAATGAAACAATGAACAATGAAACAATGAACAATGAAACAATTGGGCTGCGGGTCACCGGCTGGCGGGCACGACCGTTCGTCCAGCAGGTCATCACTGCCAACGTGGCCCAACTCGCCCCCGGTGCATCCACAGGTACCTATATGCTGGACCGGTACGGGCGGCTGATAGACGAGGTGGTGGTGACGCGGGAGGAATCGGACCAGTGGGGGCGGGACCGCTACCTGATCACCCCCACAGCCCAGAAGGCGGCCCGCGTGACATCCTGGCTGCGGGGCCTGGCCGACGGGTACGTCCTCTTCGACGAGGAGGACGTCTTCCTCAAGGTGGAGGGGCCAGTGGTGGTGGAGGAGCAGGAAGCAGGAAGCGGGAAGCAAGAAGCAGGAAGCAAGAAGCAGGGGAGCACTGCTGCCGAGTCGTTTGAGAGCCACCCGGAATGGTTTGATTTGACGAAGCCGTATTTCATTGGACAGGCGCACCTGGTGGAGTTTGCGCCGCAGGCCAACAAGGAGGAGTGGCACTGGGAGGAGCCGGAGGCACCCCTCAAGCGCACGCCCCTCTACGAGGTCCACAAGGCGATGGGAGCGAAGATAGTCCCCTTCGCCGGGTGGGAGATGCCGGTCTGGTACACCTCGGTGAGCGATGAGCACCAGGCGGTGCGGAAGGCGGCAGGCCTGTTCGACGTGGCCCACATGGGCGTCTTTGAAATCGAAGGCCCTCACGCCACGGCTTTCCTGGACACGGTCTTCTCCAATTATGCCGCCTGGATCGAGGATGGTCAGTCTATGTACGGCTATTTTCTCGACCCCGATAGTAAAGTCATTGACGACTTAATGATCTACCGCCGCCGGGCAGACCTGTACCTGATGGTGGTCAACGCATCCAACGAGGACAAAGACTGGGACTGGCTGAACGCGGTGAACGAGCGGCGGGTGGTCATTGACCGGAATCGCCCGTGGGTGCAGGTGGAGGCGCAGGCGACCCTGCGTAACTTGAAGGATCCGGCGTCCGGGGAGCGGCAGAAGCGGGACCTGGCATTGCAGGGGCCGGCGTCCTTGCCGACGCTGCAGGCGCTGACCAACGACGCGGAGGTGAAAACCGCGCTGGCCCGGGTGCGCCGCACCGACCTGATCGAGTGCGAATTGGCAGAGATCCCCCTGGTCATCGCCCGCACCGGCTACTGCGGCGAGGAGTGGGGGTACGAGATCTTCGTCCACCCTGACGAGGCCGTCAACCTGTGGAAGGCGATCCTGGAGGCGGGCAAGCCTTTCGGCGTGAAGCCGACCGGGCTGGCAGCCCGCGACTCGACGCGCACCGAGGCGGGCCTACCCCTTTACGGCCACGAACTGGCCGGGCCATTCAACATCTCCCCCATCGAGGCCGGCTTCCCCGGCTACGTCAAGTATCACAAACCATTCTTCGTCGGGCGGGACGTGCTCCTGGCCCGCGAGGAGAGCCGCAAGCGGGAGGTGATCCGCTTCCGCGTCAACCAGAAAGGTGAACGGATGCCCCATACGGGTGATCCAGTGGTCAACAAGAAAGGCAAGCAGATTGGTCAGGTCACCAGTTGCTCCATTGACACCAAAGGCTACCTGCTGGGACTGGCTATCGTCGAGAAGCGGTACAATGTCCCCGACACACCCATTGCTATCTTTACCCTGCACGGCCAGTCGCTCGAACAAGCATTGCTGAAAGGCAAGAAGGTGACTTTGCCGGTGGAGGCGACGGTGCTGACCCGGTTCCCGGAGAAGGAGGGAACACGGAGGGTAGGCGGCGAGTAAGGAAAACACTATGTCTAACGAAAAGCCTATTACCATCCGCGAGGCCATAGCGCAGGCAGTGGCTCAACTGGATGGCCCCATCACACGAGACGAGTTCGTCGCCCGCGTCCTGACCATCCGACCTTCCAAGGCCCGCAACCCTGCCGCTTCCATCAACAACCATCTCCGCTGGGAAGAGCGGGGCAAGACGCTCGTGTACCTGGATCGCCAAACTGTCGTTCCCCTCCGTGCCGCCATGCAAGGCGTCCGCTTCCGCATCCCTCTCAGCCGCGAGGAAGTCAAACGGGGACTCCTGTTCGTTGATCCCGCCTGCCGCTACTTCCTGCGCCGGGAGGTCGCCTACGACCAGATGCATCTGCTGGACGAGGCCGGGCGATCTATGCCGACGCGGGTCGTCACGCTCAAGCGAAAAGTGCAGGGACTATTCGGCCCCTTCGAGTACGAGATCCCCGCGCTCGACCTGGGCGACTGGTTCCGCGCTCACCGGGTTCACCACAATGACAGCATCCTGGTCACCATCGAGGACTGGGAAACGGGGCGCTTCCGCCTGGAGCAGGAACCGGCCAAACGACGGCGGAAGCAGGAGATCGAGCAGAAGAACCACGAACTGGGCGACCTCTTCTTTGACCTGCTGGAGAACGCCAGGTATGAAAGGGTCTACGCTGGCATCGCTGTCTCCACCGCCTATGCCCGGCTGTCGGATCCTCAGGGGTATCCGGGCGACCACTGGTCTATGGTCGTCAAGCGGGATGCGCGGATGAAATGGGATGGCTCCGACATCCGTTACAGCGATTCGTTCACCCCGTTGGAAATGGTGTTCCAGGAAGCCACAGGTGAGGAAACGGGGCCATCGGAAGAGCCTTTCTCCCCCGTCCAGGCCCGGCAGGTCTATCGCTTCAAGGCCACCCTCCGGCCCCGCAAGGGACTGTGGCGGCACATCGAGATCCGGGGCGACCAGACACTGGCCGACTTCAACTCCATCTTGCAGGAGGCCTTCCAGCACGATTGGGACCACCTGGCCGGGTTCTGGAAGCGAGTCCGGCGGGGTTCCGGGAAGCGTTACCGGGAGATAGACCTGGGGAATGTGGACCCCTGGGGGAGGGCAGCGGCGCCGACCGCTGCATCGCCGGGCTGGGGCTGGCGCCGGGGGACACCCTCAAGTACGTCTACGACTTCGGCGACTGGATCGAGCACCTGATCACGCTGGAGGAGATCGTCGAGCCGGAGAAGGGAGCGGAGTACCCACGCATCGTGGAGCGCAGCCGTCCCCGTTACCGGTACTGCGAGGAGTGCAAGGCCGAGGGACGCAAGACCGTCGCCACCTGGATCTGCATAAGATGCTCCGATCACGAGCAACGGAAAGTGCTGTTGTGCAAGGATTGCTTAATGGCTCATCACGAGGGTCACTATGCCGAAGAGATCCTTTACTGACAACGTCGTTTTTGTCACCCGCCGCATTCCGGAGGCTGGCCTTGGGATGGTGCGGGAAGTCTGTGATGTCCGCCTGTGGGAAGGGGAACTGCCACCGCCGAAGGAGGTCATCCTGCGGGAGGTGGCGGATTGCGACGGGCTCCTCTGCCTGCTGACTGACCCTATTGACGCGGAGGTCATCGCCGCCGGGGAACGGTTGCGGGTGATCAGCCAGTACGCCGTGGGGGTGGATAACGTGGACCTGGAAGCGGCCACAGCGCGGTCCATCCCCGTCGGCCACACCCCCGGCGTGCTGACCGAAGCCACGGCTGACATGGCCTTCGCGCTGCTGATGGTCGCCGCCCGCCGCATCCCCGAGGGGATCGAGAACGTGCGGGCCGGGCAGTGGCAC
>CAZZEX010000064.1:0-26941 GCA_964653285.1 uncultured Anaerolineales bacterium
GCTCAGGCCTGAAGTCCTTGCTTTTTGTGCCAGGATTTAATTGATAAGATACTAATAGGCGTCTTTTTGACCTTGCAAGTTGGTTCTGGCGGGGTAAACCCCTTATCAAAGGCAAGTGCTGCTGGCGAACTGCTGCCTCAACAGAAGTCTGCTTTGAGAGAGGCAGTACTCGGCCGAGACGGCATGGCGCAGGCTCGCAATGGTCCGTATGGTGGAGACCCCGATTATGACAGCGGGTGGGTGGATATTGCCCAAGGCGAGGACAAGACATTCACGCATAGTCTGGGCGGCAATACCGATGACTACGTGGTGGACCTACAGGCCAATCACATGGGCGTTACAATCAACCAGACTGGTATGGGGGGAGACTGTTATTACGACGCAGGTTACACCTACGGGGGTTACTATTGGTACGGGCTGGATACGACGAATATTCAAGTCTTTCGCCATAGTAATGACCATTCTGCCGATCAAGTACGAGTGCGGATTTGGATAATTTCTGGTTCCGACTATGACAGCGGGTGGGCGGATATGAACCAAGGGCAAACCCGGACGTTTACTCACAATATGGGTGGCAACCCCGATGACTATGTGGTGTATATGCAATACTATGACACCGGATTACGCGGGCTCAATAATCGCAAGTATGGCCTGGATACCTATCATCGAGACGGCATTGAACACGTCGAGTACGGCGCTGCCTGGCAGCGCCTGACCAACAGTTCGATCGAGGTGTATCGAGGTCACGACGATGTTTATGCAAACCAGGCGCGCGTCCGCATTTGGCGGGTGCCGCAGGCCGATTATGACAGTGATTGGCAAGACATGCCCCAAGGTACTAGTGTCTTCGACCACGACCTGGGCGGACCGTGGAACGACTTTGTAGTAGACTTGCAGTTCAAGGACGCTGATTACTATGGTACGCACCAAATCTACTTTGGCATCAACTCGTTCTATGTTGGAGATACAATGTACCGCCATGGGGGAACCTTCAGCCTAAACAGCAGCCAAGTCTGGGTTACTCGAGGTTTAGACGATGCCCTGGTGGACAAGGCGCGCATCCGCATCTGGGCGATCCGAAAACCAAAGTACGACAGCGGGTGGGTGTCCATAAGCCAGAATGAGGGGAAAACCTTCACCCACAATGTGGGGGGAGATACAGACCACTACGTGGTAGACCTGCAGTTCAAAGACACCGCCGATCCTGGTTACGGGGTGAACCAGTGGGACTATGGCGGGGATGATTACATAGTGTACCCATCTTCAACGATGAAGCGGGAAGGAGCCTACTGGGGCGGTCTGACAAGCACAGGGTTGTGGGTTAGGCGGCAAGCGGATGACACAATCGCCGATCAGGTGCGCGTGCGCATCTGGATCGCGCCGCCTCCAGATTACGATAGCGGGTGGACCCCTATTATCCCTGATGAAACCAAGACCCTCAATCATGGGCTGGGCGGAAACAGCTACGACTATGTCGTGGATCTGCAATTCAAGGACTCGAGCGGCGTGGGCGCGGGCGTCAACCAGTGGCATTATGGTGCAGATCAGTATAGGGATCCTCCTACCACAGCCGTCGTCCATGGGGGCTATTGGCGGAACCTCGACAGCGATTCGATCGACGTGAAGCGGGGCAAAGATGACACCGGAGCGGATTCGGTAAGGGTGCGGATTTGGAAAAATACCCAAGCCGATTACGACAGCGGTTGGACAACTATCTCCCCAGCAAGCGTCGAGAAACTCTACCACAACCTGGGTGGAGACGCAGATGACTATGTAGTGGATTTGCAGTTTTGGGATGATAACACCGATGTTGGCATAAGCCACACAGCCTATGGCAGCATTACTGATTATTGCTCCTTCGGGAATAGGTTTGATTATGGCGCCTTTTGGTATTTCCTGACAAACTCCGGAGTTTGGGTTTGGCGGGAAGTAAATGATGAATCTGCGGACCATATCCACGTTCGCATCTGGTACACGGACGATAGATACTGGGTCTACCTGCCCGCCGTGCTCAGGAACTACTGAACTCTCCATTCGCCTGAAGTTGGGGGGGAAACCAAAAGCATGAATGTGTCAACCGAAAAGAAGACGCGCTTCACAGCGGGATGCCGCGAAATCGGATAGATTACTCCAGATAAGGCTTGAGAAGCATGTTTGTCGTGATTAGGCGGACATCAGCTGCACTGTACTCTGCATTGGAAGTTACGTAATAGAGGTGATTCAAGAACCCCTCTCTGACAACACAGGCAGATGAATGGTACACGGATAAACACAGAAAAATCAGTGAAAATCCGTCTGATCCGTGACTATCCGCGTCCTATTCTGAGTTCTTGAATCACCCCACCTTCGTCGAATATCCTGTCCATAGCCACCCGCTTGGGGCGGTTGCTCCGTCTGGCTCGGAGTTTATCCCCTTTCTGCCATTGCATTCCTGCGTTTGATGACCAGTCTCCCGCAGTAGAGCAGCGCTCTCTCCCCATCCACCTGGGGGCTGAGAGTTGATGTTTCGCACGATTTGTGCTATCATCTCACTCAGTTGGACACACGGTTGTCGAGGTTCGGGGCGGTCGCTGGTTACGGCAACCCACGACCACCCGACCCTTGCCGCCCATCCCCCGTGCCACAGGCATGGTTTCGGGCAAACGGGTCGCACCAAGCGCATGCACCCGACTTAGCTAATCTCGGCGCTTTTCAACTGCTCCACGCGCTTTGGGGTTTGTTGGCTGGCAAAGGTGGTTTCCCGCAGCCGCCAAGCGGGTGATGCGCAAGCCGTGGCGGACCTTATTGCCCCGCTCTCGGTGCATTGGGAAATCGGCAATGCTCTTTCAGCGATGTTGAAGCGGAGGCGGATAACGGTAGAGCAGGCGATACGAGCGATCCGGATATACCGGCAAATACCACTCAGGTTTGTGGATGTCGAGTTTGAAGAGACGCTGAAGATAGCGGATACACGGGGTATCTATGCGTATGATGCGTATCTGATAAGATGTGCGGTGAAGTACAAAACACCATTGATCTCCTTGGACCGAAACCTGACGGCGGCGGCTAAGGAGACGGGGGCAAGAGTGATAGAGGTGGTTATATGATCGTGTATACCTATTCAGAGGCAAGGCAGAAGCTAGCCACGCTGTTGGAACAGGCGGTGAGAGAGGGCGGAGTCAAGATAAAGCGCAAAGATGGACAGACCTTTGTCATCAGGCCAGAGCGGAGGATAGGGTCTCCATTAGATGCGGAAGGTCTGGAGCTGGGCACTACGGCAGCCGAAATTGTGCAGTTCATCCAAGAAGGAAGAAGGACGGGTTATGAATCGGCGGTCCAATCTGATTCAGCCGCCGCCTAGCAACTCGTTGGTGCGACACGAGGCTGCTCGCTGAGAGCCGCCCATCGCCAGGGCCGCGCCGCAGATCGGCTTCATCGTCATGTCGGAACACCGGAACGATCCGCCTCTGACGCCAGAGGAATGGCACGCCTGGTTCTCCGTCCAGGCTGACTGGACCCGGCCGACGCGGGTGTGGCTTTACCAGCAGGCGGGGCTGGCCCGGGCCCGTACCGTCCTCGAGGTCGGCTGCGGCACCGGGGTCCTCGCGCAGGAGATAGCCCGCCTCGGTTCTGCCCGTGTGGTGGGGTTGGACATTAACTCAGGAATGTTGACCTATGCCCGCCGTCGTCAAGAGAGCGGCCTGACCCACGTGCAAGGGGACGCCCACGCCCTCCCCTTCCCTGGCGGCTGCTTCGACGTCGTCGTGTGCCATTATCTGCTCCTGTGGCTGGCTGACCCGGCGCAGGGGGTGCGGGAGATGGCCAGGGTGGTCCGGCCGGCCGGCTGCGTCCTGGCCTGCGCCGAACCCGACTACGGCGGCCGGGTGGATCACCCTCCCGAGATGGTCGCCCTGGGCCGGCTCCAGGCCGAATCGCTGCGCCAGCAGGGGGCCGACCCCGAACTCGGCCGGCGGCTGGGGGAACTATTCGTGGCGGCGGGCTTGCAGGCGACGGTGGGGGTGATGGCTGGCCGCTGGAACCTCCCGGCCTCCCCCGATGGCGGGTTCGAGGCCGAGTGGGCCATGCGAGAACGTGATCTGGCCGGTCTCATTACGCCAGACGAACTACACCGGCTGCGTTCCGCCGACCGTCAGGCGCTGGTGGGTGGTCGGCGCGTTCTCTTCGTCCCGACCTTCTACGCTCTGGGAAGGAAGGTGGTCTGACTACGTTCTGATTCACCTGCGACGATCCGCGACAATCTGCGTATCATAGTTAGGGTCACGCGCTTCCCCCAGACGTGGGACGCGGACGACACGTCCGCTTCGAGCATACCGGCTTACCAATCTACCAACGTAAGAGTAAGGAGGGAGTAAGCAATGTCCGCTGGAAAAATCATCGGTTACATCATCTCCGGTGTCCTGGTCTTCTTTGGCGTCTTATTCATCTGGGGCGCTTTCAGCCCTGAGGGAGAGCCGGGGTGGATCATCATCGGGATCATCACCGTAGCCATCGGGCTGGGGATCATCGCCTTCATCAAGTTCCGCGAACCCAAACCAGCCCCACCACCCCAGGAGATCATCCAGAAGATTGATCTCAGCGGCGACATCGAACTGGAGAAACTGAAGTGCCAGAACTGCGGCGCCGAACTGGACCAGGATAGCATCACCCTCAGGGAGGGTGCCATCTTCGTCTCCTGCCCCTACTGCGGCACTGCATACCAGATGGTCGAGGAACCGAAGTGGTAATGTGGAGGCGTAGTGGCGACTTTAGTCGCTCTGGCCTCACTTTGAACGATTGAAGTCGTTACTACGGGCAAGACTGGCCGACCGCTCGGCCCGACGGGAGGAAACCGATGCACCGGAAGATTCTGATTTTGCTTGTATTCTGCGTTCTCCTATGTGCTCCCATCCCCGCCTACGCCCAGGACTACTCCTTCTCCCTGGACCAGGAAAGCGTGGACGTGTGGATCAACCAGGATGGATCCATCACCCTGGAGTACTGGTTCACTTTCACCTGCGACGTCGGCGACTACCACATTGCCGCTGTTGACGTGGGTCTGCCCAACGGCAACTACAACCTGTCCGACGTCCACGCCGCCGTGGACGGCCGGCCGATTGACCACGTTGGGTCGGACTACGAGGGCAAAGGCGACTACGGCGTAGCCGTGTGGCTGGGCAACGCGACGATCAGGTCCGGGCAGACTGGCACGGTGCACGTGGTCGTGGACCAGGTGGGGAGTATGGTCTACGAGGACAGTGACGATCCCGAATACGCCAGCACCGAGTTCTCCCCCACCTGGTTCGGGAGCCAGTTCGTCCACGGCACCACCGACATGACGGTACGCTTCCACCTGCCGCCGGGCGTGCAGCCGGAAGAACCACGCTGGCACCACAGCCCCTCCGGCTGGCCCGAGCAGCCGGAAACAGCGCTGGGCGAGGATGGACGGGTTCTGTACACCTGGCACAATCCGGCCGCTGCGCCGGACCGCCAGTACACCTTCGGGGCCTCCTTCCCCCGCCAGTACGTCTCCGAGGGGGCGATCCAGAAAGGCCCCTCGGCGCTGGAGCAGACTTTTGCCGCGATCACAAGCGCCCTGAGTTGCTGCTGCAACCCTATCCCCATTTTCTTCGCCATCTTCGCAGGCATCATCGGCCTCTCCGTTTGGGGTCAGCACCGGCGCAAGATGCAATACCTGCCCCCCTCAATGAAGATCGAAGGGGTAGGAATCAAGCGCGGGCTGACAGCGGTGGAGGCAGCCATCCTCCTGGAGACCCCCCTGAACAAGGTGCTGACGATGATCCTCTTCGGCCTGCTGAAGAAGGGCACGGTGACGGTGCTGGACGACGATCCCCTCAAAATCCAGGTCAACGAGCCACTGCCGGAGAAGTTGTACCCGTACGAAGAGAAGTTCCTGAAAGCGGTGAAGAAGGGCGGTACGCTCAGCGAGAAGCAACTCCGCGTGACGATAACTGACTTGATCAAAGCGGTCAACAACAAGATGAAGGGCTTCAGCCGCAAGGAGACGGTGGCCTACTACCGCGACATCGTCGGGCGAGCATGGCAGCAAGTGGAGGGCGCGGAAACGCCGGAGGTGCGCAGCAAACGCTTCGACGAGGGGTTGGAGTGGGCTATGCTGGACGACGACTTCGAGGATCGCACCGAGCGTGTTTTCCATGCCGGCCCGGTCTTCGTGCCCGTGTGGTGGGGGTACTACCGGCCCTGGGCACGCGCCACGTCTGCGTCACGACCATCGGTTTCCTCTCGTCCTGCGACTCCTTCGACCGGGCGCGTCCAATTGCCGACCCTGCCCGGGGCCGCCTTCGCCGCGACGATTGTAAATGGGGTTCAGACAACGGCCGGGCGCATTGTCGGCAGCGTGACAGACTTCACCAGCGGAGTGACGAAGGTGACGAACCCCCCGCCGAAGCCTTCTTCCGGTGGACGCAGTTATGGCGGAGGGGGCAGCGGCTGCGCCTGCGCCTGCGCTTGCGCCGGCTGCGCCTGCGCCTGCGCCGGGGGCGGACGGTAGGCCCGCATGTCCCTTCCATCTCGCCTGCGCGAAATCCTTCGGCTTCGCTCAGGGCAAGCCCTGAGAGCCCCCCGGTCCCTGCCACCCGGCCTGCACGCTTACGAGCGACGCGACGGGACCGGCGGCCGGGTGCGGCTGCACCTGCGCGTGGAGCCGGACGGTCGCGGCCTCCTGGTCATCAACGCCTCACGGGTGCTGCACCTCAACCAGACCGCCGCTGAGTATGCCCGCTTCGTCCTGGAGGAGGTCCCCGAGGACACGGCAGTGCGGCAGGTCATCCGGCGCTACCGCGTGGATGCCCGCACCGCCCGGGCCGACTTCCACCGTATGCGGGCGCAAATAGAGACGCTCATCCGCGCCGACGGGTGCACCTGTCCCATCATCGGCCTGGACCTGGAACGGGTGGACCCCTTCTCGGTCTCCCTCACGGCCCCTTACCGGATGGACCTGGCGCTGACCTACCGTTGCAACAACGATTGCCCCCACTGCTACGTGGCCCGCTCCCCCGATTATCCCGAGATGGACACGTCCACCTGGAAGGCGATTCTGGAGCGGGTGTGGGAGGTGGGTATTCCCCACGTCTGCTTCACCGGGGGGGAGGCGACGCTGCGGGAAGACCTGGTCGAACTGGTGGCCTACGCCGAGGGGCTGGGGCTGGTGACCGGGCTGCTGACGAATGGCCGTCGCCTGTCCGACGTAACTTGCGTGCAGGCCCTGGTCGCGGCCGGCCTGGATCACGTCCAGATCACGCTGGAATCGCACGACGAAACCACACACGATTCTATGGTGGCCGCCCCGGGCGCCTGGCGGGAAACAGTGCAGGGGGTGCGCAACGCGGTGGCGGCTGGCCTCTACACCACCACCAACACTACGCTGACCCGGAACAACGTGGCCGAAATTGAGAAAACGGTCGCCTTCATCGCGTCGCTGGGAGTCCCTACCTTCGCCTGCAACAGCCTCATCTACGCCGGCCGGGGGGCCACCGTCGGCACCGGCTTCCGCGAGGGGGAGTTGGCCCCCATCCTGGAGCGGGTGCGGGAAACGGCTGGCCGGCACAGCCTGCGCCTTGTATGGTACACTCCCACCCAGTACTGCGCCTTCTCCCCGCTGCAACTGGAACTGGGGGTGAAGGCCTGCACGGCGGCCCTGTACAACATGTGCATCGAGCCAGATGGGGCCGTCATCCCCTGCCAGAGTTACTACGAGCGATTAGGATACATCCTGCGCGACCCCTGGGAGGCCATCTGGAACCACGACCTGGCCCAGGCCCTGCGAGAGCGGAGATATGCTCCGGAGAAGTGCCGCGAGTGCCCGGAATTCCCCTTATGCGGCGGCGGATGTCCGCTGTACCTCAAGGCGACAAAGGGACAAGGAGACAAGGAGACAGGGTGACAAGGTGACAGGGTGACAAGGTGACGGGGGAGCAGGGGAACACAGGAGTGGAGAAGGTGTTGCTTGATCCCTACGCGCGGGCGGTCGCGGTCGGCGCGAACTACGCCCGCGAAGCGGTTGCTCGCCCCGGCGACAACTGTGCCCACGCGATGAAGGGTATGGTGGTGTACCCCAGCGCCTACGACAAAGCCCTTTTTGCTCCCGCTGGATTGCCAAATCCAGTGGCTAGGGCCTGGATCTGGCGATCCAGGCCGAGCGAATGGGATAAATGCGATTGCCCTAAGAAGATCCCCTACCTGCAGTCGCTGGAGGTCACGGCAGTGGAACTGCTGCCGGTGCAGCAGTTCGACGAGCAGGACGCGCCACCCGGGCTCACCAACTACTGGGGCTACAGCCCGGTCGCCTTTTTCGCGCCGCATCAGGGCTACTGCTCCTGCTCCGACCCGCTGGGGCCAGTGAACGAGTTCCGCGACATGGTCAAGGCCCTCCACCGGGCGGGGATCGAGGTGATTCTGGACGTGGTCTTCAACCACACCGCCGAGAGGGATCACACCGGGCCGGTGCTGTCATTCCGGGGGCTGGAGAACCGGGCCTACTACATCCTGGAGGCGAACCGGGCTTCCTACGCCAACTACAGCGGCTGCGGGAACACTGTCAATGCCAACCACTCCATCGCAGGGAGCCCCGATCTCTACCGGCAGCCGGACCGCGAGCCAAACCGCAGCACCAACTTCGTCACCTGCCACGATGGCTTCACGCTGAACGACCTGGTCTCGTACAACGAGAAGCACAACGAGGCCAATGCGAAGACAACCACGCCGGGACGGATGCCAACTTCAGTTGGAACTGCGACGTGGAGGGGCCGACCGATGATCTGGCGGTGGAGGCGCTGCGGCTGCGGCAGATCAGGAACTACCTGACGATCCTGTTGGTCTCGCAGGGGACACCGACGTTGCTGATGGGCGACGAAGTGCGGCGGACGCAACGAGGGAACAACAACACCTACTGCCAGGACAATGAGGCCAGTTGGTTTGACTGGAGCGGGCCGGAGCGGCACGCGGGCCTGCTGCGCTTCGTGCGGGGGCTGATTCACTTCACGCCGGCACGGGAGATCTTCCGGGAGGAACGGTTCTGGACCGCCACGGAAGGGAGCGAGGCATCGCACATCACCTGGCACGGGGTTGAGTTAGCGGCTTGGTAAGGAGTGATCATGGGGAAACGGTTGGTGGTCGTCGGCGGAGTGGCGGCGGGGATGAGCGCTGCCGCCAAGGCGAAACGCGTGAACCGCGAAATGGAGGTCGTGGTCTACGAGAAAAGCCCGTATATCTCTTATGCAGCCTGTGGAATGCCCTACTTTATCGCGGGGGAGGTCACTGACTATCGCAGCCTCATCGTGCGCACCCCGGGGCAGATGGCGAAACAGGGTGTGGAGGTGCACGTCCGCCACGAGGTGACGGCCATTGATCCCGACGCGCGGGCGGTGGCCGTGCGCGACCTGGAGGGAGGGCGCGAGTTCACGCAGAGATACGACAGACTGGTCATCGCCACCGGCGCGCGCCCGGTTCGGCCTCCCCTGCCTGGCCTCGACCTGGAGGGAGTTTTTGTGCTGCGCTCGCTGGAGGAGGGGCAGGCCCTCCGGCGCTTCCTCTGCGGGCACGGCGGGCACGGGGAGCACGGGCCGCGGCAGGCCCTCGTCCTCGGAGGCGGCTACGTCGGCGTGGAGATGGTAGAGACCTTCCGGCGGCTGGGGCTAGAGGTCAAGATGGTGATCCGCTCCGGCAAGGTGATGCGTACCACGCTCGACGATGACATGCGGGAGTTGGTAGAAGCAGAACTTGCGCGCCAGGGGGCGGAGGTGGTGATGGGCAAGCCCGTCGCCTTCGAGGGCCGCCGCCGGGTGGAGGCAGTGGTCGTTGAGGGCGAGAGCGAAAACGAGAACGGGCGCTATCTGTGTGACGTGGCGCTGTTGGGAGTTGGCGTGCAGCCTGAGGTGGCGCTGGCGCGGGCGGCCGGGGTGACCCTGGGTGCGACAGGGGCCATCGCCACCGACAGCCACATGCGCACCAACCTGCCCGACGTATACGCGGCCGGCGACTGCGCCGAGGTGTTCTACCTGGTTACCGGTAAGCCAGCCTACATCCCGTTGGGCAGCACGGCCAACAAACAGGGGCGCGTGGCAGGGACCAACGCTGCCGGGGGTGAGGCGACCTTTGGCGGGGTGATGGGCACGATGGTGGTGCGGGCATTCGACCTGGCGGTGGCCCGCACCGGGCTCACGGCGGCTCAGGCCCGGGCATTGGGATATACCGTGCGAGCACCGATGATCAAGGCAATGGACAGTTCGCACTATTTCCCAGGCGCAGCGCCCATCCACGTCAAACTGGTGGTGGATAAGGAGACCGGCCGGCTGCTGGGAGGGCAGATCACGGGGCGACGCGGCGTGGCCAAGCGCATAGATGTGCTGGCGACGGCGCTTCATCATCGGCTCACCGTGGCCGACTTGCAACGGCTGGATTTGAGCTACTCCCCGCCTTTTGCACCGGTGTGGGATCCTATCCTGGTGGCGGCCAACGTAGCGGCGAGATAACCAGGCGGCGGCGCCGAGGGCGGATGATGACCTCGGATTTGCAAACGCCCATCGTGCGCTGCGGCGGCTCAAGCGGGAAATCAACCTCCTGCGGTGGACCCTGACTTCCACGTGTCGCAATTACTGGGTATTGATCTCGGTACCTCCTCCGTCAAGGTCTTACTGGTGGCGGAGACAGGCCAGATTTTAGGCTGGGGCAGCGCCGGAATCCCCATCCATCGTCCGCAACCAGATCAGGCTGAACAGCATCCCGACGATTGGTGGCAGGCCGCCGTCACGGCGGTGCGCCAGGCGCTGGCCTCCGTTCAAGACACGCCACTCTCGATCTCAGCCATTGGCCTCTCCGGGCAAATGCACGGCACGGTTCTGTTGGGCGAAGCGGGCCAACTGCTGGCCCCGGCCGTCATCTGGCCCGACCAGCGCAGCCGACGCCAGGTGCAGGAGATCACCGACCTGATCGGGGCCGGGCATCTGATCGAATTGACCGGCAGCCCGGTCGCCACCGGCTTTCAAGCCGCCACCGTGCGCTGGATGCAGCAGGAGCGGCCCGACCTGTGGCGGCAGACGCATTCAATCCTGTTGCCCAAAGATTATCTGCGCTACCGTCTGACTGGAGATTATCATACCGACCCCAGTGATGGCTCTGGCGCGTTGCTCTTGGACGTGCGGCGCCGTGACTGGTCGCCGGAGATATTGGCGGCGCTGGAAATAGACGCGGCCCAACTGCCTCCCGTGCAACCTTCGGCTGCCGTGGCCGGTCAACTCAGCCGGCAAGCCGCCGAGGTCCTGGGGCTACCGGCCGGAATTCCCGTCGTGACCGGGGCCGCCGATACGGCTTGCAGCGCGGTTGGCGCTGGCATCGTCAATGCCCAAACACTTCTCCTGACCATCAGCACCGGCGGGCAGATCGTATTGCCGGCACCCGAGGTGCGAGTAGATCGGGCTGGCCGGATCCATACCTTCTGTGGCGCGTTGACGCCGGGACCAAACCAGGCCGGCTGGTACCAGATGGCCGCCATTCTCTCCGCCGGGATGGCCCTGCGCTGGTTGCGGGATCAGGTATTGTGCATGACGGGTATATCGGGCGAAGCGGCCTACGCTCAGATGACCGCCTGGGCAGAAACAGTGCCGCCCGGCGCGGACGGGTTGCTCTTCCTGCCCTATCTGGTGGGCGAGCGCACGCCGCACATGGACCCCCAGGCTCGGGGCCTCCTTTTGGGGCTTACGGCCAGCCATGGCCGGGCGGAACTGGTGCGCGCAGTTCTGGAGGGCGTTGCCCTGGCTTGCTACGATGCTTATCAGGTACTGGCGGAATTGGGAGCGCGGCCTGCGCGCGTGATCATGGCCGGTGGCGGGGCACGCAGCCCACTCTGGCGACAAATCGTGGCCGACGTGTTCGGTCTGCCTGTGCAGCGGCTAAGAGTAGGTGAACAGTCCGCATTGGGCGCGCTCTTGCTGGCTGGGGGAGGTATCGGCCTCTTCGATCCTGGCTCCACCGCCCAAACCTGGGCTGCGTATGGCCCGCCAGTTGAGCCACACGGTCAACGTCACGCCTTTTACCAGGCCCTGCTCACCCTGTTCCGCAGCGCTTACCAGAAACACCGTGAGGATTTTCGTCAGTTACAGAATTTGCGCCTGTAATGGGAGCGAGTGACGATACCAAGGCCGCCCTCAACACATCAGCGAAAGCGCGGCCAGGAAGATGGTAAGGCCAAGCACCGCGCCGGCGATAGTCTGGGCCACGGTGTGGCGGCGCAGCCGCACGCGCGACCAGGCGATGATGGGCACGCCGATCAGCAACGGCAGCATCGTCCCGGCCAGAGACCAGACCAGCATTGCGACCCCGGCCGCGGCCGCGCTGTGCATGCTAATCTTCCACCGTAGAGTGACACCGAAGATTATCGCCATTTGCAACCACAATCCACCTGTCACGACGACCATCTGCAGAGGCGCACCGCCGAGCGCCAGCACGAGCCATGCCAGCCCAGCGCAGGCAATGGTGAAGATCAATGGTCTCGTCCGTTGCTCGCGAAGCTGCACGTCCAGGTCGGTAATCCGTCCCCGGCGCACCAGCCAGACCAGGTAGAGTAGCGGGGTCAAAATGGCCAGAAACACGTAAACCCCTGCCCACGTCCAGGCGCGCGGGCTCGAGAGCGTCGAGGCGATCAGAGCCATTACGGCGGCACCAAGCACGGGTGGGCTGCCGACTTGTGAGATCGCATAAGCCAGGAGCCCATCCCAGGCCTTGGGAATCGTGGCGTCAACGACCACCGGGGTGGCAGGTTGACATTCATCTTCCCGGAGAAGGTGTGAGCAAGCCTCTGGGATGGCTACGTCTGTGCGTGTCTTTTCCTGTACTGCCATAAGATCAGAAACCTCATCCAGGTCCGTGAGTGACCCTATTTGCTTTTCTGTTCCTCGCGAATAGTATACCACGAATCTGCCAATCATCGGTTAACGGCACGTTACGATACCGTCACAGTTTGGCTAACGCCAGACGGTCAAGCCCTTCGACCCAATTTATATGGGTGTGTTTCATTTCGGTTGGACGTCCGGCTTCAGCCGGAAAATCCCCGCTGAAGCGGGGCGTCCGCCCCTTCCCTCCAACCCATTTGAAATGCTCCCGGTCCCCGTCACGGGGACGCCCCATGCAGCGAATAATCGCCTGAAGTGCAATGTTCTCGCTTACGACGCCCTCGGGGATGAGGGCCGAGAGCCTCAGGACACCCAACCGAGGACTGCCGTGCCCCCTTAACAACACTTAACAGGGGGACTATCAGGCTATCAGCAGGTAACCTTGACGGGAAGGGCTAAAGGCGGTATACTTATAGCAGACGGGGCGTAGCGCAGACGGCTAGCGCGCTGCGTTTGGGACGCAGAGGTCGCCGGTTCAAGTCCGGCCGCCCCGACTGCGGGCGTTGCAAAATGGTATTGCCGCAGCCTTCCAAGCTGCTGTTACGGGTTCGATCCCCGTCGCCCGCTCTGTCCGCTCCTTATATCCGTTCCTTTCCAAATCCGTTGTTGTTGGGCCCATAGCTCAGCGGTTAGAGCAGCCGGCTCATAACCGGTCGGTCCCAGGTTCGAATCCTGGTGGGCCCACTTGTTTCTTCTCTGGGGCGTAGCCAAGTGGTAAGGCACGGGACTTTGAATCCCGGTATCGTAGGTTCGAATCCTACCGCCCCAGCCTGAGTTGTTGGACCCTCACGTCAGATAACTGAGTGGGGTGTGACTTGGTGGCTGTGGTATGCTCCTCTTAGGATCGGTACCACGGCCATTTTTGGTATTAAGGAGGAGACAGGACGTGAAGTTAGCAGCCGTGGTTCTGGCAGCAGGCCAGGGAACCCGTATGAAGTCCAACTTGCCGAAAGTGCTGCATCCGCTGTCCGGGCGGCCGTTGGTCACCTATGCTGTGGAGGCAGCGCGGGCACTGACAGACGCCGAGCCGGTGCTGGTGGTGGGACGCGGGGCCGAGGCGGTGCGAGAAACAGTGGGCGCCAGCGTCATCTTCGTCGAACAGGCTGAGCAACGGGGCACAGGCCACGCCGTGCTCCAGGCGCGGGAGGTGCTCCAGGGCCAGACCGACCTGGTGCTGGTCACTTACGCCGATATGCCGCTCCTCACCGTGGAGACACTGAGCCGGCTGGTGGAACGGCAACAGGAAAACTCCGGCCCGATGACAATTCTGACGCTGGTGAGCGACGACCCTCGTGGGTTCGGGCGCGTGATCCGGGACAGAAGCGACGCAGTGATCCAGGTGGTCGAGGAGGCGGTAGCCACGCCGGAGCAGTTGGCGATCCGAGAACTCAATGCCGGCGTGTATTGCTTCGACGCGGATTGGCTATGGACCCACGTGGACCGTATCCCTCTCAGCCTCCCCAAACGGGAGTACTACCTGCCTGACCTGATCGGGATGGCGGTCGCCGAGAGGCTGCGGGTCGAAGCCGTGGTCGCTGAAGACGCAGCGGAGGCTATGGGCATCAACACGCGGGTACACCTGGCCGAGGCGGAGAGCGTGCTGCGTCGCCGCACCAACGAGCGCTGGATGCTGGCCGGCGTAACGCTTGTGGACCCGGCAACGACTTACATCGAACCTGACGTGACCATTGGGCAGGACACGACCGTATGGCCCAACACACACCTGTGCGGGCAAACGACGATCGGTGAGCACTGCCACATCGGTCCCAACACCATCATCGTGGACTGCCAGATCGGCAACCGCTGCCGGGTGCTGGCCTCGGTGTTGGAGCAGGCAGTGATGGAGGGTGGCTCCGACATCGGCCCGTTTGGTCACCTGCGGAAGGGAGCGCGGCTGTGTGAGGGCGCACACATGGGAAACTTTGGCGAATTGAAAAACGCGACGCTCGGCCCTGGGGCGAAAATGGGCCACTTCAGTTACCTGGGCGACGCGGAAGTCGGGGCCGAGGCGAACATCGGTGCAGGGACTATCACCTGCAACTACGATGGCGTGCGCAAGCACAAGACGGTGATCGAGGAAGGCGCGTTCATCGGCTCCGACACGATGCTGGTCGCACCGGTGCGGGTGGGCAAAGGAGCCAAAACGGGGGCCGGGGCAGTAGTGACCCACGACATACCCGATGGCGCGGTGGCCTACGGAGTGCCAGCGCGGGTGCGGGGAGACTCGGGGACAAGGGGACAGGGGAACAAGGGGACAGGGGAACGAGGGGACAAGGGGACAAGGGGACAGAGAGATAGGTAGAGGGAGGCGATGGGATGAAGGAGTGGTCGCGGGAGGGGTTGGTGGCCCAGGCAATGCAGGCACGCGAACACGCCTACGCGCCTTACTCCGGCTACGCAGTAGGGGCAGCATTGCTGGCTAAATCGGGGCGGATCTACACAGGTTGCAACGTGGAGAACGCCGTCTACCCTCTATGCACATGCGCCGAACGCGTGGCGGTGGTGAAAGCGGTCTCCGGGGGAGAGCGGGGTTTCGTGGCGCTGGCCGTTGTGACCGAGAACGGCGGCGCCCCCTGTGGCTCTTGCCGCCAGACCCTGCGGGAGTTCGGTGAGGACATCGTGGTGCTAATCGCTGACACCAGCGGAACCTACCGTGAGACGACGGTGGCCGCGTTGCTGCCCGACAGTTTCAGCGCCACAGACTTGCACTGATGGGGTCGCGTCACTGCCAGGGCTGACCTCCGATGAGGTGAATATTGTCATTGAAGGTGATGCCTTACCATCCGTGGATCGTTGCGACCGCCATTAGAAAACGTCGAGTATCTGTTCCAGGAGCGGCCCTACGGCGCGTTCTCTCGCACACTGACACTAAACGTGCCTGTCGAAGCGGAGAAGGCCGAGGCGTACCTTCTCAATAAACTGGGGAAGAGCACATAAACGTAGCAAGTTCAGCGCCGGCCGAGTAGGAGCGAAGCGACGTATCGAGGCCAAGCGGGTTGTCCGTAGAGCCGCTCGCTTGGTTTCGATACGCTGGCTTCGATACGCTGCGCTACTCAGCCCAAGTCGCTACTCAACCAGCGCTCGCTCCCCGAAATATTGAGAAGATACGCCGAGGCGACTTTCGAGAACGGCGTGCTGGTGCTCACCCTGCCCAAGGCCGAGGAAACCAAACCCAAGGTCATCAGGGTCGAGAGCAAGTAGACTGGGCAAACATAGGGACGGGGCAGGGTCGGGTGGCCCTGCCCGTTTCTTATGGACGGTGAGCGGGATGCTTGCGTACAAGTGGAGTTCATTCTGACGTCTCCTGGACATTCGTTAGTCTGACTGAATCACCACTTTTGACAAAGTTCAGACCACAATCGCCGCAGGTTGCAATTCCCTTTTGAAACCTCAATGGTTGTCCACACTGGCAGACCCAACCCCGTACACGAGCTGGGTTACCAATTACCAGGGCATACGAAGGTACATCCCTGGTGACCACGGCTCCGCCTCCGACCATGGAGAACTCACCAATCGTGATGCCTGCAAGTATGATTGCGCCAGCCCCCAATGAAGCACCTCGTCTCACGAGAGTAGGCAAAAGCCACCCACGATTGCTGTATCGCTTCTTGGCCTGAGGGAGTCGTGGGGACCTGGGATAAAGATCGTTTGTAAAAAACACATGTGGACCAACAAACACACCATCCTCCAGGGTGACCCCCTCCCAAATCATGTTCCCGTTTTTGATGGTCACGTTGTCCCCAATAATAACTCCGGATTCGATGAAGCAATAGTCTCCGATATTGCAATTCGCGCCGATGGAGACGCCTTTCATTGCATGGGCGAAGGCCCAAATGCGCGTACCCTGACCAATCTGTTGAGTTTCTACTATTGCAGTTGGGTGTGTGAATATCTCGTTCATGAGGTTATCTCTGTCAGTGGTTTATTGATGGCCTCCAACGTCCTCACAACTCCAAGGCCAAACAGACCATCAGATCGGAGTTCGTGCGCCAACATGGTGGGCGCCAATCGCGCTATCGGGGTTTCGCCAAGACGCAAGCTGGCTTTATCACTTCCCTAATTCCAAGATTTCAAAATTAGAGGTAAGTAGATTGTCAACCCGGTGTAGGGGGCGGGCGCGGGGGTAACGGTGACTGAGGTCGTCGTCGTGAGCACGCTGACCGAGTTACTGGCGGTGACGACCGCCGTATAGATGCCGATGGTCGGGTAAGTGTGGGTCACCACGGCCCCACTGCCGGTCGTCCCGCCTGTGGGGAGCAACGGCGAACCGCCTGTGGTGAGCAATGGTGAACCATCGCCAAAGGCCCAGGTGTAGGCCACGTTGCTGCCCGCCGCGACCGTGGCCGTCAGCATGGTGGCCTGACCCAACACTGTTGGACTGTCGCTAATAATGAGAGGCAAGTAGATCAGCTCTACATCAAAAGTAATGTGCTCGCCAGATCGAGTAAAAGACCAGAGTGTCCCATTCAGGGTCAGGTGCTCTGCCTGGGGCGCATAGAGTGTTACTTCGGTGAGTATGTTGCCGTAGACAGCAACAGTCTGGTCAGAGTACATGGCTTCAAACGGCTCATTCTCATCGAGATTTGTGACTAAAACTTTGCCCATAGCCTGATTTGTCAAGAATGTGCCGCCGTACACAAACAATTTCTCCAACCCCTCATCCGCCCCTCGGGAAACAACGGCAACCTGGCCATCGTAATAGTAAGGACCAACAGTGGTAGCAGAGACAGGCTGAGCGTAAGTAAGCAGTACGTCATCAGTGCGACCACTGCCGTCATTCATTTCAACTCTCACTGTGGCTGCTTCCCCGCTGTCATCAAGGATGTCCACGCTAGGCTTCGTACTCCAAGAGGCATCGTCTGTAGGGTATAGAATGTGTATGAATCGAACGTTATCCAGAGGTGACACTGGCCGGATGTGGACGTAAGGATATCCGTCGTTCCCGGTGGTGGCCGTGAATGGCTGGGGTGCGGCGACCCCGACGCCCAGGATCTGCCCGCCTCCGGCATCACCTCGCACCCAGTCCCCCTCGACCGACACGCTGTCCCCGAAGTGGCATACCCAGTCGTACTGGTGGGCGGCATCGGCGGCCAGGTTGTCCAGCATCACGAAATAGTCCGGGCGGACAAACACCACGTAGCGGGTGATATCTTCCAGACCTGCGATGTCTTTGTAGCGCCGTGTGGCATCCGCCGCGACGTAGGCAAAGCCCGGCGTGTTGGCCGTTGCTTCCAGGTAGCCATCGCTGCCGATGAAATCCTCAGGATATTTTCCATAGTGATCGTGCGGCGGTCTGTACTGGCCTTGACCGTCAATGAGGAGCGTGTTATGCAACGCGGTGGCGGTTTTGTCATAGCCCTCGCTTTCAGGGGCCAGCCACTGCCCCGCTCGATGGATATAGAAACCGTTGCTGTCGTCGTGATCGTGACCGGTGTTTAGCGAGCAACCTGTGTCGACGCACGGTGGTTCCCACGGGTAGACCTCCTGGGTGAACGTATCAAAAGCGAACCGCCCCCCATAAGCGCCCGTCTTCAAGCCAAAGATCAGATCGTCCTCGCCCCAGCCGGTGCACCAGATGACGCCCTCCAGATCGGGGAACACGCGCGCTTGCTCAAGATTAGTGGGCGATTGAGGGTTGACGGTGGGATCGTAGTAGAGAAACTCAAAAACGTACCAGGGGGTTGTCCACACACCTGCAGATCTACCCTCGGCGGCAATCAGTTGTTGAGCCATCCATTCGGCATACCCATTGTCATTCTCACTGGCGATGAAGCGCAGCACGTTCTGTGGGCTTTTGCTGTTACCCCACGACCACTCGAAATCCCCATAGGCCAGGATGAACTGCGTGCTGTCCGGAATGTGATTGTAGAGGCGCCAATAAGGGTAATTGCGCAGATAGGCGTACGGGAGGATTTCAGCCCCCTGGATTCTTCTCAGGTTGACCAAAAAGGGCAGCGACAGCGTCAGCCCGTAGGACTGATAGGGGATGCCTTCGTGCCAACTGCCGTCACCGATCCCGTTCAGCACGTACTGCCCCCGGGACAGCCGGCTGCTGGCCTGGTCAATCCACGTCTGGGCGCGATCATCTTCGCCCAAAAGGGCCAGGCCCGCCATACCCAGGGCGCTGTGGGTAGTCCAGTAGTGGTTTTGCAGGTATGATTTGCGCCACCAATTCTGCCACGAATTGTCTTTCGGCCCCACACTCGCCTCATACATCTTGTGCGCCCAACCAGCCAGGCTCTCGCGCACGGTCTGCCGCTCGGCCGGGGTGAGGGTGTTGTACAGCCAGTCATAAGCAATGGCGTTGCCCAGCAACATGTGGGCATGGCCCAGACTGCGCCAGTTGTTCTCGCCCCACTGCTCCCAGGAGGCATAGGTGAGGAGATAGGTCTTGGCCAGATCGCAGTGACCGGCATCCCCGGTGATGACACAGGCAAAAGCGAAGGGGATCAGTTGATTGCCGTAGTTCCGATAAGTGTCCAGGTCTCCATCGGGTGGGGCCGATGGAGGTGGTGAGGTTCCTAGTTGGGAATCCACATAGTCCCTGATCGGGATCCAGATCTCCTGGTGGGTGGTCGCCGCCTGGGCCTGCAGAGTCGGGATGTCGCTCACGTCGAAAAACAGTCGGGGATGACCCTCCCCGGTCGTAGCAAGAGGTTTAGGAGTAGTATTGGGCTGGGGCGTTGACGAAATGTATTCAAATAACTCTTCAGCCACTATGGCGTGCCCTGTCACGCCCCAATCGTGGCCTTCTGGTGAAGCGTATTCGGAGCGATCCATACCAGCAAACCATCCTCGACTGTCCAGGAATTCCAGGCCTCCACTTCCTTTCAAATCTAGCACGCACTGCTTTATAGCAGGGCTCTGTTCCAGATCGCCATCAACGGAGAAAAAGACGAGACGACAACCCTGACTGTGCAGGTCTCTCGCGAATGCCGTTAAGAGCTCACAATAATATGTTTCCGCTCCAACATCTGCTTCAGTTGCTGGTGTACCTGCTGCTGCTTCAGTTCCTGCCTCGGTTGCTGGTGTGGTCTCTGTTATCTGCTTACCTTCTGATGAGCGCTTCAAGTCAATCTGTCGGAACGCTCCCTGTAGGTTGTGGCTTAGGAACCTGTAAGCCATACTCCGTGTATTGAAGAAATCGTGGAATCCACCGACACTCCGGATAAACTTGCGTATTCTATTGGTATGGGAGCCAAGTTCAGCATCCTTGAAAGCAAATTGCTTTTGTTCGGCATCCCAACGTGCAATGGGCAGCGCCAGGCCGTCTGAAGGGCCATTGCTACAGTATTGTAGTAAGACAACAACAGGACCAAACTGCGCCCCAAAATCATAATACCTGCGAATGTGTTGAGGTAAACCCCAAGCCGCATTTCCCAGGTTAACAACTTTATACGCGCCGTTGAATAGCTGCTCTAGTCGGTAGGCGTACGTCTCATCATCCTGCACACCTACGCCAAAAGCGTACGAGTCTCCAAGAGATACGATCTTGGGTGTTGGCGAGTTCGGATCCACCACACGACCACGATAACGAAACTCATTCACAGCATACCAATATTCCCATTCGCCCGGGAGATAATGGTGCATGCGAACATTTGAGTAGTTGATCTGCCCGTATTCTTTATCAGATTCCCAACGGGGGTTCATCAAAGGCATAGGAAAAAACATACGGACCAAGCCCTCTGCTAGTAGGCTACCCAGCACCAAGCCGAAAACAAGCAGCCCAATAGAAGGCAAAACGCCAAGAAGCTTTGCCCCAACGCCCCTCCGGTTGGATGCCATGCTGCGCATGAAAGCCTTCACTGCATACCTCCAGATTTGCTACTTTACGGTACCTGTATTGAGTAATTGCTCGCAAATCCTCTGAGCAATCATTTGCCCGGCAAGGCGATGGCCCTCGGCATTCCAATGCCCTTCACCCACAGTGGTATTCTCAAATCCGTGCAAAAAAACCTGATGTTCCTCCACGTAGGCCTGGAGGGGCCGGGCTAGATTCAGCACCGACAAATCCTCACGCTCGCCTAATGCCTTGATGCGCAAGTCCGGATAAAACAAGTCATGGATGCCCAAGGATTCCATGTACTCTTTACGAACTGAGGGGTCTGGATGCACTTGAATTGAATTGCTCAAAGTAACAACCAAAAAGTCCGCTCCCTTTTCCGCCACCTCATCCCGCATCAACACAATCAATCCCTCCGTCACCCGCCACGCCTCTGCCCAAACAGGATTCCCCGGTTCAAGGTAGATCGCGTCATCCAGGCCGAATTCTTTAATCGCACCTTCGTACGCAGGGTCAAGTCCTTGCTTAGTTATTCTGTATTCCTTGAGGGCATTTTTCGCTTCATTGGCAAGTTGCAAAACTCGCGAGGAGTTAACTACCCGATATCCCAACTGGGCGTACCACGTTTGCCTGGCTTGATAAGCGGCTGATTTAAGGCACGACGCATCAAGGACCAGCTCACCGCCGCGATAGAAGAAATAGGGCATCAAAGGGTCCTGCTCGAGGGCTCGGGAATTGTTGCGGATGTCATTACCCGTGGTGAAGGCGAGCACCACAATATCAGGATCGTAGTCCCAGGCGCGATGGCGCAGGGTCATGAGCTCCTGTGCCGTCCCGTAGCCGGCAACCCCAAAATTAATAGCCTCAACCTTCTGCCCAGCCAGAGCCTCACATCCCCCAAGCTCCCGTTCCATAACCGCCCAGAAGGCGTTTCCCATGGGCACCTCCAAAGCCGAGGCATAGGAATCTCCGAGCACAACGATGCGCAACGTGTTTGCAGGTTTTACCTTGGTGTGTTCCCTATCCCGTAATCCATCGCTATTAATGCGTACGTAGGCCTCACCCTCCTTACGATACCAGCCTTCTGCGCCAGGTCTAAGCGCCGTGCATGCGTGTTCGTCCAAGGTATAGAAACTCGGATACGAGATGCCAGCGATGCGCAATCCGATTTCGAGCATTAACACCCCAATCACCAAGCCAGTCAGGATCAATAGGAGATTTCCTACCCAGCGCCTTGGTCTTGACATTGCCATCTCCCCTGGTTCGTCCGTCCACTCCGAAAGTTGGATATTGTTAGATGCCTTGCAGAATATCACGATGTCTAGATCGAATTGTCTCTCCTACCTCTGGCCCGAAAGATGCAGCCCACTAATCCAACGCCACGGGGCCGGGCTTGACGGGTGTGGTCATGTGGTCCGGCTTGTTGACCAGGAACGGACCCATGACCAGTTGATCAAGGCCACTATTGGCGAAGGTGTTGAGCGCATCCCGCGGCGAATTGACGATGGGCTCACCACGCAGGTTGTAGCTGGTATTGAGCAACACCGGGATGCCGGTCGCTTGGCCAAACTTTTCGATGATGCGGTAATAGGCTGGGTTCCACTCCTGGCGAACGGTTTGCATGCGACCCGTACCGCCGACGTGGCAGACAGCCCGTACTTTATCGCGTTTATCCTCCCTGAAGGGCGAAACCATTAACATAAAGCGGGGTGGGTACTGCCTGTCCAACCCATCGGTGGTAAAGTACTCGTGGGCTTGTTCTTCCAGGATCACTGGCGCGAAGGGACGGAACGGTTCGCGGAACTTGATCTTAACGTTGACGATTTCTTTCATTTCCCCACGGCGTGGGTCGGCCAGGATGGAACGGCTGCCCAATGCGCGCGGGCCCCACTCGAAGCGCCCCTGGAACCAGCCGATGACCTTGCCCTGAAGGATGGTATCTAACGCCCGGTCGAGCAGCACCTCCATATCGTCGAAGCGTTCGTAGGGAAAGCCGCTCGCTTCGATGGCCTCGACCATCTGCGCTTCCGAGTACTCAGCGCCCCAGTAGTTGTGCTCCTGCACGAACTGGCGAGGTTGATCGAGAATAACGTGGTAGGCATACAGGGCCGCGCCCAGCGCTCCCCCAGAGTCGCCCGCAGCCGGCTGAATCCATATCTCCTTAAAGGCCGACTCGCGCATCACCCGCCCGTTCGCCACCGAGTTGAGGGCCACACCGCCAGCCATGACCAGTTTGTCGAGGCCGGTCTTCTTGTGAGCAGTGTTGACCATCTTGAGGATGACCTCTTCGGTCACACGCTGGATACTGGCGGCGACGTCGGCGTACTTTTGATTCTGCTCGGCCGTACGGTCATCCCACTGGGGGTGATCTTTGTGGGGATGGGTGACCGGGGTGAAAAAGTCTGATTCTGGCTTGCGCGGCGGCCCGAACAATTCCACGAACTTGTGATTAAAGGTATCGGTCATGGAATAGTGGTAGGAGAAGTAATCCATGTTCATTTCGATAGATCCATCGTCGGCGACGCGGACGACTTTGTGAACCTTGTCAATGTACCTGGGCTCGCCATAGGGAGCCATGCCCATCACCTTGTATTCGCCACTGTTGACACGAAAGCCCAGGTAGGCGGTGAAGGCCGAATAGAGCAAGCCTAGTGAGTGGGGAAAGCGCAGTTCATCCCACAACTCGATGCTGTTTTCGGAACCGTCAGTCCACCGGGCCGTGCCTTTGCCGATGGAAGCAGTCGTCCACTCGCCGACGCCGTCCATGGTCACGATCGCGGCTTCATCGAAGGGAGAGGCAAACATGGCACTGGCCGCGTGGGAGATATGGTGATCGGTGAAGAGGATCTTTTCAGCCGGCACGTCGAGTTCACGCATCAGGATGTTTTTGATCCATAGCTTTTCATCAAAGTAATTGATCATTGCCTCTCCAAAGACTCTCCACGACCGGGGAAAGGTGCCAAGAGAGGTAAGCAGGACACGTTCGAATTTTACAAAGGGCTTCTCGTAAAAGACGACATAGTCGAGGTCCTGGCCGGTGATACCTGCTGTGTCAAGGCAGAACCGGATGGCGTTACGAGGGAAGCCGTTATCGTGTTTTCTACGCGTGAAGCGCTCTTCCTCGGCGGCAGCGACGAGCATCCCGTCCTTCAACAATGCAGTCGCCGAGTCGTGATAAAAACAAGAGACACCCAAAATAAACATTAGAACTGCCTCCTTGCTTCGTCAGTCGAAGGTTTGAGGGGCAACTCTTTAGGCTGCCAGTTGGAGTTGCCGCGGGCACGTTTGATCTTTAATGGATCACCGAGAAGCGTCACGCCCAGGCCAAAGGGCAGGACAACGGCAAAATACACGCAAGCCATCAACATGCGGCTCTGGTAGTTGCCCATTTTCCGGGCAAAGCCTTTCCAGGCATTCCAGAGGCCGCTGCCTGTGTTCAACGGCTGGGCCTTGGGATAGCTAGCGGCGCGCGCCCAGGCCAAGACCGCGCCCAGAACCAGGCCAACTACCAGCCAGGTGCCGATGGCACTCCACTTGCCGAGTGCATTTCGTGTGGCAAGGGCAGCCATCCACATGAGGACAATAACGACCAAATCGGCAATGCCAGGCACAGCCGTGCGCCGCTTTGCCCCTAGCACCGATCCACTAGAATAGCCAACCAGCGTCAGGAGAACCAAAGCCAACCCTGTGATAAAGTCCATTTTGAATGTTGCTCCTTTCAGAAGAGAGTGTAGATAAACGGCGCTAATGCTGACCCTTGGGCAAAAATCAGCAGCATCGCAAACAAGACAATCACGACTATCATCGGGATGAGCCACCACAATTTGCGCTTCCACAGGAAGGAAAGCAGTTCACCCACAATGCCCACGCGCGTTAAAGCGCCACCAGGTGATCTTTTTGACATCTTCGACCTCCTTCAAGATGAGTTTCACTATTGCACCCACACCGTCACGCACAGGTGCCAGCCAAAGTGTTGCTCCAGCCAGCGGAAGGCTGGCTATACAAACAGCCTGGATACGTAATCAAGAAGCGTTAAGGCATCCAGGTCTCCGGTAATGCACATGGCGCTCCTGGCCCCGCCCGGCCAGCGCCAATATCTGACCAGAGGGCCGGGCGACGCCTCGATGTAGTTGATGAGTTCCAATTCACTTGTCAGTTCGGCCACAGTGGCCGCGTCTATGTACGTTCCGCAGCGCGTCGCCGTTTCACCGGTGTCCAGGATGTAACCCTGTTCCCGCAGAAAAGACACTATGCGCCTGGGCGCGTTGGCGGGCAGCTCGACGAATGGACGGGGCTCAGCGGGTACATGCAGTGCTTTGGTTCTCAATTGGTAGTATACCCTATCCCACCCTTCGACAGGCTCAGGGCAGGCTCCTTCAACAGGCTCAGGACACTGCGTATGCTCTGAGCCACAAGGTCCCAGACCCTTGACCAGGATTGTGGCGCGTTCAGAACAGGTAAAAGAGATATGTAGACCCGCTGGAGTGTAAGAAGTGGCAATCGCAAAGCTGGATTTCTCTCGCCACCACTCGCTGACGTCTCGCAGCCTGGTTATCCACACGGGGGGTTGGAGGCGTGCCGCCTCGCGCAAGACTGTCATAAGCGGTTGCTGACAACGCCAGGCCAGCTCGGGATGGAATTGAAGGACGAACAATTCACCACGCCGGTGTGTTCGATGCAGGATCTGGATCCACGCCTGCGCCATCCCCTCGGGACCAAGATGCAAACCATCGTGGAGTTGCAGGTCATCGGGCAGGGAAACCGGGATCTCAACCACGTTGGAGCGTTTCCACGGCGTGCAAACTGTATCATGCGCGGACCTCGGCTTATAGAATCGCTGGAGCGTGTCAAAAATCGTGATCGCGTTATCGGCGTCGGTGGAGGGGATCACATCCCACCAGATTGCCTGGTTACTGCTATAGTCAAACATACCCCTCGGTAACGCATCCAGCAAGTCATCGCTACAACTCAGGTACGGGCACCGGAAGCCGTGCACCTCGATTCCATGGCGAGCAAAGACCTGGGCCGCTCTCAAAAGCTGTTCACGTGCCTCGGCTGGCGAATAGGCTCCGAGACCCACGTGGTCATAGCCATGCACCGCGATTTCTGCTCCCGCACCCTGGAGGTGGCGGATAAATTGTGGATATCGCTGCACGACGCGACCCGGCGTGGGAAGTGTAGGCGCACAGCCATATTCGGCCAGCGTCGCTATGCAGCCTTCTACTCGGTGTGCTGCCTTGGAGGGTGTGAGGCCGTACCGGTCCAGCAAAATCGCCGCCCGCCTACGCACATATCCAGGCCCTCGCAGGGCAAACCATTCCCTCAGCTTCAATTCTTTGTCCTCTCATCATTCACTCGTATGTTAGCGCAAGACAGGTCTACCATCATGCAAAATGCTTATAAAGCAACTCACCTGTTATTCGGCACACCCACCTCGGTGCATGATGAATGCAAGGTTGTGTGATGCCAGATAAACGATCCGCAATATGACTTGGAGGGGTGGCAAATAAACGACCCATGATATGACTTGAAGGGATGGCAGACAAAACCGAATAAGTTAGGATAGACTCTTGCATTCCCCACCCTTTCTTGAAATTGCGAAGGCCTATGTTACTTATACTACATTTACCCCTGTCAAAAAGGCTATACCCATGCTCGCAGCCCCAGTGAATTGAAGTCCAAGTCAACAAATAGTTCGCACGAAATCGCCAATAATCCCTGTCCGATGCGCTATATTTGCCGACCAACGTAGTCTTATAAGTCAAATAAACTCCTCCAGCAATTGGTACGGAGTCTTTATAAGCCAATAGAATGAATCCAAGTCCAACACTAATAATACGCTGCCAGAGCAAATCAAAGTACCGTTTCGGCTGGACCGGTACACCCAGACGATGATGTGTTTTTAAGAAAAGGTCGTAAAAAATATCCAGATCACGCTTATTTTCGGCCCACCGAACTGTGACACCATCTCGTTCAGCCCTACGAATATTTTCCTTAGTGCTATGATGGAAATTCCTGAAGACTCTCTGCGCATCCGTAGATAACTTTAGCAAGTGCAACACTTGACTATTGTCCTTATGCACTTGACCGTCATAAGGTATCGCACTCCTGATTTCCACGCGAGGTACATCATGCTCGATCTGTAGTTCAGAGAGGTACTCGAATAACTCTCGAGGGGGTGGATCGTCATGAGAAAGAGGATTGTTCAACGACAACTATAATTACCCATTGATGACAATTAGAAATGCCCACTAGG
>CAZZEX010000065.1:0-26939 GCA_964653285.1 uncultured Anaerolineales bacterium
CGGCATGGGCATTTTTAATTGTCGTCGATGTCCATTTCTAATTGTCGCTTGACAGTAAGGCCATTGTCGGCGCCGCGATGCGCGTTCACTTGGCTGAGAAGCCCTCTCGTGACCTCCAAATGTGCGTTCAGCCGGATGAGTTGCGATCTTCGGGCCGGTTATAAGTATAGCCGATTTTCACCGACACGCAAACCGGTTCTTCGAATGCAAAACGCCCACCGCCCTGCTTTCTTCACCTCGACCGGTGGTGGTGGGCGAAGGATGCGAGGCAGTGTCCTGAGTGAACCTGTCCTGAGTTTAGCCGAAGGGCCTGTCCTGAGTCTGTCGAAGGAGCCCCACGCACGGTTCTGAATTGGCGGCGGGGTGGGCGGCCGCCCCGCCGACCATAACTGGGCGGCGAAAGAGTCACATCCCAACGAATCCCCTAATAGCGGCTAGGATTCGTTCTCCCAGCAAGCCACATAGAGAACCTTAGTAAGGCACTTCTCCAGCTAACGCCCATAGTGTCAACCGTATGGTCTGAGATCAACACCGCGACCCTGGAAATGCAGTGTGCCTTCGACCGGTTTCCGAAACTGCGGGGGCTCACGTACAGGCTCTCCACGGGTGAGATGGCCCGTGTGATCGGCATGGACTGTCTCTTCCCGGCAACGCGCATCTTGGTAGAGACAGACGATGGAAGGAGGTGGAGCGTGGACGCTGAGGAGTTAGCACAACTGAACGCATATATCCTGTACACCCACCGCGACGGGGCAAACTACAAGTTTCCTGGCGTGGTCGTGCTGGAAGGGCTGGTCACCGAGGAACAGATCCGGCCCTACCTGCACGAGGGGCTGTACTTCATCCCTGGGGACGTAGGTCTGCCAGGCTTACATCCCACGCACTGTGAGTTCGACGGAGACCTGGATCATCCCTGGCACGAGTTGGACTCAGTCGGGCCGACAGAGGCACAACCGACCGCCGACCTGACGGCCGAGGAGTTTCTGCGACGGCTGCAAGAGGCCGCGCAGGCCGGATGGCCGGGGCAGCACGAAGACTTCGCCTGGGAGTGATCTCGTGAGTAGCTCAGCAGCCGCCAAACAACTGGCACTGCTATCGGTACAGCCGGTCTGCGAGGAAGTCGTCGTCCGGCGATGGCACAGCCAGGTTCGGCCCGACGTCGTCGTGACTGATGAGAAGTATGACCTGCCCGTGCTGAAATGGGCCGACGCCCACCCGCACGTGTACAAGATCGCAAGCGGAACCCGTTCTAAGGTCTTTGGCCGCAACAGTTGCGCCCACATCGGCTGGGCGCAGCGGAGCAAGGCGCCGGCCGCTATCTTCGAGCGGGTCAGGACGCTCTACGATGGTTTGCGCGACCCGCTCAAGGGGGGAGGCATCTTCCAGTGGCGGGCACAGTGCACCTTCGAGCATTACGAAGATAAGGGATTCACCGGCGGGGCGTTCTTCTCCGTGACGGAAACTGCAAGCGGCTACGGTGGCTCGTTGACGCTGGACTACACGCCGGCGCTGATCGACGAGGTGGCCCGACGGTTCGCAGCCTGGGTTCGCAGGCATTCCCGGCCGATGGCTGTCGTGGTCAAGAAAAAGGGCTGGAAGGGCCCGGAAGTCCACCGCTGGGACTGGGAGGAGTTATGGAATAGGGAGGGGTGAACAATGGCTGAACGACAGTCGAACTATCGCATTTGCTGCCACCTGACCAGGTCGCGCTTCCTCCACGTCGAGGACGCGCTGGACATCGGGAAGGTGCGGCTGTTTGCGGGGGAGTACAAGAGGGGCCAGGGGGCCAGTGTGATCACGGCCCACTACCTGGACGTGGCTGATGCCCGCGTGCTGTTCTCCGACCTGGCATGGGGCAAGCCGGTGGACTACGTGGAGTACAAGGAGCCTGCCCTGAGCTTGCCGAATGGGTGCAAGGGGGTTAAGCGGCGAAATGGGGTGGTTCAGGCAACATCGCTTTGTAGCCGTTCAATCAACCACAGGTTGACCAACGTTTCCGGTACAATACCACGCGCACGGGCCTGGGCCTCAACCCCCGCGTAGACTTCCGGGGCGAGTGTTACACGCCGTCTACGTTTGGCCCTGACTTCAAATTGAACCTCGTGGGTCTGATCCCAGTAGTCGGCCAGGCTGTGCGTATCCCAAAAGTCAGCGATCTCCTCCATTGTACGTGCCTTTGAGATGCTGGTGAGTTGTGTGTCATCACTTTCGTTCATACCGACATAGTATAACACAACAGCGGGAGGGAGGCAAAATCCCCCGGGCCATCCGCGCTATCTCAGACGCGCTCAATATCGCGCCGAACGACGTGCCGGCGTTGTTGTCGAGGCTCGGGAAGAAATCCGTTGGGTGGAAAGCCTGGGATATGGATTTCTGGGAGGCAGCCACCGGCCGCCTTCCTGCAAGGGAGATCGAGAATCTCGTCGTGCATCAGTCAGGCCTGGATCTCGACTGAGGCTGGTTAGTCTACAGGTGAAAGCGCCGGGTTGTGGCTCTCACAGCCCGGCGCTTTGTGGTTTGTACGCAGAATACATGAGGAGAGACTATGACTGCAAAGAAATCCAGGAAGAGAACAAGTGACAGGGGATGGTGGTGGATATTTACACTATCATCAGATGTGAGGATTACACAGGTGAGGCGACGTGGGACTTTGGCGACGGGACTGGCATCAGCATAGACGTACCGGCTATCATCCCCCGTGCCTTGTGGGAGCGCAACCAGGCGCGAATCGAGCGTAATAAAGAACTGTCTACCCGTAATTCCAAAGGCATCTACCTTCTCTATGGGCTAATACGCTGCGGTAACTGTGGACAGCGGGTATACGCGCGCCGACCAGGGAGGACAACGAAAAGGAACGGCGACGCCTACACGTACTTTTGCCGAGGAGCGGCGGCTTACCCCGACGAGCCGCACCCAAGACCATACCACCACTATGGCCCTACCCTCGATTGGGTGGTGTGGCAGCACGTTGTGGATCACGGCATTAAACGACCTGAATTGATACGGGAGCAAGTTCTGAATCGCCAGGCTGAGTTACAAGCGCAGGGAGACAACGTTGATAGCGAGATAGAACATGCAAGGCGAAAGTTGGTAGAGGTGGACAACGAGCGAGCGTTTTACCAACGGCAGACGGCGCGTGGAAAGATGACAGAAGCGGAGTTTGACCAGAGGATGGAGGAGACAGAGGACACCCGCACGTATTGGCAGTCTGAGCTTTGGCGGCTTCAGGAGTTGAGAGACGACACGGAGAAGGTGCAAGTCGGCCTGGACTATGCTACAGAATTGTTGACCAAGCTACAGACCACGCTACCTGAAATTGACATACCGCCAAAGGAATTGAAGAAGCTACCGGAAGATAAACGCAACGAGATATTGCGCCGACGACAGGAGATTATTCGAGCGTTGGTTGACTGCGTGATAGTCTACGCTGACAAACGGGTGAAAATTGTGGGACTACTGGACGGGAGCGAAGCGGCACAATTTGAGTATGGGACTTTACAAATTGACCGCTTTGCGTTATAATTTGTGTGCATTACTCTTTAGAACTAAGAGCCAGCCCCTGTAA
This sequence comes from uncultured Anaerolineales bacterium, assembly GCA_964653285.1. Taxonomy (GTDB): domain Bacteria; phylum Chloroflexota; class Anaerolineae; order B4-G1; family B4-G1; genus CAZZEX01. The sequence goes on from CAZZEX010000065.1 coordinate 3,566, forward strand.
GTTATAAGTCGTTGGTACGGAACCCCGCTATGGTGTGGGGCGTTTCTTTTGCAGGTTTGCCTGAAGAGAATGGATGAGTAAACAGCAGGCATTTCTCACCCCTGAAGGGCGCCAAAAACTGGAACAAGAGTTGAATTACCTGCATGTAGTCCGGCGTCAGGAGGTCGCCCGGCGTCTCCACCAGGCGCTGGCGGAAGGTGATATCCTGGAGAATGCGGAGTTGGAGGATGCGCGCAATGAGCAGGCCTTCGTGGAAGGACGTATTCTGACGCTAGAGAATATACTGCGCAACGCGGTCATTATCGAGGAAGAGGGGCCCCGCGAGACAGTGGGGTTGGGCAGCCGCGTCACGATCGTAGAAGGGGACGGGCCGCCGGAAACCTATCATATCGTGGGCTCGGCTGAAGCGGATCCGACGCGGGGCCTGATTTCCAACGAATCTCCTCTGGGACAGGCATTGATGGGACGAAAGGCAGGGGAAAAAGTCGTGGTCAATGCCCCTGATGGCATGCTGGTATTCGAGATTGTGGGGATTCAGTAAACGATTTCGGTGAAGTACAGCATTCCCTGCTATGGGACGCCCACGAAGAGCCCCGCGAGGTGGTCAGCGTGGGCGTTTCTGCAGCAAACGCCTGGTGAACGCAGGAGGCACTATGGAACTGACAGCACTAGAGCGACAGCGCGTAGAGAAACTGGAACGACTGCATGCCAGGGGAATCGAACCTTACCCACATCGCGCCAAGCGCACGCATACCATAGCCGAAGCGCTCACCGCTCTTGAAGCAGCCGAGGCCGCAAGTGAGGAAGGCCCTCAGGTCGCCGTCACAGGACGGTTGCGCAGCATGCGCGCGATGGGAAAAGTCACCTTTGCGCACATCGAAGACGAGAGCGGTTCTATTCAACTGTTCCTGCGCATCCAAGACGTAGGGGAAGAAGCCTACGAGATGTTTAAGCGGGACTTCGACCTGGGCGATTTCGTCGGTGCAGAGGGCACGTTGATGCGCACTCGTACCGGCGAGCGCAGTGTCCTCGTGAAGCAGGTACGTATGCTGTCCAAGGCGATCAGCCCGCTGCCGGTGATCAAGGAGAAGGAAGTGAACGGCAAGCAAGTGCGCTATACTGCTTTCTCCGATGTCGAGGAGCGGTATCGCCAGCGGTACGCTGATCTGGCCTGCAACCCCGAGGTGCGCGAGGTTTTCCGCTTGCGCGCCCACACGCTCAAAGCCCTGCGTCGTTTTCTCGACGGACATGGTTTCCTGGAGGTGGAAACCCCTGTTCTCCAGCCAGTCTACGGGGGTGCAGCGGCTCATCCCTTCGTTACCCATCACCATCAACTACACCAGGATTTATACCTGCGCATCGCATTTGAACTGTACTTGAAGAGGCTCTTGGTGGGGATGTATGAGAGGGTTTACGAAATCGGGCACGACTTCCGCAACGAGGGCGTCTCCTACAAGCATAATCCAGAGTTCACCCAACTGGAGTTCTACGCCGCCTACTGGGATTATCACGACGTGATGGTATTCTGTGAACAGATGATCGCTTACGTTGCCGAGGACGTGCTGGGCAGCCCGGTGATTCATTATCAGGGCCACGAAATTGACCTTCGCCCCCCCTGGCGGCGGGTCACGCTGCGCGACGTCGCCCTCGAGGTAACGGGCATTGACTATCTTCAGTACCTCACAGCCGAGGAACTGGCGGCCGTGATGCAGGCCAAGGGGCTGCCGACTAAGCCGGGCGCGACCTGGGGCTACTTGATTGATAAGGGACTCCTGGGAATGGTTGAGCCGACGCTGACCCAACCGACCTTCGTGATGGATTACCCTCGCGACATCTCCCCGCTGGCCAAGACCGAGCCCGACGACCCAACGCACGTCGAGCGCTTCGAGTACTTCATCGGGGGGCTGGAGATGGGCAATGCCTTTACTGAATTGAACGATCCCTTTGACCAGGAGCAGAGATTCCTGGAGATGGGACGGCTCTATGCACTTGACGATGAAGAGGCCCATCCGATGGACGAGGACTACCTGCGGGCAATGAAATACGGTATGCCACCCAACGGAGGCTTCGGATTAGGCGTGGATCGGCTGGTGATGCTTCTCACGGATAAGCCGACTATTCGTGAGGTCATTCTCTTCCCCCAATTGCGGGCCAAAGAGTGAGCGGAGATTCACCTGGCCCGGTCTTGAAATGATCTTGAAATGATCTTGAAATGATTTTGAAACAACCAGGTGCATCCATCTATTGACTGCGTGGTGAATATTGTGTATAATAACATCATAAAGAGTAGTCTACCATCGGTCGGGGCGGTCCAGGGGATTGGTGCTGAGATGGGGGCCGGTGTGGCTGTTTAACATGTCAGTATCAGCACCTTCGAGGTAATGGGACTGTGAGGTGCAGTGGTGGTTAGGAAGGCCAGGTCTCCTCTAATAGCGGTAGCAATGGCTGCCGTGCTGCTCATCAGCAGCGTGTCTGCCGCGCATCCACAATCCCCGGGCGAAGACTGTCTCTATTTCGCCGAGACTGGACACTACGTATGCGGCGACTTCCTCGAGTTCTTCGAGACACGGGGAGGGCTCGAAATCTTTGGCTACCCGCGCACGGAAGCGTTTGACGACCCCGGATTTGGGCTGCGCGTGCAGTATTTCCAGCGCGCCCGGATGGAGTTGCACCCGTCCAACCCTGCCCCCTACAAAGTGCTACTAGGGTTGCTGGTTGACGAACTAGGCCATCAGACTCCTAGGGCAGTCCCGGAACAGATCCCCCCCTCCAACAGTAGCCTCCACCACTACTTTCCCGAAACGGGTCACGTCGTCTCCTATGCGTTTCTCGATTATTTCCGCGAGATGGGAGGGCTGGACATCTTTGGCTATCCTCGCTCTGAGTTTATGTATGAGGATGGACACGTCGTACAGTACTTCCAACGGGCACGGATGGAGTGGCATCCTGAGAATTCCTCCGGCCCGCAGATCCGCTTGACCAACGTGGGAGACACCTACGTTGAGCATTTCGGTGTTCCTGAGGAGCGTCTTCAGCCGGCGATCATCAGTGACGCTGTTTCCACGGTGGCGCCGGGGCCGACGAGGTTGAATACCAGCGCTTCGGTGCGGTACGTCATCACCGGGCGGGCGGGCGGTCAGACGGTCTTTATCTACGTGACTGATCAGTGGGAGCAACCAGTCACAGGTGCGGCCGTCAGGGTGGTTGTCCATTACCAGTCAAGCGATGCGCATTATGAATGTGAGCCTACCAACGATAGCGGTTTCGCGTGGTGTAGCTTTGACATCCTTCCATCACCGCCTGGTCGGAAGGTGGTGGTTGACGTGACGGTGACGCATGGTGACTTGACAGGCACGACGCAGACTTTCTTCCTGCCGTGGTGGTAGGATCACCGGTAGGATCCAATCGGAAGTCAAGAGCCCGCTTGATAGCGGGTTTTTTTCTGGCTATTGGGGGACGATGCTAATCGTGATGGGCAGAATGACGTGGTCACTACCCGTTTCAGCCAGGACTCTCCCGGTCGCCGGATCGTACAGGCCGACCGCGATCTTCGCTGGCCCGGTGTAGGCAGCGTCGAGGAAGGCCATCGGGTGAGGGTCTGTGATGGTCTCGCCGGGAACCCAGCCAGTGGTAGGGCGGGTTCCATTGGCGGGAGGGGCATCATGCTGCGCGATGAGGCGTCCATCTTCCGATACGAGATGGGTGAACACTACGTAGTTCATCGAGCTGGTTCTCTCCAGTGCCCGCCAGTAGAGAGTAAGCGGCAGAGGCTGTGCCGTGGTGACCTCAGTAGCCGGCAGGCTATAGCCGGCCAGTTCTGCAAAATCGCTGAAACGGACATGTACCTCGCCCGAGGTGGCGGCCGCTGGCGTATCGGTCGGTGCTGGCATGGGGGTCTCGGTTGGCTCCGGCGGAGGAAGGGTGGAAACTGGTGCGCTCGTGGCCGGGGGGGTGAAAGTCGGTGCCAGGAAGCCGAGTGTGGGGCTGGGAGTGGGTGTGATGCCGGAAGTGGGAGTCTCCACACCAGCCGACAATGTGGGCGTTGGGAGTGGGGTCCCCGGGCCGTAGATGGGCAGGCGGGGTAGGATAAAAGCAGTACTGGCAAAAACAGCTGCTCCAAGGGCAACGAAGACAAAGACCATCGCCCAGGCCTGTACGATTCGGGCAGTAGCAGTTTCTCGCTCAAGCGTGAACATCGCCAGGCTCCGTTCCCGCTGGGCGGCCAACGCACGCACCACGTAGATGACGACACCGATGGCGCACGCGGCGTAGAGAACCCAGGCGTGCTCTACCAGCCATTGGAGGAGAATCGTCATAGTGCTTTCAACACCCCGCGAATGATGGTTCCCAGCCGCGGTACCAGCGTCTGTCCAGCCTCCAGCACCTCCTCGTGGGTCGTCTCTGCTGCTGGCGTGCCCTCTACTGGTAGGACGTTGCTGATGCCGGAAAGCCCCAACACCCGCGTGCCGCCGTGCCGGGCCACGATGGCCTCGGGTACGGTGGACATACCTACAGCATCCGCCCCGATCAGGCGCAGAAACCGCAAGTCGGCCGGGGTCTCGAAACTGGGGCCGGCCAGGCAGGCGTACACCCCTTCTCGCAAAGGCACGTCCGCTCTGGTGGCGACCTGCTTGGCAAGCGCCCGCAGCCGGGCGTCGTACGCCTGCGACATGTCGGGGAAGCGCGGCCCGAACTCGTCGAGGTTGGGGCCACGCAGCGGGTTCAGCCCGCCCATCCCGATCAGGTTGATGTGGTCGGTGATGAGCATCACGTCTCCCGCCTGGAACTCCGGGTTGAGGCCGCCAGCCGCGTTGGTGACGATCAAAATTTCAATCCCCAGGATCTGCATCACACGCACAGGGAAGGTGACCTCGGCCATTGGATAACCCTCGTAGTAGTGAGCCCGTCCTTGCATCACCACCACGGTCTGCCCTTCCAGCCGTCCGACGATCAGCCGGCCAATGTGCCCTTCGACGGTTGCGACGGGGAAATGAGGGATTTCGCCATAGGGTATCGCAGCGCCATCCTCGACGGCGTCAGCCAGCGGGTTAAGACCAGAGCCAAGAATCAGGCCGATCTTTGGTTGAAGCTGGGTCCGCCTTCGTATCGTCGCAGCAGCGGCCTCGAAGTGCGACCGCGGGAAAAACTCGGGCATAAACGTCCCCCCTCCATAGTCTAAATCGTGTCCAGCAATTGCTGTTTCTTTTCCTCGAACTCCGCGTTAGTTATCACGCCCTCCTGACGCAATTTATCCAGTTCGGCAATCAGTTTGGGGACATCACCGGCACTTGGCGCTTCCGTGCTCAGTACGCGCGCCCCCCCCTCCTCAAAAACATCCAGGCTGCCAAGTGATCCCTTCTGCTCAAGCAGTTCTTTCTTGAACCCGACGGGATCGGCGATGTGACGGAAGACGTCAATGCCGCTTTCGGAACCGCTGATGATTTCGACATCGCCGAACCTGAGCAGGCAGCCCAGTGCTGATTGCTCCATCATGATGTCATTGACTTTCTCCAGCAAGGTATCCGACACCCGCTTACTGAACGTCCCTGTGACCTGGATGATGCGCCGATTGGTGACGACGTATTGCTTGTTCCACCACGCCGAGAGGCGGAGTGTAAGGTGACCGATGGGCACGACCAGCAACAGGAGGCCCAACCACGTCCAGGGCGGAGAGAAGATGATCCCCAGCACCGAAAGCCCAATGATGACGATGCTGGCCGCGGCGTCAACCAGAATTGTGGCCAACAACGTGATCCAGTGGTCACGGGCGATTCGCACGATATGTTCGTTGCGTGTCAGTAGTTCCCTGATGTAACTCATTTGCGCCTCCTCACGCGGATTGCCCCTCGGCTATGCTCGGGGCAGGCCCGGCGGTTACGCTCGCGGATGGGCCTTGTCGTAAGCCTCTCGCTTGCGCCGGGTGGAAATCTCAGTGTAGACCTGAGTGCTGGAGATGTTGGCGTGGCCTAGCAGTTGCTGAACTTCGCGCAGCCCTGCCCCGCCATCCAGCATGTGGGTGGCAAAAGAATGACGAAGCGTGTGAGGGGTGACCCGGCGTTCGATACCGGCGGCTGCGGCATATTCCTTGACGATCAACCAAAGCCCCTGTCGGGTCAAAGGTCGCCCCCGGTGATTGACAAACAACGCCGTTTCGTCTTGCCCCTGTAGCAACCTGGTGCGGCCGTTCTCAAGGTAAGCCATGATCGCTTTCCGGGCGCGCTCATACAGTGGCAGGATGCGCTCTTTGTTCCCTTTGCCCAGGCAGCGCACTGTTCCGGTCTCCAGATCTACTGCGTTCACCTCAAGCCCGATGACCTCGCTGGCCCGCATACCGGTGGCGTACATCAGCTCAAGCAAAGCCCGATCCCGCGATGCTTTGGATGTGTTGGACTTGGCTGGTTCTGCCAGCAGGCGAGCCACCTCCCCTGGACTAAGGGGATGAGGGAGATGCTTGCCCACTGGAGGCGAATTCACTGCAGCGGTGGGGGTGTCCCGCAGCGCTCCGTCGGCAACCAGGAAATGGAAGAACGACTTAGCAGCCGCAACCTTGCGGGCTACTGTCGAAGAGGCATATCCACGTTCCTTCAGGTATAGGATGTAGTTCAGGACATGTGCCCGGTCCACGTCTTGCCAGGAAGAAATGCCCTCACCTGCCAGGTAGGTCAGGAACTGGGTTAGATCGTTGCGGTAGGCTGCGGCAGTGTGGTCTGAGTAACCTTTCTCTACCGCCACAAAGTGGAGGAACTCCTCAACCTGTGTCTGCATCACATGTTCCTTTACGCCACGCCCATTTCCTAGTTTATTATAGCATACTTTGCATAAACTCAAAAATGCAAGTCCTCCGAAGGTGGCGCAGCAGATTTGACGAACGCTCTGCTTGTGCTATCATACTCAGCGCTCATAAAAGAATAACTTCCCGATTTCGTAGGGCAGGTTGGCCGCGACTTTGACAGAGGCGGTGGGACACCGATGGGCCATAGTCAGCACCGGGTCGTGTTAGGGAAAACGAAAGAGCGGCCTACCTGCCGTTTCTGGCATTGTCATTCCACCACGGGGCAAGCATGGTATGAAGCAGAGTCGAGTGAAGGCCATTGTTAAGGGAGCTGTTTACACTCCCGACGAGGTTATCGCACCGGGCGTGGTGCTCATGAGGGGAAACACCATCACCGCCGTAGGGCCGGCTGACACAACGTTTGTGCCGCTCGACGTCGAACTCATCGAGGCGGATGGTATGGCTGTCGTGCCTGGCCTGATTGACGTGCACGTCCACGGGCTGATGGGCTACGATGGAATGGGCCCTGGCCTAGCCTGCGTCATCCGTGCCCTGCCAGCCTTCGGTGTCACCGCTTTTGCCTCCACGACGTTTACGTTACCCCGCAGCGAGACCCTCGCTGGTCTGGAAGCGGTGGCCGAAGTTCTGGATACGCCGCCGCTGGGTGCTCAATGTTTGGGGATCCACCTGGAGGGGCCGTTCCTGTCCCCGGCCTGGCCCGGAATGGCCACCCCCGACTGGTTTGAGCCGCTGACGTGGGAGGGGTTTCAGGCAGTTCAACGAGCGGCCAGGGGCCGTGTCCGTATGCTCACCTTTGCCCCAGAGGTGGGCGAGGCGATGACCTGCATCCCGCGCTTGGTTGAGGCGGGCGTCATTCCCGTCATCGGCCATTCCGATGCGACCTTTGAGCAGGTGGCCCAGGCAGTGCAATTGGGGCTTTCACATGCTACTCATACCTTCAACGCCATGCGTCCATTTCACCACCGTGAGCCTGGCGTTGTCGGGGCAGTGATGTATTTCAACGAAATCGTGGCCGAACTGATCGCCGATGGCGTGCATGTTCATCCGGCGGCGATGGCGATTCTGCTACGGATCAAGGGATTGGAGCGTGTGGCGTTGGTGAGCGATGCTGCCCCACTGGCGGGGCTGCCCGATGGCGAATACGAGTGGGGGCATAAGCACGTCTTTGTCCGGGATGGCTCCTGCCGCTTGGCAGACGGCACCATCTCCGGGGCGCACGCGCTGTTGGATACCGGCGTGCGCAACCTGGTCAACCTGGTAGGGCTGCCACTGGAGCAGGCGCTGGTACCAGCCACCCGTGTCCCGGCCGACGTGCTGGGTCTGCGCAAGGGCCGCCTGGCACCCGGCTACGATGCCGACGTCGTGTTGCTGGACGAAGCACTCCGGCCGGCTCTGACCATCGTCGGTGGGGAGGAAGTGTTCCGGCGACATGGTCTACTTATTCACGGCCGTGCGTCATCCTCGAGCCACCCGGCGGCGTAGAAGGCCAGGTATTCGGTCACGTTCTCTGCCCATAGCCTGTTTTCGTGGCCGCCGGAGTGCACGACGAACTCGTTGGAGATGCCCTGCTCGTCCAATGCCTCGTGCAGCGCCTGGGTGCCTCCCCGTGCCCAGTCCGCATCGCCCGCATCCAGGTAGATGCGCAAGGCTGCCACGCCGGGCTCCCTCAGAAGATAAAACGGGTCGTAAGGTGGTGGGGCCAGGTTGACCGAGAGGGCCGGGCTGTGCGCCCCCACCGTTGCAAAGAGGTGGGGGTGGAGGAAGGCGATCTCCAGCGCCCAGACCCCGCCCCGCGATACGCCACCGATGGCCCGCCCTTCTTGCCCGGCCCAGGTGCGGTCGGTCCCGTCCACGTGGGGGATCAGGTCGTTGACGATCTGGCCTGCGAAGGAGTGATCGCCGCCACTGGTGTTGACGTACAGTCTTTCGGACCCCCCTGGCAGGACGATGATGAGTGGGGGCAGCGTCCCGGCGGCGATGCCAGCGTCGGCGGCCTCGTCGGCCCCCAGGCTGTCCCAGTGAGCCTCATCGTAGGGCCAGCCGTGGAGCAGGTAGAGCACCGGGTAGCGCCGGCTGGTCTGGTCGTAGCAGGGCGGCAGGTAGATGCGATAGGGCTGCTCATCCCCGGTCGTCTGGCTGAAGTAGGTGTGCTGCTCCACCCGGCCCGTGGTCTCAGTGCAGGCTGGCGTTGGGGTAGGGGTGGGAGTGGGCGTGGGTGTGGGTGTGAGAGTGGGTGTGGGTGTGAGAGTGGGTGTGGGTGTGGGTGTGGGTGTGGGCGTGGGTGTGGAAGTGGGGGATGGGGTGGGAGTAAAAGTGGGTGTGGGTGTGGGTGTGGGGTGGGGCGGTTCCGGCATGGGCTGCACCAGTATCCACAGCGCGAAAAGCGTCGCCAGCGCGGCCACCGCCAGCCCACCCAGCGGCCAGGCACTGCGCCTCATTTACTCATTCCTCGTCCACTCCCCTACTTCTCTACTCCGAGTCTCTTCCGCGTATAGGGAATCAGCCCCCCGGCCTCAAAGATACCCATCACCGCCTCTGGCAGCGGCGGAAAGGTGAAGGTGCCTCTGGCGCTGCGAATCTCCCCCGCCTGCAGGTCCACCTCGACCTCATCGCCGCTCTCCAGCGCGCCCACCGCCTCCGGACAGGTGATGGCCGGGAGGGCGTTGTTGATACAGTTGCGGTAGTAGATGCGAGCGAATGACCTGGCGATGATGGCTCCTACTCCCTTCGTCACCAGGCAGGTCACCGCCTGCTCGCGGGAACTGCCGCAGCCAAAGTTCTTGCCCGCCACGATCACGTCGCCCGGCTGCACCCGGGAGCGAAACTCCGGGTCCAGATCCTCCAGTGCGTGCTCTCCCATCTCCGCCGGGTCGCTCACGGTGTAGGTGTACTTGCCAGGGAAGATAACGTCGGTGTTGACGTCGTCGCCGTATTTCCAGACTTTGCCTTTGATGCTCACGTTCGTCTACCTCCTGCTATGAAGAGGGTAGCAACACAGTTGGTTCTTCATCAACCGGTAACTCAGCGCGCCCAGCCTTTTCAAGGCAAAAAAGATACTCAATCACACTATCTGCTTTATAGACGCGATTCTCTCGATCTATATCTGCGCGGAAGCGAGCATGCTTCTGTTTTCTCAGTTCTACGCTGCCATATTTCTCCATCGTTCTCAAGATGTCTGCTTCTTGCATCAAGCCTTCATTGTTGTAGCTAAGGAAGACGTGCTGTGCTGGGGTACGGCGGATAAGGTCTTCCAGAGCTGACAGTGTTTCTCTCTTGATACAGAAGTCTGACTTCTGTGCGCGGTATTCCCTCAACCCAGTGACCCCGCGGAGTTTCGGATCATCGTATCGGGCTATGGTTTCCAGTACGTGATAGTTTGTGCAATACTGTCTCTGATTGTAGGGGGGATCCATATAGATCATATCGTACTGCAGGCGATCTACCAACTGGCTTCCATCGGCATTGTACACATCGTGTCGTTGAATGCTGGAGACCACTTTAAGCCTTTTAAGTTCTAGAGGCTTACAAGCACTCTTCTTGATATGCTTCAAGAAGGCACCATACACAGAGGCAGTATTAGCCACCTTGTCAATTGCCTCAATGAGGCTTGCCAGCAGATAATAGTATTCATCTTGAGATATCTGCCTGCATCCGTACCAGTCTTCGATTTGAAGACGTATCGCATCACACTTCTTCCCATTCTCATTGATGAAATACTGACGGCGGTACCGCGAGCTTGCAGTCCCACCGGGGCAGTAGTTCCTATAAACAAAACCTTCTACCCCCTCCAATTCATTCAGATAGTTTAGAACGGTATCCACGTTGTCATACATTAACAAATCCTCTGGATTGGGCAAGCTATCTACTATACTTGAAAACCGAGGTTGATCGTTGAGGCCGACATATACTCGGTTAAGACAATAGCTGTAGTGCTGTATGTCGTTGGCAATGATTCTGAAGCCAAGCTTCTTGAAATGGCGACCAACAGCACCGGTTCCAGCGAAAATGTCGAACAGGGTTAGATTAGTTGAACCGACAAAGTCGAGGATATTCCTTTCCAAGAAGGGAAGCAAGGAATATTTACTGCCAATATAGTTCACGTGGGCGGCTCCCTTTAGAAGAATCCTGCGGCTCTGAACGCCGTCTAATATGCTACTCTACAGAATCGAACCCCGCCGCCTACTCGTTCCCTCACACACTCTATGTACTCGAGAGGACGAGCAACGCCGGTATCATTGAACCTATGGAATGATTCCACTACCTTGCTTGCGAGCGGCTGATTCTTCAGATTACGGCACAGCAGCACGGGTTGAGTATTATGTGTGTTCGCACCTGGAACAAATCTCTTCGTCCAGTCAATGTACCGTTCAAGTTGTCCCACCGTTGTATCCATTGGAGGGTCTTTCTTCAGCTCAATGAGCCGAAATCGTCTATCGGCGCCTTCTCCGTTAATAGCGAACAGATCAATCTTCTGCATACCCAGACCACAAGCCACTTCGTTGCCTACCCACGAGAGAGTTCCTGTTGGTCCGAATATAATTTCAGTATCAGGAAGACGTCCATACCCTTGAGTTAGATAAGCTTGAATATGAGACTCTGAGCCCGAAGCTAGCCGAAGCTTCTCAAGGGGATTGTCGGGTGGAGTGATGTGGTGCTTGTTCTCAGGTGCGTACTCTAAGAGCGCACCGGGAGCGATTGTGACCTTGCTCTTCTCTGGGTCCCACGTAAAGTGCACATCGTCGAGAGGTACAAGGGGTCCTCTGCCTGCTTGCTCGTTGCGCTGGCGGATGAGTTCAAATAAGAAATCATCTTCCCAGGGGAAGATCATTGTACAACCACGCTCACCCTTCAGTTTTCGATATACGAGAGACCATAGACAGCGATCAGGCTCTCTGAGATACCGGTCAAGGGAATCCCATTCACTGATGCCCAGTGGGTAGGTATCATCAGACACCACTCGCACGCGGTATATCAGCCGCCGGCCCAGTCTGTCTTGCAAGTACGTTGGGTTGACGGGATCCCACCAAACTCCCTGATTATCTGGGTCGATAAGAAAAGGACCGTAGAACCCCTGTCTCAGCAAGTAGAAATAGGCACGATGCCCTGGACGCACTCGTGCAATATCCGCATACAATCCAATGTGTCGTGCTTTGCTAGGGCCTGCGGTTGTCCCGGCAAACTGGTACTCCAGGTGTACAGGAAAAGTCTTTTCGTCAACTATGAATACGTGTGCCATTGGTCTAGGCATCTTCGTCCCCCGTCACGCGTTTCGCCTCTTGCCTTATCCACCCAACAAGTCTTTGGAGTGTACAATTTCCCCCGCCACCGCGCTCGCTGCCACGACGAGCGGGCTGGCCAGGTAGACCTCGCTCTCCTTGGTGCCCATCCGCCCGCGGAAGTTGCGGTTGGCGGTACTGATGCAGACCTCTCCCTCGGCGGGGATGCCCATGTGGTTGCCCATGCACGGCCCGCAGCCGGGGCTCTCAATCACCGCGCCCGCCTCGACGAAGGTGCGCAGGTAGCCCGCATCGAGCGCCGCCAGGTACACTTCCGACGAGGCCGGGATGACGATCAGCCGCACGCCCAGCGCCACCTTGCGCCCCTCCAATACCCGCGCCGCCATGCCCAGGTCAGAGAGCCGCCCGTTGGTGCAGGTGCCCAGGAAGGCCTGGTCAATCCGCGTCCCCGCCACCTCCCGCACCGGGACGACGTTGTCCACTGTATGCGGCCTGGCGACCACCGGTCCAATCGTTTCCGCATCGTACTCGACCACGCGGGCGTACTCCGCATCGGGGTCGGGGTAGACCGGTTTGTAGGGCCGCTGTGCCCGGTCCTCCAGCCAGGCGAAGGTCACCTCGTCGGGCGGGATGTACCCGTTCTTGGCCCCCATCTCCGCCATCAGGTTGGGGATGACCATGCGGCTCTCCATGTCCAGCACCGCTATCCCTTCCCCGTGCCACTCGACCGACTGGTAGAGACCGCCGTCGGCTCCCAGGTCTCCGACGACGTGCAGCGCCAGGTCTTTGGAGGTGACCCCCTCGCGCAGCCGTCCGTGGACGACGATCTTGAGGCTCTCCGGCACGCGCAGCCAGATGCGGGCCGTCGCCATAATCGCTGCCATCTCGCTGCGCCCGATGCCGGCCGCGAAGGCCCCGAACGCCCCGGCTGTAGGAGTGTGCGAATCGGAGCCGACGATGAGCGCGCCCGGCAACGCGAATCCTTCTTCGGCCAGCACCTGGTGGCAGACCCCGCGCCCCACATCGTAGAAGTGTGCGATCCCTTGTTCCGCCACGAACTGGCGGATGACTTTGTGGTTCTGCGCGTGCTTCGTCGTGGGGGCCGGGCAGGCGTGGTCGAGCACTACCACGTGGATGTCGGGCCGCGCCACGCGCGTTACCCCGATCTTGCGGAAAATCCCCGAGATGGGGGCGGTGTTGTCGTGGCTAAGCGCCGCATCGGGTGTGACCTCGACGATCTGCCCGGGCACAACTTCGGCCCGGCCAGCCTTTTGCGCCAGGTTCTTCTCGGCAAATGTGTGACCCATAGCGGCCTCCTCTGCAAATTTGACGTGCAGACGTAATGAAGCCATATTGTACTCCATCGGCCTCCGGCTGGCAAGCAGTGGCCGGCCGGGGGCTGCGAGCATGATTTGCGAACCATTTCTGGCGTGCACGTATAGTTGATCTACTACGAAATCCCGGCCGGGGTTTTCGAGGGGCTCGGGACAGGGGGCTCCACGAAACCGGAACTGGCCCCATCCTGGTGCTATTGCAGTGGAGCGGGTCCAGCAACCGGTTGCAGAGCCGCTTCGACCTCGTTCAGCAACTCCTCGATGGAGAAAGGTTTGGGGAGGAAGCTGTTCGCTCCCAGAGCAATGAGGCGCTTGCGTTCCTGCTCCGCATCCGCCACGTGAGCCGACATCGCGACGATGGGGATAGCCTGCGTCACAGCATCTCGCTTCAAATGGGTCAAAGCCTCGTACCCATCCATTCCCGGCAGGCGCAGGTCCAGCAGGATCAGGTTGGGCCGATAGCGACGGGCCATCGCCAATGCCTCGTAGCCATTGCCAGCCACCAGAGGGGTAAAGCCGATTTGGTGCATCGCCACCGAGAGCAGACCTACCGTATCCGCATCGTCCTCGACGACGAGCACGTGGCCTTGCCAGGTCAGAGCCTTCTCGACGCTTCGCAGCAGGTCTTCGCTGTCCACGGGTTTGGTCAGATAATCCACGGCTCCCAGGCTTCGAGCAGTCCCGTCGTCGGACACGATGGTCAGCACGATGACGGGTATGTCGGCCGTGGTAGCATTCTCCTTCAAAGCACGAAGCACAGCCGTCCCCTCCACATCGGGGAGAATAAGATCTAGAACGATGAGATCGGGCCGCTTCTCCTCGGCCCAGGCCACGACGGAACGTCCACTCCCCAGGACGCACACCCGATATCCGTTGTCCTCCAGTTGCATCTTGACCAGGTTAGCGACGTCCCGGTCGTCGTCTACGACCAGGATCGTCCGCGTGCGGGCCATCAAACGTGGCGGAATCCGGTGAACTTGATCTTCCTCCTCCGCCTGGACGGCCACGGGTAGAATAAAGGTGAACGTGCTTCCCTTACCCTGTTCACTCTCGACCCATACCCGTCCGCCGTGCATCTCCACAAACATCTTGACGATGGAAAGCCCCAGGCCACTCCCACCGGCCTCCTGCACCAGGGGATGATCGGCCCGATAGAACCGTTCAAAGATGTGCCCCAGATCTTCAGGAGCGATGCCAATGCCTGTGTCTCGCACGTCCACCCGCACAGCCCCTTCCACAGCGTAGGCCCGGATTTCGATCTTCTTCCCCTCGGGAGTATAGCGGATAGCATTACCCACCAGATTGGTGAGCACCTGGTTGAGCCGGTCTCGGTCGCCCATCACGTTGGGCAGACCTGCGACCACCTCATAGGTGAGGGACTGATGCTTGGCCTCGGCCTGACCCGCCAGCGCGTTGACTACATCGGAGATCACCTCACCAATTTGCGTGGGTCGGGGCTCGAAGCGAACCCGACCGGTCTCCACCCGCGAGATGTCCAGCAAGTCGTTGATCAACGCAGTCAGCCGCTCCGCATTGCTCTTGATGATCTTCAGGAATCGTTTTTGCTTGTCGTTGATGGGGCCAACCGCTTCCGCGTGGAGGAGGTCGGTGTATCCCTGGATGGCAGTCATAGGTGTGCGAAGTTCATGAGAGACATTGGAGACGAACTCGCTCTTCGCCCGATCCACCTCTACTTCTTTGGTAACGTCCCGGAGGACAGTAACCACTCCCAGGAAATTGCCCCGCTGGGTCAGAACGGGGGACAGGTGTGCGTGGACGACACGGCTATCTGCCTCCAGGATCATCTTGAAGACCTTGTGCACGTCCGAGGCAGTAGCACCCAGCAGTGCCTCCATGGCAGCGACTGCCTCCTCCCTGCCTTGAGCGTCGAAGGCGGAAAAGAGGGCATGAAAGTCCTGGCCGACCGATTGCTCGCCAGTCGTGTCTAGGATGTGTTCTGCCGCGGGATTGACCAGGATCGTCTGCCCCTCAGCGTTGTTCACGACAACGCCGTCGGCGATGGAGGTAAGGATTGCCTGGCTCTTGGTGCCTTCCTCCTGCTGATGACGGAGCATCTGGCCCAGTTCCTGAGCCTGCTGGGTGATGAGGCGGTAAACTTCGGCGTTGCCGATAGCCGTGGCAATCTGGCTGAGAACGGCGCGAAAGAGCCGGACGTGAGTAGGAGCAAAAGCCCCCAGGCGATGGCTGGCTACGGCCAGGAGACCCATGAACGCCCCATTAGCGACCAGCGGAGCCGCCATCAAGGAGTGTGTGTTGGGGCCAGCCAGCGTTTCTACCCATGCCTCTGTCCGCTCTGTCTGCAGATCGTCCAGGGCCAGCAGCGCATCAGCCTGTCCCAACTGCCACGCTGAGGGAACCACTGCCAGAGGAATTCCTTCACGATTCCAGTTGATCGTCGTCTCAGGTACGACCTTCCCGGCCTCACCGTCCACCAGAAAGACCGCTCCCATCTCTGCGGTGATCGCTGTCACCACTTCAGCCAAGGTCCTATGGAGCATCCGGTCCAGGTCCAGGCTCGCGGTCAGTTCCCGGGTGATCTCGTAGAGGGTCTCCAACTGGGATTTCTCAGCGGTCAGTCGCTCCACCTCGCCAGCGAAACAGTGGGCCAGGGCTGCCTCCAGGACATTGAGGCGACCGAGGTGACCGTTAGCCCACCCCGTACCCTCTTCTGCTGGTAGCAGGTCTCGCGTGGCCTGGGAGAGACCTTCGGTGATAGAAAGTAGCTCGGAGGGGGTAGCCCCGCGTTCCCTCATCTCTCGATCAGCCCATTGCCGGGCCCTTTCCACCAGCGCCTCGGCCTGGTCTGCCAGCAGAGCCTCAACAAGGGGGTGCCAGCAGGAGAGGCGTTCGTCTGCAGGAAGGGCAACATAGGCTGGCAGTTCCTGAACCACTGCTAACCACCGTGCCTCGACCTCTGCTCCATGCTGACGTAACCACGCGCTGAAATCCCAGCCCATACCACTCCTCGCGCTTGAGCCGGTGTGGACACCAGTTTGCGCGTAAACATTATATCCCAGCCACGGGGCAAGCGGGTTACAGATCTGTTACGGTTGGGTGACAGGCCTGTTCCCCCTCAATAATCACATGCACTCATCCCACGTCCCCGCTGGCGACATCCTCTTCGCCTTCTGGCGCATTCATGTTCTCACTTCTGGGACGTCGTAGCAGTCGCCTGTACCGCTGGCGCAACTGGTGGGGTGTCAGCTGCTTGCTGCCATCAAAGTAGGCCACGGCCACCCGGCCTATCGCCCACGTGCCTAGTCCGGTTACGGCGGATCCGATCAGCCACCCCGGCCCCGGCACGAGCTTGCCCAGTTCGGCGGCCAGGTAGCGCAGCGCAACGGAGCCCGCGATGGTGGACAGCAACTCGCGCGCGTGGCGCACGCTCAGCGATTCACCATATATAGCGGCGATGCGCAGCACCAGGCGCACCTGTGAGGCCAGCAGCAGGGGGATGTCGAGCCCGGGGATCGGTTCGGCGGCGATGATCGCGTTGAGCACGGCCGCGTTGCCAATGATCCTGCGGCTGAGTTGACGGCGGTAGGGGGGCAACGCACGCCCCATCGCCACCACCACCCACGGGTGAGATTCGACAATCGCCGGGATGAGCCGTTCCGCCACCCCGGCCCCAGTCTTGGCTGAGATCGGAATCACCGTCGTCTCCAGTTTTCGCTCGATGTCATCCAGCACTGCGGAAAGGTCGCGCTTGATCAGGTCAATCTTGTTCAGCGCGACGACCAGTGGTACATGGGCTCCCCGCAGCGACTCATAGAGATCGTAGTCCGATTGATGCAGTCCCGCCGCTCCATCCAGCACCAGCACCACCAGGTCGGCCTCTTCGGCAGCGGCCCGGGCGATGGTCGCCCGGTCCACTCCGCCCACCTCCCCGAAGCCTGGCGTATCAACCAGGACAAAGGGGCCGACATTCTCCGTCACAAGCTCCTTGGTCGTGCCGGGCACAGCCTTGACGGCCGAGACCTTGCGCCCCTTGATCAGATTGAAGAGAGTGGACTTGCCCGAGTTGACCGGCCCGACGATGGCAAGGCGGGCGTGAGCCTCCTCCTCCACATCAAGCGAGAGCCGATCCCAATCTAGCGCCTGGAACAATTTACGGACATCGGCCAGCCGGGTTGGAAGTGATGGCATCGTGAGTGTTGCCTCCTCTGTGGCTTGGAGCCAAGTCTAACACAGGAGGCCCGGTAAGGCAACCGAAGACCAACACACGTCCAATAGATCGAGCACAAGTCATTTGACTTTTGCCGTAAGCCGGGTTTGGCATATAATATAAACATGACCCCGAGGAGGAGCAGCAGATGATCAGTAAGCAGGCAGATGGACTGGGATTGACGGAACTTCACTGTAAGAACTGCGGCGCACCAATCAAGGAAGATGACATCAACCTAGATCTGGCCATGGCCAGGTGTTCCTACTGCGGAGCCGTGTTTAGCGTGAAGGGCCTGCCCCTCCAGGAAGACCGTGAGGCACCCTTGCGCTACGAGCGCCCCAGCGTGCCGATGCCCAAGGGGATTGAGATGGCCGACGTCGGTAACGTCTTGCGAATCAGCCGCCGCTGGCTCCACTGGTCACCCATATTCCTGCTCGCGATATTCTGGTGCATAGGGTGGGACGCAGCCTTGCTCGTGTTCATTTTCTTCGGTGGCGGTACGCTGATCGCCCTGCCCTACATTGTCATAGGAATCGGCGCGACCTGCGGCATGCTGGTAGCAGTCTCGAACAGCACCACTGTCCAGGTAGGAAAGGGCTTATTGAAAATCTGGCACCATCCCTTCTGGTTCGGCGAAAAGCGTCTGCAGGCCACGGACATCGAGCAGATCTACTGCAAGGAAAACGTGCTCCGCACCAGCAGTGGCGAGAGCCAGAGTTACGAGGTATACGCAGTTCTGCGCCAGGGAGGGAAGGAGAGATTGTTGAGTGGCCTGGTCGAACCAGAGCAGGCGCTCTACATTGAGCAAGAACTGGAACGGTTCCTCGGTATCCAGAACAGGCCGGTGCGCGGAGAAATCCCGTGCTGAAAGAACGTTCAACCAGGCTGCCATCGAAACGGGAGAAAGTAAGATGACGGACAAGTTGCAGAAAGCAATCGCTCTTATCAAATCAGGCGACCAGCAAAAAGGGACGGATCTCTTGAATGAGATACTGAGAGCTCAGCCCAATAATGAGTCAGCCTGGTTATGGATGTCGGGCGTTGTACCTGACGACGAACAACGCCTCTATTGCTTGCACAAAGTGTTGACAATCAATCCTGACAATCAAGCAGCCAAGAAGGGACTGGCGAGCATACAGCGTGATCGGAAAACCGAACCGGTTGAGCCGTCTAGCCAACCCGCCTCTTCGTATCTTGAGGCTCAGTCAAGGCCAGCATACGTACCTTCACCTGTTACTGAACCCGCCGCGATAGCACAACAAGATCGTCCTGGGGATGCACTGGAATTGACGGAACTTCACTGTAAGAACTGCGGCGCACCAATCAAGGAAGATGACATCAACCTAGATCTGGCCATGGCCAGGTGTTCCTACTGCGGAGCCGTGTTTAGCGTGAAGGGCCTGCCCCTCCAGGAAGACCGTGAGGCACCCTTGCGCTACGAGCGCCCCAGCGTGCCGATGCCCAAGGGGATTGAGATGGCCAACGTCGGTAATGTCTTGCGAATCAGCCGCCGCTGGTTCCGCTGGCTACACATATTTCTGCTGCTCTGGTGCCTGGGCTGGGACGGATTCTTGATCGTGTGGCACGGCATGGCCATCGCTTCCGGCATGTGGCCCATGTTGCTGTTTGCCCTGCTCCACACTGCCGTGGGGATTGCCATGACTTACTACGTGCTGGCAGGGTTCTTGAATCGCACCACCGTTCAGGTAGGGAAGGGTATGTTCGAAGTCTGGCACCATCCCTTGCCCTGGTTCGGCGAAAAGCATCTGCAGGCCACGGACATCAAGCAGATCTACTGCAAGGAAAACATACGCCGCAGCAGCGATGGCGTGAGCAAGAGCTACGAGGTATACGCAGTTCTACGCCACGGAGGGAAGGAGAAGTTGTTGAGCGGCCTGATCGAACCAGAGCAGGCGCTCTACAT
This sequence comes from uncultured Anaerolineales bacterium, assembly GCA_964653285.1. Classification (GTDB taxonomy): domain Bacteria; phylum Chloroflexota; class Anaerolineae; order B4-G1; family B4-G1; genus CAZZEX01. Next base: position 23,040 of record CAZZEX010000065.1, read on the forward strand.
TGAGCAAGAACTGGAACGGTTCCTCGGTATCCAGAACAGGCCGGTGCGCGGAGAAATCCCGTGCTGAAAGAACGTTCAACCAAGCTGCCGTCGAAACCGAGTGGCCACTTCCACTATATAGTCTTCCCCTTGAACTGGCTCATGTACAAATTGTGATAGAACCCGCGTTGGGCCAGCAGTTCATCGTGGGTGCCGCGCTCGATGATGCGGCCCTCGTTGATGACCAGAATCTTGTCGGCGCTGCGGATGGTGCTCAACCGGTGCGCGATGACAAAACTGGTGCGCCCTCCCATCAACCGCAGCAGGGCCTCCTGGATGTGAACTTCGGTGCGAGTGTCTACACTGCTCGTAGCCTCGTCCAGGATGAGAATGCCCGGGTCGGCCAGGATGGCGCGGGCGATGGCTAACAACTGCCGCTGCCCCTGGCTCAAGTTGCTGCCACGCTCCGAGAGTGCGGTGTCGTACCCCTGGGGGAGGCGGCGGATAAACTGGTCAGCGTTCGCCAGTTTGGCCGCCGCGATGCACTCTTCGTCGGTGGCGTCGAGCCGGCCATAGCGGATGTTTTCCATCACCGACTCTGAGAAGAGGAAGGTGTCTTGGAGTACGATCCCCAGTTGGCGGCGCAAACTCGCCTTCTGCACCCGGCGGATGTCCCGCCCATCAATGTGGATACCGCCTCCATCAATGTCGTAGAAGCGTGTGAGCAGGTTGACGATGGTGGTCTTGCCCGCGCCCGTCGGCCCGACCAGGGCAATTGTCTGTCCAGGCTGCGCTTGCAGGCTCACATCCTTGATGACGGGTACGCCGGGCACATAACTAAAGTCAACGTGATCCAAGACGACCTCGCCAGCGATGTCGTCCAACGCGACGGCATTCGGCACATCAGTCAGTTCTGGCTCTTGGTCAATGATCTCAAAGACACGCTCGGCACCGGCCAACGCGGTCTGGATCTGGTTGTAGAGATTCCCCAACTGGCGCAGTGGTGCGGCGAAATTGCGTGAGTAGTTGTAAAAGGCAGCGATAGTGCCGACGCTGGCCAGCCCCTGGAGTGTCATCCAGCCGCCCAGGCCGGCGACCACGCCGATGTTCGCGTTGCTCAGGATACCCATCAGCGGCGGGACCAACAGGGCATAGGTTTGCGCCCGGGTACCGACGGCGCGCACGGTCTCGTTGGCCTCGTCAAAAGCGGCCAGAGTGGTGGCCTCCTGCCCAAAGGCCAGGGTGACGCGCTGGCCACTGAACATTTCCTCCAGTTGACCGTTCAACTGGCCCACCCTCATCTGCAAGACGCGGAAGCCTTTGCGGGTGCGCTTTCCCACAAAACCCACCAGCCCGACCATCAGCGGGAGGACGAGCATAGATCCCAGGGCCAGCCAGAAGTTGAGCGCAAACATCATGACCATGATACCGGCCAGGGTGAGCAGGCCGATAAATAATTGGATCACGTTCTGGGAGAGCACACGGCTGATGACGTCCATGTCGTTGGTGAGGCGGCTCATCAATTCACCGTGAGGATGTCGGTCGAAGAAACTGAGCGAGAGTGTCTGTAAGTGCTCGAAGAGATCGCGGCGCAGGGCGCGCATCGCTTTCTGGGATGCCGTCGCTATGATTGCATTCTGGTCAATTTGGGCCAGCCAGGCGCCCAGGTAGACGCCCAGCATCAGCAAAACAATGCGCAGCAGCCCACCCACATCGCCGGTAGCGATGAACTTGTCAATGGCAACGCCCATAAGAAAAGGCCCTATCAAGCCCAGTACCGTGCTCACTACCACGAGGAGTAACACTCCTACAAGCGCCCATGTGTAAGGCTGCAAGTAGACGGCTAGCCGGCCCAAGGTTCCGCGCACATCGCGGGCCTTTTCGATTCTCGCGCCTCTTACCCTTCCGCCGGGGCCTGGCATACCAGTTGCTTGTTGTTTAGCCATTGTACGATTTACACCGCGTTGTTTCCCAACTGCGATTCATAGATCTCCCGATAGATGGGACTGGACGCCATCAACTCTGCATGTGTTCCCGTGGCGGCAATTTGTCCCTGGTCCAGCACCAGGATCTTGTCGGCGTTCAGCACCGTGCTGATGCGCTGCGCGATCACGAAACTTGTGCGGTCGGTCATCAATTGGTCTAGCGCGGCTTGGATTTTAGTTTCCGTCTCCACATCCACGGCACTGGTGCTATCATCCAGAATGAGGACACGCGGCTGAACCAGCAGCGCGCGGGCGATGGCGATACGCTGCTTCTGGCCGCCGGAGAGGTTCACCCCCCGCTGACCCACCTCTGTGGCGTAGCCGTCAGGGAAGGACATAATGAAGCCGTGGGCCTGGGCAGCCTTGGCCGCTGCGATGATTTCCTCGTCGGTGGCGTCGCGACGCCCGTAGCGGATGTTGCTACGGATGGTGCCGCTGAACAGCACCACCTCTTGCAACGCTAGCCCTACCTGGGCGCGCAGTGCATCCAGCGGCAGTGCGCGCACGTCAACACCGTCCAGCGTTACTCGGCCCCCCGTCACGTCGTAAAAGCGGGGAATCAGGTGAATGAGGGTGGATTTGCCCGAACCGGTAGCGCCCAAAATCGCCACCGTCTGGCCGGGCTCGGCTATCAGGTTGATGTCCCTGAGAACCGGTTCGTCAGGTGTAGTGGCGACTTTAGTCGCTCTAGCGCCATCGGGACGACTAAAGTCGTTACTACTGTTATAACTGAAGGTGACGTTTTCAAAAGCCACCCGGCCCATCACTCTTGTTGGCTCCCTCGCTGGGCGAAGGTCTCCGACCGAGCCCCCCGCACGATCCTGCACCTCGGCGGTGCTGTCCAATACCTCAAAGATACGCTCGGCCGAGGCGTCGGCGGCGGAGAGTGGCCCTATCATTCCCCCCAGCATGAGCACGGGGAACATTGCGTAAAGCAGGTAATTGAAAGAGGCCGTTATCTCGCCCACGGTCAAGGCCCCGGCGACGACCTGATTCCCGCCCAACCAGACGATGCCCACTACCCCCAAGTTGATGATGAACATCATCGTGGGTATCAATGTCGCCAGGAGTCGCATCACCTCGATGGTTCGAGCCGTCAAATCGCTGTTGACCTGGTCAAAGCGGACGTTCTCGTGCTCGACACGCACGAACGCCTTGACCACGCGCACGCCCGCCAGATTCTCTTGCAAGACTCCATTTAATTTGTCCAACTTTTTCTGTACCGCCAAGAAGAGCGGTCGCGCCTTAGTGGCAAGGACCCAGACGAGTCCTATAATCACGGGTAGCAGGACCGATATCAGCAACGCCAACCGTGGACTGGTCAGGATCAACATGGTCACGCTGCCCAGCCCCCACAGCGGCGCGCGGGTAAGCATACGCAAGGACATCAGTACAATCATCTGTACCTGGTTCACATCGCTGGTCGTGCGCACCAACAGTTGCCCCGTCTGGATGCGGTCCAGGTTGCCAAAGGAGAACGTCTGGACCTTTCTGACGAGAGCGCTGCGCAAGTCCGTGCCCGCACTCTGCGCCACCCGCACCGATAACACCGTGTTTCCAATGGCCATCAAGGCACTGAGGATGGCTGCCCCGACCATGGTCAGGGCTGTGCTCAGGATCACCTCCATGTCGTGCTTGGCAATGCCATCATCAATGACCCGTTGGGTCAAGCGCGGAATCAGCAAGTCCGCCACCACCACACCAAACAACAGCACCATTGCCAGGATGGCGTTCTTCTGGTAAGGTTTGACAAATCGGAACATACGTCGCAATGATTTCACTTTTGCTTACCTATTCAGCGGGCACGAGGCCCTAAATGCGGATGTGTTTCATTGAGTGGGCGTGCTTCATTATACATTATACTTCACGGATACGCGACTAGGCAGTGTAAACCGAAACTTCGAGCCCTCACCCGGCGTGCTTTCCACGCGGATCG
>CAZZEX010000066.1:0-26891 GCA_964653285.1 uncultured Anaerolineales bacterium
CGTGCCGTCGGGGTTGCGCAACTCGCGGTTGAAGGGAAAGAGCAGGCTGTCGGTCTCGGTATCCCTGGTCAGCCCCTGATCGGAGCGCCAGCGCTGCCACAGGTGCTCCGGTGAGGGAAAGGCGTCCAGTGAGGTCTGCCTGCCCGTGATGAAGTCGTACTCCTCGATGCCGTGTCCATTGGTCGCGTAGGCGAACTTTAGTCCCAGGATTTCGGCGTACTCCATCGCCTGCTGCATGCCGTCGCCCGGCTTCTTGTAGGCTGCCTTGGCTTCCACCACGGCGACAGGAGAGTCAGGTCGGTAGCGGAGCAAGTAGTCCGCCCGCTTGCCCGGCTGGCGCACGTGGCCCCGCCCCACGGGGACAACCCGCCCATCGGTGAAGTACTTCTCCTGGCTGATCTGGTCGTCGGTCCAGCCAGCCTCGTAGAGCCTGGGCAACATGTATTTCCGGCAGGTATCCGCTTCGGTGATCACCGGCACACCTTTCTTTGTGCGGTTTGTGCTGTGGGCAGTGTATCACACCGCCCGCAAAAGCGCAACCGTAACGTGAAGCGTGATGCGTGAAACATGTAAGGGGAACTTTTGCCCGACGTTTGGCGTCTTTAGAACAGAGTAAACCCTCTCACATCCCAAAGGAGGAACGTCATGGATACCCAACTCCCCGTTGCAAACAAGCGCTGGCTCACCACCGCACTCCACGTGCTCATCATCCTGGCCGTGGTCGCGGGATTCGTGGCGCTGCGCTGGGTCACCACCCTCCCACAGCGCGTGGATGACCAGCAGACGATCGTGGTCGGGCAGACCCGCTTTGCCCCCGATAGCGATGCGTCGGTGCGCGTGGTGGTGCAGGACTTCGGCGCTGGCCAACCCATCGCCAGCGCCCACGTCAAGGTCAGCCTGAAGCCGGCCGGCGGTCGGGCCATTCCTCTCTTCGAGGGACAGACCGACGAGACCGGCAGCCTGCCGGTCACCTTCCACGTGCCCGCCGACGCGCCCGCCGAGGCGCACCTCATCGTCGAGACCAGGTCGGCGGTGGGGCAGGACCGGGTGGAACAGCCAGTGACCATTCAGCGCGAGTACCGGCTGCTCCTGACCAGCGATAAGCCCCTCTACCAGCCCGGCCAGGTAATCCACATGCGCGCTCTCGCCCTCAGCACCTTCGACCTGACTCCCGCCCGGGGCGCGACGGTTGACTTCCTGGTGGAAGACCCCAGAGGCAACAAAGTCTTCCGCCAGAGTGTCGCGGCATCCGATTTTGGCGTCGCCGCTGCCGACTTCACCCTGGCCGATTTAGTCAACCAGGGGGACTACAAACTCAGCGTCTCCATCGGCGACACCCGTTCCGAAAAGACGGTGGAGGTGCGCCCCTACGTCCTGCCCAAGTTCAGCGTGGATGTCTCCACCGATCGCAGTTTTTACCTCCCCGGTCAGCGCGTCGAGGGAGTGGTACAGGCCGACTACTTCTTCGGCCAGCCCGTGGCGGAGGGAGAGGTGCAAGTCGTCGGCAGCGTGTGGGACGTGGAGCGCACGGTGGTGGTGGACATCAGCGGCCAGACTGACGCGGACGGCACCTACGGGTTCGGATTCGACCTGCCCGAATACTTCGCCGGGTCGGGGTTGGAGTCGGGACAGGCCCAGTTCGGGCTGGAGGTCACCGTCGTGGATCAGACCGACCATGCTGAGCAGACCAGCCAGGTGTTGCCCATCGCCGCCCAGCCGCTGGTCATCGAGGCGGTGGCCGAGAGCGGCGTCCTCAAGCCGGGAGTCGAGAACATCATCTACGTCCTCACCTCCTACCCCGACGGTCGCCCTGCATCGGCCCGCCTGCAAATCCGCGTGGACGGCGGCGAGCCGGTGGAACTCACCAGCGGGGAGTTCGGCCTGGCCGAGTTCACCTTCACGCCACAGATGAGTCGCTTCTATGTCCTCGACGTCGTCGCTCAGGACGAGACCGGCCTTTCAGCCAGCCGCCAGGTATCGCTTGAGGCTGAGTACGGGAGCGACTTCATCCTCCTGCGCGCCGACCGGGCCGCCTATGTCGTCGGCGAGACGATGAACTTGGTCGCCTTCACCCCGCCGCTTATGTCGAGCGACGTGTACCTGGACATCGTCAGGGCCGGGCAGACCCTCTCCACCCGCTCGGCCCGGGTGCAGGACGGCAAGGCGGAGTTCGCCGTGGACGTGAGCCCCGACCTGTACGGCACGCTCGAACTGCACGCCTACAAGGTGCTGTTGGACGGCACCATCGTGCGCGACACACGGCTGGTGGTGGTGAACGCGCCCAATGACATTGGCATCGCCATCACCGCCGACGAGGACACCTACCTGCCGGGCGAGATGGCGACGATTGATTTTCAGACCAGCGACGCGGAGCAGGGTGGGGGGGTACAAACGGCGCTGGGCGTGGCGATCGTGGACGAGTCGGTCTTTGCTCTGCAGCGCCAGGGCCCCGGCTTTGCCAAACTGTACTTCCTGCTGGAGCAGGAGTTGTTGGAGCCCTTCTACCAGATCAAGGGCTTCGAGTTGCCGGCCGCTATCTCCCCCAATGAAGACATAGGGCAGATCCGGCTGGCGCAGGACGACGCGGCCAAAGCCACCTGGGCCGGAGCGCCGGTTTTGGCCGTCTCCCAGCCCATCAACTCGCGCCAGGAGAAGATGAGTGGAGTCCTCTTGGCGCAGGAAAAAGGATTTGAGCGCATTGGACAGGCGTCCGCCGCCGGGTTGATCCTCATCCCGCTGGCGCTGTGGGCAGTGGTGGTGGCCGCCCTGCGGAAAACGGGAGTTGTGAAGCGCTCACTCAAGCGACTGGCCGTCGCCTCCGCCATCCTCCTGCTGGTCGGCGGAATCCTGGCTTGCGGGTTGCTGACCGCATCCCTCTCTGAGCCGGAAGGAGTGCTCATCCCGCCAGTCATCGTCTTTGGCCTGGGGGTGCTGGCCTTCGTCGGCTACGCCTGGGTGAAGCGTGACCCGGCGGCCAGGTTCCTCGCGCTGCTGACCCTGGCCTGGGGCGCGCTTCTCTTCCTGCTGATAAAGGCTACGGACCAGGGAGGCTCGCCGGACGAGTCGCTGCTCATCGTGGGGCTCCTGGCCTACCTGCTCATCCCCGGCGCGTATCTCCTCTTCGGGCAGGCACGCTGGGTGCAGGAGCGTCGCTTTGCCGGGGCGCTGGTCACCGGGCTGGGCGTGCTCTCGGCGCTGCCGACGATGGCGATCCTGCCGGCTGTCTTCCTCTTCACCACAACGCGCGGCATGCCGATGGGCGCGGTGGCCCCGCAGGCATTGAGGGGGAACGGAGTAGTGGAGGAGATGGAGTTCGCGGCGGGGCTGCCGGTTCCTATAGAGGCGACAGTGGTGGTGGAGAAGGCGGCAGAAGTCTCACCACCAGCCGCCGAAAGCGAACAGCCGGCCGAGGCCGAGGTCCCGCGCCTGCGCCAGTACTTCCCCGAGACTCTCTACTGGGCCCCGGAGGTCGTCACCGACGAGGGCGGCTTCGTCTCGCTGGGAATCCCTATGGCCGACAGCATCACCACCTGGCGTCTGACGGCGTTGGCCTCGTCCCAGGACGGACGGCTGGGCTTCGCCACCCGCGGCATCCGCGTCTTCCAAGATTTCTTCGTGGACGTGGACCTGCCCGTCGCGCTGACACAGGGGGACGAGATTAGCATCCCCGTCGGTGTCTTCAACTACCTGCCCGAGCCCCAGCAGGTGCGGCTCGAACTCGAACCCGCCGATTGGTACACTGCCCTCCCTGACCAATCTACCAACTTACCAATCTACCAGTCTACCATCACCGTCGCGTCCAATGACATTGAGGTAGTCTACTTCCCCATCCGCGTCCTCGACTTCGGGCGGCAAGGCTTCCAGGTGACCGCCTGGGGCGAGAAGATGAGTGACGCCATCCGGCGCGAGGTGAACGTCGTGCCGGACGGCAAAGAGTTCCGCCTGACGGAGAGCGATTGGCTGCGCGAGAGCAAGGAGGTCGCTATCGCGATCCCGTCTGAGGCCGTGCCGGAGACCCCCTACGTCGAGGTCAAAATCTACCCTGGAGTGATGGCCCAGGCGGTCGAGGGGCTGGAGAAAATACTCAGATTGCCCCACGGCTGATTTGAACAAAGTACGTCGGCGACGTACCCGAATGTTCTGATCCTCAACTACATGCAGACCACCGGCAACGCCAACCCCGAGGTGCAGATGCAGGCCGAAAAGTACGTCGGCACCGGCTACCAACGCTTGCTGACCTTCGAGGTGCAGGGCGGCGGCTTCTCCCTCTTCGGCCAGGCACCGGCGGACCCCTTCCTCACCGCCTATGGGTTAATGGAGTTCAACGACATGGCCAAGGTCTACCCGGTGGATCCGGCCCTCATCGAGCGGACGGCGCAATGGCTGCTGGCCCAGCAAGCGTCGGACGGCACGTGGACCGAGCAGGGCTACTCTGAGCACTGGCACATTGACTCCCAGGTTCCCACCACCGCTTACATCGCCTGGGCGCTGATCGAGGCTGGCTACGAAGACACGCCGCAGGTGGGGCAGGCCATCGCCTACATCCGCGAGTTCGCCCTCACTCCCTCTCCCTCCCAGGGAGAGGGCCGGGGCGAGGGTGAGGACGCCTACAGCCTGGCGCTGGTTGCCAACGCGCTGGCCGCCTACGACCCCGACGACTCGATGACGCGGGCCGTGCTCGACCGGCTATACGACGTGCGCGTGGAAGAGGGCGACGCCGTCTACTGGCAGGCCGGAGCCGCCTCATTCATGGGTGCGACGGGCGAAAGCGGCAGCCTGGAGACGACGGCGCTGGCGGCCATCGCCTTGATGCGAGCCAATGCCCACGCCGACGCAGTCAGCGGCGCGCTGGCCTACCTTATCCAGGGCAAGGATTCCTGGGGCACGTGGTCCACCACCCAGGCCACCATCCTCTCGCTCAAGGCACTGCTGCTATCCACCGAGCAGGCGGGACAGGTCGAAGGCCCGGCTACCGTGCACGTCAGCCTGAACAAGGAGCAAACGCAGGAGATCGTGATTGACGAGACCAACGCCGATGTGGTCCACCTGGTCACATTCGACCGGGGCTTCTCGCCCTCCGGCGCTAACCGGGTGCAGATTGAGTTGGAAGGCGGCGGTAACCTAATGTACCAGGTCGCCACCCGCTACTATTTGCCCTGGGACCAGGTGGAGCCCACACCTGAAACGGAGGAACTCATCACCATTGACGTGGACTACGACCGCACACGGCTAGCCGTCAACGACGAGGTGACGGTGGACGTGGGCGTGAGGCTCAACCTTAGTGAAGGGGGCGTGGTCAAGATGGCGCTGATTGACCTGGGCGTGCCACCCGGCTTCGCCGTGCTGACCGATGACTTGAGCAATCTGGTAGAGCAGGGGATCATCGCCCGCTACGAACTGACAGGGCGGCAGATCATAGTGTACCTGGAGGACTTTTCGTCCGAAGCGCCCTTGCGCTTTGGCTATCGCCTGCGGGCGCGCTTCCCGATGCGCGCGCAGACGCCTCCCTCCAGCGCGTATGACTACTACAACCCAGGTGATTTGACAGTGCGGGCGCCGCTGGAGGTGGTCGTGAATGAGTAGAAAAAGGGACCGGCCGGTTTCTACAATAGCCTGGGTCACGTCGCAGCGCAAGGCGATCCAGCGGCCTCACACCAGTAGAAGGACCGGCCGGTGCAGTTCGATCGTGCCCGTTCTTACCGTTTCCGAGGGATGATGATCCAGAGAAGCACGTAGGGCAAGAGGCCAGGCAGGCCGCCTGGGATCAACAGGATCAGGAAAACCAGGCGGAACCACCACGGACTGAGGCCGCAGAAAGCGCCCAGGCCGCCGCAGACGCCCGCGACGATTCCACTTTGCCGTCGCAGTTTGTTGTTATTGGTCATTGCCGTGTATATTCCTGCGAATCTACTCGTCTTCTTCCTTGACCAGCGCCGAGAGGATGACGCTGACGACGCTGACGATGAGCGCACCCAGGAAGGCGGACCAGAAGTCGCCCACGTAGAAGCCGACGTGGAACCAGTTGACGGCAATGACCGAGGCCAGCCACAGCGCGATGCCGTTGATGACCAGGACGAACAGGCCCAGCGTGAGCAGGATGAGCGGGCAGGTCAGGAGTTTTAGCACCGGGCGCACGATGGCGTTGACGAGCCCCAGGATGACTGCCATCACGGCGTAGACGACCCAGGCGGTTCCCTCGACCCGGATGCCCGGCACGAGCCAGGCTGCCGCGAAGAGCGCCAGGCTGGTGATGACCCAACGGATGAGCAGTTTCATTTGGTGTGTACCTCCTTCTGTGTTTAATACGCAATTGGAGCGGGGAGGTTGCATTCTGTGGACAGGAAGTGAGTAGATGAATTGTCCCCTTCAGCGTCCCATCCCCCGTTGGGTGTCGTCGAGCACCGCCTCCAGCGGGTGCTCGGGGGAGGTCTGCTGGGCGATGATCCACTCGATGACCGGCTCGCGCCAGTGGATGCCGGTGTCGTAGCCGTCGGGGTTGTGTTTCTGGAAGAGGTAACCGTCGCCGCCGGTGTACGTGAAGTTGTTCACCAGCACGTGGTAGGTCGCTTCGGGATCGAGAGGGTTGCCGTCGTCCAGTTCGGCGATGATACGCGCCCCGGCCCGGTGGTAGGTCAACCCCGCCACCGCCCCGCCGCAGCAGAGCAGGTTGTCCATCACTTGTTGACCGGTCAGTTCGACGTCTATCAACACGTTCTCGAAGGGCCACGTGGCGACGACGTCGGCGCGGGTGATCTCTCCGGGCGGGATGGCTTCCCGGTAACTGCCCAGGTTGTTGATCGCCAGGTCCGCCTGCGGGTAGTACCACAGCCAGGCGTCCACGAGCAGGTTGTACATCGGCCAGCCGATCTCAATGCCGCTTTCGGTATAGCCGATCATCTCCCCTAATGCCTCATCCACCTGCGCCTTCCACTCGGCTACGAGCGATTCGATCCCGGCGTCGGGCGTGACCGGGTTGCCGGCGGCGGTGGTGTACTCGACCGGCACCAGTTCCGCCTGCGTGCTTACCACTTCGCCGGTTGCGGTGTCGAAGGCGATGTCTACCTGGGCGAATTTCTGCCAATGCGCGCCTGGCTCGACGATGCGGACGCCGCTCTGCTCGGTGTTCTCAGACCAGTGGCAGTGACCGCCAGCCAGGAGGGGGATCGAAAGTTCGGCGGCGACGGGGGCCAGCACGCGCAGGCTGTCTGGGCAGACGTGGGCGATGACGATCACTAATTCGCCCCCTTCGGCGCGGGCCTGCGGCACGACGCGGCGGAGGGCCTCGGCATAGTGGCCGAACGCCAGCCCCTCGACGTAAGTGGCCACCACGATCCCCGGCGTTTCGCGCGTGGTCAGGCCGACGATGGCGACCTGCACACCGTTCACCTCGCGGATGACGTAGGGTTGGGCGAACGCGGGCGGGTCGCCGGTGTCCGCCAGCGTGACGTTGGCCGTGAGGAAGGGGAACTCGGCGGCGTCTCCGTTTGCCAGTAGCACCTCCTGGCCAAAGTCAAAGTCGTGGTTGCCCACGGCGGCCGCGTCGTAACCCATCTGATTAAAGACCTGGACGGCGGAGGCTCCCTGGAACCAGGTGGAGATGGCGGGGCCGGTCCACATGTCGCCGCCGCTGAGGAGCAGCGTGTCGTCACTATCGGGGTCGTAGCCGCGCTGGCGCAAGAGGGCCAGCAGGTTGGCCGCCCCGCCGAGGGTGTCCGAGCCCTTCTCGATGGGCTCCAGGTAGCCGTGCTCATCGCTGGTGTAGAAGATGGTGACGGTGCGGACGGTGTCGCTGAGGGTGGGGAAGGGTGTGGCTGGCGCACACGCGGTGAAGACTGCCAACGCGATGATGAGGATCGTGGCGATGCGGTGCAGAGACTTGTACATTTTCTTCCTCCAAATTACCTGTCGGAGACGAACAGCGCCACGCTCTCAATGTGGTAGGTCTGCGGGAACATGTCCACCGGCTGCACCTCGACCAGGCGGTAGCCAGCGCGAACCAGCCGTTTGGCGTCGCGGGCCAGCGTGGCCGGGTCGCAGGAGACGTAGACGACCCGGGCGGGACGACGGGCGACCAGCGCGTCGAGCGCGAAGCGGTCCACGCCAGCGCGGGGCGGGTCCACCACGGCACCGTCGAGGGGGACGTCCAGGTCGGGGAGCACCACCTCGACCGGCCCTTCGATGACCTCCACGTTGTCGAACTCGGCGGTGTTCTCCAGCAGGTCGGCGACGGCGGTGGGGGCCAGTTCGACGCCGACGACCAGCCCAGCGCGCTCGGCCAGGTGAGCGGTGAAGAGCCCCACGCCGCAGTAGGCGTCCAGCACCGTCTCGTCCCCCCGCAGGTCGAGGTACTCCGTCACCAGGCGCACCAGTTGGCCGGTCTGGGTGGTGTTGACCTGAAAGAAGGAGGGGGCGGAGATACGGTAGGTGCGGCCGGCGACGATCTCCGTGATGTGGTTGCTGCCGATGAGGTTGACGTGCATGCCATCGGAGAGGAGCAGGACGCAGGAGACGGGCAGGTCTATCTCCAAAGCGGGCGGCAGGTCGTCCGCCATCTCGAAGATGAGCATCGCATCGCCGGTGGCGGTGCCAGCGCGCAGCGAGAGGCGGATAAGGCCCTCCAGGTCGAGGTCGAGGGCGGCGTAGAGATCGGACAGGAGCGGGTGAAGGATCAGGCAGTCGTCTACGGCGACGACCCTTCGACCTGGCCTTTCCTCTTCGCTCAGGGCGGGCTCAGGGCGAGCGTCGTGGCCCTCTGCTCGCAGCCCCCGTCCACGGGGGCGTCCCACCGAGGCCCCCTGGAAGCCGAGGCCCCCGTCCGGGGCGGGGTGAAACTGGGCGTGGTTGCGGTAGGCCCAGCCGGAGCGATTGGGCAGGGTGGGGCGGACAGGAGGATCGGCGATGTCGCCGATGCGCGCCAGTTGGTCGGCCACGATCTCGGCCTTGAAGCGCAGTTGGGCCTCATAGGCCACGTGCTGCCACTGGCAGCCGCCGCAGCCGGTCGGGCCGAAGTAGGGGCAGGGGGGCGCGACGCGGTCGGGGGAGGGATCCAGCACATCAACGAGGCGGGCGAAGGCGTAGCGGCCCTTGTCCTCGGTGATCTCAACGCGCACCATTTCCCCAGGCAGCGCGTAGGGGACGAAGATGACACGTCCCTTGTGCCGTCCCAGTGCCGCGCCGCCGTGGGTGATGGTAGTCAACTGGAGGGTGAATGCGTCCATAGTGTCAAACTCCGGGTGATCCTGGAGTATAAGTCAAAGGCTTGGGTGAATGGCTCAGACCTGCTGCCTATACCGCCCTGCGTATCATCTCAATATGTAGGGGCGAACCCTCGTGGTCGCCCTCTTGGGCAGGTACAAGACCTGCCCCTACCCCGGTTTATTAAGAAGATACGCCCTGCTCCCGCCGGACCGCCAGATACGGCGATGGGTGGCGGGACCTGGCGATCCCACCGGAGCGGGGTGCAACCCCGATTATATCACCATCCGTTGTGTGAGACAATCGCGGGGATGGCGATGAAGGTCTCAGCACTTCTCCTGAACCGCGAGAAGGAATATCATAATAACTTCACCACATTTCCCACACCTCTTCATAATTCCTTCACAGGTTTGTGGCATACTGGGGCCAGATAGAAGAAGGCAGGATGGCATTCGGAGGTGTGACTATGCAGAGAATGAGATGGACGCCATGCAGGGAAAGAATAAGCACAACTGTTCGAGCAATCGTGGGGGTTGTCTTATTCATCCTGGTGATTGGAGTCTGGGTCTGCCTCTGGGTTCCGCCAGCACCTACCTTCTAAAACAAAACTCAGGAGGAGACAAATGTCAGTAGCAAACGGAATGCACTTCAAAATGATGTCCCTGGTTCATGAAACTCTCTATGGCCTGTTTAGGGATCCCTATAAGGCTCTAAGCGCTGCAGGACTGAAGCCGGGTCAAAAAGTACTGGAAGTTGGCTGTGGTCCTGGCTTCTTCTCCATTCCCGCGGCCAGAATGGTAGGAGAGAAAGGAAGCGTCTATGCGTTGGACATCAATCCGCTGGCTGTCGAGAGAGTTCAACAAAAGATCGAGGAGGAAGGCGTGACCAACGTTAAGACCGTCCTGGCCGATGCTGCTCAAACGGGTCTACCCGATCAGTTCTTCGATCTCATCTTCGTTTTCGGTTTCGCTCACAGCGTCGGAAACATGGAGAACATCCTGACCGAACTACACCGGCTTTTGAAACCGGCGGGAATACTCTCTACCGAAGGGCGGCTCTGGATCTCAAGCGAACCTTTTCGCCCTCTGAAGCGCCAGGGAAGGATTTCCCAATTCGGAAAGGTTGGATAGCACAGTTGAATGGTAGCAAGGAGAAATTGTATGCCACAGGATTATTCTATCGCACAAGCAACTGACGTGAACGAGAATTGGCCAGTGATGCTCGACGAGTACGGTGTTCAATTTCTGGTACTGCACCGCCATGACGACAGCGACCTGCTAAGCCTCTTCCGGGCTCAACCCGGATGGGCAGTTGACTTTGAAGATGGAGAAGCAGTCATATTCGCCCGTGCCGGCGTTCCTCAATCTACCAACTGACTTGCATATTTACGACGTTCGTGATAAAAAGGTGATCGGCGGAGCAGAGCATGAACGGAACGATCTTGGTCATAGACGACGAACCGAAAATCGTCAGGCAGGCGCGGGACTACCTGGAGAAGGGCGGGTTCCGCGTCGTCACGGCCGGTGATGGAAAGATGGCGCTGGCCGTGGCGCGCCACGAGCGGCCTGATCTGATCGTGCTCGACCTGAACCTGCCGGAGATGGACGGGCTGGACGTCTGCCGGGCGCTGCGACGCGAGTCGGACGTGCCGATTATTATGCTCACCGCCCGCGTCGATGAGACCGACCGGCTGATCGGGCTAGAGTTAGGCGCGGATGACTACATCACCAAGCCCTTCTCGCCCCGTGAACTGGTGGCCCGCGTGCGGGCGGTCCTGCGCCGTGTGCGGGGCGGCGTCCGCACGCCGGGCCTCATCCGCGCTGGCGACCTGGAAATTGACCTGCACGGCCATCGCGTCACCCGCGCCGGAGAGCCGCTTCGCCTCACCCGCAGCGAGTTCAACTTGCTGGCGGTGCTGGCCCAGCACCCCGGCCAGACCTTCACCCGCGCGCAGTTGCTCGACCGGCTGCATGGCGTCGCCTGGGATGGCTTTGACCGCAGCATAGACGCTCACATCAAGAATCTGCGTCGCAAATTGGAAACCGACCCAACTGAGCCACGCTACGTGCTCACCGTCTACGGCGTCGGCTACAAGTTCACTCACGGCAGGTTGCTGAAGAGATCCTGCGCCAGACGGACTTTTCGGAGCAAGCGCGGGCGATTGCATTGGAAGCCATCGAGTGCCATAACAGGGAGGAACCAGGGAGGTCAAACGAGTCCATCTTGCTGAGGGGTGCTGATTTCCTCGATTTTCTGGGAGTAATCGGCATCGCACGTGAGTTCGCCAGGGGACCAAAGGACGAAGAAATGCTACGACAATGTGGTGAAGAGAAGGGAGAGCGTGAAAGGCAAATTCGTCTCACCCAGAGCGGACAGAAAACCACCTCCGCATTCCCAGCCGGAGCTCACGCGCGGTTGGTCTCCTCATTCAACTCTGTTGCGCATCGGTATCTCGCTCCACCAAGACCTGTGTGAGCGCATCACGCCGGGATGTGGCTCCCACAAATTCGTCAACCAGTATGATAGCCCCAAACCGACAACTGTCCTCACACTGCCCGCAGTAAGCGCATCGGTCATGGTAGTGGATCAGCCGGAAATTCTCGCGGTTTTTGCGCTCCAGTTCCAGCGCGAAGGCGGGGCAATCGCGCACGCACAGCCCACAGCCCGTGCACAGCGTTGGCTCGATGGTGACCTTGCCCCGGAAGTAGGGGGGCAACTCCAGCGGCCCGAAGGGGTAGTACACCGTGATCGGCCGGGTGAACAGTGTACGCCACAGTTCTGGCAGCAGGTAGACCAGTGAATGCAGGGGGGACATGCTACCCGACTCCGCTTGGGCGGGGCGATGTTTTCACTCCAGGAGCCTTAGAAACAATGGGGTAAAGGCCAGCGATACCGTGGCCATCAACTGCACCAGGATGTCCAGGGTGGGGCCGGCGGTGTCTTTGAGCGGATCGCCCACCGTGTCGCCGATAACGCTGGCCTTGTGTGCCAATGAGCCCTTGCCGCCCACCTCTCCCGCCTCGATCAGTTTCTTGGCGTTATCCCAGGCTCCGCCGGCGTTGGCCATAAGGAAGGCCAGGAAGATGCCGCACACGATGCACCCGGTTAAAAGCCCGGCCAATGCCTCCCGGCCCAGGACAAAGATAGTGATAAAGGGGACGCTGATGGCCAGCAGGCAGGGCAGTGCCAACCGGCTCAGGGCTCCCTGGGTGGCGATGTCCACACAGCGGCCATAGTCTGGCGGGCTCTCCCCTCCCATCAGGCCGTGAATCTCCCGGAACTGTCGCCGCACCTCGATGATGATCAACTGGGCTGTTTGACCCACCGATTTGATCACCATAGACGAGAAGAGCGCCGGTAGTGCCCCGCCGATCAACAACCCGGCCATCACTCTGGGTTCCCGGATATCGAGGTGCACGATGTGGGCCGCTTCGGAGTAGGCGGTGAGGAGAGAGAGGGCCGCAGCGGCGGTGGCGCTGGCGGCGAAGGCTTTGCCAATGGCGGCCGTGGTGTTGCCCACAGCGTCCAGGCGGTCGGTGATGTCTCGAATCTCCGAGGGCTGACTGCTCATCTGGGCAATCCCGCCCGCGTTGTCGGCGATGGGGCCGTAGGCGTCCAGGGACAGGTTGATCCCCAGGATGGAGAGCAGGCCTAAGCCGGAGAGGGCGATGCCGTAGAGCCCGGCGAAGTGATGGGCCGCGACTAGCCCCGCACCCAGCAAGATCATGGATAGCACAGTACTTTCCAGGCCCACGGCCAGGCCGGCGATGATGTTAGTCGCTGCCCCCGTCTCGCTGGAGACGACGATGGAACGGAGCGGCTTCCTGTAGGTGTAGTATTCGGTGTTCAGACCGATGAGCACTCCTACCACCAGACCGGACGTGGCGGCGTAAAAGGGCTCCAGGTGTCCCAGGTAGAAGCGGGAGAGGAGCAGGATGCCGAGCAGCGAGAGCGCCCCGCTGGTCAACATTCCCACCTTCAGTACAGCCTCCGGCCGGATCACGTCTTTCCGGGCCAGTGTCTTGACCACCAGGACGCCCAGCGCCGAGGCGACGATGCCCATCGCCATCAGCAACAGGGGGAAGATGATGCCTCTCTCACCCAGGTACAGGCCACCGGCGCTCTGGGCCGTTGCCCCAATGATCAGGGAGGTGATAACCGTATCGGTGTAGGACTGGTTCAGGTCGGAGCCCAGGCCAGCCACGTCGCCCACGTTGTCGCCCACCTGGTCGGCGATCACGGCGGCGTTGCGCGGGTCGTCCTCGGGAATCCCCACCTCTACCTTGCCCACCAGGTCGGCCCCCATGTCTGCCGCCTTGGTGAAGATGCCGCCCCCGATACGGATGAAGATAGCCACGAAACTGGCCCCCATCGAGTAGCCGATGATGATCGCCAGAGGGTCGGGGGTGAAAGGCAGCAGGTCGAAGAGCAGATACACCCCCGAGATGCCCAGCGCTCCCAGGCTGACCACGGCCATACCCATCACCGCCCCGCCGGATAAGGCCACGTGCAAGGCTTTGCTCAGGCCACCCCTGGCTGCAAAGGTGACGCGGCCATTGGCCCGGGTAGCGATGCTGATACCGATGAAACCGGAGAGGGTGGAACAAAGCACCCCGATGAGAAAGGCGAACGTGACGTAGACGTTCAGCACCAGCGCCAGGAAAACGGCGAAGAGCAGGGCCACCAGCCCCATCACACGATACTCCCGCCGCATGAAGGTCGTCGCCCCGACCTGGATAGCGCGGGAGATGGTGGTGATCTCCGGCGGGCCGGCATCGTTTTTCAGAGTGCTGTAGGCCAGGTAGAGGCTAAAGAGCAGCCCCAGGAGGCCGACAGTGGGGACGGTGAACACGATGACATCATTCACGTTTGCTTTACTCCTATCGGTTGGTCATTGTTCATTGTTCATTGTTCATTGTTCTATCCAACTCCGATCCAGATTATAACTAATATTTGCGCCAAGGCCAGCGGCGCCAGCACCCGCCAGCCGAGGTTCGCCAGTTGGTCAATACGCAGCCGGGCGTAGAGCACGTGCGCGACTGAGAGCGCCAGCAGGATAAGCACCGCCTTGACGGTGAAGACCAGCACGCCCGGGACGGCCAACCCGATGCTGCAGCCGCCCAGGAAGACGTCCACCAGCAGGAAGAGGCCGACCACGGTTTGTATGTGCAGCGTGAGGTGCCACAGCGCCAACTTGCGTCCGCTGAACTCGGTCAGCGGGCTGGCGACGATCTCCGACTTGGCCTTGGGGATGTCGAACGGCACCCGCTTCAGTTTGCCGATCAGGCCGACGATGGCCAGTAGGAATCCCAGCAGCTGTACGAACACCATCCAGATCGCCGCCGCCTGGCGATAATCGCCAGGCTGAGCCTACGAAGCCTGCTGAAGCGGGCTATTTCAGGGCGATTTATCGCCCTTTGCTCGCTTAGCCCGACGATTCATCGTCGGGCCTGAAAGCGCACAATCCCAAAGTGTAAACTGATTTGTGAACCATCCCAAAAGCACCCTTATCATTATTCTATTCACCTTTTACCTGTCATGATCGGCTGGGCAGTTGTCTAGGCTCCAATAGATTACGGGAATATCAGCCATATGAGCCCCTTTTAAGATGTTCGGCAACATAACGAGAATCGAGTCGAAAGTTGGGCCTCTCACCTTAACCCTATAAGGCATGTTAGCTCCTGAACTTACAATGTGGAAGCATAGTTCCCCTCTAGCGCTTTCCACGCAGCGCAAAGCTTCCCCTTCAGGTATAGACTTGAATGGGGCAAACCTAACCCTGAAGCCCCCGATGGGCAGCTTGTTTAACGCCTCCTCCACCATGTTTAGGCTCTGATCAATCTCTAATCTCCTAAGAAGCGTTCTGTGGTATGCGTCTCCCTCTTTAAATGCAGGCACCTCAAAGTCAAGTTCATTATAGGCTGCGTATGGTGTTGACTTTCTCACATCAAATTTTCTGCCTGAAGCTCTCAGATTGGGGCCTGTTACATCGTTTTCTAAAGCAATTTTAGAAGAGACTCTTCCCATATTTATGGTTCTCTTCCTAAAAACAGGGTTCTCCAAGAAAAATTCGTCATACATTTTCACTCTTTTCTGCATGTATGTTATAGTCTCCAGAGTTTGGCTCTTAAACTCTTCTGGCACGTCTCTGCGAACTCCTCCGGGAACGCTATAAAGCTGATATACTCGCCCCCCCGTTAATCTCTCTAGAAGGAACAGTATCTTCTCCCTGTCCCCCCACATAACTTTCTGCATGGTGTGGAAGCCTGCAGCCCCGCCGATAAACCCGAAATTAAGCAGGTGGCTTTGTATTCTAGACAATTCAGCTTGGATAACTCTGAGGTATCTAGCTCTTTCAGGAATCTCTATCCCAGCCAGTTCTTCTACCGCGTTGCTATATGCTATCTCGTAAGGTGCTCCATCTAGGACACAGATACGCGGAACTAGCATCATATTCTGCATCCAAGTTCTGTATTCTATGAGCTTTTCGATGCCTCTGTGCAGGTAACCTATCTGCGGTTCAGCTTGCGTAACGGTTTCTCCTTCAACTTTAAGTCTCAATTGAAAATTTCCTGAAGCGGGATGTTGCGGTCCGAATGGGAGCAGAAGTTCGCCTTCCTCAAGTTTTTCTCCCATAATTGTAGGCGGTTTTAGCTTCTTTGGAGCCTCAACCTCCTCTTTCTTACCCGCGTATCCGCTTTGAATGGCGTTCATCGCTGCAACTACAGCGAAGCCTATAGCTTCAGGTCTCGGAGGACATCCAGCTATCCATATATCTACGGGAAGGTGGTTGTCAATTCTCTTTATAGTATTATAGCTGTCCCAGTATGTTCCTCCAGCCATCGGGCAATTTCCAAAAACTATCACATATTTAGGTTGAGGTATCTGTCCATAAATTCTGATTATCCTCTTAAGCGTCTTAACGGTGACATACCCGGCGATAATAAATACGTCTGCATGCCTCGGGCTGTCAGCAACTAACAAACCGAACCTCTCCATGTCAAAACCGCTGCTGACCCAAGGTAGAACTTCTACGAAGCCGCATCCGGTGAAGAAGTTTATCATCCATAAACTTCTTGAGCGAGCCCAGCTTGCAACATTCTTAATCCTCGTTTTCTCAGGCATCTTCAATTCTGGGGATTGAGCCAGCTTTTCAGGAGTAAAAAGCAGATATTTTCTATCTAGAGATACCAACATCGGAAAGTTCGTCATCCTAAGGGCTTCTGTTGGACAAATCTCTGAGCATAACCCGCAGAAGCAACATTTAGCGTAGTCTATTTGCGGATGGCGAATAGCTCTCGGTCGAGAATCTTGAGAGGGAGATGGTCCTTCCCTTTCAACCATCCGTATAGCTTTATTAGGACAGATCCTGGAGCAGAGATTACAGCTCATACATCTCTTTGGGTCAAAGATATGCCGACCTCTGAACTCTTCTGCAAGAGGCATTTCAGGAGGAAAATTGTAGGTTATTGGTTTTGTGATCAGAAGCTTAATTCCAGATTTGATGGGTCCAATGATCTGCTTAATCATAGGTCTTCATTCCGAGGTGGTTTGTAAGTTTGCTTAACATATTCTCTTGAGTTAAAATCTTTCCTAAAAGGCGGAGGACCAACCCAACCCTCAAGAAGAAGCGGCTTTAACATGTCATTTCCGATGAATGTTATTCCGAAAAGTTCCCACGCTTCTCTTTCGTGCATAGCAGCGTTAGGGAACAACTCAGATAAACTTGGAATCTCGGGTTTATCGCGCGACACTTCAGTTGCGCCTTTAATGTACACGTTTTCATCCGCGTTATGTACAACAAAATACACCTCGAACGTTCCTTTCTCTATCCAATCGACTGCGCTTACAGTAAGCAATCTTCGGAATCTATTTTCCTTTAAATACTTCGCTATCTTAATGTATTCTTCCTTTGACACCTTAAGGTAGTTCACGTTCCCTTTAACACTCCGTTCAAAACGTAATCTGGTATGAAGAGCTTCCAAAATTTTGTTGGTGAATTCATGTGAAGCCATTTCTTATCGCTTTCTGTTAGCGTTTCGCATACAGGTATGTTGGGTTTACATAGTACATTCCAGTTTTATTAAGCAGTTCTCTTCTTGTACGTCACCCCAATCAGCTGGGATTTCGCCTTCCAGTAGGATGGTGGTCACATCCACATCGCTGGCCTTATAGTCTTTGGATAGTGTGATGTTGGCGTAAGACGGGACATCTTATCTAACCCCGATCCACATTGTTGTTAACATCTGCGCCAGCGCCAGCGGCGCCAGCACCCGCCAACCAAGGTTCGCCAGTTGGTCAATGCGCAACCGGGCGTAGAGCACGCTCGCGACTGAGAGCGCCAGCAGGATAAGCACCGCCTTGACGGTGAAGACCAGCACGCCCGGGACGGCCAACCCGATGCTGCAGCCGCCCAGGAAGACGTCCACCAGCAGGAAGAGGCCGACCACGGTTTGTATGTGCAGCGTGAGGTGCCACAGGGCCAACTTGCGTCCGCTGAACTCGGTCAGCGGGCCGGCGACGATCTCCGACTTGGCCTTGGGGATGTCAAAGGGCGACCGCTTCAGTTTGCCGATCAGCCCCACGATGGCCAGCAGGAAGCCCAGCGGCTGCACGAACACCATCCAGGTCGCCCCCGCCTGCTGCGCGGCGATGCGCGAGATAGACCAGGAGCCGCTGAGGATGGCCGGGCCGCTGAGCGCCATCAGGAAGGGCACCTCGTAGGAGAAGTATTGCAGCAGCGAGCGGTTGCCGCCGACGACGCTGTAGACGCCGACGGAGAGCCAGCCGGCCAGAAAACAGGCCAGCGCCGGGATGCTGAGCAAGAAGAGCACCACAATCAAATCGCCCTCGAAGGCACTGGCGGCCTGCCCGCCGACGGGGATATACAGCGCGGCGGTCAGCACTGTGGCCAGTGACACCATCGGCAGCGCCGCGCAAGCCCACTCGTGAGCCCCGGTGGGCAATATGTCCTCCTTGGCCATCAACTTGATGAAATCGGCCAGCGGCTGAAACCAGGGTGGCCCGATGCGTCCTTGCAGGCGCGCCGCCACCCGTCGGTCAATCCACTGGAAGGCCAGCGCGCAGACGAAGAGAAACCCGAAGCCGGGGAAGATAAACAGCGCGAACGAGGCAGATAACCAGTCGTTCATACCCAATTTACCAATGTATCAATCTACCGATCTGCGCAGGCGATGCACAGGTCCACGCCGGCCAGCACGGCGGGCACGTCGGCGGTGTTGACGCCCCGCAGTTGGTCGGGCAGGGTGATCAGTGTGGTCAGCGTGGGCGTGCGTATCTTGACCCGCGCTGGACTGTCACTGCCGTCGCTGCGAATGTAGTAGACCAACTCGCCGCGCGGCGCCTCGCCCCGGCTGACCACCTCGCCGGGCGGCACGCGCCGCGGCGCGCGCACCGCTAGTGGCCCTTCTGGCAGTTCGGCCAGTAGTTGCCGGCACATGTGCAGGCTTTCGATGGTCTCCAGCACGCGCACCATCGTGCGGGCCCACACGTCCCCCTCCTCGGCAGTGATGACCCGGAAGTCGAGCCAGTCGTAGGCGGCATAGGGTGCGTCGCGCCGCATGTCCACGTTCACGCCGGAGGCGCGCGCCGTCGGTCCGACCACGCAATAGCGGCGAACCTGTTCAACCGAGAGGTGCCCCACACCGCGCGTGCGGGCCTGGAAAGTGCGCTCGTGCTGGATCACGCCCAGTAAGATCTCAATTTGCTGCTCCAACTCGTCGAGCCGTGCCAGGATCGAGTCTACTTGCGCCTCGTCCACGTCAATGCGCACGCCGCCTATGACGTTGACGGCGTGAGCCACGCGCCCGCCGGAGAATTCCTCCATAATGTCCAGCACGGTCTCGCGGTCACGCCAGGCGTACATAAAAATGGTGGTGAAGCCGATGTTTTCGGCCAGCACGCCCAGCCAGAGCATGTGACTGTGGATGCGCTCCAGTTCGCCCAGCAGCGTGCGCAGATAGAGCGCCCGCAGGGGCACCTGAAGCCCCAGCAACGCCTCGACCCCCTGGCAATAGGTGGTGGTGTGGATGTGCGAGCAGATGCCGCAGATGCGCTCCACCACGTGCACGTTCTGCACGTAGTTGCGGTTCTGGCAGATGCGCTCAATGCCCCGGTGGACATAGCCGATGCGCAGGGCACTGTCCACGATCCGCTCCCCCTCGACGGTGAGCAAGAATGAGAGCGGCTCCTTGAGCGCCGGGTGCTGCGGGCCGATGGGGATGGTTATTCTGGTCATTGGGTCTCTTCCTCTCCGCCCCCCCTCAGTCCCCCCCAATTCTGGGGGGGAGGTTTCTGCTCCCCTCCCCCAGAGCCTGTCCTGAGCGAAGCCG
This sequence comes from uncultured Anaerolineales bacterium, assembly GCA_964653285.1. Classification (GTDB taxonomy): domain Bacteria; phylum Chloroflexota; class Anaerolineae; order B4-G1; family B4-G1; genus CAZZEX01. Next base: position 19,548 of record CAZZEX010000066.1, read on the forward strand.
AAGGGTTGGGGGAGGGGCCGGGGGTGGGGGCTGTGGGCCGCTGGCGCAGCGGAGCCTCGCCGTTCCAATCGTCCGGCAGCAGTAGCGGGCGCGGGTCGGGGAGACCGTCGAAGGTGACGCCCAACATCTCGCTCACCTCGCGCTCGTAGAAGGCGGCGCCGGGGATCAGGTCGGTCAGCGTGGCGATGTGCGGCTTCTCTCGCGGCAGCGACGTGCGCAGCGTGAGACCGCCGCCGTCCCAGAAGTGGTAGAGCAACTCGATCGCGCTGCCGGTGTCCTGCCCGGTGATGGTCGAAAGGTGGCGCAGGTCGAAGCGCTTGATTAGCAGCCTCACAGCCGGGTGGATGCAGTCCGCCGGCAGCGCGATAAAGGTCTCGCCTATTGGCACCGCCTGTGCCTCAACCGTCTCGGCCGGGAAAGTCTCCCGCAGTGCCTGCAAAATCGCTTCCACAAGCATCGCGCTCTCCAACCGTTCATTGTTCATTGTCTCATTATTCATTGTTCATTGTCTCATTATTCATTGTCTCATTATTCATTATTCATTGTTTCATTGTTCATTGTCTCATTATTCATTGTTTCATTGTTCCTAGCAGCCGCACCAGCCCGTCAATCATGGCCTCTGGCCGGCAGGGGCAGCCCGGTATGTAAATGTCCACCGGCAACACCTGGTCAATGCCGCCCAATACGTTGTAGCCGTCGCGGAAGATGCCGCCGGAGCAACTGCAACTGCCCACCGCGACCACCCACCTGGGGGCGGGCATCTGCTCATAGATGCGGCGTAGCCTGTCTCGCGATTGGCGCGTCACCGGGCCGGTGCAGAGTAAAATATCGGCATGGCGCGGTGAGGCCTCCTTCAGGATGCCCAGCCGCTCAACGTCGTAACGCGGCGTGAGCAGGTCCAGGATCTCGATGTCGCAGCCATTGCAGCCGCCGCTGTTGAAGTGCAGTATCCAGGGCGACTTGCGTCTTGCCCAACGAACCAAACTATCCAGCATATCTCTTGCCATTCCTTGCTATTGTATGGTATAATCTCAATATGAGAGCGAAAGGCGTAGGAATGTCGCCGTCTGAATCCACATTATACTTGAATCGGATGGCCTGATGCGGAGGTGAGAAAATGTGTGATAACGCACTTCCCAAGCCCCCTCCAAAGGAGTACTGGGATGATGTCAAATGGGCTGAGGAGCATTACGCCGAGTTGACACGCCAGTATCCCAATAAATGGGTGGCTGTTGTAGACCAGAGGGTCGTTTCTGCCGGGAGGAACCTGAGACAGGTGCTCGATGAGGCGAAAGCCTGCACAGACCGCCCGGAGTTTCCACACCTCTTCATTGAGCGAGGCGTCCATGTCTACCAATGCTAGCGCTGGACACATCAACCTCAGTCTCTACGAGATTCTTGACCCAGAGCTCCTTGATGAAGGGATTCGCCTCCGCCTTATCAGGTTGATTTGCTACCTCAGGTTCGCTACCTCTGAGGGCTGGTCGGGAGTGGAAAGGGCGATCGTTGACACTGGAGCACCAGTAGCAGTGATCCCCTGGTCTATAGGGAACCGTATTGCTGTTCGTCCCCTCTCCACCAGGGTGATGGAAATCCACGGCATCTCTGCTGATGACCAGGAACAGCCCTTCGTTCCAGCACGGTTAGCCGAGGTGACGTGCGTTCTCCTTGACCAGACTCGTGTCTCTCCCTCGCTTAGACTCAAGGCTTACTTGATGCCTGACGATGCGACCCCTCTGGTGTTAGGTTTCGAAGATTTGCTGACAAGTTACGAACTCCTCTGTAACTATGTCCGCAATGAAACCTTCCTCAGTCTGCCGCTTCCTCGATCCCCTGATTGACCTCTTTACCCCGTTCATTGTTCATTGTTTCATTGTTCATTGTTTCATTGTTCATTGTTCATTTACATCTCTCCCTTCGTCAACACAAAGACACTGATGGCGATGCCCACCAGGTAGGCCACCGCGATGCGGTGCGATATGCCTCCCGGCGGCAGCGTCGAGACGACCAGCGTCGCCAGGTGTAACACGGCGAAGAGTAACGCCAGCCGGAAGAAGGCGTGGTAGGCCAGTTGCGCCTGCGGCGGGAGCAGGTCTTCACCGCAGGCGTAGGGCTGATGCTTGCCGGGATGCTCCTCGCCCGGCGCGGCCAGCGCCCCGCCCAGCCGGTAGAGGCCGTAGGCCAGCGCCAGGAAGATGCACAGCGCGATCGGGGGGCTTAGCAATATGCTCTCAATCATTCCTCATCTCACATCGTTCTAAACACCCGGCCCGGAGGTGCTCTCCGGGCCGCTCTCCTGTACTGGTGGAGTGGGAGATTCCCGTTTACGCCCGATGGCGGAGTAGTGCAGGAAAGAGTTGCGCCCCCTATACAAAAATGAAGTCGGGATAGAACGACTCGCCCTCGCTTGCTTCAAAGAAGCATAAGCCCCTGCCTCGCGTCAGGTTCCGCAGCAGGAACACCTCTTTGCCTGCAAATCGCTCGTCGTTCCCGTGCAGATAGTTTCGCAAGTCGGCGATGAACCGCGCTCGTCGGGTACCAGCAGCGGTTGATACAGGTGGCGGGCGCAGTGGTTGTTCGGGCCGAAGGTGTCCACCTGCACGCTCGGGCCGCCGCCGCGCTTGGTCTCCGAAGGTGTGGTAGAAGTAACTGTGCCCGTCCTCGGCGTACCCCTGCTGGACGTTATGTAGTTGTCCCCGCAACCCCTTGAAGTCGTCAAGTCCGAACAAGCGGCAGAAGAAGCGGTTCAGGATGAGCCGCTGTTGCAGCGGGGGCAACGTTTTTGTTCCGAACCGATAGGTTTTACGACTTATCGCCATGCTCTGCACCGGACGTTTTCAGGATGTGCTCTACCTGTTGCTTCAGGGGCGCAAGGTCATCTCGAGTAATCTCCCAAACGATTTGTAGGTTCACATCAAAGTAGGCATGAACGATCCTGTTTCTCAAGCCGACGATCTGCCTCCAGGGCACTTCTGGGTGTCTCTGGCAAAGCCCATTGGATAGGTTGCGACTGGCTTCGCCAATGATCTCTAGTTGGTGCACAACACCGTCCTGCAGAAGCCTTCGTTGCAGAAACTGTTCGGCGGATACTCCCTCGAGATAGCCCTCTATTTGCTCAATGGCATCCAGGATGTGCCGCAGGTAAACCGTGTCATCCTTCTTCATATAACACCACCAGTTCTTTTTCCACATAAGGACGGATATAAGGGCTTAGTGCACTTTCGCTGACCAGGTCTACCTCGCGTCCCAGGATATGGCTCAGCTCTTGCTCCAGGCCGAACCATTTCAGTCCGATGGGGGGACGTTCGTCGGGCGGCTTGAGTTCCACCAAAATGTCAACGTCGCTTTCCGACGTATCTTCCCCTCTGACCACCGAGCCGAACAGGGCGACCCGCTTGACCCCCCAGGGCAGGAGCAAAGGTAGTATCTTTTCTCGTAGCTCCTCAAATCTGTCCATTGAACATCCTCCGTTTGAACTCCGGCGCAATCGCCTCCGCTCCCTCGACGAAGCAGAGGCCGTTCACCAGCAACCGGTCGGGCTGAACGCCTGCGCCCAGCAGCGAGGCCATCACGTTCTTGTTGTCGCCCCAGATGAGCCGGTTGGTCCAGCCCTGTAGGTCGGAATGACATTCCGACCTACCTTCCCACAGGTCAATGCGCTCCACCGTCTGGAAGGGCAGGCTGACGGTCTTGACTTTGCTCTCCTTGCCTCGCCAGCGCAGTTCCACATCGGGCTCGAATAGGTCTGGCATTATGGGTTCTCCTTCAGGTTTCCGGGTTGAGTTTGCGACAAAGTTCCGTTGGGTCTGCACCAAAGGCAAAGGCCGGTTGCTTTTGGTCACGAGGCCCAGGGGCTTTAATGAGCAAGCATCTGAGACGAAAGTCTCACACACGCTTCTGAATTGGCGGCGGGGTGGGCGACCGCCCCGCCGACCATAACTAGGTTGGCCTCAGAAAGCCATCCCCTGGGATCAACTTACCTATGGGCAGACAAACAGCGCAGTTAAGCTGGTGGGAAGATCCGAAATGGCTGATTTGCGACTTCCCAAGCCTTCAAGGATTGAAAAAGCTCCGTTCTGAAGAAGAAGACAGCTTCGTACGCGACTCGCAAGAACTTCTCGAGCAGTTCGGGCTTAACTTCACTGGCTTGATTTGAGCCCAAGGTTCTGCGAAGCCCAAGTGACAGAATACACACTAAGTCGTGCCCGCAGCAAATATCCCAAGGATCGTGAGTGGCGGACGCCACTTGATCAATTGCGTCCTTTAACTCTTCCTCAGCTAAATCGTGCCTGCCAGATTTGTTTTTCACTGTCCTAATCATACTGACAACGTCTACAGCCAGTGATGCTTGATCAATGAATCTACTAAAAGCGATGTCTTCAAATGTCAGAGATAAACTCTGGCGATCGGAAATCCAACTTAGGTAGCCAAACGGCCGTCCACTATCAAGCAATACCTGGCGAACGCTTGAGCCTCGATTCTGGGTAAACTTGTCCAGTTTATTAGTAGAGCTAAATTCAGCAAGTAGTTTCTCTAATGCGGGAGAGCTTAGCATCATTGCTTCTAGATCGTGTGCATCAGTGATGAAAAGACTCGGGCTTGTAGGCTCCTCACCTTCAAGCCGCCAAAAGTCAGCGTCTACTATGGTTAGAACACCATTGAAGTCGTCGTTTTCTAGGATCTCAAGAGCACGCAGAGCATTCTCCTTGCCATGTGCGGGAATGATTTGGCATGATCCTGGGTCAATGAAGCGCCCGTACACTCGTAGGTCAGTTATCTCGCCCTCAACAATCAAGAAACAGCCTGCATACTGACTACGAGTCATACGAATTTCGTTGACAACCTCGTATGCCGTGATGAAATCCTTCATGAAATCGCTGGACCCTTCAATTCAACCGTCAAATCCCAACGATCATGAATAATCTGGGGGGAATGTGTAGCGATGAGAACATCTAGTGAGGCCAGTTTTGCTATTCCCTGCAAATCCCGGAGGAACTGCTTTTGCCATGCTACATGCAGTGACAGCTCAGGTTCATCAACAAGAATGAGGGAGTTGGGACTGGCCTTAAACAGAAGCTGATACAGGAGAACTAACTCCTGCTGCTCGCCGGAAGACAATGCAGTAACAGGCAAGAGCTTCCCGTCTGAGGTAGTGAACAAAAAGCCGTCTTGCTTTGAGATAGCCATCTGTTTATACAAGAATCGATCATTAATGATTTGCTTGAAGAGCTCGATCTTATTGGCTATTTCATCGAAAACACTCAGTTTTCTCCCTACGTCCTGCACGTAAACTTCGAGAACACCCTTTGTGCTACTTGACAATTCGCTAGGAGGCAAGAAAGCTATCTCCTCCTCTCTATCCAAAAGGCCGACCTCTTCGAGTCTGGAGCGCCGCTCCTCTAGTTCACTCAGTTTGCGTCGCAACTCATCTTCGGTGAGCTCTGAACGCCCCATTTGCTCGACTAGGCGGACTGGAAAGGTTCTATCAAGTGATTGAGACAAAGCGGCTGATTCGGCCAGTATTCCTTGGATGGTTTCTGCCAATTCTTTGGAGAATTCTTCGACTGCCGGTATCATCATCTGAGGACGTCTTCTGCGTTGGTCGGCTACTCGAATAATCTGCAATCTTTGTGCCTCTATCAAGCGAATGTCAATGGATTCTTGAACTTCAGTCCACCAGTCAGGCTGTCTACTAACACGCTCAAAAGGCGGGAAATGACTAAAGCGATCTAAGACGGCCTCCAGCGATAATGTTTCGCCTGTTGAGTGATCTATCCAGCTCCTGGGACCTACCCGGTCTAGCTCGGGTATTATTGTCGCTATCGCTGCCAAGGGAATATCGATCTCGTCGGGGATAGTGTCTAGGGCAAAGGACTCGGGTTCTATCGCATTTGGTCTGAGAAGGTTGATCACGACTGTTGGAGGACGTTCTCGTCTCCTACTGCGTCTCCTATCTACGTCACCTTCGACTTCCAGAAGGGTCGGCTGTGTGGGTGTGGGTCCACTTCTTGCCTTGTCTGCCCACACAACACCACCATCATCGAATCTGATTTGAAATCTCTGGTAAGGAATGTTGCGCAATTCTGAGTAACGGCTGTTGAACAGCCCGTCAAGCATTTTGAGTAGGATGGTCTTCCCAAAACCGTTGGGACCGTGAATGATCGTTACACGCTTGTCAATGTTCAGTGGGATCGTGTGATTGAATACCCCGAAAAGATCGGTAACTGATATTTCGATGATTCGCATATTACTTTCCTCCACTGGATACGAACAGAGAGTGCTAGAGAAGGATTGAGCGCACCTTATATCTTGCCGCAATTGCTACTTCTTGGCCAGTCAGCGGCTGTGAGATACGATTTCCCATACCAATGGGCTAACCTAACCATTGACTATACGGACGTTTTTCTGCCTAATTGCTTATACGGAAACGACGGCCCGTCCCAATTATATGTTAGTATGTTACTAGCAAGCTCCGAGGGACGCCTCGGACTTGCGGCCGGGCGCGACTTGGGGCATACTTACCGCTGTTGAGGAACGGGGACGTATGCTCCGGGTGCGCTACGTCAGGGCCAGTCGGGTTGGGTATGGGAAGCCGCAAGGCCAGCCCGTAATTATGTTTGACTGCCCGTTCGACTCCACTCAACTGGGAAGACGTTCAACGTCAAGCCCGTATCTGTGTGTGAAGTAGCGACCCTAAAAAGGACGCGCCCGGCCTCGCTGGTCAGGAAGACCTGCCAACTTGAAAGGAGTATACCAGAATGTCGCAAGAAAAGCCAGTCCCTGCGGCCACGCTCAGGGCAGGCCCTACCCGTTTCATCGGCCTCGACGTGCACAAGCATTACTTGATTGCCATCGGGGTGGACGCTGAACTCAACCAGGTGTTGGATACACAGCGAGTGGAGTTGAGATACCTGGAGAGGTGGATGCACAAGACCCTCACGCCCCAGGATGCGGTGGTTTTGGAGATGACCACCAACGCCTTCCAACTGCACGATGACCTGCTGCCATACGTCCACTCGGTCACGCTCGTGCATCCGTCTCACGTCGCGCTGATCACCCGCGCCCAGGTGATGACGGATAAGATCGCAGCCTCGATCTTGGCTCGCTTGCACGCTGTCGGCTTGTTGCCCCCTGTTTGGGTACCACCGCTAGAGATTCGCGACCGGCGTGCTCTCGTCACCCACCGCGCCAAAATGGTGCGGCTCTCCACCCAGGCCAAGAATCGGTTGCACGCCGTGCTCCACCGCCGCCACCTGCTTCCCCCTGAAGGCGACCTGTTCGCATCCGGTAAGCAGGAATGGTGGCTCAACTTGAACCTCACTCCCATCCAGCACGTGCGCATCC
>CAZZEX010000067.1:0-26801 GCA_964653285.1 uncultured Anaerolineales bacterium
GAAGCGCAACTCGATGAAGCCTCCGGCAGGCGGCCGGGACAACGGGGTTGGGCGTGGGGTTGGTGTGGGCGTAGGCTGGGGCGGCGCAGGTCGGGACGGAAAAGGCGGCACGGGCTGGGCCGTAGGCCGGGGCGGAAAAGGCGGTGCGGCTTGCGTCACCGCCGGCAGCGCGACCGCCAACAGGGCGCAGGCGATACTGGCGATGAGGACAGGGCAGACGCTCGGTCTGTGCTTTCTTGTAATCATTTTCATGCTCTCCGCTTTTGAGGTGCCAGGCACTTGCAGAGTGCCTGGCACCTGAGATGTCCTATGGCCTGGGCGGCAGGTTGCGGGATGACGCGGGCGGATGGTCACCCGTGACCGGCAGTCCCGCCTCCGCTGGCACCTCGCCTATGGCATTAGTGGGATGCACCGGGCCGCTGATGTTGTTGTAGGGTCCGCCGGTAATCTCGTGGTTCTCCAGCACCGCGCCGTAGGTGGTGTTGGTGTTGGCCGAATCGACCTGCACGTAGATCGGCATTCCTTCGGGGAACGATCCGGAGAATCTGCTGTAGTCCGGCCAGTAGTAAACGTCGCCGATGGTCAGGGTGATCACGCCTCCCGGTTCCAAGGGCAGGGCTGGCGCTGCTACACCCCAGACGACCCCTTCGACGCAGCGCCCATCGTCCCAGGTCTGATTGACGCCGGTCGGGACGGGATTGGGGTTGACGTACAAGTCGACCCAGAACACGTCGGCGGGCAGCACCGCTGCATCGCCCTGGTTCTTGATGACCACCTGCACGCTGTTGCGGGTGGCGACGATGTTCTCCACCACCAGGTCGGGGGCGGGGGGAACGGAGTTGTTCAGGATGATGGGCAGGTAGATTTGGCTGCCCGGCGGGGCGGGTGCGGGCTCAACGTGGACCATGGCCGTGTCGGTGTCGGTCACGTCATCGCCTACCGGCAGCGTGCCCGTGACTGTAGCGCTGTTGGTGAAGTCAGCCGCCACATTTTCGACCGTGCAGTTGTAGCTGGTGCTTGCTCCGGCAGCCAGGCTGCCGAGACTCGCATTGCAGGCGGGGACCAGTCCATCTGTGACTGTCACGTTCGTCAGCGTCGCGTCGCCCGTGTTGATGACCGCAATCGTGAAGGTCACGGTGGAGCCGCTGTACACGGTCTGGGTGTCGGGCGTCTTGGCGATCTCGATGTTGGGGTGGATGACATCCACTGCGGCCTGGGCTGAGTTGCTCACCGTGCTACCAGCCTCGTCGGTGGCGGTGACGGTGGCAGTGTTCACGATGTCCTGGCTGCCAGCTGTGACGGAGCAGGTGTAGGCCCAGGTCTCGTCCAGTTCGAGGATGCGGTTGCCGTCGTCCCCACCGGGGCCGGTGAGGGTGCAGCCCGCCAGGTGGTCCTCGACGGTCACGTTCGTGAGGTTCGAATCGCTGGTGTTCTCGACGGTGATGGTGTAGGTAACCGTGTCGCCGACGTTGACGACTGTTGGGTCAGCTGTCTTGGTGATGCTGATGGCAGGATGGATGACGGTGACCGTGATCGTGTCGGAGTCGCTCACCGTGCTGCCAGCCTCATCGGTGGCGGTGACGGTGGCGGTGTTCACGATGTCCTGGCTGCCGGCTGTGACGGAGCAGGTGTAGGCCCAGGTCTCGTCCAGTTCGAGGATGCGGTTGCCGTCATCCCCATCGGGGCCGGTGAGGGTGCAGCCCGCCAGGTGGTCGTCTACGCTCACGTTCCTGAGGTCCGAGTCGCCGGTGTTCTCGACGGTGATGGTGTAGGCGGCCGTGTCACCGACGTTGACCACCATCGGGTCAGCCGTCTTGACGATGTCAATGGCAGGGTCGATGACGGTGACCGTGATCGTGTCGGAGTCGCTCACCGGGTTGCCGAGCGGGTCGGTGCCTGCGGCCTCGGCCATGTTGCCGATCCTGCCCGTTATCGTGGGCGTGACGACGATCGTCACCGTGGCGGCGTCGTCCAGAGCGCCGAGGTTGCAGGTGACAGTGCCCATCCCGCTGCAGCCAGCCCCCTGGCTGGACGTGGCCGAGACAAGGGCCACGCCTGTCGGCAGCGTGTCGGTCACAGTCACGCCTGTGGCCATCTCGGGGCCGTCATTGGTGATGGTGACCGTGTAGAACAAGGTGGTCCCCACCCTCACCGGGTCGGCTGAACTGGTCTTGATGACCGACAGATCGGCGGCGGACTGGACGTGGAGCGTGGCCGTGTAGCTCAGGTCGGCGTACTCGCCGGTCACCGTCCAGTCTCCGGCCACCTGGCTGGTGTAGACGTTGCCCGCCCAGGAGCCGCCGTGGCCGCTTTCGGCGATGCTGAAGCCGGTCTCACCAGTCGCGTCCCAGGTGTTGCTGCCATCGTCAACGCTGGCGGTATAGGCGGCTGCCTCTCCGGCGACGATCGTCTCCGGGTCGGGAGCGACGGTGAGCGTTGCTGGCTGGCTCGTGTAGTAAACGATCACTTTGTGCAACGCGGGCGTGGTGAAGGGGTCGGTTGTGGCCAGTGTGGCCTCGTATTGGACCCAGCGTCCGGCGTCGTTACTGATGAGCAGGCCGCTCTGGAGGTAGTCCACCCAGGGAGCCGTGCCCAGGTCGTCCTGCACAGCCGCCGTGCGGACCCGCAGACTGATGGAGGTGTCCGGCGGGATGGTCTCATCCCAGGTCAGATACTTCCAGGCGGAGAACTGATTTGTGTCATAGGGGATGGAGAGAACCTGGCCCGGGCTTGCATACTCTAGCCATGACGTGGCCAGCGTGACGGACGGCTCCTGGGCCGCTCGCAGACGGGCCTTGACCCAGTCAATGTCCATCGGCACGCTTCTGGCATAGAAGTTGGCGTACATAGGGTCGTCCGGCACGTCCGTGCTGGCGTTTGTGACCTCTGTGCCGTCAATGAGCCAGCGGGCGTTGTCCAGCCACCAGTCAGTGACGTAGGTGTGCCAGACGGTGAGATCGTCAGGCGGGTCAGAGATCGGCAGTTGGCGGATGGTCCCGTTGTCTTTGCGAATCCAGCCGTCGAAGCTGCTTGATGTCTCCTCGAAGACGATGATGTTCGGGGCTCCTGTTAGTCCATCCTCCCAGCCCCACCAGGCGTAGTTGTTATCGTTGACCAACTTCAGTCTCATCTCCAGCACGGCATAGGTGAAGGGCGTGGTGTCGGCGATGATATCGGCTCCACTGCTGAGGTGTGCCTGGCCACCGCTGACGGTGACTGTACCCAGTGAGTTCCACCGTGGGTCGAGCGTGTCGCCATCGAAGTCGTCCCACAGCGCGTAAACGTTGGCCCGGTCGGCCGGGGGCGCGCCCGCCGATGGGTTGCCGTAGTAGATGTAGTAACTCCTGTCGCGCTCGTTGCCTGGGATGGGGGCCTGGGTCTCGAACCAGATTTCGGTGCTGGGGCTATTGAACGATGTTTCGGCCACGCGGTCCAGTTCCACCGACGTCAACCCGTCCTCCCACACCACGCGCAGGTCGTCGCCGTCTGCTTGTAGTTTGCCATCGGTGAAGAGGGTCGCTGTATCGAGGATCAGGTTGACTGAGTAGCCGGCCGGCAATTCGTCGGCGACGTTGTTGTCAATGAACAGTCTGCGCCGGTAGCCCCAGCCAGGGGTGCCGTCCACGGAAAACTCGCCGGACTCTTCTCCCTCGCCGATGAGGGTCTCTTCCAACAGGACACTGCCCGGTTGGGCGGTAGCGTTCGTGTCGGTCAGCGTGTCGCTCTGGAAATCCCCCTGTGTGTCCTGTACCCACTCTGACCATGGCGAGGTCACTTCAAAGGGCAGGTCTATCGGGACCGCCGGGGCGAACTCGGCATCGCCAGCGAAAGCGACGGTCAGGCTATACTGGCCGGGCGCGGTCAGCAGGTCCAGCGGAACGCTACCCTCACCGTTGCCATTAGTGGTGCCTGAGGTAGTTAGCAGCCCGTTCACCCCACTCAAAGTGAAATCAACCGTGCGCCCGACGATGGGGTCATCGTTATCGTCGAGTAGGGTGGCGGATAGGGTGACCTGCGCCTCGCTATCACCGCCGATGGGGCCGGTGTAGGTCAGGTTGCTGCCGGGCAGCAGGATGCCGGGGACATAGGTGATGCCGTTTTCGTAGAAGACGGGTGTGGCCGAGGGATCGCTGCTGGTCAATTCCAACTCGTACTGGATCCAGCGTTTGTTCTCGCTGGTCACCGGCGAGCCGCTGGTGGTGTACCAGTCTGACCAGGTGGCGCTGGCAAGATGATCGGCCCGGTCGGCGGTGCGGGTGCGCACGCGGACGCCGGTGCTGCCGCCCGCTGCCGCGTTCCAGGCGATGGTCTGCCATTGCACGCCAAACCCGCCGTCAAAGGCCGAGGAGAGCAGCGTCCCGCTGCTGCCGTACTCGGCCGGGGAGCGCACTACGATGTCATCGGCCGCCATCGCATACGGGCCACTGTAGCCTGACGGTGTCCACGCATTTACGCCTACGCCGCCACTCAAGTAGGCTGGTCTACCATCGTAGCCATCGTCTGTCACGTCAATCTTCAGATCGCCGTCGTAGTAGACACGGATACGGTTACCGTCGAAGGCCATCTTGAGTGTGTGCCAGCCTGTGCCGACGCTGGACAGGCTGATTGGCTGACCATTCATCGACTGACCATTCCAGGTCGTCCAATCGTGGAATTTGATCAATTTCAACACATTAGGGGAGTTCGAGGCCCCCTCCGGGTAGACCCAGGCGGCATAATGGTCGCCGGTGGCCGGGTTCACGCGCCCGCTGAGCCCGCCGCCATATGCCCCGGTCGGGAACTGGATGCGTCCCTCTACCGTGTAGTTTGTCCACATCGTATCGGTGTAGACATAGACGTACTCCGAGGGTGGGCTCGAACCTTGCAGCATCTCATCCGTCACCGTCCACGTGCCGAGTTGTTCGATCCATGGCAAGAGCGGATCCACCGGGTCAGGGCCAAAGTCGTCGCTGAACACGACGTCGCCCGAACTGTCCCGCACGACAAAGTTGTTGTAACTCGGTCCGTAGATGTTCCCTGGACGGTTAGACGTCCAAAAACCGACGCCAACGTAGCCGCTGGTGTAATCGTCATCCGTTGCCGTGATAATCAGCGATCCATCGTAGAACACCTGGATCTGGTTTCCGCTGAAGGCTATCTTGAGGTGATGCCAGTCGGAACCAACTCCGCCTGGGATGTTTACCATCGCCCCCAGGCCATTCCACAAACCCCAATCGTCGTAGAATTTGATCGCCCTGATCCTCGCTGTGCCGCCCGGAGATGTCTCCGGATAGATCCAGACGGCATACCGCTCTCCATTGTCCGGGTCTGGGTTCAATCGCCCAAAGATGCCGCCGCCTAAAGTACTTACGACTTGCGGGAAGCGGATGTCGGCTTCGACCGAATGGTTGTCAATCGTCAGGGTATTGGTGTAGGCGAATCCGTAATAGTCTGGCTCAGAGGTACCGCTGTTGAGCGCGCCGCCATCGGTGTTGAACGTACCTCTGTTCGGCCAGGTCGGATTCGTCTCCGGGATGATCCAGGTGAACGGCACGGGGTCCGGATCCGGCGGCCGGGTGAAGTCGTCGGAGAACAGCACATCGCCGCCGGAGGCGATGCTCAGGCGTACCTGCCCATCCGCGCTGTCATCCACGCCGGTGGCTGAGTCGTAGCGCGTCTCATCTGCCCATACAGCCTGGCCCGCGCCTCCAGCCCAGTCGGTCTGCACCCAGCCTGCCAGCGGCGTGTAGCGCACTTCCACGCCGGAGACCGTGGTCCCGACTTTGACTTTCACCCCGTAGTTGGTAGTGCGGTAATTGGCGGGATCGGCGGGTGCACCGTCCAGGAGGACCTGGAGGTCGCCGACGGCCCCGCTGTCCCAGTGAGGGATGACGACTTCTATGGCCGTCTCGGGATCGGTGGCACCAGTGACCGTGGCTCCGGCGATTGCCGTGGAGCCCGCCTTGCTGTAGGTGGGCGTGACGACCACGTTGGAGCGCAGCGTCCACCAGTCGCGTATGCCAACCGCGTTAGTTGACCATACTCTCGGCTTGGAGGTGCCGTAGGCAGCGTACTCGTGTGCGTTGCCGCCGGCCGAGGATTGGTGGCAATACAGGTTGATCAGCGCACCTAGGTCATAGTAGAAATCAACCAATGCATGTATGGTCGCCGCATTGTGCCCCGACTCCATGGATTGGGCGATGGTAGTGCCTATGTACCAGTCGCTCACCGGCAGCGTCACGTGCGAGTAGCGCTTGCCGGTCGTCTCGTACGACAGGGTCCAGTGTGGGAAGGGGCCGATCTTCTGCTCGCCCATAATGACCGAGCCCAACTGCTCCATGATGTTATAGGAGCCTTCGCGCGTCGAATTGAAGTACGGCGAAACCCACGTGCGCGGGCAGTTGCCCGCCGCGCCGCAGCCCGGCCGGCCGTTATCCAGCCCCGCCAGCCAGCCCTCGATGTCCAGGAAGGAGGTCAGGACCGATGTATACGCATACTCATAGCCGTCGGTATAACCCGGCGGGTTCGCGTCCAGTGCTTCGTCCGTCCCCCAGTGCCAGTATTGGTAGCTGCTGGTCGACCAGGAGTAATTGGGATTCGGCAGCCCGCCGTTATGCGAACCGATGGTCGCGCCGTAATCCTGAACGGCATCCTGCAGGTCGGCGATGGTGGCGAGTTTTAACTCGTCCGACATCTGGGTGTCTTCAGAACCGACGCGAAGCGTCCCGGTGCAGAAATAGTAATCGCCCTTGGCACCGAGTGAGTGTTCGGCCTGGGACGAGGACTTGATGGATTGTATCCGCGACGGCGTGTTCTCAAAGTCGTGGCGGACGACGAAGGCCGCGTCGTACTCATATCGCCACGGGCTGCGCTTGACGATGGGGACATCTGCGGCCTCGAAGGCCCACTCGATCGCGTTGCGATAGATGAGGTAGGCATACATGCCCGGATCGGGGCCGCCGTGTCCGATGAGCGGATTGAGTGCGCCGTGGTAGATAAAGTGCCCCTCGCCGTAGCCTTTAGTCGCCAGGAGCGGGCCTGAATTGCCATTGGCGATGACCTCAGCGCCGCTGGCGGCCACGTGCCAGACATAGTGGTTCCTATGGAGTGAGTGCCCAGGCGATATGCCCCAGGGAGTCTGCTCCGAGTGCAACGGCATGCCCCAGGTGAGCGTGCCTGATGGAATATGTGAGACCAGCCGGTGGTCAATGACCTTGGTGAATGTGCTATTCTGATACCAGTCCCCAAGGCTGTGCAGGCCCATCTCGTCGGCCAGTGCAAAGTCGGTCCGGCTTGTCCCGTCCGGGTTGCGGGTAAAGGTCGACGAGCCGACGAATAAGAATCCGCCCGCGGCGACGTAATCGCGCAGCGGGTCGCTCTCGTCGTCACCGATCACTTCGGAGGCCAGGCTGATCAGGATGGGATACCTGGGCGAACCATCCGGGTGGAGCAAAGCACCGGTCGCAATGCCGGCGTCGCTCACCTCTACCCAGGGAGTGCCGTCCGAGTTCAGTGCCTCCTTCAGCGATTCGGGCATCACAAAGTAATGCCATGAGGTGTTCGACCATAGCGCCTGTGTGAGTTCAGAGACGTGGATCGCCACCACAGGCACAGGTGGCGTGTCGGCCAGGACGCGTGCTGGAACCAGATTCAGCATCAAGGCCGCCAGGAGAACGATATTGAGTAGGATCCGTTTCTTTGACATCAGATTTTACCTCCAAGCAAATTGCTGGTGCATGATTTCACGAGGCCCCATGAAGGGCCGAGAGTCCAGCCTCAGGCATGTGGGCTTGTTTGATGTGTGTTCTCATCGCTCGCCTGGCAGCCCGCTCCAGCCTGAGGGCGAACTGGGAAATGCAAAACGGGCCTAAGGCCCGCCCTTAATTATTGTATGAGGTGGAGGTAACAAGCAGGTATACAAAATGGTGGAATACTTTTAGAATCGCGTTCCACGCCGCTGCCCCTGTAGTACCTCTCTCCTATTGTGGCGTTCCTCGTTTTCTGGTACAATGTAAACAGCACTCTCTACTGGCAGCAGGGTGAGACGCCTTCGTATAGCAGTGTACTGAACACGCTTGGGTTTGGTGAATTTGGAGTGCAGGCTTCAGCCGGAACTCAGGCGTAAAACCTGGCTAAAGCCTCGATTCCAAAATCACTGGTTTGATTTGCGTTCAGTGTAGTCTCGCCGCCGCGCAGAGCCGCCTGTTCGTTGACACCTTGTCAAGAGAAAGGAGACCGTCATGAAGTCCTTATTCCGTCTGCTGTTGATCGCTGTTCTGGGGGTAGGAGCCGTCGCCCTGCTGCTGGTTGCCCTCTCCCTTCCCCTGCGCGCCGCCCCGGCCCGCTACGATTTCCCCGCCGGGGAGACCCTCACCCCGCTGGGCGCGGGCCAGCCCGATGACCTCCAGCGCCGCAACGGTTACAAGGCACTGTGGCACGCCCTCTACCACCACGACCACCCCGATTTGGCCTGGACCGCCGACACCGCCACAGTGGATGGCACCGACTACGCCCCCGGCGCCGTTCTCGGCAACCTGAGCGGCGACTTTTACCAGGTGACCAGTTCCGGCCCCTTTAGCGTGCCCCGTTCCTTTGCCCTCCATCCCCGCAAGGTCGCCCTATTCTACGGCACCGCGCGCGACGAGTACGACCAACTCGTCGTCTGGGAGGAGGGAGACTTCGAGCAACTGTTCCGCGTCTACCTGTGGTGCGAGTCCCCCCCCCGCCCGGGGGGGGATGGGGGGGGTGAGGGCTGCCCCTATTTCGACACCCTCACCGAGACGCAGATTGCCACCGATCTATCTGATTACGACGTTCTAATCCTGCCGACGATTCGTATCGGCTACGCCGACGAGGTGGTCACCGCGCTGGGAACCAATGGCTTGAACGGTATCCGCGACTTCGTCGCGGGTGGCGGCTTTCTATACGCCCAATCCAACGCTGCCTACATTGCCGAACAAGCCGGCCTGTTGCCCACCGGCACCGTGGACCTGGAGACCCGCGTCACTGACACGGATAACAAGGGGCAACTGAACGTCCTCCAACCTGACCACCCGCTGGCCTTCTCGTGGCTCTCGAACGAAACGTACGTCCTCAACGAACCCCTCATCACCGCCACAGCCGGCCTCAGCGTCGTCGCCACCTTCGCCGACACCTCCCAGCCCGGTTCGGTCGCCATCGGGGTCGCCACTCCCGGCGATGGGCGGGTGGTATTCTTTAACGGCCACCCCTCCGACGACATTGACTACCACCCGCAGGTGCTCGACGCGCTGCTGTGGGCCATGGGGGAGCGGGCCTCCATCCACGGCACCCTCTGCCAGCAGTACTCCGACGCCGTAGGCTGCGCTCGCTTACCCGCCTACGAGCCAGGCGTGCCCATCGCCGTCACCACCACCTTCAAGAACTACTGGGACGGCCCGCTGACTGGCGTCGTCGTCACCGAGACGCTGCATAGCGGTTTCACCACCACGCTTGCCTCCATCGTCCCCACGCCGGCGGCCTTCACCACCAACCCCGACGGCACGACGACCATCGTCTTTACGCTGGCTGGGGCGCTGCCCGGCGACACCCGCTTCACCTATGTCGCCTACACCTCCGCCCCCTCCGGCACCGCAGGCAGCGCGCTGGTCAGCACCGCCGTCGCCGACTACGTGGACCCCTTCTGGCCCACGGAAGTCCACCCGGACGGCCTCCCCCGCCACATCGTGCGCAACAGCCTGCGGGTCAACTCGCTAATGGCGGCCCGGCTGGTGGGCGACCGGGACATCGAACTGGATGGCCTCTATCCTCTGCCAGCGGCAGGCTACTACTTCGACATCGCCCTGACGCTGGAGAACAAGGAAGAGACGGGAGCCGACCAGGTGGTCATCACCGACGTGGTGGCGCTCCTCTCCCCCATCGTGGACGTGGACGACCAACGGCTCGTCCCGCAGGTCATCAGCGACACCTGGGGCATCAGTGACATTGACCCCCTCTCCGAGAGCCTGTTTGCGATGAACGAGGTCTTCTTCTACGACACCCCCGTCCCCGTCTACCCCCTGCCCGCCCACATTGACGGCGTGTCCACCTCGGCCATCACCACCGGCGTCTTCTATACCCTCACCGCCTGGGAGAGCGGGCCGCAACTGGTCTACACCTACACCGGAAACTTCACCACCACCCCTGGTCTCACCAACTCCGTCGCCATCCCGCCGACCTACACCAATTACATCACCGTCACCGCTGAAGGGGACATCCTCCTCCCGGCGCTGCGGATGGTGTGGAACTTCGGCGCGTTGCCCGGCTACGACTACCAGGAGCCAGCGGTGCGTTATGGCCTCTTCAGCCACGAACTCCTCAGTCGCACCGTCTCCTTCGCCAGCGACCCTATCAGCCCCAGCCTGGTGCTGACAGGCTCTGGCGGCTCCGTCTACACCAACCTGGGCGGCCACCCCATCCCCTACCACGAATACCTCTCTAGCGGCGTCGTCCATATCCCTGTGCCGCCGGAGACGGTCTGCGTGACCTACCGGGACGTCTGGTCCCGCACGCAGGAGATGGAGTTGCGCACCGTGTTCTACGACATCGTCCCCTTCCCGCCGCCGGAGTACCACGCCGTGGTCAACACCACCTTCGAGATGCAGGCCGACCGGAATGGGGACGGGCGCGGCGACACCCGTGTCCTGGAGTTCCCCGCCCGCGAAGGGGCTGACCTGACGCTGTACCTCAAGTCCTGGTCCAACTTCGACCCGGCGATGCCGCCGTTGGAGAAAGACGAGACCCTCATCGCCCAGGGCATGTTCCGTGGGTGCGGCTTTCAACTCTCGCCGATGGGCGGCGATTGGGAGAGTTCGTGGGCTGGTTTGCACCTCCAGGGCTACCTGACCGACACCGACCTGGTGACCGTCGTCACCGTCCCGGCCTACGACTACCTCTACTTCCAGCAGTACCTGGAGAGCCAGCAGCGGGAGGGGCTCCTGATCAGCGCCACCATCGGCACCTACCCCAACTTCCACCGCGAGGGAGTGATGAAGATTGACGACGGGGCGCGGTTCGTCTACCACCAGAAGGCAGTCGGCCCCAGCCGGTACGAGGTCTACGACGGTCACGTGCAGGCGGTCTTTGGCCTCTCCTCCGATGCTCAGGTGCACAAGGCGGTGGCCCCGGTGTTGGTCGCGACCTTCGACGACCACGTCTACCACCTCGTGCGGGTGGAGGACCCCTGGGACCCCCGCTGCGTGGGCTGGGAGCCGTTCATCAAGTCCTACGGCTTCGGAGACCTGGCGGCGACGGTCTACGTGGGCGGGCGGCATGGGACGGAGCTGCTCTGGCCGCGCGTCGCCCCCAGCGAGACGACCCAGGTGCGGTTGGAGATTCGCAACAATCAGGACGGCATCACACTGACGAACCTGGCCATCACCCCCACCGCCCCCTCCGGCATCACCGTCACCCCGCGCAGCATCACGGAGACGGAGGCCATCGAGCCCATCTTCTTCGACTTCCCCTTCCTGCATCAGGCCACCGTCCCCGACGGCTGGCGCACGGTCTGGTACTACGATGTCGAAGTCAGCCCGGCCTTCACTGACACGGGCAAGGCGCACCCGATCACCTTCGAGGCGAGCGCCGACGGGCTGCCGGGGGACTTCGAGGTGCCAGCCGCAGAGGTTGGTGTGGGCGGACACGGCCAGTGTGTGCAGACGGTCTGGGGGCAGGCCACCGGTCTACAACTGGAGGACCTGCTGCCGCCGTGGGCCACGCCTGAGGATGCCCGGCTGGCAAACGCTGGCGAGGCGACGCAGTTGGAGGGCGCGCTATCGCTGGGTCAGGAAACGACAGCCACGAACATCTTCGCCGGCCTGCGGCCCGTCTCCTTCGTCACGGCCTCCGTGGCCAGCGGCACGCTCGTTTCCTTCACCCTCCCCGTATCCGACACCTACGACGCCACCCAGATGCCGTGGCTGGAGAACGGCCAGCGCTCCGGCGAGGTGTACGTGGTTTTCAAATCTCGCGCTGAGATCGAATCCAGCGGCACCTCGGTCATCAACTATGGCCCGGTCATCACCTACACCGACCCCTTCGCCCAGGTCTACACCCACACCGGCAACCTGCAGACGGTGGAGGTGCACGGGGCAGCACTGGTGGTGACCTACACCGTGGACACCATCACCGACACGATAGATGGAGAGGTGGTGCCGGGGGTGGTGCGCGGGGTGCTGAACGAGGCAGCGGTGACACTGGACGTGTTTAACCAGGGCGATTACATCGCCCAGGATGGCCGCATCACCGTCACATTCACCTCCGGCGTGACGCTGACGGCGAGCACCCGGCCGGCGGCGGCCCAAGGCGCGGACTGGGTAGCCTTCAACTTGCCCCACATGCCCCCCGGCGCAAGAGAGCAGATCGGGCTGGTGCTGGAGTTCGTGCCGGGCGACGTGGGGCCGTGGGCGCTGGCGCCGCGTCCTGAGTTCATCGAAGGACCGGTGGCCCCGCCAGATTCGTACCGCGTCATCGTCCACACCGATGGGCGGTACGTCCACGAGTTCCCGTTTGCGGCCCCCACGCCGCGCCGCGTGGTCGTCGAGGACCGGCTGGCGGGGGCGTTGGAACTCGGCACTGCTACCCGCACCTATCGCGTCTTCCTGCCGACGGTGTGGCGCAACTATAATCCCTGGTGGCCACAGTCGGTGAGCAACTGAGCCGATGTACCTGAAAAACAACCCCCTGCTCGCGTGGGCAGGGGGTTGTTGTTTTTTCGGGGGGGCGGTATAATGGCATAAAATGCGGGAGTTCTCTTCAGGAGAAGCGATGGACGTTCGAATTCTGATCGTTGACGATAGCGCCGTCCTCGTCGAAAGCCTGACCGATATCCTCTCCAGCCAGGGCTACCAGGTCGAGTCCCGCCGCGATGGGGAGAGCGGCTGGAACCGCCTCGTGACAGGAGCGGAGGGAAGGGCTCCCATGCCGGACTTGTTGTTGCTCGACCTGAATATGCCCGGCATTGACGGCCTGACGCTCCTGCGCCGCATGCGGGCCGACGAGCGCTTCGCGCTCCTGCCCGTGATCATCCTCACCGTGGAGGCTGATTCGGACACCCGGCTGATGGCGCTGGAGGCGGGAGCGAACGACTACCTCCCCAAACCGGTTCGGACTCTTGAGTTGCTGGCCCGCGTGAAGACGCTCCTCGGCTGGAAACTGGCCGAGCGTCTCCAGCAGCAGAGGATGGAGCACCTGGTCGAGGCGGGGAGAATCCTCCTATCCACACTCGACCTGGCCAGTGTATTGCAGCGCGTGATGCATATCGCGATGATCGGGATGGACGCAGAGGGCGCATCCGTCTGGCTGCGGGGTTCGGATGGAAGTCTCGCGTGCCGGGCGGCTTCCGGGAGCAGTACACAGCGTCTGCTGGGGATACAGATGGCACCCGGGCAGGGCATCGCCGGTTGGGCACTTCAGCGCAAGCAGTCGGTTCTTGTGCCTGACGCGCAGGCCGACCCCCGTTTCTGCCGCCAGGTGGGCGAGCAGATCGGGTTCCACACCCGTGACGTCGTCGCCGTCCCGCTCCTCATGAGGGAAACCAGTATCGGCGTCCTGGAGGCGGTCAACAAGAAGCAAGAGCCATTCTCGTCCGCCGATCTCGCGTGGATGGAGGTGCTGGCCCCCCTCGCCGCTGCCGCCATCGCGAACGCACAGCTTTTCCAGGCCCTGCGGCAACGCACCGTCCAACTGCAAGCGCGCAACGAAGAACTGGACGCCTTTGCTCACACCGTAGCCCATGATCTCAAGACTTCCCTGGCCCGCATTGTCGGCTTTGCCGAGACTGTGGAAGAGGATTACACCGGGATACCAGAGGAGAATCTACGCCGCTATCTACATATAATGGCGCAAGGCGGGCGCAAGATGAGCCGCATCATTGACGAGTTGTTACTGCTGGCCGGAGTGCGGAAGATGGAAGTGGAGATGAGACCACTGGACATGGCGGGCATCGTGGCCGAGGCAGTGCAGCGGTTGGCCAGTATGATCGAGGAGCGCCAGGCCGAGGTCATCCTGCCCGAGACCTGGCCGGTGGCGCTGGGCTACGGCCCGTGGGTCGAAGAGGTGTGGGTCAACTATCTCAGCAACGGGCTCAAGTACGGCGGCCAACCACCGCGCGTGGAACTGGGCGCGACGACGCAACCGAACGGTGGAGTGTGCTTCTGGGTACGCGACAACGGCCCCGGCCTTACGTCAGAGGCTCAGGCCCGGTTGTTCATTCCGTTTACGCGGCTCGACAGGGTTCGCGCGGAAGGGCACGGACTGGGGCTATCCATCGTGCGGCGCATCATGAAAAAGCTCGGCGGGCAGGTGGGGGTGGAGAGCGAGGTGGGCCAGGGGAGTGTCTTTTCATTTACCCTACCAGCCTCCAACTCCTAACTCCCAATATCCAGCATCCAGCAAGCCAGGCGCTGACTTCTAACCGCTAATCCGCACCGGCGGGGGAGGGATTGTCGTTTTGGGGTGGGGGCGGTATAATAGCAGCAGGAGGTCACTATGAAACAAACCCCCTGGTCACTCCTTGCTATTGGGCTCTGCCTGGCCGCGCTGGCGCTTCCCGCCCGCGCACAGACCCCGCTCCAGATACATCCTGACCAGAGCGTGGGCGTCCTTTCGGAGGATCCCGGCTCCGGCGAGCGCTGGAGCACGAGCGTCTTCCCCCTCGGCAACTACATCGGGCCGGCTTCCGGCAACGACGTCTTCTGCCGCACCTACCTGCGCTTCCCGCTGGACGAGATTCCCGCTGGCGCGACGATTCAATCAGCGACACTTCACGTCTACGTGGACGACTTCTGGCCCGGGCCGGGCGGCGCGCCGATGTCAGCCTATCCTGTGACGGTGGCCTGGACGCCGGAGGGTGTAGGCTGGAACGATATGAGCGCCTGGCCCGCGTTGGAAGAGGCCGTGGTGACGACGACGGTCACCTCGGACGGGGATTGGTTCACCTGGGACGTGACGCCGCTGGCGCAGGGCTGGCTGGACGGCACGCCCAACCATGGCCTGGCGGTGGCCGCTGCCGACCTGGGCTCGACGGCGAACAACTGGGCCGCCGCCCGCCGCCTGACGGCCGGCGATCCGGCCACGCGCCCCTACCTGAAGGTCGCCTTCACTGAGCCTACGCCCACACCGACACCGCAGCCGCCTCCACCGCCCACACCACCTCCCACGCCCACACCACAGCCGCCCGCTCCCCCGGCCACCCTGGTTCCCACCTCCACCTCCACCCCCACGCCTGAGCCGATCCTGTTGCCGGTGACCGGCGGGAGTCCACCTGCGGCTATGTCCTGGCCTCTGCTGATCGGCGTGGGGCTGGGGTTGCTGGCGGGGCTGACAGGGATCGTGGGCCGCAGGTGCTGGAGGAGGTAGGCGACCCTATGCGTTATCCGTCCTCCGACGCCTGACTGTTCCAGGAGGCACAGTGGCTTCTTATCTCCTGCCCTCAATGCCCAATCGAGCCCGCCTCCGCTCCCGCTCCCAGGCCGGCATCTCTGCCTCTCCCTTCTCCACCAGCACCGCCCGCAGTTCCAAGACCTGGTCCCGCAGGAGGGCGGCCTTCTCGAACGCCAAGTGCTGGGCGGCCGCCTTCATCTGCTTCTCCAACTCCCGGATCAGGCGGGCCAGTTCGTCGTTGGGCAACTGCGCCAGGGCCAGACCCGGCTCGTGGTCAGGGACGGCTCGGCTGCGCACCCGGTCGGTCAGGTCGTGGACCTCCTTGACGATGGTGGCAGGCACAATGCCGTGCTCCTCGTTGTACCTCATCTGAACCTTCCGCCGTCGCTCCGTCTCCTCAATGGCCCGCCTCATCGAGTTGGTGATACGGTCGGCGTACATGATGGCGGTGCCGTTGACGTGCCGTGCCGCCCGGCCGGTGGTCTGGATGAGTGCCGTATCCGATCGCAGGAACCCCTCCTTGTCGGCGTCCAGGATCGCCACCAGGCTCACCTCCGGCAGGTCCAGCCCCTCCCGCAGCAGATTGATCCCCACCACCACATCGTAGGCCCCCAGCCGCAGGTCTCGCAGGATCTCCACCCGCTCGAGGGTCTGGACCTCGCTGTGTAAATAGTGCACCTTGATGTCCAGTTCACGCAGGTAGTCGGCCAGGTCCTCGGCCATGCGCTTGGTCAGCGTGGTGACCAGCACGCGCTCTCCCCGCGCCACTCGCTCGTTGATCTGCCCCACCAGGTCGTCCACCTGTCCCCTCACCGGCTTGACGACGATTTGGGGATCCACGATGCCGGTGGGGCGGATGATCTGCTGCACCACCTGCTGGCTCTTCTCCAGTTCGTAGGGGCCGGGGGTGGCAGAGGTGTAGATGGCCTGGTTGACGCGGGCCTCGAACTCCTCGAAATTGAGGGGACGGTTATCCAGCGCTGAGGGGAGGCGAAAGCCGTACTCGACCAGCACCTCCTTGCGGCTGCGGTCGCCGTGGTACATCCCGCGCACCTGGGGAACCGTCATGTGCGATTCGTCCACGATGAGCAGGTAATTGGCCGGGAAGTAGTCCATCAGCGTCCATGGGGGCGACCCGGCTGGGCGTTGTTGCAGGTGGCGGTAGTAGTTCTCGATGCCGGAGCAATAGCCGATCTCGCGGATCATCTCCATGTCGTACCGGGTGCGCTGCTCCAGCCGCTGGGCCTCCAGGAGCCTCCCGTCGGCCTTCAGTTCGGCCAGCCGCGCCTCCAACTCGGTCTCAATGTCGGCCAGGGCCTGCTCTCTCTTCTCCTCGGGAGTGATGAAGTGCTTGGCGGGGAAGACCTGCACTTCATCCAAATCCGCCAGCACCTCGCCGGTGAGGGGGTCAATCTCAGTGATGCGCTCAATCTCATCTCCCCAGAAGCCGATGCGGTAGGCGGTCTCGCCGTAGGCCGGCACTACCTCCAATGTGTCGCCCCGCACGCGGAAGGCCCCGCGCTTCAGGTCGAAATCATTCCGCTCGTAGTAGATGCTGACCAGGTGGCGGAGGAGCGCCTCGCGCCGGTGTTTCTCGCCCCGCGCCAGTTTGACCACGACCCGGCCCCACTCCTGAGGGTCGCCGATGGCGTAGATGCAGGAGACGGAGGCGACGATGATGGCGTCACGGCGGGAGAAGAGGGCGGTGGTAGCGGCCAGGCGGAGGCGGTCAATCTCCTCGTTGATGTCGGCGTCCTTCTCGATATACAGGTCGTACCTGGGCAGGTAAGCCTCCGGCTGGTAGTAGTCGTAGTAGGAGACGAAGTACTCGACGGCGTTGTGGGGAAAGAAATTAGAAAACTCACTGTAAAGTTGAGCAGCTAAGGTTTTGTTGTGCGATAGGACGAGTGTAGGCCGCTGCCAGTGTTGGATGACCTGGGACACGACATAGGTCTTCCCGACCCCCGTGGCCCCCAGCAACACCTGGTGCTGATAGCCTTTGTGGAGTCCCTTCACCAGCGCAGCGATGGCCTCCGGCTGGTCGCCGGTGGGTTGAAAGTCGGATACCAGCTTGAACCTGGGCATATTTCCTACTCCTCGATCGCTCGCTCTACGATTATACCGTCACTCTCGCGCCGATGCAAGGCGGGGGACGGTGCGCCAGATTTGACAATCAGGACAGTTATGTGGTATGGTAGCGCAAACGTGTTGCGGTACGCCGCATCCGGTATGGAGACCCGGTACAGGTCCAGTACCACGAAGGATCAGAGGTGTACGTGGTCGAGGTGGTCTATCTCCCGCAGACCGGCCAGCCGAAGCAGGTGTGGGATGACCTGCAAGCGTACATGAGTCCGTTCCGCGTGATTCGGTAGACCTATCATCTTGAGCACAGCGATATGAGCCGTCGCACTGCGTGGATATTCTTTGGCACTGTCCTCGCCGCCGCCCTTCTGTGCGCTGGGGTGGGTGGACTGGTGTTCGCGAGTGGGGCCTACAGCCAGCACTACGCCGAGCGCATCTACCCCGGCGTCAGCGTCTACGGCGTGGACTTGAGCGGGCTGACCGTGGACGAGGCCGCCGCTGCCCTCCGGTCGGCGCTCCCCGACCCGGCCACACTGCCGCTCATGCTGCGCGACAGGGAACGCGTCTGGAGTCGCTCCTGGGCCGACCTGGGGCTGCACCTCGACCCGTTGGCGGCCGCTCGTCTGGCCTACCAGGTGGGGCGCGAGGGAACGGACAAGCAGCAGTGGGCCGCCCCACTGTGGGCGCTCGTCGCCGGTTGGCCGCTTCCCCCCGTCGTCGTGCTCCCCGACCCGGCCCACGCCACCGCGGCGCTCCAGGCATTTGCCCCAGAGGTGTTCGTCCCGCCGGTGGACGCCAGCCTCCTCATTCGACCCGACGGCATCACCCCACTGCCGGCCCAGGTGGGACGGGAACTGGACGTAGAGGCGACCGTCGCCGTGCTCCCGCACGCGGTCGGCGTTGGCTCCGAGGGGCTGGTGATGGAACTGCTGACCCGCCCGGTGGAGTCAGCCATCGGCAACCCGGGCCCGGCGCAGGCTCAGGCCGAGGCACTCCTGGCACGCCCATTCACGCTCGTCGCCGACGACCCGCTGACCGGCTTCAGCGCGACGTGGACAGTGGAGCCGGAGACGGTGGTGGAGTGGCTGATTGCGCGGCGGATCGAGGATGAGGATGGGGACGGAGCCCAACTGATGCTGACGGTGCAAGAGGAGGCCATCCGCCCCTACCTGGACGGTCTGGGCAGCCAATTAACCGATGAGGTCGCACTCGACGTCGGGGGGACGCTGCCAGCGGTGCGGGCGGCGGTGGAGGCCGGGGAGGGCCAGGCTGCCGTCGCGCTGATGTATCCCTCGCACGCCTACACCGTGCAGCCGGGCGACACGCTGATGTCAGTGGCGCGGGCACACGGCTTCCCCGTCTGGCGGCTGACCGAGGCCAACCCGGGTGTCGAACCTGGGGAACTGCGGCCCGGTCAGCAAATCGTCATCCCCTCGGTGGACGTGCTCTTCCCGCTGCCGCTCATCACCAGCCGGCGCATCGTGGTAGACATCTCCGACCAGCACCTCTACGCCTACGAAGGGGAACTGCTGGTCTATGACTTCTTGTGCTCGACCGGCATCGCCTCCTCGCCGACCATCACCGGCACGTTTCAGGTGCTGAGCAAGGAGGAGGAGGCCTACGCCTCCAGTTGGGATCTGTGGATGCCTCACTTCATGGGGATTTATCGCTCCGGGCCTGATTTCACCAACGGCATCCACGGGCTGCCGACGCTCTCCAGTGGTGCCCGACTGTGGGAAGGCTACCTGGGCCGCCCGGTCTCCTACGGCTGCATCGTCATCGGTTTGGACGAGGCCGCTGTCCTTTATGAGTGGGCTGAGCTGGGGACGTTGGTGGTGATACAGGGGTAGAATGGTTCTCTCGACTCGTTGAAGAGCGCATCCTGCCCATCATGTGGTGATCCAGCCGGAGCAAAGTGCGACTCTTGCCCCAATGCTCTGAAACGTTACCGTAACGCAAATGAAACCCTCAGAATGCCGATTCCGAATTATACTATAATCTGGCTGCTCGCATTGGAATGGAAAAGGGGGATAAGGATGAGAGGAGATTAGCCTCTTGAGGAATGCGGCTGAGATTCTCGGTCGGGCCCTCGGCCGTGCGCGGGTCAAATGGCCCCTGCATCGCAGCAACCTGGAATTGGCTGCCCTCAACGCGGTAGCCCAGGCCCTGTCCACCCCGCTGGAGTTGCAGGACGTCCTGGATCAGGCCCTCTCGCGCACAGTCCACGCCCTGGAATTCGCGGGCGGCTTGATTGCTCTGGCCGATGAGCATACGGGGGGGCTGGTGCTCCTCAATCACACGGGCCTTCCGTCGTCCCTCGTCGAACGCCTGGAGACCCATGGCGTGAGCGATACACTGTGCGATTTCGTGTACCGGGAGGGGAAACCCCAGGGCCTGGAAGACCTGCGCGAAGATGCGCCAGTAGACGTGCGCGGGCTGTTGAAGGCGGGGTTGCTGTCCTACGTGGGCGCACCAATTGTCCACAAGAATCATGCCCTGGGAGCCCTTTGTCTCTTCGACACCGCACCCCACCCCGTCTCTGAGACCGGCCACGTGCTGCTGACTGCCATCGCCCAGCAGATCGGCGTGGCGGTGGAGAATGCCCACCTCTTTAGAGACATTGTGCGTGAGCGCGAAGTGGCTCACACCCTGCTCAACACTGCCGAGGCCCTGAGCACAACGCTACGACTTGATAAACTGCTAGAACGCATCCTGGACGAACTCCAGCAGGTGGTGCCTTACGACGCGGCTTCGATCAACCTGCTGCGCGATGAACATTGTTGGACCGTCGCCTCCCGTGGCCTGGAGCACGTTCTCTCGAAGCGGTTCGTTTTGAAAGAGTTCCCCCTGGTGCAACGGGCCGTGCGTGAACGCGGTCCAGTCATCGTTCCAGATGTGCGCGCAGAACCCAACTGGTTCCCTGTCGAGGGACATGGCCCGGTACGCTCCTGGCTGGGTGTGCCGCTGATTACCAAGGACAGGGTCATCGGCGTGCTGATGATGGATTCTCAGCGCCCCTATGCCTACGACGAAGAAGTGGCCCGTCTGGCCTTTGCCTTCGCCCACCAGGTGGCCCTGGCGATTGATAACTCTCGTCTGTACGAACAGACGCGGGCACAATTACGCAAGACAATCTTGCTTCACGATGTCACGGCGGCTCTCTCATCTACTCTCGACGTGGACCAGATGCTGCCTTACGTGGCCCGTAGCCTGTGTGAGATTCTGAACGGCACCAGCGCCAGGATCTATAGCCTGGACGATAAGACCGACACTATCACTGTCGTCGCTGATTACGCGGCTTCCGAGTCCACGGAGGAAGAGCGGCGTTCGGACATGGGCCGGACCTACTCACTGGCCGACTTTCCCGCCATAGCGGAGGACCTGGCCCACCGCCGCCCCGTGCAGGTGCGGGTGGATGATCCCGACGTGGGCTCGCTCACGCGGGCCACGTTGGAGACCCACGGTGCGCAGGCCATGCTATTTCTGCCAATGGTGGCCCGTGACCGCGTATTGGGCTTTGCCCAGGTATGGGAAAGCCAGATCCCTCGCCGCTTCACTGAGGGGGAGATCGCAGTGAGCCAGACGCTGATCCACCCGGCAGCCATCGCGATGGAGAACGCCCGGCTGTTCGAGGAGGCCAGCCGCCGGGTGCGAGAACTGCAGTTGCTCCACTACGTGAGCCTGGCGGCCGCCTCCGGGGTGCGCCTGGAGGAGACTCTACAGGCCGCTGCAGAGGCCTTGGCCGCCGAGTTGGAGGGCATCCAGGTGGCGCTCTTGCTGCTGGAGCCAGAAGGCAACGTATTGCGCCTGGAGGCGGGAGTCGGCTACCCCACCAACTTGATCAGGAATCTGCGCCTGCAGTTAGGCGAGGGGGTCACCGGTTGGGTGGCACGGCACGGCGAGCCTGTCCTCGTGCCCGACGTGCGGCTGGATCCTCGCTACGTCGAGGTAACCCCCGATACCCGCTCCGAACTATGCGTCCCTCTGAGCACCGGCCCGTGGGTCATTGGCGTCATCAACGTCGAGAGCCCTCAGATCAACGCCTTCACGGACGACGACCAGCGGCTGTTGAGCACGCTGGCTAGTAACCTGGCCGTGCTCGTGGAGCGTGCCCGCCTGTTCGAGGCAGTGGAGACTGCCAGAATCGAGTTGCAGCAGCGAGCAGAGGCGCTGGAGCAGGCAAACGTCCGCTTGCAGGAACTCGACCGGCTTAAGGACCAGTTCCTCGCCAATATGAGCCACGAACTCCGGACACCGCTCAACTCCATCATCGGCTTCTCCGATTTGTTGATTGATGGATCGGTGGGCGAGATGTCCCCCGAACAGAAGGAGTGTGTGCAGAACATCCTCGACGGTGGGGAGCACCTCCTGACCCTGATCAACGACATCCTCGACCTATCCAAAATTGAGGCCGGGCGTATGACGCTGGAACCGGCAACTTTCGACGCAGCGGAGTTGCTGGCGGAGGTGCAGGCAACGATCTCGCCGCTGATCGAGGAGAAGTCGCAGGTACTGACAGTAGAACAGGCCGATGACCTGCCACCACTCACCGCCGACCGCTTCCGGATCAAGCAGGTATTGTTCAACCTGCTCAGCAACGCCAACAAATTCACCCCCGTCGAAGGGCACATCACCCTCTCCTGCCGGCTGGCCGACCCAGCCACGATACTCTTCTCCGTGGCCGATACGGGCATCGGCATCAAACCCGAGGATCAGGAGATCATCTTTGAGGAGTTTCGCCAGGCAGATGGCTCACCAACGCGAAAGACGAGGGGTACCGGATTGGGACTGACCATCAGCAAACGGCTGGTCGAGATGCACGGGGGCCGCATGTGGGTGGAAAGTGAATACAGGCACGGCGCGACCTTCTCCTTCTTGCTCCCTCTCGCCGGCCCACCGGATCCGGGACCGGAGGTGGTGGCTGTCTGAGCAGATACAGGCTCCCGACGTTCCGTAAGAATCGCTCAAATCGTGTCCAGTTTCAGGAGGGCACCTCCCATTTTTTTTGGTAATGTCTATGATGGGTGATAAACTGCGCGCCTGGTTGGCCCTCTCCCGCCCACCGTTCCATTCCGTGGGGGTGCTGCCGTTTATCCTGGGCGGGGTGCTGGCCTGGTGGCAAGGAGGAGCCTTCCGCTGGGATATCTGTGCCTGGGGCACGCTGGGCGTGGTGCTCGTGATGCTGGCCACCTACTACGCCGGAGAATACTGGGACTACGCGGAGGATTCCCTCTCCGCCCGCTGGGCTCCCAGCCGCTTCGCTGGAGGCTCCCGAGTGTTGCAGCGTGGCCTTTTGCCCCGCCATGCCGCTCTGTGGGCCTCGCTGGCCAGTCTGCTATTGGCCGGCGGGGTGGGGTTGATCCTCCAGCTGGGCTATCGGACGGGGGTGTGGACCATTCCCCTCGGTGCCCTGGGCATGTTGGGTGGGTTCTTCTATTCGACGCGACCGGTGCGTTGGGTAAGCAGGGGATGGGGCGAGTTGTGGATCGCCTTCTGCTACGGCTGGCTGCCGGTGGCGGTGGGCTGCTATTTACAAGCGGGAAGGATAGCGCCGCTGACCCATTGGCTGGCGGTCCCCATCGGTCTCACCATCTTCAACGTGATCCTGCTCAACGAATTCCCCGATTACCCGGCCGACTTGGCGGCTGGGAAGACCAACCTGGCGGTGCGCCTGGGGCGAGAGCGAGCCTCCCGCCTCTATGGTCTCACCAGCCTGGGTAGCGGGATAGCGCTGCTGCTCTCGCTGGGTCACGGCGTGCCCACGCGGGCCCTGTGGTTCTACCTGCCCATCCTGACCCTCTCACTGATCCTGGTTGTGCTGGTGATGCGCGACCGCTGGCGAGATCGGGCAACGCTGGAGAGGCTCTGCGCCGCCAACCTGGCGGTAAACCTGGGCACCACAGCAGCCTACATCCTCGCCTTCGTCTTCAAGGGCTGAGCCGATGGACGAGTGGCCGCAGGAGTGGGGGGAGCGACCACGACGCCAGGTGTGTCCCTTTTGGTGGCCGCCGAGCCTGATCCTCCGACAGGCGATGAGCGCATTGTACGTGGGCACGCTATCGCACTGGCGGGAACTGCCGCGCTGGCTTCTTACCTACGGCTTCAAGTGCCTCCCCGGGGCTGCCGGGTCGCGGGGCATGGGCTGCATCGGCTTCCCGACCCACCCCGTTTGGGAGATGACCGCCGCCTGCAACCTGCACTGCATCCACTGTCACACCTCGGGCGGAAAGCCGGCGGCCGATGAGTTGACGACCGGCGAGGCCAAGCGTCTCCTGGATCAACTGGCCGGGGTGAGCGAGTTTCGCATGATGGCTTTCACCGGCGGCGAACCGCTGGTGCGCCACGACCTCTTCGAGTTGTTGGCCTATTCCCAGGCTCTGGGTTTCACCAACACTCTGGCCACCAATGCCACCCTCATCGACGGTGCAGTGGCCCGCCGCCTGCATCGCTACGGCGTGGTGATCGCCGCCGTGAGTCTGGACGGCTTCGATGCCACAACCCACGACCTCGTGCGCGGCCAGCCCGGCGCCTTCGAGGCCGCCCTGCGGGGGATGCGCGCCCTGCGACGGGCTGGCGTCCTGCTGCACATCAACGTCACGGTCATGGAATACAACATTGACCAGATGGGGCCACTGGTGGCCCTCGTTGACGAACTGGGAGCGGGTATCCTCTTGGTGTACCAACTGGTGCCGGTGGGGCGAGGCCGGGGCATCAGGGAAGCCGCTCTGGACCTGAGCGCCAACGAGCGGCTGATCCGCTTCATGGCCCAGGCGCAAAGCGTAACCCGGGCCATCATGGAGCCGGTGGCAGCGCCCCAGTACTGGCCCTTCCTCCTGCGGCGGGCTGGCATCCACAGCGGCCCGCTCCTGCGTCTGGCGGAAACGGTCTTTCACGGCTGTTCAGCAGGACGCGGCTTCGTCTACATCAAGCCCAACGGCGAGGTCTGGCCCTGCCCCTTCATCGAGGTGAGCTGCGGCAACGTGCGCCGGACGCCCTTCCCGACCTTATGGGCCTCCTCCCCCGTCTTCAAGCACCTGCGGGAGCGGGAGAAACGGTTGAAAGGACGCTGCGGCGAGTGCCAATACAGGCGGCTATGCGGCGGCTGCCGCGGGCGGGCCTGGGCCACCACCGGCGACTATCTGGCTGAGGACCCTTCCTGCTTCATCCACTCATCCGAAGAAAACGATTAGCGATGTGGCCCGACAACGGTTCGCGCCAAACGCTGTGCTCCCTGGCCGAATATGTGGTGGAGCGAAGGCGCTGAGCAGCGGCGGTGCAGAGACGCCATAGAATGCAAAGCAAGGAGTGCTCTCCCGCTGTCGAACTGGAAGACGAAAGTAGAAGGACGATGTCGCCAACCCAGACCCAGGCGGGAGGACTGTCCGCCGTGGTCCTTCGACAGGCTCAGGATGCAGCGTAACGACCACCGTTCACTGCAAGGCAAGCCCGCGGCCCTTCGACCCTGCTCAGGACAGGCTCTTCGACGGAGTTTATCCTGAGCGAGGCCGAAGGGCTCAGGATGCCGCCCCGCGTTTTTCGCCTACCGGCACCTTTCGTGGTGGGGGAAGTGGGGCGGCTGGCGGCGTTCGTTTGTGCAAGTGACGCTGTCGAGTATAATGGAGACGGGCCACAGTCGCCCATCTCATTTGTGTGTGTTTCAAATGAGTTAGCGCTAAGGTGCGACGCACTTGATCGAATGTCAAGAGAGGTGTTTTTCCTGCGATTTTAGGCCATTCTATGCTCAAAAGTGCGTCGCACCTGCCTCTCTCAACTGAAATGAAACACACCCATCTCATTTTCGTGCCAAGTGCCGCCAGGGAGAGCGATTCCTTGAGTTATCAAGTGGATGGCAGGCTGGTGCCCCCACACCACACGTATTATACGAGGAAGTATCGCAGATGACTCGCGACAAGCGCAACTGGCCTGACTTTATCCCAAGGCTCCCCGGCTGGATCACGGGGTTCGTCGCCTTCGTCACTGCGATGGTGGGATTTATCAAACTGTGGCAGGGCGATACGGGCCTGGTGACCGTTGCGCTGCTGGCGATAGGCGCGGGCGGCGGAACCCTGGGCTGCGCCTACCTGGCCTTCAAGCGCACTCCACCGCTGGTAAAAGGCGGCAAAGGGACCTGGCAGTATCCTCGCTGGCGTCGCTGGGCGCTGGCCGGTATAGTCGTCGTCCCCCTGCTGACAGCGGGCGGGGTGGGGTACCACCTGTACCAACTGGCCCAGCCTCCCGACAAGGTCATCATCCTCGTCGCCGACTTTGGCGGGCCGGAACCACAAAAGTACCGCGTGACCGAGACCGTGTTGGCCCGCCTGTGCGCTGCGCTGGAGGAGTACGACGACGTGCAAGTTGAGGGCCTGGGACGGGCCATCACCGAAGCGGAAGGGAGCGCCGCTGCCCGTGCTGAGGGAGAGAAGCGCAAAGCGGCCATTGTCATCTGGGGTTGGTACGGGGTGACGGCGGAAGCCGTGCCGCTGAGCGTGCACTTCGAGATGCTGCGCCCGCCGGAATACATGCCCGAACTGAGGCCGGAGGCGAAGGGCCAGGTGCAGACGATGGCCGTGGCCGAACTGGAGAGTTGCGACCTGCAAACCCATCTCTCGGATGAGATGGCTTATCTGAGCCTCTTCTCCGTGGGCATGGCCCGCTACGCGGCGGAAGACTGGGACGGAGCCATCGCCTGCTTCAGCGATGCGTTGAGCCAAGCCGCAGAGCGCATACCCGCACTGGATTGGAGCACAACCTACTTCTACCGCGGGCTTGCCTACTACAACAAAGGCGACTACGACCGGGCCATCGCCGACTACGACCAGACCATCCAACTCCGCGACTTCGCCGGGGCCTACAACAACCGCGGGATCGCCTACACCGGCAAAGGCGACTACGACCGCGCCATCGCCGACTACGACCAGGCCATCCAACTCCAGCCCGACTACATCGATGCCTATGTAGGCCACGGGCTCGCCTATTACTACAAAGGCGACTACGACCGCGCCATCGCCGACTTCGACCAGGCCATCCAACTCCAGCCCGACGACGCCAAAGCCTACGGCAACCGCGGGCTCGCCTACGCCCACAAAGGTGACTACGACCGCGCCATCGCCGACTACGACCAGGCCATCCAGCTCCAGCCCGACGACGCCAAAGCCTACAACAACCGCGGGAACGCCTACGCCGACAAAGGCGACTACGACCGCGCCATCGCCGACTACGACCAGGCCATCCAACTCCAGCCCGACTTTGCCGCGGCCTACTATAACCGCGGGAATGCCTACGCCGGCAAAGGCGACTACGACCGCGCCATCGCTGACTACGACCAGGCCATCCAACTCCAG